>NZ_WBYQ01000005.1:0-176895 GCF_013282925.1 Marinobacterium sp. xm-g-48
TGAAAACGAATCATATAAGGTGTTACTTGATCAACTTTCAAGCATCTAAGGCGATTCGGGGCTTGCCAATGTTTTAATTGGCTAGATTCTGATTTAATTCGCAGCTGTAAACGACTGCTATGTGCCGGTAACAGCCACTGAACTAGCCACCCCTCAATCGACGTTTACCACTCCTAACGGAGTGTCATCATCTCTTATACTTCGCGCTTATGGAGTGACGTAGCTTCGTGTCGCTTCGCTAACTCAGCTACTGCCCCAGCGCTCAGTAACGAGATGGGCAGCCTTACTTCCTTGTTCTTAAGTTTAGTTTTGTTTTAATTTTTTCTTATAGAAAAATGGAACGATCTTGCCTGACTATTAATGCAGGACTGTTATCAAAACTAGGGGATATGCCCCGGAACATACTCGCTAACCATTACTCCCTAGTTCCCCTTCAGTGCCAACCAGAACCGCTATACGGCAAATTGCTCGCGTTTATTCTGGAGGTATTACTTATAGAAAAAATATATTTACTACACATACCCCCCCATACGCATATCAAATGGCTGAGGTTTACGAGTTGGCATGAATCTGTGAACTAGGGGATGAATCACACCTAGCTACCGCGCTACGCTTGCTGGATACCTTCACAAGCACCATTAAAAATAGTGCTTGCTCGGCATCAGATATTTACTCCCTAGTTTTATGAACAGGAACTAGGGGAGTGTTTTTGATTTCTTTAGAATGATGGCGTAGCCATAAGAACGTTCTCAGCCTCTGCCGAGGCTTCGTCATCTTTACCCCTTAGTCTTTTGCTTACGGAACATCGAAGCACTTCGCTTCGCTCGGGTGCTTCTAGTTCCGACGCAACGACACGGGGTAAATCTGACCACTAGGGGTGTGAGGGTTATGATTTAGTTGGCATGTCCTTCCATATCTGTGCAATTCTTTTAAAGTCTTCAGATGGTATAAACATATGTGGATTGAGCATGTAAGTACCTGGCTTTACTTGCTTCAGTACCCCTTGCTCCTCTAGTTTCCTGCGATTGCCGTTTTCACTCATCTTCTTTTTTATACTCTTGTGCAGCTCGTTGTCTTGATTCTTCTCTAGGATGATTAAGTTTGGATTCTCTACCCTTCGTTTTGGGTAACTGTTATTGATATTTTGAGTTACCAAGATGTCTTTTAAGTTGATGAAGAGCCATCTGAGGTCCGGGCTCAAATTACTCATTACTCTAAAGGTATCTATCACTATATGTTCCGGATACTCTTTGCTTGATCTTCCATTGCCTACAATAAGGTAGGGAGGCAAGTTATCGTTCGTTTGTTTGCTAATCTGAACGTTTACGCGTTCGTTAGATTTTAGTTCTTTGATGTTCTGCCCAAGTTCGGTAATTGTGGTCATTTTTAAAATCCTATGGTTGCAATCGATTTTAAGAATAAAAATCGATTGATTTGATATGTGAAAATAGATTTAAACCATTGTTATAAAAGGCTTTTTATATGTTATTTAAATAATAAATAAAGGCTGCATTTAGATGGTGTCGGCTGTAGGTGGAGTGGCGGCAATTTCCAGCTTGTACTTCACAAAAAAGTTAACTGTAAATTGCTGTCACTCGTGTCACTCGTGTCACACCTGTCACCTAGATCCAACTCTTAGCAGAGTTGAACACCCTCATAGCCTCGATCTTTGTTAGTTCGGAAATCTTTAACTTTGCCTTTCATATAGGTCTCGAAGTACCAACGTGCTCGCTTGCTAAAGCCTTGTTTGGACTCAGCGGGTTTAAGGTTGGTTTCGCACCACTCGTTGTAACGGTCGAAGAGTTGTTTGATCGGCAGTCTGCTACCTAGCTTCTCTTGAGTGTTTCTCTTTAAAAAGTCGGATACTGTATCTTGACTCTCTCTGTAGTCGTTTCCGTCTTTCAAGATCTTCTGGGGTGTTTGTAGACCATTTTCTTGCCATTCTGACAACCCTTTAAGGGCCCAGTTAAGAATGCCTGGTAACTCATTCTTGAGCTCCGCAAGGAGGTTGGGATTTCGATCTGCTTTAGGTACGACGTGTTCGAACTTAATGTATCGGAATCGGCGCCAGAAGCCTTCGTCATTCATATTAGCGTGTGGTTTGTCATTACCGTACATAACCACTTTGGTAGTTGATTTGAACGTGATCGGGTTTGAACGTAGGAAGCGTCCTGTTACCTCATCATCACCTGAGATGGATTTCAGCATTTGTGCATCAAATGTTGCGTTTTCACCAGTTTCATCTGTTATGGCAAGTCGAGCCCCAGCGAGCATTGCCAGGCTTGCTTGAGCGCCTAGGTTAAGCGTTCCACTGCGCTTCTTCATGAAACTGTCAGAGGATAGCTTAACGCCGTAATTGCCAAGTAGAGTCTTAACTAGGTCAAGGAATGTCGATTTTCCGTTAGCGCCGGTTCCGTATAAGTAGTAGATCTCCTGCTCTTGAGTACTGGCAGTTAAGAAGTACCCAACAAGACATTGTAGATAGTTGATCATCTCTTGATCACCTTGCATTGCTGTCTTTAGGAAGCTTTCCCATTTAGGGCATTTGGCGTCAGGATCGAAGCTTGTACCTAGTGACTTCATGACAAGATCACTAGCGAGGGCTGGTCTACTCGAGCCTTCAGCAATGTCGTACACCCGATCTTGAATGCCAATCAGATTGTGGTCAGCATCTAGCTTATCCATACTAAGTGCTTTTTCCTCTTCAACTATTTTGCGTACAGCGGCGATCTTGCTGGTGTTCATCGCGCTGGTAAGCCATTTCTCATCCACAATGTTCAGATGCGGGTACTTGTAATCAGCAATGTTAGAGATGATCTCCTTGTGGAAGGCTATAAGCATTCGTCGTGCATCTTCAGCCCCAATCCAGGCTCCATTACTAAAGACACGCCATTGTTTTTTGCTGTTATCGAAGACAATGTTTTCGCCATGCTCTTTGATGATCAGTTCTGCGATCATTGAGTCATGTTTGCCTTCTAGCATTTCAGTCTGATTGTGGTCTGCTAGTTCGAGATCCGCTTTGGTTGCGATAATGTTAGTGTTTAGAGAGTTCATTACGCTACCTCCTGATTACGAAGGGCGATGCGGCTATCAATCCATGCTTCTAATTCTGATTGCACCCAAGCGCTTGAGCGTTCGCTAAGTTTGATTGGTTTAGGGAATGCACCTTGTTTAGCAAGATGGTAGATGTACGAACGTGATAGGCCAGTAGCGGCAATTACGTCTGTTAATTTGAGAAGTGTAGTTTTCATTTTGTGTTTCCTTTAATCAGTTAATTTGCTCGCCGTCTTGGCGAGGTTTGATTAAAAGAAATCGAGGGTTTTGCTCCCTCACAGGTGGGGGAAGAGGATTCCCCAGGTGGGGAATTTCCTAATTAGTTCTTTTGTGTCTCCAGGTACTTCATGGCTTCAGCTAAAAGGCGTTCATCGACTTTGCTAAGGCCGTAATTGTTAATATCCAGTTCAACGGCTAGTTCTAATAACAGCTCTTTAATTTGGCTCTTATTGGGGGTTGTGCCTGAAGCGTATTTGGGGCTTTTAGCCAGATGATGCATTAGCAAACCAATAACCTTTAATGCAGTTGTAGAGGGTTTTTCTGGTGCAATCCCTGGGGCGCGGTCATTAGCATTGGAAGTAGATGGGTTTGGATTGATAAATAGATTGTCAGTGATGGCCTCATCATCGGCTTCACGATTTAAACTCGTCAGTACATAACCGTCTGGGGTGCCAAGATCAAAAAGCTCTTCAAAGTAGAGTCTGTTGTTGCCTTCATTTTCGGCTTTCCATAAGCCTTTCAGATAACCATCGGTGAGTAGAATGAAATCGCAAATGTTGTACGCATGCTCAATAAAGCTAGGTGCCTCGCGGAAGTTTTTATCAGTTACAGTGCCGTTGCAGAAGTCCTCTTCGAGTACGTAAGTGACTTCGGCCCAACGATCGAAAACATAGTAAAGCTCAACTTTGCCAGCTAAAGCTTTAGCCAGAACTTGGCGGTAGATCAGCTTTTCTTTTTCACAGTAGACTGCGAGAGGTGTTAAATCATCTAGCTGCATTTTTTAATTCATCCAAATAGTCAGCCCAGCGCTGCATCATCTCAGTTCTTTGTGCTAGGTGCTTGGTGCGGTTGTAGGCGAATTGGTATTCTATTGTATGACACTAGTTGTAACTCAATGGATTGGTAACGGCAATCCTGTTGGTGGGTTAAATGGTGGGTAAAAACTAAAAAATACGAATCGTATTTTATTAAGTTGCCGATATATATGTATTTTAATTTATTATTCTATATTCAGATACAGAATATCGAATAAGATCCTGAATACCGACAGCTGCGTAACTCATAGAAACAGTTAAGAGTATTTCGCGTGATTAAGTTAGCACACCGTCTGGGTTATGCCGGGTTGATCCCTTTCGTCGGATTGGCTTTTCAGTTTGAAGATGCAGCGTCTGTATCGGCTTTTATGAGTTATTCCGCTGTGATCCTCTCGTTTTTAGGAGGGATTCACTGGGGAGTTGCTATGCGGGATAGCAACTTTGCTTCTGATGCTCGTTTGGCCATTTGCATGCTCCCTTCACTTTTAGCCTGGTTGGCACTTTTACTCCCCCTCTATTTAGGTTTGTGGGTTGGGTTAATTGCCTTTTTGGTTTGGTGGGCCTGGGATCATACTCAGATTGAAGATGGCGATTATCGGAGATTGAGAACTCATCTAACGGTGGTCGTTTCGCTATGCCACATCTGGTTGATTGCTCATTTAAATTAGTTGACTATTTTGGAGCGAAAATTCCGCCTTTCACTCCCGCGCTGGTGCGAAATACCAATAGCGAGCTATCAAATGTTTGGCGTGTTTCCCCATGCTGGTTGATGGTTTTAGCATGAATCTTCACCACACCGCGATCTGGTTTCGACTTCGAAGGGATCACCTCTAAAATTTCTGTCTCAACGTGTAGTACATCTCCAGGACGCGTTGGTGTTAGCCAGCGAAGGGTGACTCCACCACCAATAACCCCTGAGGCAATCGGCAAGGATTTGGCAATCAGACGCATAGTGATAGAACCCACCTGCCAGCCACTTGCTGCAAGGCTCTCAAAGAAGGAGTCCTGCGCAGATTCATCTGATAGATGGAAGGGTTGTGGGTCATAGTGCTCAGCAAAGGCTACGATATTTTCATCAGTGATCTCATAGCTTTCACTCTCAAATCTATCTCCGGCATTCAGGTCTTCAAGGTAGAGCATTGATATATCCTAGTCTTAATAGATAAAAAAGGCCGACAAAATGTCAGCCCTTGTGAGAGTAACTTAAATTGTTAGAAGTTACGCTCTTTGAATTTTTTGAATTGGCCAACAATACCTGCGCGGAATGCAAGTACACAGATAACAAACACCGCACCCATAATGATGTGAATGTAGTTACCTAGGTCGCCTGTAGATAGGTAGTTTTGCATTGTTACTATGACACCTGCCCCCACCACTGGTCCCATGAGAGTGCCTACACCACCAACTAGAGTCATCAGGATAACTTCACCCGACATGTGCCAGTGAGCATCGGTAAGTGACGCTAGGTTGAAGACAATAGTCTTGGTTGAACCCGCTAGTGCTGCAAGTGCAGATGAGATAATAAATGCCAGCCACTTGTAGTTGTTAACGTTGTATCCCAGAGAGATTGCACGTGGCTCGTTCTCGCGGATAGCTTTAAGAACCTGGCCAAAAGGCGAGTGCACAGTACGCTGAATGATCGCAAACCCAATCAGGAAGATGACAGCGACCGTGTAGTACATCGCGACATTATCTGTAAGGTCGATGAGGCCAAAGAGGTTACCGCGGGGAATGCCCTGCATGCCGTTCTCGCCACCTGTGAAATCAGATTGCAGGTATACGAAGAAGGTTAACTGAGCGAGAGCAAGGGTAACCATTGCAAAGTAGATGCCTTCGCGCTTGATTGCCAATTTGCCGTAAATTGCCCCAAGTAGTGCGCCAGCTAGGGTACCCATAAGAATACCAATCTCAGTTGATACGCCAAGATTCATCATCGCCCATCCGGTAATGTAGCCGCCGGTACTTAGGAAGGCTGCGTGGCCAAAAGAGAGGATGCCAGCATAACCAAGAAGTAGATTGAATGCGGCTGCAAATAGCGCAAAGCAGAGAAGTTTAGCCAAAAAAACTGGGTAGAGTAGGTAGGGCGCCACGCCAAGCACTACTACGGCAATAATTAGATTTCGAATATTGGTATTCATCTGTTATGCCTCTTTTCCAAATAAACCAGCAGGTTTAAACATCAGAACCAGCATCATCACAACAAAAATGACTGTAGTGGATGCTTCTGGGTAGAAGTATTTAGTTAGACCTTCAACAACCCCCATGCCTAAACCGGTAGCGATAGCGCCACCGATGGAGCCCATGCCACCAATGACTACGATGGCAAATACAATAATCAAAATGCTAGAGCCCATATCCGGTGATACAGAGTAGACAGGTGCTGCAAGAACACCGGCTAAACCAGCTAGAGCCACACCAAAACCAAAGGTTAGTGTGACCATCAAGGGTACGTTAATACCAAAGGCTTGAAGGAGTTTAGGGTTCTCAGTACCTGCGCGAAGGTAAGCTCCAAGTTTGGTCTTTTCAATCATGAACCAGGTGCCTAGGCAGACCACAACTGATGCAACAATGATCCAAGCGCGGTAAGTAGGCAGGTACATGAACGGTAGTTTAATACCGCCTTTTAGTTCAGCTGGCACAGGGTAGCCCTGACCAGATGAACCGAATATGTGGGTAAAAGTACCCTGCAGCATGAGAGCGATACCGAAGGTTAAAAGTAGACTGTATAGATGGTCTAAATTAGCGATCGGACGGATTAAGAAACGTTCGATAAGTATGCCCAATACACCGACAGTTACTGGCACGACAACAAGTGCTGCCCAGTAATTCAAACCGGTCCATTTGAATGCTAATAGCGCAGCAAAAGCACCAAGCATATACATTGCGCCCTGAGCGAAGTTGATGATTCGCAACAGACCAAAAATGATGGCAAGACCTAAACTTAAAAGGGCGTAGAAAGAACCGTTTATCAGTCCTACCAGCAGTTGCCCGCTTAACGCCATAATATTGATATCGAACATGCTATTACCGATCTCAAACTGAAAGATGGGGAGCGCCAAGCACTCCCCCTTTATTTAACCGCAATTACTTAGCAGAGAAATCACACTCTGGGTTCATTGGGTTGTAAGCTTCGTTACCTGGGATAACTTTTACGATGTCGTAGATGTCATCTTCAGATTTACGGTTTGCAGGATCTTTGATCTCTACTAGAAGCATGTCGTGAACCATACGACCGTCGCCACGTAGAGACGCGTTACGAGCGAAGAAGTCAGTTGGGTTAGCAGACTTCATCTTAGCCATAACAGCGTCAGCATCGTCGGTACCTGCTGCTTCAACAGCTTTCAGGTAGTTCATAGTTGCTGAATAAGCACCTGCGTGAACCATTGTTGGGATTGAGCCGTGGATCGCTTTGAAGCGGTTGCTCCATTCACGAGTCTGCTCGTCCATATCCCAGTAGAAACCAGTTGTTAGACGCATGCCTTTAGCAACATTGCCGTCCATCGCTTTAGTATCTGTTGCGAAAACAAGCAGACCTGCGATATCAGACTGTTCTGTTAGACCGAACTCGATAGCAGCTCTTAGAGCGTTAGTTGTGTCGTTACCTGCGTTAGCAAGTGCTACAACTTCAGCGCCAGAAGCCTGAGCCTGTAGTACGTAAGAAGAGAAGTCTGTTGTACCTAGTGGAGCACGAACTGCACCTACTACTTCACCGCCGTTCGCTTTGATTACGCCGCTAGAAACACCTTCAAGCGCGTGGCCGAAAGAGTAGTCAGCAGTGATGAAGAACCACTTCTTCTTGCCTGCAGCAACCATGTTCTTAACAGTACCGTTTGCAAGAGCTGCTACGTTGTATGTCCAGTGAGCGATGTATGGAGAACAAACACCTGCTTTAGCTGTGAAAGAGTGTGAAGCTGAACCAGTGATCAGTGCGATGTTTTTGTTCGCAGAAGTCACCTGAGTTACAGCGCCTGTTACAGCTGAAGATACTAGGCCGCCGATGGTGTCTACGCCTTCGTCTTCAACCCACTTACGAACGATTGAAGAGGCAACGTCTGGCTTAAGCTGTGAATCTGCTGAAACAAGTTCGATTGGCTGACCAAGAACTTTGCCACCGAAATCATCGATAGCCATCTGAGTAGCTTCGGTCATACCCTTGCCGCCAACGTCAGCGTATATGCCGCCCATGTCGCCAATTACACCGATTTTAACTTTGCCGTCTACAGTTGCTGCAGTCGCTGTTGCTGCCATGCTAGCTGCGATCATTGAAGCGAGTAGTGTTTTACGCATCATCTTTTCTCCACATTGGATTTTTTTGTTATCTGACTATCTTCGGCTGTTTAATTAGACGCCTAGGTAGCTGTTTAGAAGCTCTGTTTTTGCTTCCAATTCATCTGCTTGAATCTCTTCAACTATGTGTCCGTGCTCCATCACGTAGTGACGGTCAGCTATCGGAGCCGCAAAGCGGAAGTTTTGTTCAACAAGCAAAATTGTTAAGCCGCGCTCTTTAAGCTGTACAAGAACATCGGCAAGTTTGTCGTTAATAACCGGTGCAAGACCTTCAGTGATTTCATCAAGTAGAAGGATGTTGGCACCTGTTCTTAGAATGCGAGCAAGCGCAAGCATCTGCTGCTCACCACCTGATAAGCGCGTGCCCTGACTCATTCGGCGCTCATATAGGTTAGGGAACATCTCAAAAATTTCATCGACGCTCATCCCGCCAGAGCGAACATTTGGAGGAAGCATCAAATTTTCCTCTACGTTCAAGCTTGCGAAGATGCCACGCTCTTCGGGACAGTAGCCAAGTCCCAAATGGGCAATGCGGTGTGAAGCCATGTTGATGGTTTCATTGCCATTAATGACGATCTGACCGCTACGTTTGCCTACCAGGTTCATGATCGCTTTTAAGGTTGTAGAGCGCCCTGAACCATTGCGCCCTAACAGGGTGACAAGCTCTCCCTCCATAACATGAAGGTCGATACCGTGCAGGATGTGACTTTCACCGTAGTAAGCGTGAAGGTTGCTAATGCGAATCTTTTCTCGATGACTATGGCTCATTAGTGTGCTCCTGCTGCATCTGCTTCGCGGCCCATGTAGGCTTCGCGAACTTGTGGATCTGCAGATACAGTTGCGTAATTACCCTCTGTAAGGATCTGGCCGCGTTGCAGAACGGTTATTTGATCGGCTAGGGTCGAAACTACCTTGAGGTTATGTTCAACCATAAGAATCGTGCGATTTTTGCTTACCTGTTTGATTAGATCCGTAGTGCGACCAACATCCTCATGTCCCATACCCTGAGTTGGTTCATCAAGGAGCATCAATTCAGGATCTAGTGCGAGTGTTGTGGCAATTTCTAGGGCGCGTTTACGGCCGTATGCCAGGTCAGTCGTAACTGTGTTTGCAAACTCTTTAAGACCTACTGATTCCAGTAGTTCCATGCAACGGTCATTAAGGCCGTTAAGAATTTTTTCTGAGCGCCAGAAGTGCATGCTGTGCCCCTCTTTACGCTGCAAAGCAACACGGACATTCTCAAGTACCGTCAGGTGTGGAAAAACTGCAGAGATTTGGAATGAGCGGATAATACCCATTCGCGCAATCTCAGCTGGCTCTTTTCGAGTAATGTCATGCCCATTGAATGTAATGACGCCCGAAGTTGGCTGAAGGAACTTAGTCAGCAGGTTGAATACTGTGGTTTTACCTGCTCCGTTTGGACCAATAAGCGCGTGGATATTGCCGCGTTTAACATTCAAGTTAACATCAGAGACGGCGGTAAAGCCTTTAAACTCTTTCGTCAAATTTTTGGTCTGGAGAATGAATTCTGACTGATTTGAAGCCATTACTTTTATTATCCCTTGGTTTCCACTTCATTTAGTGGTTCTAGCTTTTCATCCAAGGTTAAGTAGTAAGCTTGTCGTAACTATTAAGAGAATGCGACGAATTGTGTTTTGCGGGGCGGTCTTTTCAACATTTGTGACACAATTTAAATAAATGCATATTTTTCAGATGCTTAGATAATATTATCCATTGGTATTAGAGCGCTTTTTAGACAAAAAAATGCCCTGCTGTGACAGGGCAAAAGATTTAAGTCTGAAATTTAAAATTGACTGATTTCGAACTTAAATAGGGAGTTAAGACCTTTTTGTGCCAGACCTAGGTGGGTTTGAGCACGTGGAAGTAGATACTCTATGTAGAATTGAGCGGTAGCTAACTTAGCTGCAATAAAGTCGCTAGAATAGCTGTCGGTTGAGCTCGTTTTTGCTGCCGTAGCCGAGCGCGCAAGCATCCACCCGCCGCAAAGGTAACCCATGCCCATGAGGTAATCGAAGCTAACGGCCGCACCCTGGTTTAGATCTGATGCTGTTATAGCTTTTACAGCGGCTTGAGCCTCTTTCACTGAGTTGGCAAGCGCTTCCCCGATTACAGATAAACCCTCAACTTGGGCAGTTTCTTGTGCTGTATTTAACACTTCTGCTAGGAAGTTGTTCACTGTAGCGCCCTGATCTAGAAGCGTTTTGCGTCCCACTAAATCAAGCGCCTGGATTCCAGTTGTTCCTTCGTATATTGGAAGAATTCGTGCATCTCTAAAGTGTTGCGCGGCACCTGTCTCTTCAATGAAGCCCATGCCGCCATGAATCTGCACATTAAGTGAGCATACCTCCTGGGCAAGTTCAGTCATCCAGCCTTTAACAATAGGTGTGTATAGTTCAACGCGCTTTTGGGCTTCTATGTTGTCCGCGTCGTGGTGTGCACGATCAATCTCTGCAGCTGCTTCAAGGACAAATGCGCGCATCGCCTCAGTTGCAGCTCTTTGCATCAGAAGCATGCGACGAACATCAGGAAATTCGATGATGGCAAGTTTGTCGCCATTTTTTGAGCGGCCTTGGATACGATCGCGGGCATAGCTAACAGATTGTTGGCGAGCGCGCTCAGCGATTGAAAGGCCCTGTAATCCGACAGATTGGCGAGCGTGATTCATCATTGTGAACATGTACGCTAAGCCTTTGTTTGCTTCCCCAATTAGGTAACCCACTGCGCCGCCCTGATCACCAAAACTCATGACACAAGTTGGACTAGAGTGGATGCCTAGCTTGTGCTCAAGGGCTATGGCATGTGCATCATTTCGTTGTGTGTAATTACCCGACGCGTCTTTAAGAAACTTAGGCACTAAGAATAGTGAAATCCCTTTTACGCCTGCTGGAGCATCTGGAAGGCGTGCTAATACCAAGTGGACAATATTATCTGTCATCTGGTGATCGCCCCAGGTGATGAAGATTTTTTGACCTTTAACTAGGTAGTGATCGCCCATAGGTGTTGCTGTTGATCGAATGGCAGCCAGATCTGAACCTGCATCTGGTTCTGTAAGGTTCATGGTGCCCGTCCACTCACCTGTAACCATTTTTTCTAGGAACTCTGCTTTAAGTTCTTCGGAAGCGTGTTCTGTTACTGCTGCAACAGCACCCTGGTTTAGTAGAGGGCAAAGTGCAAATGCTAGATTGGCGCTCTGCCAAATTTCGTTCACAGCGGTACCTAATACATTGGGTAGATTTTGACCCATGTACTCCTCTTTAGAGGTGAGGCCGTTCCATCCGCCTTCTACAAATTGTGCATACGCCTCTTTATATCCCGCTGTCTCTTGGACGCCGTTAGAGTCCAGTTTTGGTGGGTTTTTATCACCAATAGAGTTTAATGGTGCCAATAGTTGGCTGCCTAGTTTTCCTGCTTCGTTTAAAACTATAGCGCCTAATTCGGAGTTGCACTCTTCAGCGCCAATCGTATTGCAAAGCTGATCAAACCCAATCACTTCATTGAGTACGAAAAGTGCATCATCTTGTGGGTGTTGGTAGTCACTCATGGATAATACTCCTATTAGTAAAATGT
The DNA here is from genome assembly GCF_013282925.1 of Marinobacterium sp. xm-g-48. NCBI lineage: Bacteria > Pseudomonadati > Pseudomonadota > Gammaproteobacteria > Oceanospirillales > Oceanospirillaceae > Marinobacterium > Marinobacterium sp. xm-g-48. Next base: position 11,964 of record NZ_WBYQ01000005.1, read on the forward strand.
TCTGTTTTCGGTCGCGCGAGCGATGAAGCTTTCAGTTGTTTGGTATAGCGCGCCTAGCGAGGCATATTGCACTACCTTTGCTTGGAACTCTTTAATGCCTACTAGGTCGATATAACGTAGCGCACCGCCTCGGAATTTTGGAAAGCCTAGTCCGAGTATTAAACCCATATCTGCTTCGGCTGCAGATGAGACGATTCCATCTTCTAAGCAGCGAACGGTTTCCATGCACAAAGGAATCATGAGGCGATCAATGATCTCTTGATCGGTAAAGCTGCGCTGATCCGATGCATGCTCTGAAATGAGCGTAAGCGTGCTTTCTGCTGGACGTTTGAAACGATTACCATTTTCATCTTTGCCATAACTATAGAAGCCTGAGCCACTCTTCTGTCCTAGCTCACCTTTTGCAAGCAACGACTCAGCAATTACAGTACCGTCATGCCCCATGCGATCAGGGAAGCCTTGCTGTAGAACCTGATCAGCATGTACTAACACATCGATGCCAACAACATCGGCAAGGTAAGCAGGTCCCATCGGCCAGCCGAACGTCTCCATTACACGATCAATCTGCTCGAAATCTGCGCCATCTAGAAGTAGGCGGTTAAATGCATTGAAGTAGGGAAATAGAATTCGGTTAACTAGAAAGCCTGGACAATCATTTACAACAATAGGTTTCTTACCCATGGCGAGTGCGTAATTTACTGCACGAGCAACTGTTGCTTCGCTGGTTTTTTTGCCGCGAATAACTTCAACTAGAGGCATCGCATGTACGGGATTGAAAAAGTGCATACCGCAAAATTGCTCTGGACGCTTAAGCGATTCTGCCAAGCTTGTAATTGAGATGGTTGATGTATTCGAAGAGAGTACAGCGTCATCCCTTAACACACTCTCTACATCACTCAATACCATCGCTTTAACTTTTGGATTTTCGACCACAGCTTCAACAACCATATCGACATCACCAAAGCCTTCGTAATCGAGCGTTGGATTGATTTTAGTGAGTGTTTCAATCTTCTGTGCTTCGGATAGCTTACCCTTCTTAATTTGGCGATCGAGTAGTACGGTTGCTGTCGAAACACCGAGATCTAATGCAGGTTCGTTGATGTCTTTCATCTCAACCGGAATGCCGCTGATTGCAGACTGGTATGCAATACCACCGCCCATGACGCCGGCGCCAATAACTGCACCCTTGCTTACAGAACCGCCTGCTTTCGCAAAACGTTTAGCTTGAGTTTTAATGAATTGATCACTCGCAAAGAGGCCGCTTAATGCCTTGCCGGCATCGGATTGCATCAAAGTTGCAAAGCACTGAGCCTCAGCCTCGAGTGCTGAAGTGAAGTCTAATTGAGCTGTGTTACTGATTAGTTCGATGATCTCATTTGCAGCGGGTGTATTTGCATCCAACTGGGATCCAAATTTATTTAGAGCTGCAGCTTTGATGGCTTCACTGGTTTGTTCTGATGCTAGGTGTTTACGCAGACGTTGACTCTCTGTCTTTTGCTTGTTGCTGCTTAAGATTAGTGAGTTGGCGGTTTCAATTCCCGCATCATCAACAATCGCATCAACTAATCCTATCTCACGGGCTTTATCTGCCTTTAATGGTCTGCCAGATAGGATCATCTCAAAAGCCTTGTCTGCTCCAGCTAATCGAGCAACTCGAATATTTCCACCCCAGCCTGGGCAGAGACCTAGAGTAATTTCGGGTAGACCAATAAGTGCGTCCTGGGTAGCTACACGAAAATCGGTAGTTAAAGCGATCTCTAAACCACCGCCCAGCGCCATGCCGTTAATGATACTGACTGTTGGGAATGGCAGGTTTTCAATTGAATTAAAAAGGGCATGGGTTTCGTCAAGCATCTCAAGTATTGCAGCCTTCGGCTGTTTCTGTAGCTCGATTAGCTCAAGTATATTTGCACCTACAACAAAGGAAGATTTACTGCTGCGAATAATTAAGCCCAGCGCACTGCTTTCAGATTTGATCGTTTGAATCGCAGTTTTCAGTTCAGATAAAACAGCGGCGCTTAATGTGTTTACACTTGCATTATTCGAGTTGATGACAAGCTCAATTATAGAGTCTTTGCGTTGAATAACTTGGATATGTTCGCCTGTATACATCGTTCTTTTACCTTATAAAAAATGGCGGGTGAAATTCACCCGCCTAAAGACACTTCAAGGGTGATAGTGTCGAGCGAAAATTGATTAAGTTCGTTCTATTAGTGCAGCTATTCCTTGGCCGCCACCGATACATAGGCTAATGATTGCAAAGCGGCCTTGGGTGCGCTCAAGTTCGTAAAGTGCTTTTGTCGTGATGATGGCGCCCGTCGCACCAATTGGGTGTCCTAGAGATATCCCGCTTCCGTTTGGATTTAGACGATCCATAGGTAGTTTTAGCTCTTTAGCAACAGCCAAAGCCTGTGCTGCAAAGGCTTCATTGACTTCATATAGATCGATGTCATCTACAGAAAGGTTCTGGCGCGCAAGGATCTGTTGAATCGCAGGCACTGGACCAATTCCCATGTAGGCTGGGTCTACACCAGCAACGCTGTAATCGACCAGTCGTGCCATCGGTTTTAGGTTGCGACGCTGAGCCTCTTCTGCAGACATCATGACTACAGCAGCTGCCGCATCATTCAGTCCCGATGCATTACCTGCAGTTACCGTACCCTCACGTTTAAATACAGGTTTTAAATTGCTCATGTCAGTTAATGCGCAGTTGTGGCGAACATGCTCATCGGTATCGAATAGTTGTTCACCTTTACGGGTTTTCAATGTTACCGGTACGATCTGCTCTTTGAAGAAGCCATTTTCTATCGCCTTCTGAGCTCGATTATGGCTTGTGACTGCCAGTTGATCCTGCTCTTCACGGGAGATGTTGTATTTTTCTGCAAGATTCTCTGCAGTGACACCCATGTGTACTTTATTGATGGGACAGGTGAGTGCTCCCACCATTGCATCAACCATTATTCCATCCCCCATACGTTGTCCAAAACGTGCCGAAGGAAGGTGGTATGGAACTCGGCTCATCGATTCGGCACCGCCAGCGACCACTGTTTTGCAAATGCCTAATTGAATCTGTTGGGCTGCAGTTAGAATTGCCTGTAATCCACTACCGCAAAGGCGGTTTACTGTTAGTGCAGGTGTTGTTTCTGGGATGCCTGCGCCGATAGCAGCCACGCGCGACATGTACATATCTGCAGCTTCACTATGGGTCACATTTCCTATGACAGCCTGTTCGATGTCAGAGCTTTCTACGCCAGCGCGTTTAATCGCTTCGTTTATCACAAGTGCCCCAAGTTGTGTTGGTGCTTGATCCTTAAAAGAGCCGCCAAAGGTACCGATAGCTGTACGGGCAGCGCTTAGAAAAACTACTTCTTGCATGAAAAACTCCGACTTTGAATTGTTACAAAGGACACATTTTACGGATGTTAATAGGGGTTAGAATTGCAAAAACAGATCATAAATTAGCAAAAACGGACATGCTTATATAAAATAATTGCTCACTTATTACGGAATAGAAAAAGCATGAAATCTGTTCAGCAAACTATCTCCATTCACTTCGTTCATGAATTGATAAGCGCTTTGGATGATACGAGTATTGATGTGCCAATGTTACTCAGTAAGGCGGGTATAAATCCCCGTCTTCTTACTAGTCGGTTGTCACGTGTTACGCCAACGCAATTTTCCCGTTTTATTTTGTCTATTTGGCGTTCCATGGATGATGAGTTTATGGGAATGGCCAATAAAAAAGCCAGGTTTGGCTTGTTCATGCTAATGGCTAAACACGCCGTTCACTTACCTGATCTTGGCTCTTTATTGCGATATTTATGTGACTTTTATGTGCTTACTAGTAGCGCAATGAAACTGGATATAGAGGAGGATGCTGAGTGGGTGCGCCTAACACTGAAAGTCGATCCAAGTGACCACTACACTGGTCACACTTTAGAGGAGTTTTATCTGATGGTTTGGCATCGATTTGGTAGTTGGTTAGTCGGGAAAACAATAAATCTTAAAGTTATTGAATTTGCATTTTCGGAACAGCAGTATTTTTCTGAATATCAGCTCATGTACCCCTGTCCAGTTGTGTTTAATAAAACCGCTAATGCTTTGGTTTTTAAGCGCAGTCAGATGTCACTTCCTATCGTTCAAGATGAAGGTAGTTTGGATCAATACATAAGGCGCTTACCGTACGACTGGTTTACAAAGCAGGCGTATCAGCAAACATTTACTAAAAAAACCTATGACTATTTGGTGCGGGTTGGGTTTGCTGATGCATCAATTGAGAATTTGGCGAAAGGGCTGTACCTAACTTCCCGAACTTTAAGACGCAAACTTGCGGATGAAAAGAGTAGTTTCCAATCCATTAAAGATCGCGTGAGGCTGGATCAAGCAATTACACTACTTGGCCAGAAAAAATACTCAATCCAAAACATTTCAATAATGCTTGGCTTTTCTGACGCGCCTTCATTCTCTAGGGCGTTCAAGAACTGGACTGGCGTTTCGCCGCATACGTTTAGAGCTAAAAGTTAAATGGCAACGTATAGAGGAATGTCGCTCTCACCACCAATCACTTCAAGTTTCTGCTGTGCAATTTGATAGTTGATGTATGACCTCGTTTCTCCATAAGCAAGGTGGTGTTCGAACGGAGAAAGACCGCGAGGAAACAGTGCTCTTAACAGCTCTTCAACGGTACTTGGTGTTTTACAAAAGCGAGTGATTTTGTTTGCGTTTTCAAGATAACCGTTGACTAGCTCATCGATTCGAGCTGAAAGATTGGTCATAGATTTTTCATGGGAAGGCAGCACGAGTGTACTAGATGGCAATGCTTTAAGCTCAAGTAGTCCATCGATCCAAGTTTTTAATGGATTGCCTTTGGCATCACCAAATCGAACGCTTACATTAGAGCTTATTCTGGCAAGTACCTGGTCTCCTGAGATCAGTATATTTCTATCTCGGTTGAACAGTGATACGTGGGCTACGGTGTGGCCATCATTTACAAAAATGTCCCAGGTCTCGTTTTTGATTGTGATCGTGCCTGATTCAAGTTCAACGTAATTGCTTGGGAGTGGATAAAAGGCCCGTTGAAAACCCAATAATCCTTTTATGATTAGCTCGTACTCAGACTCAGGAATACCTCCTTGATGGTAAAACTCATTGAGACTGCTTGATAGGTCAGCATCTTCAGAGGGATTCATTGCTAAAAATTGATTTATTCCATCGTATTCGGGTTTGCTTACCCAAAGAGGTACTTTCCATTTTTCACAGATCCAACCTGCTACACCGATGTGGTCTACATGAGCATGAGTGGCTAGTACGGCCTTTAAAGGTCTTGATTCAGGCAGCTTTTCTAGGATGTTTTCTAGAATTTTTTGCGACTTTTCGCTTTTTATGCCTGTATCAACAAGGATCCACCCGTCGTAATCTTCCACTAGGTAAACGTTAATATGATCCAGTGCAAAGGGTAGAGGTAACCGAATTTGGTAGATGCCTTCTGCGACCTCTGTGGGGATACCCAGTAGGTTGTCTTCGGGTATTGATTGCACTGAATTCATATTGTCTAGTTTGCCGTTGTTATACGTTTGCCCGTATTACCTTTTTGTCGATTTTACCGACACTTGTTTTCGGAATCGACTCAACAATCTTAACCTGTTGAGGAATAGCCCATTTATTTATTCGGCCACTCTCTACAAACTGCATTAAGTGTTGTTGGATTTCAGTTGGCTCTATAGTTGTATCGGCAGCAGCTACGATGAGTGCAAGCGGGCGCTCATCCCACTTTTCATCTGGTATGCCAACTACAGCGACTTCGTTCACAGCTGGGTGTTGGCTAATCAGATTCTCAAGTTCTAAGGAAGATATCCACTCGCCGCCAGTTTTGATGACATCTTTGATACGGTCTTTGATCTGCAAGAAACCGCGACCATCAATTGAGCCGACATCTCCGGTATGCAGCCAGCCGTTACTCCACAGCTCTTCGCTTCGTTCGGGCTCTTTTACATACCCTTGTGTTAACCAAGGTGCACGAACCACTACTTCGCCCATAGCTTCGCCATCGTGCGGAACATCGTTGCCATTAGGGTCAACGATGCGCAGGTCAACAAGACCCATTGGAACGCCTGTTTTGATACGCGTGCTCATCTGGTTTTCGATAGACAATTCACGTGTATCGGAGTGCAGGTAGGTTATGGTCAGTAGAGGACAGGTTTCGGACATGCCGTATCCGGTATGGAATTTAATTCCTTTGGCAGCCATAGCATTTGCTAGGCCAAGTGTCGGAGCACTTCCTCCGGTCATTAATTTCCAACGCGATAGATCGGTTGTTTTGGCCTCTTCAGACTCAAGGATCATCTGGAGCACAGCAGGAACACCGTGCGAGAAGGTTACACCCTCTTCGCGGTATAGGCGGACCAGTTTGTTTGGCTCATAACGACCCGGGTATACCTGCTTAATGCCTTTCATTGTTGCTACGTATGGAATGCCCCATGCGTGAACGTGGAACATAGGCGTCATAGGCATGTAGACGTCATCAGAACGAAGCAGTGGAAGTGCGTCGTATGCCCCCATGGTGACAGCAGCATTAAGTGTGTGCAGTACCAGTTGTCGGTGTGAGAAAAAGACCCCTTTAGGGTTTCCGGTTGTGCCGGTTGTATAGAAGGTTGTAGCTACAGAATTCTCATCGAAATCAGGGAAGTCATATTGTTCAGAAGACTCTGCAAGTAACGCTTCATATTCGCCAAGTGTCGCAAGCTTTGTGGATTTTGCACTCTCTTCATCTGTTAATTGAACCACCGCTTTCACAGATGGAACCTGAGGGGCAATGTCTTCAAAGAGTTCTACAAAATCATCATGTACTAAGACCATGTCATCTTCTGCATGGTTCATCGTGTAAGCAATTTGATCTGGGCTTAGACGAATATTTACATGGTGCAAGATTGCACCAATCATTGGTACAGCAAAGTACGCTTCTAAGTAGCGATGGCTATCCCAGTCCATTACAGCAACAGTATCGCCGGCACCTACACCCGACTTTGTAAGAAGGTTCGCGAGGCGAGCAATACGTTTGTTTAGTTCAACGTAGTTGAATCTAACCTTATCGCCGTAAACGATCTCCTGGTTAGGTTCATATCTAACACCTGAAAGAAGTAGGCTCTTGATTAGAAGGGGGTATTGGTAAGCACTTTCCGTTGGCGCCAGTATTTTTGTTGTTTTCATCGGTGTTTGCTCTTCTTTAAATTTGTTGCTGGGAAAAGTTTTAATGGGATTTAGTGAGTATCTATTAAATATCTTAAGGTTTGCGCAGTTCTGTCTAAATTCCACCGAAATGTGACTGATGCAGAAATTAACTCCCATAACGAATAGACTAGCTTCTTTGGTGATGAATATTTGATTTCATGAAACAGAATAAGATTCGAAATCGCTCCATACTGCTCATCTTGGCGATGCTTGGAATGACCTTTATTGGTATCTATAGCTACTCCGTGCCTCTTATTCGTGCGGAGGTGTACAAGATTGAGCGTAACTCTGCTCGTTTGGCGCTGGATAATGTCTATCAGCTGGCGGACAAGATGTTCTCGAGTGTCGATACTTATAGGCTACAGGCGCTTGAATCACGTAAAGCTTCTTTGCGTACCATCGTTGATCTAGTGGGCGCACAGTTAAGTCGCTCTGTTGTAGCAGGCGGCGATCCAAGAGCGATTATTAAACTGTTCGAACAGCTTCGATATGACGAAGAGGGTTATATCTGGATAGCGGATCGCAACGGTGTGCTCCTATCACACCCCAACCCTGAGTTAATTGGTAAGCCAATCTCCGATAGTTCTGATGGTCAGCTCGCTAAACTCGCGAAAATACACCGCGAAGTAACAGAGAAAGGCGAGGCTTTCATTAGCTATCCTTGGCAGCCAGTTGGCAGTGAGACCTCTTCTGAAAAACTATCCTTCATCCGCTTTTTTCCTGATCTAGGTATCAGTATTGGTACCGGCGTGTTTATGGCTGATATTGAGCGACAAGTGGTTGAACGGCGCCAGCAGTTGGTTGATGAGCTCCGTTCAGCGTTAATGGAGATTAAGATAGCCAGCACTGGCTACATGTTTATTTTTGATTCAGCGGGCTATTTGGTTTCGCACCCTAACTCTAATATAGATAAGACTAATGCTACCAATTTAAAAAATCCCACCACGGGAAGGTCGATTATTTTCGATCTGAAATCAGTTGCTGACACTGGAGAAGAGCTTGTCTATGCCTGGGACTCGCCTGCTGATCCGGGTAACTATGTGCATGAGAAGATCTCGCTTGTTCGCAAATTAGAAGGCCTCGACTGGTATATCTGTTCATCTGTTTATGTGGATGAATTGCAAAGTAGCGCTTTCACTCTAAGCCAGCGAATCCTGTTGATTGCGCTTACCACAATTCTTATAGCCGTCATTGTCGGCTCTTTTGCTATTGACCGAATTCTTTCGCCTCTTCGTCGCCTTGCATCCGCTGCCCAGCGTGTAAAAGATGGTGATTTTAGAGTTCGATCAGGTATTCAGCGCGATGATGAGCTCGGCATTCTAGCTTCAACTTTTGACAGTATGGTCGCACGTATCGGGCATAGTGTGGATGCTCTTGGCCAAGAGGTTGTGCGTAAATCCAACATGGTCGAACAATTAGAGGAGCGACAAACACTTATTCTGGATGCCCTCCCTGCTCAGGTTGCTTATCTAACTAGCGATCTACGTTTCCTTTTTGTTAACCGTGAATATGCGGCGTTTTATGGATTGAACAAGGAGGGCATTATTGGTCGCAGATTAAGGGATGTTATTCCGGGATCTATGCAGGTAGAAATTGCCTCTCACATTAATCGCTGCCTCTCTGGTGAGGATGTTGTTTTTGAGTATGTTTCCGAAGGGCCAAAGGGAGAGTTAATAACGCGTCGTCGATTCATTCCTGAGTTTGATGCTGCTGGAAACGTTGTTGGCATTTTCAACCTATCACTCGATATCACAGATGAGAAAAATTCAGAGCGAAGGATGCTTGAGGCCTCTCGCATGACTGCTGCCGGCCAGTTGGCGGGCGGTTTGACGCATGACTTTAATAATTTGCTTACAGTTATAATCGGGAACCTTATAGCAGCTAAAGATCATAATGAGTCAAAGAGCATTGAGGCCAATCTATCGCCTGCGTTGAGAGCGGCCTATCGTGGGGCTGATATTATTAGGCGCTTGATGACTTTTGCTCGTGCACAGTCTCAAGAGCTAGTCGTTGTGGGAGCGGCAGATGCTATTAATGGGGTTTCAGAGCTTATAAAAAGTTCTTTGCCAGCTTCTATAGATTTTAAAGTCACAAGTATTTCTGATGCTTTAATAGAAGTTGACTTGTCGCAGTTTGAAAATGCCCTAATCAATTTAGCGCTCAATGCGCGCGATAGCATGCCCGATGGTGGTCAAATTGAAATTCGAGTGGTCAACAGTGCCAACGCATCCCTTAATGGTTTTGATGAGGCGGTTGTCCCAGGGGACTATGCACTAATAGAAGTAATAGATACCGGTTCTGGATTTAGTGGTGATGCAGTTCAGAGAGCATTTGAGCCGTTTTTTACGACCAAGAAAGGTCGTGGCTCGGGGCTTGGTTTAAGTATGGTCTATGGCTTTGCTAAGCAGTCAAATGGTTACATTAGCATTCGGAATAATCCAGATGTGGGTTCGACGATCGCTATTCTTTTACCTTTGGCAGAACAGAGTGGGGTAGAGGTGCATCAGCTCTCTGGGGATACTGAGAAATTATCGCCAGTACTGAAGGACGGGCTTTTACTGTTAGTTGAGGATGATCTTGATGTGCGTCAGGTTGTGCGTGATCAATTAACCTCTTTGGGCTTAAGCGTAGTAGAAGCCTCGGATACTGATGAGGCGCTTTTATTGATAGATGCCATTCCTGATATTGGCACCCTAATCAGTGATATTGATCTTCCGGGACGTTTTAATGGCATTGAGCTTGCTAATCATCTATGTGGTAATAAGGGTGTTGAACGTATTTTATTAATGACGGGTAACTCTGAGTATGCAGGCGAACGCTCAACTGCGGCCTGCTACGAAATATTACTTAAGCCATTTACACGAGAACAGATTGTGACTGCCCTTAATAGGACGGTAGCAAAAGGATAACGATATATGGAAAAGAATCTGATCTACGTGGTCGATGATGAGTCAGATATTTGTGATCTGATTAGATTAGAGCTAGAGAAATTTGGTTACCAAGTAGCGACCTTTAACACGGGCGCTGCAATTCTTAAAGGACTTAAGCAGCAAAGACCAGAACTCTGTGTTGTCGATTTGGGTTTGCCAGACATGGATGGGCTGACGCTGGTCGGAGAGATGGTGAATCAGTTCAACGTGGGGGTTTTGATCCTGTCAGGTCGTGGCAGTCTTCCCGACCGTGTGCTTGGTCTAGAGTTAGGTGCTGATGATTACCTCACTAAGCCTTTTGAACCGCGTGAGTTGGTCGCAAGGGTCAAGAGTCTATTGCGTCGAATCCATCGTGACGATGTGGCTAATGCTGTACGTATAGCTCGTTTTTCAGGCTGGAGTTTTGATTTGGATTCATTAACTCTTACATCACAAACAGGCGAAGAGACGATTTTAAGCACGGCTGAGGCCAATATGCTTGTCTCGTTTTTGAAGGCGCCCAAAAAGATATTAACGCGTGATCAACTTCTTGGTGATCAGATTATTCCTTACGACCGAAGTATCGATTCGCGTATGTCCAGATTGCGTAAAAAAGTCGAAGAAAATGTTAAAGACCCAAAAATTATTAAAACCGTTTATGGAGCTGGGTATATGCTAACAGTTGATGTTAGATGGGAAAATTAAGAATTATCTGGATTGATTGCTAACATCTGCTACTTAATTCAAAAACAATATAAAAACCATATTTTTTATGTCCAGGTCTAACAAGTAAATGTCTGTATTTAACATTTTTTCGTGAAATCCCTACCCCGATAATTGTACTAATTAAAAGTAGTTGCTGAGATAAATCACTCAGCAATTTCATACGTTTGCATTTAGTAATAATAAGGAACATTAAAATACATAACTCACCCTTTGAAACAAACCTTGACCAATGTGCAGCGAACTACGCGGCACTTACACCAATTAGTTTTCTGGAGCGTTCGGCTTTTGTTTATCCAGATCGCACCGCAACGGTAAATGGCTTGGTACGTCGTACCTGGAGCGAAACCTTTGCTCGCTGTAAGCAATTAGCAAGCGCCTTAAACAAGGCGGGTGTTAAGAAGGGTGACGCCACCACCAATAACCCCTGAGGCAATCGGCAGGGATTTGGCAATCAGACGCATAGTGATAGAACCTACCTGCCAGCCACTCGCTGCAAGACTTTCAAAGAAGGAATCCTGCGCAGATTCATCTGAAAGGTGGAATGGTTGAGGATCATAGTGTTCGGCAAAAGCTACGATATTCTCGTCAGTGATCTCATAGTTTTCACTTATATATTTATCGCCTGCTTTTAAATCTTCTAAATAGAGCATCGTAACGTCTCTTTAATGTTATTGGTTAGGCAGAGCTTTATAAAGTGGAATATCACTCTCAGCCCCCAGTGTTTGAATATTCTTTTCAGTCAACTGGTAGTTGATATAAGCCATCGTCTCACCATAAGCTAGGTGATGATCCAAAGGTGAGAGCGCCCTTGGAAAGAGAGCTCTCAGAATCTCTTCGGCAGTACTCGGTGTTAGGCAAAAGCTGAGTATTTTGTGAGCGTTTTCTAGATAACCTTTAATAAGCTCATCTACACGATCATGGAGATTGGAGATCGTCTTCTCATGTGATGGAAGAACCAATGTGTCTTTAGGCAGTGATTTAAGCCGCTCTAAACCGGCAATCCAAGTTTTTAGTGGGTTGCTATTAAGTTCTCCAAAACGGACGCTGACATTAGAGCTAATCCTAGCGAGCACTTGGTCGCCCGATATTAATATGCTCCGGTCCTGATTAAACAGTGATGTGTGTGCAACCGTATGGCCATCATTGATTTGTATCTGCCAGGTTTCACCATTGATGACTAATTTTCCCTCTTCCAGCGATAGGTATTTATCTGGGAGGGGGTGGAATGCTTTCTGAAAGCCCAATAAGCCTCTAATTATTAGCTCGTAATCTGTCTCAGGTATGCCTCCGCAATGATAAAAGTCGTTTAACTCTGTAGCTAGAGTAGTGTCATTTTTCGGATCCATTCCCAGAAAATGCTGTAACCCGTCATACTCCGCTTTAGTGACCCAGAGAGGCACCTGCCAGGTTTCACAAATCCAACCAGCTACACCAATGTGATCCACATGAGTGTGTGTTGCGAGCACGGCTTTAAGGGGCTTTGCTTTTGGAAGCGTATTTAAAATCTCTTTTAGAATAGTTTGCGATTGTTCGCTCTTGATCCCTGTATCCACCAGAATCCATCCGTCAATGTCCTCAATAAGGTACACATTTATATGATCTAATGCATAGGGAAGTGGGAGTCGTATTTGATAGATGCCATCAGTAATTTTTGTTGGCTTGCCAGTTAAGTTGAATAATTGATCTGAATGCATGAGCTCATTTGTGGTCGCTGGGTTATGGGGTGTCTTCTTAAAGATTTTATTTTATAGATTTTTGTGTATCGTATCGAGATACTGTCTTTGAGTTGATTTCTGTCGACCAGATAGATTGCTATCATTTCAAACAATAAAAACAATTATTTACAGTTAGGCCATGAAGGCTTTGTGGGAAGATCAGAAAATGAATAATTCAATTGTATATGCTTTGGTCATGTTGCTTGCAGGGATTGGTATACCGACTATGGCAACCCTAAATGGTGGTTTAGGTGGGCGTTTGATGAGCTCATCATTGGCTACTGCAATGGCGCTTGCATTAGGATTTACATCAGTTGCAGTTTACTTGCTCGTAACAGAGGGCTTCCCGAGTAAATTTGTTGCAGATGATCTCCCCATCTATTTCTACTTGGGTGGCTTTTGCGTTGCTTTCTATGTCATCAGCGTCACTTGGATTGTTCCTCGATTTGGCGTCTCAAATGCTATCGCTTTTGCGCTGCTTGGACAGCTAATAGCGATGAGCACTATAGATCACTTTGGGCTATTTGGTGCGCAGCAGTATGCTATTACCCTTAAGCGAATTGCTGGACTGTTGATAATGGCGTTGGGTATCTATTTAGTATTAGATAAGTCTGTTGCAAACAACCATTAAGACCTTCAATCAAAGCATTTTTATATTCGAGGTATAGAGTGAAAATACCAATATTAAAGGACGCTCTTTTTCGCAAAGAAGGAAGAGTCGCTATTTTAACCATGGACCGCGACGATGTTCGAAATGCATTGACGGGCACAAATCTAGTTGAAGATATCCTTGAAACAGTTGAGTGGATTAATCGCGATTCGGAGATTTCTGTACTCATTATTACTGGAGCGGGCTCTTCATTCAGTGCAGGCGGTAACGTTCATGATATGGCTAATCGGGAAGCAGATTTTGCTGGTGATGTTGCGGAATGTGCAACGCGTTATAGGCATGGCATTCAACGGTTACCGGTGGCACTGCAATCATTAGAGGTACCAATAATAGCAGCAGTGAATGGTGCTGCAATTGGTGCAGGATTTGATCTGGCAAATATGGCCGATGTGAGACTTGCTTCAGAACACGCAAAATTTGGTGAAACATTTCTCAATTTGGGAATTATTCCTGGAGATGGAGGGGCTTGGTTTCTGCAGCGACTAATCGGTTATCAACGTGCCTTTGAATTGACTCTGACGGGCAGAGTAATCGATGCGATAGAGGCAAAAGAACTCGGAGTTGTACTGGAGGTTGTTCCAGATGATCAGCTTTTAAACGCATCATTGGAATTGGCAAACCGCATTGCAGCACAACCTCCAAAAGCAACGCGCCTAACTAAAAGGTTGATGAAAATGGCACAGCGTATGGAGTTAAAAGACTTTCTCGATCTTTGTGCCTGTTTTCAAGGAATGTGTCATAACGAACCAGAGCACCTTGAAGCAGTACATCGATTACTGGAGTCGCTATCGAAAACTAAGTGAATTTATGTGCGCCCTCGCTACAGCCTAAGTGGTCTCGAAAGGCCAAGCAGTAAAAACTGAGGCGTTGAATTTGATGTGTAGGAAATGGCAATTTGTCTTTATTGATAAATTGCCATTTACACTGTTTGTATCAGCAGCTTTGGAAGTTACTAATTTATTGAGTTTTTATAAGCCTGCTTTAGATAATACCTGTTGGATTTCATCTAAAATCAGAGGGTCATCTATAGTTGAAGGCATTACGTATTCCTCTTTAGCAGCTATCTTACGAAGAACTGCTCGAAGCACTTTGCCTGATCTTGTTTTAGGTAGACGTTGGACTATAAATGCTTGTTTGAAACACGCAACAGCTCCAACTTGGTCTCTAACCATATTAATTAGTTGAGTGACTAACTCTTCTTCAGAGATATCCTCGCCTGCTTTAAGCACAACTAGCCCAAGAGGGACTTGCCCTTTTAGCTCATCAGGTACTCCGATAACGGCACACTCTGCTATAGCATTGTGTGCTGAAAGAATCTCCTCCATCTCACCAGTTGAAAGACGGTGACCAGATACGTTGATTACGTCATCAGTTCTACCTGTAATGTAGATGTATCCATCTTCATCGATATAACCGCCATCGCCTGTGTGGTAAAAGCCTGGGAAGCTTTCCAAGTATGAAGAGAAATATCGTTCGTTATTGTTCCAGATGCTCCAGGCCACTCCTGGTGGCATGGGCAGGGAAACGCAGATATTGCCCGCTTCTCCCTTCTCAACCTCGACACCTTCATCATCGAGAACACGGATGTCATAGCCGGGAATTGGTTTGTTAGTTGAACCTAGTCGCTCTTTTGAGGGGCTCTCCCAACCCATCATGGGTGCGGTCATTGGCCAGCCGGTTTCAGTCTGCCACCAGTGATCCAATATAGGAACATTTAGCAATTCATCTAGCCAGCCGTAGGTCGACGAATCAAGTTTTTCACCTGCAACAAATACCCATTTAAGTGAGCTGAGGTCGTACTGATTGGCGAGACTGCCGCTCGGATCCTCTTTTCGAATGGCGCGGAAGGCGGTCGGTGCACAGAACATAGAGTTGACGCCGTACTCCGCAATCACACGCCAGAATGTGCCGGCGTCTGGCGTTTTAATTGGTTTACCCTCAAAAAAGATTGCTGAGCACCCCCCCATTAACGGGCCGTATACTATAAATGAGTGACCCACGACCCAGCCAATATCTGAAGCGCCCCACCAAACATCGCCTGCCTGCATCCCGTAGACGTTGTTTAGGGCATAACTCAGTGCAACAGCATGGCCACCGTTATCGCGCACTATCCCTTTGGGCTGACCTGTAGTGCCTGAGGTGTAGAGTATATAAAGTGGATCTGAACCTTTGACGACGACACACTCTGCAGGTTCAGCATCTTTTTGAAATTCTTGCCAATCCAGGTCCCATGGCTTGTCGAGTTCCGCGGATAGCATGGGTCGCTGATAAACGACAGTGTTCTGTGGTTTGTGAGTCGCTAAGTCAATCGCTTGATCAACTAACGGTTTATAGGCGATCTGTTTGTCGAATTCGATGCCGCAAGATGCGGTAAGTATCATCTTGGGGTTTGCGTCGTCTATTCGGATAGCCATCTCGTGTGGGGCGAAACCACCGAACACGACCGAGTGCACAGCTCCTAGGCGGGCGCAGGCGAGCATCGCTACTGCCGCTTCTGGGATCATCGGCATGTAGATCAGCACCGTATCACCCTTCTTAACACCGCGTGCTTTGAGTGCGCCGGCGAACCGCTGTACTCGAGTCAAAAGATCTGAGTAGGTGATCTTCTCTTTGGTATTACTAACCGGTGAGTCATAGTAAAGAGCGACCTGATCTTGGCGACCAGCGGCTACATGACGATCTAGAGCCAGATAACAGCTATTCAGTTCACCATCGGGATACCAGCTGTAGGTGCCAAAATCTGTTTTGCTAAGTGTCGTGCTTGGTGCTTTGAACCAATCGATGCGACTCGCCTGAGACGCCCAATAAGCTTGCGGATCTTCAAAAGCTGCGCTGTATTCGTCGTCGTATCTCATAACCTTCCTCTTATATTTATTGTTGATAGTGAGTTAAGTCGTTACTGATCTTGATAGAGTTTTAAGATGCTAGAGAAGTCCAGTCCGCCATTACCTTTGCTTTTGTGTAGCATGAATAATGAGCGAGCTGCGGCACCCATTGGTGTAGGAGATGCACTCTGCTGACTCACATCCATTGCGAGCCCGAGGTCTTTGAACATCAGATCAACCTGAAAGCCGCCTTGATAGTTGTTGGACGATGGGACATTTGGCATTACGCCAGGAACTGGGTTGTATACTTGTAGAGCCCAGTTGTTGCCAGAACTCTGTTTCATGATTTCTGAGAGAACAGCTGGGTCTAGCCCATTTTTCATTCCCATATTGAGGGCTTCTGCAGTGCCAGTCATCAGTATTCCAAGCATCATGTTGTTACAGCATTTGGCGATTTGTCCTGCGCCACTATCGCCCGCGCGGAATATATTTTTGCCCATTCCTTGGAGAATCGGTTCGGCTTTAGCGAAAAGGTTTTCACTCGCACCTACCATAAATGCCAACGTGCCAGCAGTTGCAGCACCAACACCACCTGATACAGGCGCATCGATGAAGTCGATGCCTCGAGAGGCCCCTGCTGCAGCGACACGCTTGGCGGTCTCAGCGTCGATAGTTGAACTGTCGATCAACAGAGCTCCTGCCTCAACTGCATCAAATAGTGGTTGATCGCCCGTTACGTAAAGGCTCTCAACGTGCTTGCCGGCTGGAAGCATGGTGATTACAAACTCGGCACCTTTCACTGCCTCATAAGCTGAAGTGGTAGCTACTGCGCCGGCCTCTTCAGCTTGTGTAATAGCGGCACTGTTGAGGTCAAAAACCCTTACCATGTGGCCCGCTTTAACTAGATTAGCCACCATTGGGCAACCCATATTGCCTAAGCCAATAAATCCAATTGTTGCCATTTGTATTTCCTCTGTTTTTATTTTTAATGTGCTCAAGTTTAGAGCGAAGCGAGTGGGTTCTCGCTCCAGGGTGACTCGAAAAACTGCGCTACAAAGTTGCTATTAACATCTTGCACGGTTTTATAGATCCAATCAGGACTACCATCTTTATCGATCAAAAGCGCTCGGACTCCCTCGGGGAGCTCGCGATTACGACAGCACTGCACCGAAAGCACCAGTTCGGCCATAAATACCTCTTTAAGGGATAGGTGGCGAGAGCGCTGGAGTTGCTCTGCGATAATGTGTACTGAGAGAGGTGAACCATGAGAGATCGCTTTTTTCGAACGTTGAATCCATGGATCATCGCTTTCCAGTTCGTGCATCGCAGACATAAGGTCGGACAGTGAATCTTGGTCGGTGATCTGCTGGATAAATGCAAAGTGATTCTGAATAGGAGAGTCAGCCCGGAAACTGTCAGTAGAGTTCTGTTCAAACGCACGAAGCACCTGCGTCACTTTGGTGTAGGCATCGCCGCTCCAGTCGCTAGCTTGTAGCTGGGCCACCATTTCCCCATATTTACCCGCGTCGACGAAACGATCCGCAAGGCCTAAAAAGATAGCATCGGCTGCATAAATAGGGTTGCCGGTTAAGCCAAGGAACAGACCGGTTCGTCCTGGCATACGGTTGAGGAAGAAGCTTCCTCCAACATCAGGGTACAAACCAATGGTGACTTCCGGCATAGCAAGGTGTGACGTCTGAGTCACTACTCGGTGGCTACAGCCATTCATCAGTCCCATGCCTCCACCCATAACGATGCCGCTGGCCCAACATATGATTGGTTTGGGGTAGGTGTGGATCTGATAGTCGAGCTGGTACTCACGTGTGAAGTAGTTTTCAGGGAAGTTCGGCTGTTCACCTGATGTGATTGACTTGTAGAGTCCGACTACATCACCACCTGCACAGAAGGCTTTCTCGCCAGCACTCGTAAGGAGGACTGCTTTCACGCGTTCGTCGTTTGCCGCTGCGGTCAGGCGCGGTTGAATCAGCTCAATCATCTCCAGGGTTAACGCGTTTAGCGACCTTTCTGAATTGAGTGAAATTTCCAGGATAAGGTGGTTATCCTGGGTCGCGTGTTCGGTAAATAGTACGCAACTCATAATGATGCCCTTAGCAGTTTTTCCAGTTTGGCTTACGTTTTTCGAGGAAAGCATTTACGCCTTCCTTCTGGTCCTCAGAGTGGAATAGATCGACAAAAAGTTCACGCTCAAGCATATAGCCTGCATTCCAGTGATGTTTTCGGTTGTTTTGAATAAGTAGCTTACAGCTTGCAATAGACATTGGGCTCTGTTGATCCGCTTGTTTGGCCAGCTCCATAGCACGGTTGAATGATTCACCGGTTGCAACAAGCTCTTCAACTAAACCGATCTCTTTTGCTTTAGTAGCGTTTACGCGTTCGCCAAGGAGAATCATGCGCTTGGCCCAGCCTTCTCCAACCAGCATGGTTAAATTTTGAGTGCCGCCTGCACAGGGAAGTAGGCCAACTTTTGCCTCAGGTAAAGCTAATTGAGCCTGCTCTTCTGCAACACGGATATCACAAGCGAGAGCGACTTCTAAGCCCCCTCCCATAGCAAATCCATTTACAGCAGCGATAGATACGCCCCTAAAATTAGATAAAGCTTCAAATGCTTCTCCAAAATAACGTCCCATATCACGTGCTGTAGCGCGATCGCCGTCTGCAAACATATTTAGGTCTGCACCTGCACTGAAGAATTTATCGCTATCTGATTTCAAAACTAATGAAAAAATATTTCGATCTTCATTCAGTTCATTCACTAATGAAATAAGCCCTTTTAGACTCTCCTCTGTCCAAGTGTTAGCTGGAGGATTGTTCATTGTGATGATGGCTGTATGGCCTTGTTTTTCGAGTAGAAGTGTATCTGTCATGCTGTCTCCTATTTGTGATCAAAGAATTTTGGCGCAATCTTGCATTAGTGCGCGTCTAGCAATGATCAAACGCATTATTTCATTAGTCCCTTCAAGAATACGGTGTACACGGTTATCACGCAGATAACGCTCCATTGGGTATTCTTTGATGTAGCCGTTGCCTCCAAATATCTGCAGTGCTTCATCGGCGATGTTATAACCTGCATCCGTGGCAAACTGCTTCGCCATAGCGCAATAAACAGTTCGATCGGGATGTCCAGCATCTAGACGGCTAGCTGCCATACGTATCATCTGGCGAGCAGCTACTAACTGGGTCGTCATATCAGCTATTTTGAATTGCAGAGCTTGAAAATTGCTTAGGGTTTTTCCAAACTGACTGCGGTCGAGCATATAGTCGCGAGCACGTTGAAGTGCCGCTTGAGCAGTACCTATCGAGCAGGCCCCGATATTTATGCGTCCACCATCCAACCCCTTCATCGCTATCTTGAATCCATCGCCTTCGGCTCCAAGAATGGCAGAGGCAGGTACACGTACATCGTCAAAGGTGATCATTCGTGTTGGCTGACTATTCCACCCCATTTTTTGTTCTTTACGTCCGTAGCTAATACCCGGTAGTTTGGCATCTACCACAAATGCAGAGATGCCTTTCGCGCCAGCTTCACCAGTACGGGCCATAACGACTAGGACATCAGTTGAACCAGCTCCAGATATAAAGATTTTGCTGCCGTTGATTACGTAGCCATCACCATCGCGACGAGCAGTGGTTTTGAGGGAAGCTGCATCTGATCCCGCGTTGGGCTCTGTCAAACAGTAAGATGCGAATTGTTCACCAGCGGTTAGTTTTGGACACCAATCCATACGAGTATCGCTGTTGCCAAATTCCGCGATCATCCAAGTCGACATATTATGGATGGTGATGTAAGCAGTAGTTGAAGTGCAACCCATGGCTAGCTCTTCAAAGATGATACTAGCGTCAAGGCGGCTAAGACCTAGACCGCCAACATCTTCTGATGCGTAGAGTCCACAAAATCCAAGCTCTCCCGCTTTTTTAAGCGTATCAACCGGAAATATCTGCTCTTCGTCCCACATGGCCGCGTGAGGTTCGAGTTCTTTCTGTGCAAAACTGCGAGCCATATCTGCAAAAGCAATTTGGTCTTCGTTTAGTTCAAAATCCATACGCTTTTCCTTTGTTATCTTTATCTGTTAAAAGTGGATGACTTACTTTAGCTGAATAGTAGTGTTTACCCCAGTATCGATATCCTCTTCAAACCAGCGTGCTGTTACTGTTTTGGTTTCGGTGTAGAACTTAACTGCCTGTTTCCCGTAAGCGTGCTGATCGCCGTAGAAAGATTTGCGCCATCCAGTAAAAGAGAACATTGGAAGCGGTACAGGTACAGGTACGTTAATGCCAACCTGACCAACCTTGATTTCATGCTGGTATTTACGCGCGACAGCTCCAGATGATGTAAAGATCGATGTTCCATTACCGTATGGATTTGCATTGATTAACTCAATAGCATCTTCGAGAGAATCCAACTCGATGGCGCAAAGTACAGGACCAAAGATCTCCTCTTGGTATATAGACATGTCAGTAGTTACACCGCTAAAAAGTGTCGGACCCACCCAGTTACCGTCAGGAAAGCCTTCAACTTGGCAGTCAGTACCATCAAGCAGACAATTTGCCCCCGAGTCTTTGCCTTGCTGAATAAAATTGAGAACACGCTGGCGTGCTGCTGGGTTGATTAGAGGACCGTATCCAGCTTCGGGGTCATTCCATGCGCCAGGGCGAACCTTCTTCATAGCTTCGCGCAACTCAGGAATCCACTCTTTAGCACTGCCTACAAATAGTGCGACAGATATGGCCATACAGCGTTGTCCGCCTGCACCTACAGAGGCGCCTACTAAATTGTTAATAACCTGGTTTTTCGAAGCGTCAGGCATTATCACCATGTGGTTTTTTGCTCCGGCGAAAGCTTGCACGCGTTTTAGGTGTTCGGTACCTGTGCGGTAGATATGTTCACCAACTGCAACAGATCCTACGAAAGATATAGCAGGCGTGTCCTTGTGAGTGAGTAGTTGATCAACAACTTCTTTGGTGCCATGGACTACCTGGAGTAGGCCAGCTGGTGCACCAGCCTCGATAAACAACTCCGCGAGACGCATAGGTGTCAACGGGTCCTGTTCTGATGGCTTAAGTACAAATGTATTTCCGCATGCAATAGCCATGGGGAACATCCAAAGAGGAATCATTGCGGGGAAGTTGAATGGGGTAATGCCTACACAGACACCTAAAGGCTGAGTAATACTATAACAATCGATCTTGCGAGCTACGTTTTCAACAGTTTCGCCCATAGACAATGACGCGATGTTACAGGCATGTTCTACGACTTCAATTCCACGCCATACATCACCCTTAGCATCTTCAAACGTTTTGCCAGTTTCGCTTGATAGTAGGGTGGCAATCTCATCATGATGCTCTTTCAAAAGCGCCTGATAGCGAAGCATTAAGCGGGCACGTTCGCCGACGGGTGTCTCTTTCCAGGTTTCAAATGCTTTCTTAGCTGAGTCGATAGCTTGATCAACTTCTGCTTCAGTAGCGCAAGGTACCTCTGCGATAACATTTTGTGTAGCAGGATCGGTAACTGGAATGAATTTGTCTGATTGGCTTTGAACCATCTGGCCATCAATAAGTAAAGGAACACGAACAGTAATGAGAAACTCCTGATATATATTTTTTTTGTATTTCGCTTACATTTGTAGCACCGTTTTAAGTGGAATGAGATTGATAATCTTGTTTAGTTGATGGACTATATTGCGATAACAATTAATTCATTAGTAGAAGATTCATAAAAATGAGCAGACCCTCCAATTGGCCTCTACCTCCTGAAAGTGTTCGCTATTTGGTCCCAAAAGCCCTTTATAAGGAACTCTCAAATAATCCACTCAGTTGCGATCTATTCCCTAAAGCGATGGGATATTATTGCCACGCTAAAGGGCACATGATGGAACGATTGATACACGATGATTATTTGATGATTTACTGTATCCAGGGGGAGGGGGTTGTTAGTGCAAGTGGTCATTCAAGCTCAGTAAAAATGGGAGATGTATTAATAGTCCCGTCGGGCTTATCACATCGTTACACTTCGTCTCTAGCTTCTCCGTGGACAATTTATTGGGTTCACTTCGAGGGAGCGCTAGTGAAAAAATTTTGCAGTAACACTCAAGTTGAACGGTCGCCTGGAGGGTTTTATTTAAAAAATATTGGTTTTCATCCGCAGTTAACTGGTAGTTTTGATGCCTTATTGAGTTGCCGCTACTCTGCCCATGATTTGACAGTTCATATCTTTTCGGCAAGCTTGCTTCGTCAAATTTTGTCACATGTTGCGTTTCTTAAGCCGCCTGAACAGTTGCGTCGCCAACGAGAGAGTTTGGACTTAGATAGCCTTCATACACTCATGCAAACGCACCTCCATGAACAGATAGACTTAGATACTTTGGCAGCCAGTGTGAATTTGTCGAAGTACCATTTTGTGAAGCGCTACAGAGCTATTACTGGCACAACACCGATTAATCGCTTCATTCAACTTAAAATAGAGCGCGCTTGCTACTTGCTCGATACCACTGCTATGGAAATAAAGGAGATCGCATTTGAGGTAGGTTATGAGGATGCTTACTACTTTTCGCGTATCTTTCGAAAGCAGATTGGGATTTCACCTAGCCAATATCGCAAGGCTCTGACTTAAAGGAATCTAAGCATGCCTAAATACCAAGCACGCTGTAGTTGTGGACAGTTAAACGCTGTAGTTCAGGCTGATCCATTACAAGTTTTTGTCTGTCACTGCTTCGATTGTCAGCGAAGGACCGGGAGTGCCTTTGGCCATCAGGCACTGTTTGAACAGGAGTCTGTTCATATTGAAGGCGAATCAAGGGAGTACACACAGATCGGGGACGAGGGGTTTAGTGTAACGTTTAATTTTTGTCCTTGCTGCGGGAGTCAGGTTTGGTATCGCGCCGAGCGTGCTAAAGGCATGATCGGTATACCTATTGGTGCTTTTGCTGATGCTGATTTCCCAGCACCGCGTACCTCAATTTATGAGTCGCGCAAACACCCATGGGTTGAATTAGTTGGTGATGTTAAAAGACTGCCTTAATTAACTAGAAACTGAAGAAAAGGGTTTACTAGTAATTCAGATTCGGATATTAATAAGGGAAAACCCCTACAGGAGTTCCCGTAATGAATCTGCAATTGAGTGAAGAACAGCTTCTGATACAAGAGACTGCAAAGCGTATTGCCGAGTCCCAGATAGCAGATGTTGCCGCTGATCTTGATCGCACAAAAGAGATCTCCCCGCTACTAGCGAATTGCAAGTCATTAGCTGAGTTAGGTTTCATGGGGCTGAATATTGACTCTAAGTATGGAGGTACTGAAGCGGGGACTGTTGCATTTAGTCTTGCTCTAACTGAAATAGGTCGCGCTTGTGCTTCAACTGCTGTCACCATGTCTGTAACTAATATGGTTGCGGAAGTTATACAGGCGGTTGGTAACGAAGAGCAAAAAAATCACTATCTACCTAAAATCTGCTCTGGGGAATACAAAGCGGGTAGTTTCTGTCTAACGGAGGCAGGAGCTGGTTCAGACCCTGCATCTATGCGCACGAAAGCGGAGCGGGTCGAAGGTGGTTTCTCAATCTCAGGTACCAAACAGTGGATTACCAGTGCACAGTTCGCTGGTGTATTTGTTGTTTGGGCTGTCACCGATCCAAATGCACCCAAGGGTAAGGGTATCTCATGCTTTTTGGTGGATGCTGATCTCGCTGGAATCAGCATCGGCCCTGCCGAACATAAGATGGGGCAACAGGGATCAGCAACTAACGAAGTACACTTCGATCAGGTTTTTGTGAAGGAATCGGCTCTGCTGGGAAAACTTAATGATGGCTTTAGGATTGCTGTTGCTGAGTTGGCTGGTGGGCGAATCGGTGTGGGCTCTCTCGCATTGGGTATTGGGCAAGCTGCGATGGATTACGCATCGCGATATGTTACTGAGCGTCAACAATTCGGAAAAGCGATTGCCGATTTTCAGGGCATACAGTGGATGATGGCTGATCGTTATACTGAGCTTGAAGCAGCCCGACTTTTACTGATGTCAGCGGCAGATCGAAAGGATCGCGGTATGAGCTTTGCCAAAGAGGCCTCTATGGCGAAACTATTTTCTACCGAGAAGGCGAATGCTGCTTGTTACACCGCGCTTCAGCTCTTAGGTGGATACGGCTACATGCGGGAGTTTCCGCTCGAGCGGTTCAGTCGAGATGCTCGAATCACCACGATTTACGAAGGGACTAGTGAAATTCAGCGGGTCATCATTTCGCGCGAAATTTTGCGTGAATTAGGTTAGTCGATGAAACCCTTAACAGGATTAAAAATACTCGATTTTTCGACACTCTTGCCAGGGCCATATGCCACTATGTTGCTCGCGGATTTGGGGGGGGATGTCATTCGCATCGAGTCCCCTGATAAGCCAGATATTGTGCGTGATCTTGAGCCCCAAATAGAGGGGCAGTCTGCTGCATTTCGTTACCTCAATCGAGGTAAAAGGTCGTTAGCGTTAGACCTAAAAAATCCTAATTCGATAGAGATAGTTCATAAGCTTCTGGAAGAATTCGATATTGTAGTTGAGCAGTTCAGGCCTGGTGTAATGGCCAAGTTGGGACTAGGGTACGAACAACTTAAACAATACAAACCTGATTTGATCTACTGCTCAATCACTGGTTATGGCCAAGATGGGGAGTATGCCGATCGGGCTGGCCATGACATCAACTATTTAGCACTTGCAGGTATATCAAGTCATACAGGACGTGTCAGCAGTGGCCCTTGCTTAAGTGGCCTACAGATGGCTGACCTAGCTGGCGGTTCTCAACCCGCAGTGATTGGTATTTTGAGTGCGGTTATTCATCGCACCCGCACGGGGGAGGGTGCTCACATCGATATTTCGATGGCGGATAATTGTCTTGCGCTTCAGCCCTTGTTGGCGCCCGGTCAGTTAAATGGTGCGTCCGACGAAGGGCTGGAGACGCACTTTCTAAACGGTGGTGGCTTTTACGATTACTACCCCACGCGCGACGGGCGATATATGGCTATTGGTAGCCTTGAGCCCAAGTTTAAGCAACAGCTACTAGAGCAATTAAATATTTCTGAGCTGGGTGCTTTGGATGACTGTACTCTCAAAGATAAGCTGCAAGAGCGTTTTTTATCGGCAGATCAAAGTTACTGGATCGAGAAATTTGCCGCAGCTGATGCCTGTGTTGAGCCTGTACTCAGTATAAAACAGGCGGCAGAGCACCCCTTGTTCAAATCGCGAGACATGGTGGCCCATAGCAATGGCGCAGAGCTTCAAGTAGCCCCCGCCATTCGTTTTAACGGCCATTCGAATCCGTTGCCAAAGCCTGCACCGCTGTTAGGTTGCGACAACAATGAGATTTTAAAACAACTAGAGCTCTTGTAGCTCTTAGGTAGTAAAAAACAATAAAAATAGTTTAAGGAGCGAAAATGAGCGCACAAAACTACCAGAAATTCTACGACCAGTTTAGCGTTGAATCAGTTGAACAGGAGATGTTAGGTACGCTAGAGAAAGGCTTTAACGTCTGTGAAGAGATGATCGATAAGTGGTGCTCTGATCCTACCGCCGTTGCCCTTAGGCATGAGTCGGTGAATGGAACTTCATCCGCTTATACCTTTGTGGAGCTGCGTGACAGAGCTGCGCAGTTCGCCAACTATTTGACCTCGCAGGGTATTGGTCAGGGTGATCGAGTTTCTGCACTCCTGCCTCGTTCAGCGGAATTGATGGTAGTGATTCTCGGTACTCTTCGAGTTGGAGGTGTCTATCAGCCGCTCTTCACTGCTTTTGGTTCAGGAGCCATCGAATATCGAGTGCAGCAAGCGGATACGCGGTTGATCGTGACAGATCCTGCAAATCGCTCAAAACTGGATGATGTCGAAGGTTGCCCAGCGGTGCTGTTAGTTAACGCGGCTCAAGCTCCGGAGCAATATGCTCAAGAGCCTGATTTCGTTACGTCTGTATATAATCAGTCCACTGAGTTTGTCCCCGTGCGTGTGGGTAAAGATGAGCCTTTTCTGCAGATGTTTACCTCGGGTACTGTAGGCAAATCTAAGGGGGTTGCAGTACCTACGAGAGCGATACTCTCTTTCTACGTCTATATGCGCTATGCCATTGGCTTGGTGCCCGAAGATAAGTTTTGGAACGTAGCCGATCCGGGCTGGGCCTACGGTCTCTATTACGCTGTTGTAGGCCCCTTACTCTTAGGAAACACTACTCATTTCTGCGAGGCTGGCTTTACACCTGAAACCACCTATCAGATGCTTCGTAAATATGGGATCACCAACTTAGCTGCGGCTCCTACGGCTTATCGCATGTTGATGGCAAATGATGATCAATTAGGGGCGGATGAACGCTTCAACCTTCGACTTGCGAGCAGCGCGGGTGAACCGCTTAACCCAGAAGTTATTTCCTGGGTTAAACGTCGCTTGGGGTGCCCTGTGATGGATCACTATGGGCAGACAGAGACAGGGATGACCGCTTGTAACCACCATGCGTTGGACCAGTCGGTTGTTCGCGTGGGTTCGATGGGCTTTTCAATGCCAGGGCATAGAGTCGTAGCTCTAGATGCTGATTTCAATGAAGTGAATGAGGGCGAACAGGGGCAGTTGGCGGTTGATATATCTAACTCCCCCCTCTTCTTCTTTCCAGGATACACCTGGCAGGAGAAAGAGCCCTATCATGGTAACTACTATCTCACGGGTGATGTGGTACTCAGTCATGGCGATGGAAGTTTCTCGTTTACTGGTCGAGATGATGACATTATTACTACCGCAGGGTATCGCGTCGGACCGGCTGATGTGGAGAGTACGTTACTAGAGCATGATTCGGTCGCGGAATCCGGTGTGGTGGGTAAACCCGACCAGAAGCGTGGTGCAATTATTAAGGCGTATGTTGTGATTAAATCTGGTTTTGCGCCGACAGAAGAGCTGGCGGAGACGCTGCAGACTCATGTCCGTAGTCGTCTTTCGACTCATGCTTTCCCAAGAGAAATCGAGTTTGTTGACGAGCTGCCTAAGACACCAAGCGGTAAGATACAGCGTTTTGTGCTCCGCAATCGTGCTCGCGACGAAGTCGACGCCTACTAAGGTTGAGTCATCAGATTTTTGGGACTTATCTCTTAGGGGTTCTTCCTTTAAGCAAGTTCATACGAGGTAAAAATGCAGTTAGATGAGATGCGGGCATTTCTTGCCGAACAGTTTCCTCAAGGGGATCGGTTTGGCGAGTTAGTTGAGTTGGAGCCTGGAAAAGCAACAATGGTACTAGCCGTGGGTGATGATCATCTTCGCCCTGGTGGTACTGTATCAGGTCCTACCATGATGGCTTTGGCTGATGTTGCAGTCTATGCAGCTTTACTGAGTGTTATTGGCCCGGTCAGCTTGGCCGTAACCACCAATTTGAATATCAACTTTCTTCGAAAACCCAAAGCTGATGCTAACATTGTAGCGATCGCTGAGATGCTCAAGGTAGGAAAAAGGCTGGCAGTAGGAGAGGTGACTATAGTTTCGGAAGGGGATACTGATCCGGTTGCACATGCCACCATGACCTACGCAATACCGGTCTAAGTATTACTTAGGGGCTAGATTGTTGTGAAGGCGAATCAGATCGGCAATGTTGCTTGCTTGCATTTTTGCCATTACACGGGAACGGTGTACCTCTACCGTCTTTGGACTGATATTAAGCTGATCTGCAATTTCGCGATTGGCATTACCCTGCACAACTAAATCCATAACCTCCACTTCGCGCTGACTGAGGTTGGCGTATAGCTCACGAATGCGTGTCTCTTCGGTACGCAGCTCGTAATTGTCCTCGGCGAGCGAAAGTGCCTTTTTTACCAAACGTATAAGTACATCACCATCGAACGGCTTCTCTATAAAATCTATTGCGCCCTGTTTCATTGCACTAACTGCCATCTGAATATCTCCATGACCAGAGATCACGATGATAGGCATCTTAATATTCCGTTCGATCATAATCTGTTGCAGCGCCAGTCCGTTGATCTCAGGCATACGTACATCCAACAACATGCATCCAAGGCCGCCGTCGTAGCGTTCTAGAAAACTCCGAGCACTTGAAAAACACTCAACCCTGCAGTTAACCGACTCCAATAACCAACTCATCGAGTTGCGGAAGTCTTCGTCATCGTCAACGATGTATATTGTGCTATTGGTTAGCTGATCCATGGCTAGTCTCTTATCGGAAGCTTGAGTGTAAATCGAGTTCCATCTTCTGCATCACTGGTCGCATACAGCTGCCCACCGTGTGTCTCTATAATGGTTCGTGATATGGATAAGCCCATCCCTAAGCCGGTCGATTTGGAAGTATAGAAAGGTTCAAATAGTCTCTCTAGCCCCTCTTGAGATATACCGCTGCCCTTATCTTCTACATGAATAACCAGTTGCTTTTCATTCAATTCTGTCTTTATGGTAACGGACCTCTGCGATCGCTCGCAATCACTGTATGCCTCAATCGCGTTACGGATCAGATTAAGAAGTACCTGCTCAATCTGTATTTTATCGGCCACCAGAAGAGGGTCCTGCTTAGCTAACTCGAAAATGAAGCGGATATTGTGATCCAGTGCTTCCTGATAGAGGAAGGTAGAAACCTCGCGGCAGCACTCGTTAATTGAGAACTCCACCTGATGGTGCTCGGTCTTTGCCACAAATGCACGCATACGTTTGATGATATCCGATGCACGTTTCGCCTGTTGAGTGATCAGTTTCATTGACTGGGTTACAGTTTCAACCGGATTTGTAACTCCCTCACTTAAACGTAAGGCCGTTCCGTGACAGTAATTGAGAATGGTTGCGAGAGGTTGATTGATCTCATGTGCCAATCCGGCAGCCATCTCACTTACAGACATCAGACGTGACATATGTGCAATTTCAAGCTGGTGTCGTTTTGCAGCTTCCTCTGCTCTTAATTTGAGGGTTATATCGCGACCAATAATAGAATAGTAGTCGACTTTATCGTCTTCGCGGCGATTGCGGTGCGCGATGATCTCACGAATTTCAGCGACCCGCTCTAGACTATCAGGCAACTCCATCGGGATGCTGCCGTACCAGACTCCGTGATCAAAAGCGTGCTTCAAAGCATCGCATACCAGTGAGTGATATATTTCTTGAGTGAATAGCTCTGGTAGGTAATAGCTTACTGGAGTCTCTTGTTCCGTTCCTAGTGTGTGGTAGGCGGATTCATTTAGGTATGTAAGCCTGTGCGTCTCATGGTTACAAAACATGATCATATCTGAAGATGCTTCGACTACTCTTGCAAGACGTGCCATAGTCTGCTGAATCTCTTCGCGTTCGGTTACGTCGCGTGAGACACAGATGATTTCCAGCGGTTTCCCGGCTGAATCACGGATGACGCGACTAGTGGTTTCTAACCAGATGTAGTGTCCCGCTTTATGACGATAGCGATATATGTTGCTATACAACCCTTCACGGTATCGCACGCTGGCGTCACGCTTGGTGAGGTTGTCTGCATCATTGGGATGGAATGCTGCATAACCAGAAGTGCCAATGATCTCTTCAGCGGTGTACCCTAGAATCTTCTCTACCGCAGGACTGACATCTATATAGGTCCAATCAGGCGAAGTGGTATGGCGAGAGATCATATCAGTCGACTGCTCTGCAAGCAGACGATATCTGTCGGCATCTTCGCGGCAGTTTTGAAGTTCGTCGATCGGTTTTATCATCTCGCCCTTGCTAATATTTCTACGACGCGTACCGCGTTATTAGAAATATTAAACACAATATTCTTTCCCATGGCTAAAAATTCTTGTCCAAAGATCATAGTAGGCGCTAGTTTTGCACGCGACTGTTGAGAAGTTGTTTCTTTGGCTACTTGCTTTTGGCGCCAGTTAAGCGCCTCCTCTGTCCAATCTTCTATTGACTGGATGTCGAAATCTGCAGACTTCAGTAGCTCAGTCATTTTTTCTATGCTGATTATATGCGATGTCGCGCTAGAGCGTGCCCAAGGAACAGGATAGACCATCATTTCGGGTGTGGTTCCTGTAAAAATTTCGTGCAGCAATAGTGAACCTTTCTCACGCAAAAGCCTATGGCACTCGTTTAACAGCGCTTGAGTATCGGGTATGTTGAGTAAAGAATGTTGAAATATAATTAGATCAAAACTGGAGTCTTTGAAAGGTAAAGCAAGTGCATCAGCTGTTACTACTCGACCTCTGAAATCGCCCACTGCAACACGGCTAAGCTCGCGGTTAAGGCGGTTGAATTCGTGACAGATGTCGATTCCGGTGACTTGCATCGTCCCGTGTGACTCCACTTGACGCATTAATCCACCTAAACCTGACCCGACCTCCAAAACATGTAGCGGTTTCAGAGGTGTTAGTCGCTCAAGTAGCCTTTTTGATGCGCCCAAACCACCGACATGTAGTTGGTCAACTGGCGCTAGTTGAAAGTCTTCTGCGCCTTCAGAGAAATGTTTGCGAATTTGCCCGACGATCAGTTCTACATCGAGTTCATTTTGGTAGTGATTTTGAATTGTTACAGACATATTTACCTGAGAAGATAAGGGGAGTATTTAGCTCCCCTTGTTGACTATTACTCGCTCTCGATCTCTAACTCACTAATAGATATTTCACGCATCTTGAATTTCTGGATCTTGCCGGTCACGGTCATTGGGAAGCTATCAGTAAATTTGAAGTGCTTAGGAATCTTGAAGTGTGTGATCTGTCCTTTACAGAACTCCTTCAAATCATCTGCGCTTACCTCAGGTGCATTTGCAACCAGCTTAATCCATGCGACTAACTCTTCACCGAAGCGTTTGTCAGGAACCCCGATCACCTGTACGTCAGAGATGTGTGGATGGGTGTATAGGAACTCCTCAATCTCTTTCGGGTAGATATTTTCACCTCCACGAATCACCATATCTTTGATGCGGCCCACGATTTGGATATAGCCTTCATCGTCCATAATGGCGAGGTCACCTGTATGCATCCAGCGTGCCTCATCAATCGCATTGCTAGTCGCTTCTAAGTTGTTCCAGTACCCAAGCATTACGCTGTATCCGCGAGTACAAAGCTCACCAATCTCGCCTCGTGGGACCGTATGGCCCGTGGCTGGGTCCACCAGTTTCGTCTCCAGGTGCGGTTGAGTGCGACCAACAGTGGTGACCTGTTTTTCGAATGGATCACTGGCAGCAGTCTGGGTAGATACTGGGCTAGTCTCAGTCATACCGTAGGCGATCTGTACCTCTTTCATGTGTAGTTTTGAGTTGACAGCTTTCATCACTTCGGCGGGGCAGATAGAGCCGGCCATGATGCCAGTACGAAGAGTTGATACGTCGTACTTATCAAATTCCGGGTGCTCAAGTTCAGCAATGAACATTGTAGGAACACCGTAAAGTGCGGTAGCTCGTTCAGCCTCAACGGTTTCGAGCACTGACTGGGGCTCGAACGCATCGGATGGGTAAATCATTGTCGCGCCATGAGTCACACATCCGAGGTTACCCATCACCATACCGAAGCAGTGGTATAGAGGGACTGGAATAACCATGCGATCTTGATCGGTCAGGTTCATCGACTCTGCCACGAAGAAACCGTTGTTAAGAATATTATGATGCGACAGGGTGGCACCTTTCGGGAAGCCGGTGGTACCAGATGTATATTGAATATTAATTGCATCATCAGCCTGTAGTGCCGACTGAACAGATTCAAGGTGCTCACTTGAGACACCCTGTCCTAGCTCTACAAAGTCGTTCCAGCGCCACATGCCGGAATGTTTGTCTGAATCGAGATTGATCACTCCTTTTAGGTGGTTCAACTTGGTCGATTCGAGTGCTCCAACAGCAGCGTGTTGTAATTCAGGTGCTAATTCATAGAGCATGCCGCGGTAGTCGGAGCTCTTAAAAGAATCTGCGGTTACTAAATACTTGGCCTCTGATTGGTTGAGTGCATACTCAAGTTCATGTAAGCGGTAAGCAGGGTTGATATTTACTAGAATCGCACCGACTTTTGCAGTAGCGAATTGGGTAATAGTCCATTCAGCGCAGTTCGGTGACCACATGCCAACACGATCACCAGGTTCGACACCGATCGCGATGAAGGCTTTAGCCGCCTGTTCCACTCTTTCAGCCAGCTCAGCATAGGTCCAGCGGATGTTTTGATGACGCACAATTAATGCGTCATTATCAGCAAAGCGATGAGCAATTTCATCAAACTTGTCACCGATTGTAGTGCCGAGTAAAGGTGTAGTTGAAACGCCATTCGTGTAGCTTAGGTTTATTGTTTTCATTCCTTAGCTCCTTAGAGTTGTAGTGATTTAAGGTTAAGACCGATTCTGTGTGTGGTATTCAAGGTTTGGTTGCATATCGACAGCACTTGCTACGCGGTTGGTCATATTGTAGAAACCAGCGACATTGGCTATATCCCAAATGTCGCGATCGCTGAAGCCAACATCTCGGAGCGCTTGGCGATCAGCTTCGATCATAGCCTCTGGAGACTCTGTTAACTTTACTGCGAAGTCGAGCATTGCGCGCTGACGCTCGGAAAGCTCAGCTGCACGATAGTTCATCACCATTAATTCACCTAAGGTTGGATCACCAGAGTATCCCCGCACGGCGGCTCCGTGAGCTACTTGACAGTAGTAGCAGCTATTCGATGCTGAAACAGCAACAGCAATCATCTCTTTCTCTAATTTGGTTACGCCGCTTTCACCGAACATTAGCTCGTTGTAAATGCGAGAAAAGACGTCCAGTTGATCCGGTCGATGACTGTAGGCTTTTAGTACATTTGGAACCATGCCAAGCTTTTCATCACAAACATTAAAGTATTTTTGAAAATTATCTGGCAGTTCTTCTCGTGCTGGGATGCCAAGTTCGAGAGCGGTTATATGTTTTGGTTGTGCGCTCATTATTGTTCCTCCAACTGTAATCGATCAGCTCCCATTGCCAATGCGACCTTTGAGTTATTTTTCTTATCCAGTTTTTTGGTGATCCAGTGGCTAGTTTTCACTAAAGCATCCAGATTAATACCTGATGAAATGCCTAAACCTTCCAGCAAGTAGACCACATCTTCAGTTGCCACATTCCCAGAGGCACCCTTAGCGTATGGGCATCCTCCAAGGCCTGCAACAGAACTATCGATGACTGCAATTCCCTCTTCAAGAGCTGCGTAAATATTCGCCAACGCTTGCCCGTAGGTATCGTGAAAATGAACAGCCAAACGCTCTTTAGGGACGAGAGCACTCACTGCGGCCAGCATGCGCTTCACTTTTAATGGAGTTCCGACCCCTACCGTATCACCTAGCGATATCTCATAGCAGCCCATTTTGTACATAGCTTCCGCAACTTTCGCCACAGCCTCTGGATCGATATCTCCAGCGTAGGGGCAGCCAATTACTGTCGAGACATATCCGCGAACAGGAATACCAGCCTTTTCGGCGGCGGACATGACGGGCTTAAAACGCTCTAAACTTTCACTTATTGAACAGTTGATGTTTTTTTCAGTAAACGCCTCAGAAGCTGCACTGAATACGGCAATTTCATTAGCGCGACCGCTAATTGCGCCTTCAAGGCCAATCAAGTTAGGAGTTAATGCTGAATAGGTCACACCCTTCTTGCGTTCAATACCACTCATGACTTCAGTAGCATCTGCCATCTGAGGCACCCATTTCGGTGAAACGAAGCTTGCAGCTTCAATATGAGTGAGCCCAGCATCCGCCAGGGAATTGATCAGTTCAACCTTAACCTCGGTGCTAATGAATTCACCTTTTTCATTTTGAAGACCATCACGGGGGCCTACCTCAACGATTCTTACTGAATTGGGTAAATTCATTAAGCTTCAACCTCCGCGAGTGGCTCTATCGCAATAAGGTCTGCGCCTTCGCTAACCATGTCACCATCAGCATAAAAAATTGAGCTTACCTTCCCGTCGTACGGTGCGGAAATTTTATGCTCCATTTTCATAGCTTCCATAATCACAAGCGCCTGTCCCGCAGTCACCTCTTGACCTTCTTCGACTAGAACGGCGACCACCGCTCCGTTCATTGGAGCTGAGAGTGAACCTTCGTTGTTCTCATTTGTATCAGTAAATGTCTGACGATGGCGAATACATTCAAATTGTTCGCCTTGGTAAAATAGTGCCAGCTTGTCTCCATCTAAATTCCCATGAACAGAGAGTTTATGGCCATCAATCACCAGAGAAAGGAGATCCTCCGATAGGCAAGCTTTCACTTCATAGTGGATATCACCGAGACTGAGGTGATAGCAATTTCCTATCTCTAATACATTAAGATCATAGTGCTCATCATCAATCACTAACGTAACTGGCCGAGAATATGAAGAGTTCAAACGCCAGCTACTAGTTGAGCTGAAAGGGGAGAACTGGTCGCCTGGAATGATTGAGTTGCTTCGTTCAGATTCGCAAAAGAAAGCCGTAGCAATAGCAAGTAAGCGATTTTTATCTGCAGACTGTGATTTGAAAATTAGTTTTTCGTGTTTTTCAATGAATCCTGTGTCTAATTCGCATTCTCTAAATGGAGTTGAATCAGCAAGTGCATGAAGGAATTGGGTGTTAGTTTTAACACCTGAAATACGATAATCCTCAAGTGCTTGTACCATGCGATCAACGGCTTTTTCTCTGCACTCATCCCATACAATCAATTTAGCAATCATAGGGTCGTAATAGATGCTGACTTCGTCACCCTCAACAACACCAGTGTCAACTCGGACATGATTGCTTTCTACAGGCGTTCTCAGGTAGTTCAGTTTGCCTGTAGCTGGAAGGAAGTCATTCTCTGGGTCTTCAGCATATATGCGCGCTTCAAGTGCATGCCCTTTAATTGTTAGTTCGTTCTGAGCAAGAGGAAGTGCTTCGCCACTAGCTATACGAAGTTGCCATTCGACTAGGTCTAGGCCTGTAATCATTTCTGTTACAGGGTGTTCTACTTGTAGACGTGTATTCATCTCCATGAAGTAGAAGGAGCCATCTACGTCATACAGAAATTCAACTGTGCCGGCGCCAACGTAATTAATAGCCTCTGCTGCTCGAACAGCGGCCTCTCCCATCGCACGCCTGGTTTCATCTGAAAGTCCTGGAGCAGGAGCTTCCTCGATTACTTTTTGATGGCGGCGCTGCACAGAACAATCGCGTTCAGCAAGGTAAATTGAATGACCTAATTGATCACAGAAAACTTGAATTTCTACGTGGCGAGGTTGAGTAAGATAGCGTTCAATAAGCATGTCGGGATTGCCAAAAGCGTTTTGCGCTTCTCGGCGAGCAGACTGCAATGCACTATCAAACTCTTCTAATGAATTTACAACGCGCATCCCTTTACCACCGCCACCCGCAATGGCTTTGAGAAGCTGTGGGTAACCACAACGCTCTGACTCTTTGCGCAGCAACTCAGGTGATTGATCTTCACCATGGTAGCCAGGAACTAATGGAACACCTGCATCTTCCATAATTGCTTTCGCGGCAGATTTGGAGCCCATCGCAGCAATAGCGGACGAAGGAGGGCCAATGAATGTTATTCCCTGTGCTTCAAGAGCTTCTGCAAAAGAGGTGTTTTCAGATAAGAAACCATAGCCTGGGTGGACTGCTTGTGCACCTGAGCGCTTGCAGATATCTATAATCGCATCTGTGCGTAAATAACTTTCTGAACTAGGTGCAGGGCCTAATAGGAATGCTTCATCGGCCATGGTTACATGTCGCGCATTCGCATCTGCTTCTGAGTAAACCGCAACACATTTTATGCCTAAACGATGTGCTGTCTGAATAACGCGGCATGCGATCTCGCCACGGTTTGCAATTAATATTTTACTAAACATCTTGGGTTACTCCTGAATCCAGTTCGGCTTGCGCTTTTCAAGGAAGGCACCTAGTCCTTCCTGACCTTCTGGGCTTACACGAATTTCTGCTATGCGGCGAGCTGTATCATTTATTAGAGGTTCATCAATTTCTTTATTGCTAACGGCAAAGATGAGATCTTTAGCTGCATGCATTCCCTGAGGGCTGTTCCCGATCAAAATGCTTGTGAACTTTTCTAGGGCCTCATCAAATTGAGTTGAGTCACTCACTACCTCATGAACTAATCCAAATCTATATGCTTCAAGTGCATTAAATGGCTCAGCAGTTAGGAAAAATCTTCGTGATTGTCTTTCGCCAATTGCACGAACGACATATGGCGATATAACTGCTGGAATTAGTCCGATTTTCACTTCACTCAAGCAGAATCGACTTCCTTCTTCAGCAATCACGATATCGCAGCATGCGGCTAGTCCAACCGCACCGCCATAAGCAGCACCTTGAACGAGGCAGATAGTTGGTTTAGAAAATTGGTAAAGACAACGCATCAGCTCGGCAAGTCGGCCTGCATCAACGAGGTTTTCTGCATAACTGTTATTTGCTATCCGTTTCATCCAGCCAAGATCAGCCCCGGCAGAAAAGTTCTTACCATTAGATCGTAGTGCTAAGACGCGAACATCGGGATCGTTTTCGGCTTCTTTAAGTCCAGTAATGAGCTGCTCGATGATAGTGTCATCAAAAGCGTTGTGGACTTCAGGACGATTGATTACAAGATTCGCACAGCCTGATTTGGTTTTTTCGAGAAGAACTAAAGATTCAGACATATTCACCTCTTACATACGGAATACGCCGAACTTAGTGTCCGGGACCGGTTTGTTTAGCGCTGCAGAGAGCCCCATAGCTAGAACTTCACGAGTTTGTGCTGGATCTATGACGCCATCATCCCACAGTCGAGCGCTAGCATAGTATGGATGCCCCTGACGCTCATATGTGTCTAACACAGGCTTTTTGAACTCAGCCTCTTCCTCAGCAGACCAGGTTTGTCCTTGGCGCTCTAAACCGTCTCTTTTTACTGTGGCTAGAACGCCTGCTGCTTGTTCACCGCCCATCACAGATATGCGAGCGTTCGGCCACATCCACAAGAAGTTAGGGCTATAGGCTCTGCCACACATTCCATAGTTACCAGCACCAAATGAGCCGCCAATCAAAACTGTAAGCTTAGGAACATCAGCACAAGCAACTGCTGTGACTAGTTTCGCACCATGCTTGGCAATACCTTCCGATTCACTTTTTTGTCCAACCATGAATCCAGTTATATTTTGCAAGAAGATAAGAGGAATCTTTCTTTGGCAACATAGCTCAATAAAATGTGCCCCTTTCTGGGCTGAATCGCTAAACAGGATGCCGTTATTGGCCAAGATGCCTACTGGATATCCGTGGATGTGGGCAAATCCCGTAATAAGTGTTGTGCCGTATAGCTTTTTGAATTCATCGAATTCAGAACCATCGACGATACGAGCGATAATTTCTCTAACATCGAATGGTTTTTTAAGATCTGTTCCTACAATTCCGTAGATTTCATTCGCATCGAAAAGTGGTGCTTTTGGTGCTCGGATATCTCCTTCAACCTGCTTGCGGCGGTTTAGGTTAGCCACACAGGTTCGTGCGATCTGTAAAGCGTGTGCGTCATTTTCTGCATAGTGGTCTGCTACGCCTGAAATTTTACAGTGAACATCGGCACCGCCAAGATCTTCAGCGCTCACCACTTCACCTGTAGCGGCTTTTACGAGGGGAGGGCCTGCTAGGAAGATAGTGCCTTGATTGCGTACAATGATTGATTCGTCCGCCATTGCAGGAACATAAGCTCCACCTGCCGTACAAAGCCCCATTACTACCGCAATCTGCGGTATCCCTTTTGCTGACATTCTGGCCTGATTGAAGAAGATGCGACCGAAATGGTCACGATCCGGAAATACTTGATCTTGTTGGGGTAGGTTCGCACCCCCTGAGTCTACAAGGTAGATGCAAGGTAGATTGTTTTGCTCGGCAATCTCTTGCGCACGCAAATGCTTTTTAACCGTAAGAGGGAAGTAGGTGCCGCCCTTAACCGTCGCATCATTTGCGATAATCATGCATTCCTGGCCGCTAACCCTGCCAATGCCAGTAATAACGCCTGCAGCAGGTACGTTATCGTCGTAAACTTCATAGGCTGCTAGTTGTGAAAGCTCTAGAAAAGGTGAACCTTCATCCAGAAGGACGTTTACTCGATCTCGAGGAAGCAGCTTGCCGCGTGAAAGATGGCGCTCTTGATACTTAGCGCCACCCCCTTGTTCGACTAGCTTTACTTTTTCTCTAAGATCGTTGACTGCATTGGTCATGCTTGTGTTGTTGTTAATAAATTCAATTGCACGTTTATTAACCTTGCTTTGCAGTATAGGCATACACTGTTCCTCACAACTTGTATCAAATGATGATGAGGTGATGAATGACTCTCCACCTCTGATTGGTTCTGTTACTTGTTTAGGAACAGCTCTCGGCCAATAAGCATTCGACGGATTTCTGATGTGCCGGCGCCAATCTCATAAAGCTTAGCGTCGCGAAGAAGTCTGCCAGTAGGGAATTCATTGATGTAACCGTTGCCGCCGAGGAGTTGAATAGCATCGAGTGCTAGCTTTGTCGCCGTCTCTGCTGTGTATAAGATAACACCAGCACAGTCTTTACGGCTTGTTTCACCACGCATCGCAGCTTGAGCTACCGTGTATGTGTATGACTTACATGCGTTCATCAACGTGTACATATCAGCCACCTTTCCTTGCACTAGTTCAAATTCACCAATGGCTTGGCCAAACTGCTGTCTGTCACGGATGTATGGGATGGAGATATCCATCGCCGCTTCCATAATTCCCAGAGGCCCACCAGCTAGAACTAGACGCTCATAATCTAATCCAGACATAAGTACACGAACACCACCATTTAGCTCGCCTAAAATGTTCTCTTTAGGAACAGGGCAGTCGATGAAAACTAGTTCACAAGTGTTGGATCCTCGCATACCTAATTTATCAAGCTTCTGGTGACGCGAAAAACCAGGGTAATCACGCTCTACGATAAATGCTGTAATGCCTTTTGCTCCAGCAGATGTATCTGTTTTTGCGTAGATAACATATGTATCAGCGTCTGGTCCGTTTGTGATCCACATTTTATTACCGTTAAGTAGGTAATGATCGCCGTTATCACGCGCAGTTAATTTCATTGATACAACATCGGAACCAGCATTAGGCTCAGACATTGCGAGAGCCCCTACGTGTTCCCCACTAATTAACTTTGGTAAGTATTTCTGTTTCTGTTCTTCAGTGCCGTTTCGGTGAATCTGATTTACGCAAAGATTGGAGTGAGCGCCGTATGATAGGGCAACAGATGCAGAAGCTCGGCTAAGTTCTTCCATTGCTATTACGTGTGCAAGGTAGCCCATGTCAACGCCGCCATACTCTTCCTTAACAGTAATGCCTAACAGACCCATGTCTCCAAACTTGCGCCACAGGTCTTTGGGGAATTCGTTATTAAGATCAATTTCGGCTGCGCGAGGTGCGATCTCTTTTGCAGCAAAAGCATTGACTTGGTCACGCATCATTTCAATGGTTTCGCCAAGGCCAAAGTTGAGTCCAGAGTATTGTGAAATCATCGTATATTCCTATTATTTGTATTAAACAGCGTTGCGTTTGTTTGTTGATTGCTCACGAAGTTCGTTAAGTGCCTCGAGGCATCGAACCTCGGCAGCGGAAAGTTCGGTTTGGAGGTTGGCTATATCTTCAAGCTGTTGTGCCAGTTCTGCTCGCTTGGTGTTGATTACCTCTAGTAGTCGCTTGAGTTGCTTTTCACTGCCCGAACTAGTTTCGTCCCAGAGAGAGAATAGCTCGCCTATCTCAGCTAAAGAGAAGCCTAGGCGCTTGCCTCGTAGAATAAGCTTCAAACGCACGCGGTCCTGCTTGGAGTAAATTCGTGTCTGTCCTCTTCTTGTTGGGAAGAGAAGATTTTGGTCTTCGTAGAAGCGAACGCTTCGGGTGGTTAGGTCAAACTCTTTTGCAAGATCGCTAATTGAGAAGGTGGTTTGCTCGGTCATGGGCTGCCTTATAAAAAATATATAAAGCTACAATAACCCAGCTTTACGTTTACGTAAACATTAATAAGTGAAAACCTTTATTTATTATTAATGATGTGAATTTTTTCTTAAGTTGTTGAAAAATAATAATAATATTGAGTTTTTTTAGTAAAAATACCCTCTCGTATTACTAAAGTAGTACTTTGCTTTCCGGGTTATTACTTGCTAAGTTTACGCTCAAGCTAAAGCATTTTGAAAGTCGTTTTCTCATGCTGTGCTGCAATAAAAACAACATCGAATAGACGGGAAAAGCTAAGCTTCATGAGTGCCGATTACGTATTGCAGACGAAGAATCTGATTAAAGAGTTCAAGGGATTCACTGCTGTAGATAATGTGAACTTGAACATTGAGCGCGGAAGTATTCATGCGCTTATTGGTCCTAACGGGGCTGGTAAAACCACGGTCTTCAATCTGTTAACCAAATTTTTGATCCCGACCTCGGGGCAGATTCTTTTTAATGGCAACGACATTACGAATATGCGTTCCGCTGAAATTGCACGTCGTGGCGTGATTCGTTCTTTTCAGATCTCTGCGGTATTCCCTCACCTGACAGTCCTGGAAAATGTTCGTATTGCATTGCAGCGCAAAGAGGGTAATAGCTTTCATTTTTGGAAGTCTGAGAAAGTTTTAGATCGATTAAATGATCGAGCTATCGAGCTATTAGATTCGGTTGGATTGGCGGACCATGCGAACTCTTTAACGGTTGATCAGCCATACGGTCGCAAGCGAGCACTTGAGATTGCAACTACGTTGGCGCTAGATCCTGAGTTGATGTTGCTGGATGAGCCAACTCAGGGTATGGGTCATGAAGATGTTGAGACGGTTGCTGAATTGATTAAAAAGGTATCGAAGGATAGAACGATATTGATGGTCGAGCACAATCTTCATGTTGTCTCAAAACTTGCCGATAATATTTCGGTGCTACAGCGAGGCGCTATCCTTACAGAGGGTGACTATGCAACTGTTTCTGCCGATAGCCGGGTACGAGAAGCTTATCTTGGTGTTAGCGAAGAGGAGGCTGAAGCATGATGACTGGTAATGAAAAAATCCGGATTCGTGATTTGCATGCTTTCTACGGTGAGTCTCATATCCTTCACGGTATTGATCTGCATGTAATGCAGGGTGAGCTTGTAACCCTGCTGGGTCGTAACGGTTCTGGTCGTTCAACGACGTTGCGCTCAATTATGAATATGGTCGGGCGTCGCACAGGTAGCATCAATATTAATGGTGCTGAGACCCTTGAACTTCCTGCTCATCGTGTCGCTCATCTTGGCGTTGGGTTTTGTCCTGAAGAGCGTGGCATCTTCGCGAGTTTAAATGTTGAAGAGAATCTTATGCTTCCACCGACAGTTCGTAGTGATGGGATGAGTGTGGAGGAAATCTACGAAATCTTTCCTAATCTCTTAGAGCGTCGCTTTAGTCAGGGCACTCGTTTATCGGGTGGTGAACAGCAGATGTTGGCGATTGCACGTATTTTGCGTTCTGGTGCCAATATTCTATTGCTTGATGAGATTACTGAAGGGTTGGCTCCAGTAATTGTCAAGAAGCTGGGTGAGGTTCTAGTTGAGCTAAAACGTCGCGGACTAACAATACTATTGGTAGAGCAAAACTTTCGTTTTGCTGCTCCTATCGCAGATCGGCATTATGTGGTTGAACATGGCCATATAGTCGAAGAGGTCGCTAAGCATGAGCTTGAAGCTAAAACGCCTCTGTTAAACACACTTCTTGGTGTGTAAACGAACTGAGCAGTTTTTGAATTTCCTCAAGAACTATCGGTGAAGTTACTTCGGCCCTTAGGCTAATAAATATAAAAATGAAGGATATATCCATGAAATCAATTAAACCTCAGCTATTAGCAACTGCTATCGGTGCGGCTATGTCAATCAGTGCTGCAAGCGCTGCTGGCATTAGTGGTGATGTTGTTAAAATTGGTGTGCTTGCAGATATGGGTGGTGTTTACGCTGATATCTGTGGCGCTGGTTGTGTTACTGCTACTCAGATGGCAGTAGAAGATTTTGGGGGTACTGTATTAGGTAAACCAATCGAAATAGTTAGTGCAGATGACCAAAACAAAGCCGATGTTGGTGCTTCAATTACCCGTAAGTGGCTTGATACTGAAGGCGTTGATGCTGTTTCAGGTTTGGTGGCATCCTCCGTAACTGGTGCTGTTACAGAAGTTACAAAAGAGAAAGGTAAGCTTGCTCTTATTTCTACATCTGCATCGCATGCCTTTACAACTAAAGCATGTTCACCTTACAACGCTCATTGGACCTACAACGTAGTTGCACTAGCAAACGGTACAGTTAAGCCAATGGTTCAGTCTGGTAAGAAGAAATGGTTCTTCATTACTGCTGACTACGCATTTGGACATGCGCTTGAGGGTGTAGCTAGTAAAGTTGTTACTGATAATGGTGGTGAGGTGCTAGGTGCAGCTCGTGCACCACTTGGTACAACGGACTTCTCTTCATTCATTCTTCAGGCTCAGTCGTCAGGCGCAGATGTTGTCGCACTAGCAAATGCGGGCGCTGATTTCGTTAACTCACTTCAAGCGGCTGCAGAGTTTGGTTTGACTGAATCGGCTGATGTAGCTGGTCTATTGGTGTTTACACCTAACGCACAGGCGCTAGATCCAGATGTTGCTGGAGGAATGCTTACAACTACAGGTTTCTATTGGGATCTAGATGAGCAGACACGTGCGTGGTCTAAGCGTTTTAAAGAGCGTCATGGTTCTATCCCTGCAATGGGACAGGCAGGACAGTACTCTATGGTCATGCATTACCTAAACGCGGTTAAAGAAGCGGGTACTGATGAG
Source organism: Marinobacterium sp. xm-g-48 (assembly GCF_013282925.1). Classification (NCBI taxonomy): domain Bacteria; kingdom Pseudomonadati; phylum Pseudomonadota; class Gammaproteobacteria; order Oceanospirillales; family Oceanospirillaceae; genus Marinobacterium; species Marinobacterium sp. xm-g-48. The sequence continues at coordinate 54,769 of NZ_WBYQ01000005.1, forward strand.
GCTGAAGCAGTTATGGCTGTGATGAAGAAGAACAAGCCTAACGACTTCTTCGCACGCAATGCATACCTTCGTGCCGATGGTCGTATGGTTCATGATATGTACCAAGTGCGTATCAAAAAAGGTGATGAGCGAAGCTCTGCCGATGACATCTTCGAAGTACAGAATGTTATCCCTGGTGACCAGGCATTTGGTCCAATGATGGATCAGTGTAACTTCGCAGCGAAGTAATCTGACCAACGTGTGCTGATGGGTTTTATGACCCATCAGCCATTCCCTCAAAGGAAAAGGTAATGGCGTCACTTTTTGATATTAATGTTTTCGGCCTCTTTGGGCAGCTTCTAATCGGCCTTATTAATGGCTCATTTTATGCGCTTCTGAGTTTAGGACTGGCAATAATTTTTGGTTTGCTAAAAATTATTAACTTTGCTCAAGGTGCACTTTATATGCTGGGTGCCTTCATGGCATGGATGGTGCTTCAGTATTTTGGAATAAATTATTGGGCAGCTCTTTTTATTGTTCCTTTGGCTGTCGGTTTAATAGGCGTAATAATGGAGCGTTTTCTATTGCGCCGCATCTCTAATGAAGACCATCTTTACAGTCTTCTACTAACCTTCGGTATAGCGCTGATTCTTCAGGGCGTATTTACTCATATTTTTGGTTCGTCAGGCTTGTCGTACAAGATTCCTGCCGAGTTAAAAGGCGGTTTCAAACTGCCATTCATGTACCTGCCGACCTATCGTGCGTGGATTATCGTAGTCTCGGTACTTGTGTGTGGTTTGACTTGGTACATGATTGAAAAAACCAAGTTGGGCGCTTATCTACGCGCAGGCACTGAAAATCCCAAATTGATGCAGGCATTTGGTATCAATGTGCCATTGATTGTCACACTGACCTTTGGATTTGGTGTTGGCCTTGCAGGTTTGGGTGGCGTACTGGCTGCCCCTATATATTCGGTATCTCCATACATGGGGGCTGATCTATTAATCGTTGTTTTTGCGATAGTAGTTATTGGCGGAATGGGCTCTATTGGTGGAGCGATTCTTACAGGGTTGGCAATGGGTATTTTAGAAGGATTAACAAAGTACTTCTATCCCGAGGCTTCAACCACGATTATTTTTGTCGTAATGGTGATCGTGCTGTTACTTAAACCGTCGGGTCTTTTTGGTAAAGAGGCGTAGGAGTTAAGATGTTTAAAGTTTCTAAATCGACACTTATTCTTGTGGCCTTGGGTCTGATTGCGCCTTATATCCTTTACCCTGTTTTTGTGATGAAAGTGCTGTGTTTCGGTCTGTTCGCGATGGCTTTTAACCTGCTACTAGGTTATGTAGGTTTGCTCTCATTTGGACATGCAGCCTTCTTGGGTACCGGTGGCTATGTAACTGGCTACTTGGTTATGGAGACCGGCTTGTCGCCTGAGCTAGGCATACTCTGTGGCACCATTGCCGCAGGCTTGCTTGGTGCACTTTATGGTAAGTTGGCAGTTAAGCGAGAGGGCATCTATTTCGCAATGGTGACCTTAGCGCTCGCGCAGTTGGCTTTCTTCTTCTATCTACAAGCCCCATTTACGGGTGGCGAAAACGGCATGCAGGGTATACCGCGCGGTGAATTATTTGGCTTTATCGACTTAAGCGATAGTCTAAATATGTACTACACCGTTCTGGTAATTTTCCTGTTCGGCTTCTGGTTAATAAACCGTACTATCCATTCACCCTTTGGCCAGATACTGAAAGCGATACGCGAGAATGAGCCTCGTGCTGTTTCTCTTGGATACAATGTGAATGACTATAAGTGGGTCGCATTTATTATCTCGGCGAGTCTGGCTGGTTTGGCTGGTTCGACAAAAACCTTGGTGTTTCAGCTTGCGTCGTTATCTGATGCTCACTGGCATATGTCAGGAGAAGTTGTACTTATGACCCTTCTGGGTGGCATGGGAACGCTGTTGGGGCCGCTTGTTGGGGCAGCTTCTGTAGTTACTATTCAGAACTATCTTTCGGGTGGTGAGTTAGGTAATTACATTCATATCATCATGGGGCTAATTTTCGTTGTCTGTGTGCTGGCATTCCGTAGCGGAATCGTGGGTGAATTCCAGAAGTTCATGAAGAAGAATTTTAGTTAACTAATTGAGAGGCACTGCCTCTCTCTTTTTAATCTCAGGATTACGTTTACGTAAACTTTCATTTAGATAGGTAAGCCATGAACCAAGATCCAATTGTAATAGTAAGTGCAGCCCGAACTCCTATGGGAGGGATGATGGGTGTCTTTTCACACGTGAGGGCGCCAGAGCTTGGGGCTACGGCGATAAGGGCGGTCATCGAACGTGCAGGTATAGCACCAGCCGATGTTGATGAAGTTGTCATGGGTTGTGTCCTTCCAGCAGGCCTTGGTCAGGCGCCTGCTCGTCAGGCATCACGCGGGGCTGGTATACCTGATGCAGCTGGCTGTACAACTATTAATAAGATGTGTGGATCAGGTATGAAAGCGGTTATGTTGGCCCATGACCAGCTTAAGGCAGGCATGGTTGATGTTATGGTGGCTGGAGGTATGGAAAATATGAGCCAGGCGCCATACCTACTTCCTAAGGCGCGTTCCGGTATGCGTATGGGGCATTCACAGGTGATTGATCATATGTTTTGTGATGGTCTTGAAGATGCCTACGAAGGTGGCTTGATGGGTCTCTACGCTCAAAAAAGCGCTGATGATTATCAGGTTACTAGAGAGGCAATGGACGACTTCGCGATTGCTTCACTCGAAAAGGCTCTTGGTGCAATGGATCGTAAGGAATTTTCAGAAGAGATCGTTCCTGTGAATGTTAAAACTCGTAAGGGAGAGGTGATCGTCGATTTTGACGAGCAACCCGGTAACGCTCGTATTGATAAGATCCGTTCTCTTAAGCCTGCATTCAAAAAAGATGGCACAGTCACAGCTGCCAATTCTAGCTCGATCTCTGATGGAGCATCTGCGCTATTACTTATGCGAGAGTCCACGGCTAAGGCTAAGGGGCTCACACCGTTGGCTCGTATAGCTTCGCACAGTACCCATGCTCAACTACCTGCGGAGTTCACAATTGCGCCAATCGGTGCGATTAAGAAAGCAGCTGAACGTGCTAACTGGGATCTAAATTCCATTGATCTCTTTGAGATTAATGAAGCCTTCGCGGTAGTGACCATGTTGGCGATTAGTGAACTAGGTTTAGATGGTTCTAAAGTCAATGTTCGTGGTGGTGCTTGTGCGCTAGGACACCCGATAGGTTCAAGCGGCTCGAGAATCCTTGTGACTCTTCTGCATGCTCTAAAACAGAGCGGGAAAAAGCGTGGCTTAGCTTCGCTTTGCATTGGTGGTGGCGAGGCTACTGCAGTCGCGATTGAAATGATTTAAGACAGGGTGAAATCAATATGCAAATAAAAAATAACGTGTTTGTTATTACCGGTGGTGGACGTGGACTTGGCCGAGCAATGGCCGAAAGTCTTGCTAGGCAGGGGGCTGGTTTGGCTCTTATCGACCTGAGTGAAGAAAACCTCAACGAAGCGGTTGCCTCGTGTCAGTCTCTAGGTGGTGAAGCGCGAGGATATCTTTGCGATATTACTAACGAGACAGCGGTAGAAGACTGTTTTGTTAAGATCAAAACAGAGTTTGGAAAGATCAATGGATTAGTGAATAACGCCGGACTCATGCGCGATGGTATGTTGATAAAAGTTAAGGATGGAGAGTTGCAAGACAAGATGTCACTCGATCAGTTCCAGTCTGTTGTGAACGTTAATATGGTCGGTAGCTTCCTGTGTGGTCGTGAGGCTGCTGCGATTATGGCGGTTCAGGGTGAAGGTGGCGTTATTGTAAATATCTCCTCAGTTTCACGTGCGGGTAATATCGGTCAGACCAACTACTCGGCAACTAAAGCGGCTGTTGCAACAATGGTAGCAAGCTGGGCGGGTGAGTTGGCGCGACATAAGATTCGTGTTGGTGGAATTGCACCAGGTGTTATTGCTACAGAAATGACTGCGCAGATGAAACCAGAAGCGATCGACAGGATGATTTCATCTGTACCGCTGCGTCGCTTGGGTGAAACCGAAGAGATGGCTCACACTCTACAATATATTATTGAAAATGACTTCTTCACCGGTCGAATCGTTGAGATGGATGGCGGGCTAAGAATCTAGTAAGAGAAACGGAGCTATATTTTATGCGTTATTTCGATGATTTCACTATAGGAGAGCGCCTCGAAGGCGGCAGTGCAACGTTAACTGAAGCTCAGATTATAGACTTCGCGATGATGTATGATCCGCAGAGTTTTCATGTAGATAACCAAGCGGCAGCTGAAAGCCATTTTGGAGGTTTGATTGCCAGTGGCTTTCAAACGATTGCCCTCTGTTTCAGACTATTTATTCAGCGGGATCACTTTAGGGCCTGCTCTATGGGTGGGCCAGCAATCGATGAGCTCCGTTTTTTGATCCCAGTGCGTCCAGGTGACACTCTGAGGTGTGAAGCGCAGATCGAGGAGTTAAGCCCTTCAAAATCAAAACCAAACATCGGCATCGTACGTTACCGCATAGAGGGCTTTAATCAGCATAGAGAGAAGGTCGTGAGCTATCTTGTGACTAATATGCTTAAACGTCGACCTGAAGATAAGCCTTAGCGCAAAAGAGATTCCTATTATGGCTAAACAACTTTGGCAACCGACTCAGTCCCAGATTGAACATACTCAGGTGTGGCAATTTATGCAGACCGTTAATCGCAAATACTCATTAACTCTGCAGGAATATTCTCAACTTCACGAATGGTCAGTTGAGAACTCTGAGCAGTTTTGGTCTGACATTTGGGACTCGGCTGATGTGTTAGGCGATAAAGGGCGTGAGCCTTATCTGGTAGATAGGCAAAAAATGCCTGGAGCGCGTTGGTTTCCCGGCGCAAAGCTAAACTTTGCAGAAAATCTGCTTAAGTTTCGTGATAATCGCACTGCGATTTTATTTCGCAATGAGCAGGGTGGGCGACAGAGCCTAAGCTACTCTGATTTGTATACTAGTGTTGCTCAATGTGCATCCGCTCTGCGTAATCTTGGTGTTGGGAAGGGCGATGTAGTTGCTGGTTTCTTACCAAATCTGCCGCAGACCTGCGTTGCTATGCTGGCTGCAACAAGTCTAGGTGCAACCTGGACATCCTGCTCTCCGGATTTTGGTTTTCAGGGGGTTCTCGATCGATTTGGTCAGGTTGCTCCTAAAGTTCTTTTCACCGTTAGTGCCTATCTCTATAACGGCAAACGTATCGAAACGTGGGAAAAGAGCGCACAGCTTGTAGATGCTTTACCGTCTGTAGAGCAGTTGGTAGTGATTCCCTACATTGACGAGTACGTTGAACTCTCTGTGATTAGCAAGGCGTTGCACTGGGAAGACTTTGTTGATAAGACAGCTTCCGACATCAGGTTTGAGCGAATGGCCTTTGATGATCCGCTTTATATTATGTATTCATCAGGCACTACTGGCCAGCCAAAATGCATAGTGCATGGCATCGGTGGGACACTTTTGCAGCATCTTAAGGAGCATCAGTTACACACTGATCTGAGGCGCGAGGATACCCTCTTTTACTACACAACTTGTGGCTGGATGATGTGGAACTGGTTAGTGAGTGGTCTTGCTACAGGCGCCACACTAATGTTGTTCGATGGCTCTCCCTTCGCTCCTGGACCTCGCGTGTTGTGGGATATAGCGGAACAGGAGTCTGTGACTATCTTTGGTACGAGCGCTAAATATTTGGCAGCGCTGGAAAAGACTGGCTTTAAGCCGCGTGAGTCTCATAATCTATCGCAACTACGAACGATACTATCGACGGGTTCTCCTCTTAGCAATGAGAGCTTCGAATATGTATACCGTGACATTAAAGAAGATCTTTTACTCGCCTCTATCTCTGGAGGTACAGACATTATTTCCTGCTTCGCACTCGGCTGTCCAATTTTGCCTGTATACGCTGGCGAGTTGCAGTGTCGCGGTTTGGGTATGGCTGTGGCAATACTCGACGATGGAGGCGAAACAGTAGTTGAACAGAAGGGAGAGCTGGTTTGCTGCGACCCCTTTCCATCAATGCCAATCGGTTTTTGGGATGACCCCGGCCAAGTGAAGTATCGTTCTGCCTATTTTGATCGATTTGAGAATATCTGGGCTCATGGTGACTACGGCGAAATTACGAAGCAGGGCGGTTTAATAATTCATGGGCGATCTGATGCAGTATTGAATCCTGGCGGTGTGCGTATAGGAACAGCTGAGATCTATCGTCAAGTTGAGCAGTTAGGAGAGGTGCTCGAGAGTGTCTGTATTGGGCAGCCGTACAGAGATGATACGAGGGTCGTTCTATTTGTCGTGCTTCGTGAAGATTTTCGACTGGATGATGAGCTCAAACTGAAGATTCGACAGCAGATTCTAAAAAATACAACGCCGCGTCATGTGCCTGCTGTAATTATTCAGGTTTCCGAAATCCCTCGCACAATTAGCGGTAAGATAGTCGAACTGGCCGTGCGCAAAACTGTCTTAGGCGAAAAGGTTAATAATGTGGAAGCGCTAGCGAATCCGCGCGCTCTAGAGCTATTCAAGAATTTAGCAGAGTTGCAGGAGTAATAGGGTGGAGAAACAGGTCACTACCGATCAGGGGCTGGTTAGCATAAAGATCTGGGGGGCAGAGCTATATCCCGAAATTGCGCCCCTGGTACTTATGCATGATTCCCTTGGTTCGGTTAACTTGTGGCGTGAATTTCCAGAACAGCTTCTCGAACGACTCCAACGACCTATTATCGCATATGACCGTCTCGGATTTGGAAACTCCGACTCCAGAGCAGTATTACCTAACCTCGACTTTATAGCTGAAGAAGCTAAGCACTACTTTCCACAAATTAAAACTGCTTTAGGGTTTAAAGAGTATCTAGTTTTGGGCCACTCAGTGGGAGGTGCGATGGCTGTGGAAATTGGTGCTTCGGACCCTGATTGTTTGGCGGTAATTACGATTGCAGCACAGGCTTTTGTGGAGAAGCAGACGCTTAAATCTATCAGCGAAGCAAAGTTACTCTTTACGCAGGATGGTCAGCTCGAAAAGCTTGAACGTTGGCATGGTGCGAATGCTCGGTGGGTACTTAGTGCCTGGACCGATGTGTGGCTAAATCCTGACTTCGCTGAATGGCGTCTAACCGATGCGCTTAATGAGCTAAAATCTCCAGTGCTCGCTATTCATGGTGAATTGGACGAGTATGGCTCGCAGGCATTTCCCCAATATATTCATGATCAGAGTGCAGGCCCCTCTGACCAGGTGATAATTCCCGATTGTGCTCACGTTCCGCATAGAACAAATGCAGAGCAGGTGCTTGAGAGTATCGAACAGTTTCTGAAAACTAATCTAGTCACAGACCAACAATAAGAGGAATGATGTGATGACAGTTTTAATACGTGAAGACAAAAGTGGTGTGGTGAAGCTAACCCTTAATCGCCCTGATCACTTCAATACTCTATCTGAAGCATTGCTTGAAGCGCTGCAGCACGAACTCGATGATATTGCACAGGATGAAAGTGTGCGCTGTGTGGTGATAGCAGGTAGCGGTCGCGGTTTTTGTGCTGGGCATGACCTGAAAGAGATGCGCGCTCATCCTCAGCAGAGTTATTACCAGGACCTCTTCGGGCGTTGTGGTAAAGTAATGCAAAGCATTGTGGCGCTTCCTGTGCCTGTAATAGCGAAGGTTCATGGAATTGCGACTGCCGCAGGATGTCAGTTGGCTGCTAGCTGTGACTTGGTAATTGCGGCAAGTTCTGCCCGCTTCGCAGTATCGGGTATCAAGCTAGGGCTCTTCTGTTCGACTCCTGCGGTAGCGTTGTCTCGATCTATCGCACCAAAGCGAGCTTTCGATATGCTCGTGACCGGTGATTTTATCAATGCTGATACAGCGTATGACTGGGGTCTAGTCAGTCAGGTCGTAGAAGAGGAAGAGCTTGATCAAGCTGTGGCCGACAAGGTTGCTAAAATTACCGAAAAGAGCCCTGATGCAATCCGCTTTGGCAAAGCAATGTTCTATCCGCAACGTCAGATGGCTCTATCAGATGCCTACGCATTTGCTGGCGATGTTATGGCTGAGAATATGATGTGCCAATCTGCCATCGATGGTATTGATGGTTTTTTGCATAAATCTTAAAGGATCTATTATGGGGCAGACCTGTTACCAGACCTAAATTCTCTAGGAGTTTGGCCGGTCCACTTCTTAAAAGATCGGGTAAATGCAGCAGTTTCAGAAAAACCAAGCTGTTGCGATATCCGCTGAATTGAAAGAGAGGATTGGTTTAGTAGATGTAGAGCACTGTCTCGTCTGAGCTCGTCTTTAATATCTTGAAATCCAGTACCCTCATCATCAAGTTTTCTTCGTAGCGTTCTAACAGTCATATTGAGTTGATGGGCGACACTTTCCATATCTATCTCGACAAACTCCATGTGACCCATGATATCTCTGACGCGACGGGTGAATACCGGTAGATACTCTTGTCGCGTGAACCATTGCAGCGGTGCACTTCTCAAATGATCTCGAAGGGTGTCGAGATTTTGGATAATTGGCGCTTTTAACGCCTCTACCTCAAAGATGAGTCGGTTAGCGGATGCTTCATATGAGACTGGGCAGGGGAAGATAAGCCGATACTCATCTGCGTGTGGTGGTTTGGGGCCTGTCATTTGCGCTTCAAATAGTTGGATCCTGCGGCCAATGAGCCAGCTTGGAAAGCGGTGCCACAACAGAAGTAGGAAGTCTCTTAGAAGGTAATCTGGATCCAATTCAGGTTTAGATAGCGACATCTCTAACGTCACTTTTTCTCCGTCGATAGATAGATTAAGCGAGAGGGATTCGTTCACTAAGCGGTAAAAGCGGCATAGGTGCTTGTAAACCTCTAACAGGTTTTCTGCACGCACGGCCTCTCTCGCGAAAAGACTAAACGTTCCGTACCGGGCTGGACGTTCGGCACAGGCCATGAACTCATCGTCACCCCGCTCCCATGAGAGTCGAGCTAGCGAGCCAAATTGCGCGGGCGTTAACCTAAACTTCTGGTTACCGAGAAGTCGCCCGTCCAGATTTGCGTCTTTAAGCAGTGAGCCAATATCAACACCCATTCGAGCTGCAGATTTAAGTGTTCCCAATGCAAAATGACTGGAGATGCTGTTGTTATCAAAATTCTGCATTGATCTGACCGAAAATCTATCTATTGGCTTCTACTTAGGTATTAGTGTCACAATATAGCGCAATTTCATGTCCGAAAATATCAATAAATAGTCTCGCCTTGTCATTTAGTCCTTGCTTTAATTGCTAGATAATTCCAAACATGCAAAAAAGCTTAAGGTTGGTTACATGATTCAGCAGGTTGGTGTCGTTGGTGCAGGTCAGATGGGGCAAGGTATCGCCCAGGTTTTGGCGTGCGCAGGCATCCAGGTTGTTTTGGTAGATATCTCCGCAGATCAGTTGGAGCTAGCGCTCGGTCGAACTGAAACGAGTGTTGCTAAGTTGAAAGAGCGCAACAAGCTGGCTGCGGGATGCAATCCACTCCCTTTCATTACCACATCTGTATCAATGGATGCGCTAGCTAATTGTGACCTGGTGGTTGAGGCTGCTACTGAAGATGAGATGACCAAGCGTAAGATTTTTCAAGCGCTCAATGGTGTATGTAAACCTTCAGCTATTCTGGCGAGTAATACCTCCTCAATTTCAATCGGTCGATTGGCAGCTTTAGTAGAAAATCCAGATCGTATGTTGGGTGTGCACTTCATGAATCCGGTGCCTTTGATGGCCCTGATTGAAGTGATAGTGACTAAGCACACCTCAGAAAATACTCGATCGGCTGTGCTCGAGCTCGCTGAGAAATTAGGTAAAACAGCGGTTGTTGTTAAAGACCGTCCAGCTTTTGTGCTTAATCGAATTTTACTTCCGACCATTAATGAAGCGATTCGTGTTGTCGAAGAGGGTACTGCAACACCAGAACAGGTCGATCAAATCATGACACTTGGGGCAGGCTTCCCAATGGGGCCGCTAGCTCTCGCTGATATGATTGGTCTAGATACCTGCTTAAGTATTTTGGATTTGATGTTTGTTGAGCTGAAAGATGCTCGTTATCTACCTGCACCTCTTTTGCGTGAAAAAGTGGTTGAGGGAGAGTTAGGTAAGAAAAGCGGAAAAGGTTTTTATACCTACTAAAATTAGGGAATTAACGCTGTTTAAGCTGCTCAAAGCGGTTTAAGCTGTGACGATAAACAGAATAAACGAGTGGTAAAACTCGCAAAAAATAAATGAGGGATAATCAGATGCACAACTCACCCTTTGAGACCAACCTTGATCAATGCTCTGCAAACTATGCAGCATTAACACCTATCAGCTTCCTTGAGCGTTCTGCGTTCATCTACCCTGATCGAACTGCAACAGTGAATGGCGCTGTTCGTCGTACTTGGTTAGAGACTCTCACACGTTGTAAGCAGTTAGCGAGCGCCCTCAATAAAGCGGGTGTTAAAAAGGGTGAGGCCGTATCAATCATTGCATCTAACCTTCCAGAGCATTTTGAATCGCACTTCGGTGTGCCGATGGCTGGAGCTGTTCTTAACTCGATTAACACGCGTCTGGATGCGGCAGCTGTTGCGTTTATCCTTCAGCACGCTGAAGCAAAGGTATTCCTAGTCGATAAAGAGTTTGGTGAATTGGCTACGGCTGCACTAGGCATGCTAGACAACAAACCGCTTGTGATTGGTATTGATGATGCTAGCTATGATGGCGGTGTGATGATCGGTGAGATGGACTACGAAGCGTTTATCGCTGGTGGTGATCCGGAATACGATTTCCCGCGCGTTACTGATGAGTGGAATGCGATCTCATTAAACTACACTTCAGGTACTACAGGTGATCCGAAAGGGGTTGTTTACCACCACCGTGGTGCTTACCTGAATGCTGCAAGCAATGCGTTATCTTGGGGTATGGAAATTCACGCATCGTACCTTTGGACTCTACCAATGTTCCACTGTAACGGCTGGTGTTTCCCTTGGACCATTGCCGCACAAGCGGGCGTCAGTGTGAGCTTGCGTCATGTCCGTGCCGATAAGATTTTTGAACTAATCAAAGAAGAAGAGGTTGGCTACTTCTGTGGTGCGCCAATCGTTCTTAATATGCTGAACTCATCTCCTGCTGAGATGAAAGCGGGCATCAACCACAAAGTTAAAGTAATGACCGCGGGTGCTGCTCCTCCAGCTCCAGTTATCGCTGGTATGGAAGCAATTGGTTTTGAGGTAACTCATGTCTACGGTCTAACTGAGACCTATGGTCCATGTGCTGTTTGTGCATGGAAAGATGAGTGGAATGAAAAATCACCTGCAGAAAAATCTGTGCTTAAAGCTCGCCAAGGTGTGCGTTCGCCAATGATGGAAGGCATGGTGGTTATGGATCCAGAGACCATGGAACTTGTGCCTAAAGATGGTGAGACCATGGGTGAGATCTTCATGCGAGGTAACCTTGTCATGAAGGGCTATCTGAAGAACCCATCAACTACTGAGAAGTCATTCAAAGGCGGCTGGTTCGCATCGGGTGATTTGGCGGTATGGCATGCAGATGGCTACGTGCAGATTAAAGACCGTTCGAAAGATGTCATCATCTCGGGTGGTGAGAACATCTCTAGTATCGAAGTTGAAGGTGTTCTTTATTCTCACCCTCACATTCAAGAGGCTGCAGTTGTAGCGAAGAATGATGAGAAGTGGGGCGAAACACCGTGTGCATTCGTCACTCTAAAAGAGGGTGCGCCAGAGGTAAGTGAAGCGGATGTGATCGAGTTCTGTCGTGAGCACCTAGCACGTTTCAAAGTACCTAAGAATGTTGTTTTCGGTCCGCTACCAAAAACGTCGACTGGTAAGATTCAGAAGTTTGTACTGCGCGATCAAGCAAACGCGCTGTAACACAGTTTAGTAGACTGGTCTTAGTGGCCAGGATTTAAGGAGTTAACATGAAAGCATTAGTCGCAGTAAAACGCGTTATTGACTACAACGTTAAGGTTCGCGTTAAAGCGGATAACAGCGATGTAGATTTGGCAAACACTAAGATGTCGATCAACCCATTCTGTGAGATTGCAGTTGAAGAAGCTGTACGTCTTAAAGAGGCGGGTGTCGTGTCTGAGATCGTTGTGGTTTCAATTGGTGACAAGTCTTGTCAGGAGCAGATGCGTTACGCAATGGCACTAGGTGCAGATCGAGGTGTGCAGGTCGAAGCGGAAGGCAAACTAAACTCTCTTGATGTTGCTCGCATTCTTGCGAAAGTGAACGAGTCTGAAAATGCTGGCATCTTTATTCTTGGTAAACAAGCGATCGACTCTGATAATAACCAGACTGGTCAGATGCTTGCGGCTCTTCTAGATGTGCCACAGGCAACTTTCGCATCTGAAGTAAAAATTGCAGACGGTAAAGCTCAGGTAACTCGTGAAGTGGATGGCGGTCTTGTGACTGTTGAGATGGATCTTCCAGCAGTTATCACTACTGACCTTCGTTTGAACGAACCACGTTTCGCAGCACTGCCAAAAATCATGCAGGCTAAACGTAAGCCACTGGATGTTAAGACTCTAGCTGACCTTGGCGTTGAGCTAACAAACAGCGTAGAGCTTATCTCTGTTGAGACTCCAGCAGAGCGTAGCGGCGGTATCAAAGTGGATTCAGTAGATGCACTGATCGACAAGCTACGTAACGAAGCACAGGTTATTTAAGGGAGAGTTGATGATGAAAACGTTGATTATTGCTGAACACGACAGTCAGTCACTTAAAGGTGCAACTCTTTCCGCAGTGACTGCTGCAACTAAACTAGGCGCGCCAGTTGATGTGCTAGTGGTAGGTTCTTCTGTAGCTGCGGCTGCAGCGCAGGCAGCTTCAGTTGCGGGTGTTGATCGTGTCCTAACAGTTGAAGATTCTGCTCTTGAACACTCACTTGCTGAGTTTGTTGCACCAATCGCTAAGCAGCTTGCAGGTGATTACACGCACGTTATTTTAGGTGCGAGCACTTTCGGTAAAGATTTGGCACCACGTGTTGCTGCACTTTGCGGTGTGAATCAGCTATCTGAAGTTATCGAAGTGATCGATGCAGATACGTTCAAGCGTCCAATCTACGCTGGTAACGCTATCGCGACTATGAAGAGCAGCGACGCGCTTAAAGTGATGACTGTTCGTGGTACTGCATTTGCTGCTGCTGGTAATGGCGGTTCAGCTGCTGTTGAAGCGGCATCAGTGACTGTCCCAGCTGCGAAAGTACGTTTCGTAGGTGCAGAGGTGAGCGAATCAGATCGTCCAGAACTTGAATCTGCAGATATCGTTGTTTCAGGTGGTCGTGGTGTAGGTTCTAAAGAGGACTTCGCTAAGGTATTCGAACTTGCAGATAAGCTTGGTGCTGCAGTGGGCGCATCACGTGCTGCGGTCGACAGCGGCTTTGTGCCAAACGATATGCAGGTTGGCCAGACAGGTAAGATGGTAGCGCCTAAGCTATACATTGCTGTAGGTATCTCAGGCGCTATCCAGCACCTTGCAGGTATGAAAGAGTCAGGCACTATCGTTGCTATTAACAAAGATGAAGAAGCGCCAATCTTCGGCATTGCAGACTACGGTCTAGTGGGTGATCTACACGAGATCCTTCCAGAGCTAGTATCGAAAATCTAAATCAAACAAGGGCAGCCTAGCTGCCCTCTGTTTTTAAGAGCTTTCCAACGCTTTCCAAATCGGGAATCTATTCTATGAGTATCTATAACGCGCCTGCACAGGACACCGCTTTTGTATTGGATCAATTGGTTGAATTCGATCAACTTTGCCAGGCGATGGGCCTGGATGAAGTTAATCTTGAACTGGCCAATGTCGTCGTTGAAGAGGCGGGTAAGCTCGCATCTGAAGTACTGGCTCCGCTCAATGCAGTGGGTGACCAAAATGGCGCACGCCTTGACGGTGATAAGGTTATAGAGACCTCAGGTTTCTCGGATGCTTACCAGCAGTACATGGAGAACGGTTGGGCAACCTTAACCGCGCCGGAAGCTTTTGGTGGGCAGGCCCTTCCGAATGTAGTGGGTACCGCCGTGAACGAGCTTTGGCACTCGGCCAATATGGCGTTTGCACTCTGCCCGATGTTGACTCAGGGTTCGATTGAAGCACTGATCGCTCACGGCAGTGATGAGCTAAAAGATCAGTACCTATCGCGCTTAGTCAGCGGTGAGTGGACCGGCACCATGAATCTGACTGAACCTAACGCGGGTTCAGATTTAGCAGCCGTTTCAACCAAAGCGGTACCGAATGGCGATCACTACCTGATCTCAGGCCAGAAGATCTACATCACTTGGGGCGATCATCAGATGACCCCGAACATTGTGCATTTAGTCTTGGCGCGACTTCCAGATGCACCGGCCGGTGTAAAAGGGATTTCGCTGTTTATCGTGCCTAAGTTCTTGCTGGATGAGAACGGAGAGCCTGCAGAGCTAAACGATGCAAAATGCATCTCTCTAGAGCACAAATTGGGCATTCATGGTTCGCCAACCTGTACGATGAGTTTTGGCGATAATGGCGGTGCAGTAGGCTACCTGGTCGGTGAAGAGAACAAAGGCTTGGCTTACATGTTCACCATGATGAACCATGCACGTCAGTCGGTGGGTCTGCAGGGTTTGTCGATCTCTGAACGTGCTTATCAGCAAGCGGTTGCCTACGCGAAAGAGCGCACACAGGGCAGTCGTAAAGATGGTTCGAAAATCCCTATTATTGAGCATCCCGATGTGCGTCGCATGTTGATGGCGATGCGCTCGGGCTGTGAATCGATGCGTGCATTGGCCCTAGTTGCTGCTGCTGAGATTGATCGTTCGCACATCGAGGGTGATCAAACGGCGGCTAAAGCGCGTGTTGAACTGTTAACGCCGATCGTGAAGGGCTGGATGACAGAGATGGCCAATGAACTGACCTCTCTGAATATTCAGGTTCATGGTGGCATGGGCTTTATCGAAGAGGCTGGCGCGGCTCAGCACTACCGTGACGCCCGTATCTTAGCCATTTATGAAGGTACTAACGGCATTCAGGCACTGGATCTGATTGGTCGTAAAACCTTGAGCGATAACGGTGCAGCGTTAGCGGATCTGCTTGATGAAATGGCGGCTATTGAAGCCGATCTTCGAGCGTGCGGACTTGATAAGATGGCCAATCGTTTTGTGGCATCCGTGGCCCGCGCACGAGAGATTCGAGAGTTTATTCTTGATCGTGCTGCTGCCGATCGCAGCTTAATGGGTGCGGTCGCATTCGATTTCTTAATGCAGATGGGCTACCTCACCGGCGCCTACCTAATGGCAAAAGAGGCCATTCGAGCTAAAGCCTTAAGCGGAGCAGGTTCTGCTTACTCGGATGAGTTTTTGGCCGCTAAAGTTGCCACCGTGCGCTTTTATGCAGAGCACTACTTGCCACGAGCAGAAGCTCATGCACAAACGATTATGACGGGCCTTGATGCCGCATTTGTGCTGAGTGACGAACAGTTTTAATTTACATTTCAGTGATTGAGTCGTTTTAGGAGAGATCAATGGATTATGAAGTAATGGACTTTGATGTCCTAATTGTAGGTGCAGGCCCTGCGGGACTTGCAGCTGCTTGTAAGATCAAACAACTCAATGCTGATCTGATGGTCTGTGTTGTTGAGAAAGCGGCTGAGGTGGGTGGTCATATCCTGTCAGGCGCGGTGGTCGATCCTAAAGCGTTAACTGAACTCTTCCCAGATTGGAAAGAGCAGGGCGCACCCCTGGTCACTGAAGCGAAAACAGACGAAATCGTCCTTCTGAAAAACGAGATAAAATCGATTACAGTGCCTAACTTTGTGGCACCTAAAACGATGCACAACCACGGCTGTTACATCGCCTCTGTTGGCAATCTGTCACGTTGGTTGTCAGAACAGGCTGAAGCCTTGGGTGTTGAGGTGTTTCCTGGCTTCCCTGCGGCTGAAGTTCTTTATAACGAAGACGGCAGTGTCAAAGGTGTTCTCACCGGTGCGATGGGCATTGGCGAAAACGGTGAAGAGAAAGATAGCTACGTGCCGAGCATGGCGCTGCAGGCTAAGTTCACACTCTTTGCCGAAGGCTGTCGCGGTCATTTAGGTAAAGAGCTGATCAGTCAGTTCAACTTGGATGAGGGCAAAGATCCTCAGCACTACGGTCTTGGTATTAAAGAGCTATGGGATATCGATCCTGCGCAACATAAAGAGGGCTTGGTGATTCATGGCTCTGGTTGGCCATTGAGTGACGGTACAAGTGGTGGCTTCTTCCTTTACCATGCTGAGAATAATCAGGTCGTTGTGGGCCTAATCGTCGATTTGAACTACTCAAACCCTTGGGTCAGTCCTTTTGATGAATTCCAACGTATGAAGCACCACCCGAAAATCGCGCAGTACTTAGAGGGCGGTACTCGTGTCTCTTACGGTGCACGTGCCATTGCTAAGGGTGGTTACAACTGTCTTCCAGAGATGACCTTCCCTGGTGGTCTATTGATCGGTTGTGATGCCGGTACCTTGAACTTCTCGCGCATCAAAGGTGTTCACACGGCAATGAAGTCGGGCATGTTGGCGGCCGAAGCGGTAGTCTCTGCTATTGCTGAAGAGTCAAACACGGCAACCACATTTAATGATCTCTACAAAAACTCTTGGTTGTACCAAGAGTTGTACAGCTCACGTAACTTTGGCCCAGCTCTACATAAGTTTGGTCCAATTCTTGGTGGCGCTTTCAATACGCTGGATCAGAACATCTTTGGTGGTCGTATCCCAGTGACACTGCACGATACTCACGTCGACCATGAGATGCTGCGTCCAGCAAGCGAGTGTACGAAGATCGATTACCCTAAACCAGACGGAAAGCTATCATTCGATAAGCTTTCGTCAGTGTTTATTTCGAACACCGTGCATGAGGAGGATCAGCCTTGTCACCTACAGCTGAAGGATAGCCGTGTTCCTATCACCGTTAACTTTGCTCAGTATGCAGAGCCAGCACAGCGTTACTGCCCAGCCGGTGTATATGAAGTGCTTGAAGATGAAGCCGAACCACGCCTTCAGATTAACGCAGCCAACTGCCTGCACTGTAAGACCTGTGACATCAAAGACCCCACCCAGAATATTCGTTGGGTGGCACCAGAGGGTGGCGGCGGCCCTAACTACCCGAACATGTAAATCAGGCATTGGTTTAGCGGCCTGGTGAATTACTAATTAAAGAGAGCTTTTTAGCTCTCTTTTTCGTTTCTTAAAGAGACCGCTTTATGTTGCCAGCTTTAGGGTTGAAAGGTGAATAGGAAAGATCTATCAGCACCATAGAAAATTAAAATTAAGCCAATTTTGAGATCCTGGCGTATTTTTAAGTGAGACAAGAAATTTTCTTGTCCAAGCTCTGTTTAGTTAGCTAACAAAAATAGGAGAGAACATCATGGATCTCAAAGGTACTAAAACAGAAGAGAATCTAAAGGCAGCATTCGCTGGCGAATCAAAAGCAAACCGTCGTTACCTATATTTTGCCAACATGGCAGACATCGAGGGTGCTCCAGAAGTAGCCAACGTATTCCGTAATACGGCTGAAGGTGAAACTGGTCACGCGCACGGCCACATGGAATACCTAATCGATGGTGGTTCAGGTGACCCTGAAACTGGTCTAGCTGCAGGTAATGTGGCGGAAGCACTGGAATCTGCGATTGCAGGTGAAACTCACGAGTACACTGACATGTACCCAGGCATGGCGAAAGCAGCTCGTGAAGAGGGCTTTGACGAGATTGCTGATTGGTTCGAGACGCTTGCAAAAGCAGAACGCAGTCACGCTAATAAGTTCCAGAAAACACTGGAAGCTTACAAAGCGGAAGCGTAATCAGCCCACGATAGGTCGGGCAACCTGTTCGACCTATCGATCTTTGCCTGGAGAGTGTTATGAGTACAAAAAAAGAGGGCAATCTAGAAGCCCCAACACGCCATCCTCTGGATTGGAAAAATCCAACTTTTTACGACAAAGATGACCTTCACCAAGAGATGGAGCGCGTCTTTGATATCTGTCACGGTTGCCGTCGTTGCCTGAGTTTATGTGACGCCTTCCCAACGCTGTTTGATCTGATTGATGAAAGCGAAACTATGGAAGTCGATGGTGTTGCTAAAGAGGACTACAAGAAGGTTGTTGATCAGTGCTACCTCTGTGACATGTGTTACATGGCGAAGTGCCCTTACGTACCTCCACACCCGTTTGATTTAGATTTTCCGCATCTTATGCTGCGCGCTAAAGCGGTCGAGACCAAAGAGAAGGGTCTCCCCATGCGCGACAAGATTTTATCCAGCACTGACACCACCGGTAAGCTAGCCGGTATCCCCATTGTCAGTGAGACGATTAATACGGTTAACCATTGGAAGCCGACGCGCAAAGCACTCTCTGCAACCTTAGGCGTTGACGAAGAGGCATGGTTACCGCCATTTGCAAGTAAGAAGTTACGCAGCAAAGCCAAGCCGAATGAGATTTTTGACGTTGTAGCGGGTGAACGCACACCCGGCAAAGTGGCACTGTTTGCGACCTGCTACATCAATTACAACGAGCCGGGTATTGGTGAAGATTTTATTGCAGTACTAGAGCACAACGACATACCTTGGACCTTTGCTCAGAAAGAGGTCTGCTGTGGCATGCCGAAGCTAGAGCAGGGCGATCTTGAAGGGGTGGACTCACTAAAACGTATCAACATCCCGCAACTGGCTAAGTTAGCCAAAGAGGGTTATGCGCTGACGTCGGCTGTGCCAAGTTGTACCTTGATGTTTAAACAAGAGCTGCCACTAATGTACCCGGATGACGAAGAGGTTAAGTTGGTACAGGAAGCATTTTGGGATCCGTTTGAATACCTGATCGCACGTCAAAAAGATGGTCTATTGAAAGCGGAGTTTGAACAAGGACTAGGTAAAGTCTCTTACCATGTTCCCTGTCACGGTCGCGTGCAAAACGTCGGTAAGAAAACCGAAGAGATGTTGAAGCAGATTCCTGATACCGAACTAAAAACAGTAGAGCGATGCAGTGGTCACGCGGGCACTTACGGTGTTAAGAAAGAGTTTCATGAAAAAGCGATGAAGATAGGTAAGCCGGTATTCCGTCAGATGGCTGATTTTGATCCGGATTACATTTCGAGTGACTGCCCATTGGGAGGAGCTCACATCGCACAAGGTATCGATAAAAATCACGATAAGCAGCCAGAAAAGTCACACCCAATATCACTATTGCGCAAGGCTTATGGCATTTAAGGAGTAGAGTATGACCCAATTAGTACGCGACTCGTTAATGTCGCTGGAAACCTACCACAAAGAACGTCCTGAATTTCGTAAAAAGGCACTGGAGCACCGCCGTCGAAGAACGGTCTTTATTGGTCCCAACGTCACGCTTCAGTTTGAAGACGAGTTGACCATCCGCTACCAGATCCAAGAGATGCTTCGCATCGAGAAAACCTTCGATGAAGAGGGTATTCAAGATGAGTTGGATGCCTACAACCCACTGATTCCAGATGGGACCAACCTGAAGTGTACACAGCTCATTGAATTTGCCGATCCAGATGAGCGCAAAGTGGCACTGGGTAAGTTGGTCGGGCTTGAACACAAAACCTATGTTCAGGTATTCGGCCATGAAAAGGTGTTTGCAATAGCCGATGAAGATCTAGAGCGCAGTACTGAAGAGAAGACCAGTGCCGTCCACTTCATGCGTTTTGAATTGACCGATGAGATGATCGCGACACTCAAAGCGGGTGCGGCTCTTGCTGTCGGTGTGGACCACCCCAACTATCAGCACCATGTTGATGAAGTGGACCCAGAAACTCAGGTTACTTTAACCGCTGATCTTAAATAGTTCTGATCCCTGAAGAGAGGGTGCAGTCGGCCACCCTCTCACTCTTTCATTTTGCAATGCACCATTCCTTGCTAGACTGCGTAGATATCGGTCTAGATTTTTAGACCATCCGTCACAATCGAGGTTAATGATGCGCTCCCTTCTTTTTGTTCTAGTGTTTGGCATAGCTAATAGTGTTCAGGCAGCACCTGTGGTGTCGACTCAGTCTTTTGCTGACTTAGTCTATTACCCAACATTCTCAGCACCTGCAGAAGTGATCAGTGCCAATGATGCTGCGCTGAGTGCAGAGCTCTCTGCACGTATTGTGAAGATCAATGTTGAGGTGGGTGATCGAGTGAAGCAGGGCGACGCTCTGGTGAATTTAGATTGCCGTACCTACGAGAGTCAGTTGGCGACGCAAAAAGCGGTTTTGAGTGAGTTGCGCTCACAACGCCCACTTTTGAGTGATCAATACGAACGTGCCAAGACCTTGAACAAACGAGGCAATCTAGGTGACGATGCTCTGCAACAGCGTGAAACGGCGCTTACCTCATTGGATGCCCGCATCGATGTGCAAAACCGTCAGATTGAACTGGCTGGTATTGCGACTGAAAATTGTTCGCTGGTTGCTCCATTCGATGGAGTCATTGCAGCACGAATGGCTCAGCTAGGTGCCTTAGCCGCTCCCGGTATGCCTCTGCTTCAGTTGGTTCAAACGGATGGGGCAGAACTAGAAGCCAAAGTCGCCCCTGGAAAAGGGGTTGCTGAGAGCAAGGTGTGGTTTGAAAGCAACGGCCAATCTTTCGCGGTTGAGTTAAGAGCTAAATTGCCCATTATTGATCGTCGCGAACGCACGCAGACCTACCGTTTTATTTTTACTGAAGCGACGCCCGAGATTGGTGCAACGGGTCGTTTAACCTGGACCGCCAATCAACCGCACGTCTCCTCTGAACTGTTGGTTCGTCGTAAAGTCGATGGCGAATGGAAGCTTGGTCTGTTGCTTGAAGAGCAGGGTGTCGCACAATTTGTCGTCGTCGACGGTGCCATAGAGGGTCAGCCTGCGGCGGTTGATCTTCCCAAGGGGTCACAGGTCATTACCGAGGGTCGATTGCTCGCAGTCGAGGGCGAAGCGGTAGAGGTGCGCTGATATGTGGCAACGCTTCATTACTAACCATGTGCTAGCTAACCTGACCTTCTTGCTAGTACTGGCGGTCGGTCTGTTGAGTTATCAAGGACTACCCCGCCAACAAGATCCAACCATCAACTTCAACTGGATCATCGTCACCACACCGCTGCCGGGTGCTACAGCGCTTGATGTTGAGAGTAAGGTGACGGATCCGCTTGAAGATGCGTTACGTTCACTGGCCGATGTAAAGTTTGTCTCGAGTAATTCACGTGAAGGGATCTCTAGTATCCTAGTGCGCTTTGAGGACATCGATGATCGTACCTTCGATAAACGCTTAGCCGATCTGCGTCGTGAAATACAAAACACTGAATCTGAACTGCCGGATGCTGCGTTAGATTCACTGATTCTGGAGATCACCAGCTCCAATGCCTTCCCTGCCGCAACGGTGGCGGTGACCAGCTTGGCGGATGACGAGAACCTGCGTCTGCAAGCGACTCGTATCGACAAAGATCTGTCCCAGCTTAAAGGCGTTTCTCGCATCGACCCTGTGGCACTGCCTGACCCAGAACTGCAGGTCAATCTGGATGTCTCTGAACTGGAAGCCCTAGGCATTACCCCACAACAGGTTGCCAACACCGTTACTGCCTTCTTCCAAGATGAGGCGGCTGGTAACTTGGTACAAGGCGATCGTAACTGGTTGGTGCGTGTTGTCGGTACGGCCGCTGACCCAAGCTATCTGGCCAATCGACCGGTATTGGGGGCATCGGGAGAAGTGCCACTGTCACGTGTCGCCAGTGTCGAGCGCGCTCGTGAAGATTCTAGTTTCTTAGTACGTGTCGATGATAAACCGGCTGTGCTGTTGGCGGTAATGAAGAAAGAGGGTGCCAACACCCTGGAATTGGTTGAGCGTGTTCAGACCTACATGGATGAGCGAAATGCTCTATCGGTTGAGACCGGTGTCGAGATGGTCTTGATCGATGATCAGACCATTGCGACGCGCAAGTCGATTCAAATCATGGAGAACAATGCCCTGATCGGTCTGATCCTGGTGTTGGTTGTGGCTTGGCTCTTCTTAGGTACACGCATCGCACTGCTCACAGCGATCGGCATCCCCTTTATTTTGGCAGCCACTTTCTGGGTACTGGCGGGACTGGGCGAAACGTTGAACGTCACCGTGCTGTTGGGTGTGGTGATTGTGTTGGGTATGTTGGTTGATGACGCCGTCGTTGTGGTCGAATCGATCTACTATCGGCTACAGCGCGGATTTTCGGGGATTGCCGCCGTTCAGGGTTCGTTGAAAGAGGTAGCGGCTCCCGTCACAGCGGCGGTACTGACCACCATCGCCGCTTTTTTACCGCTGATGCTACTGCCCGGTATTTTGGGCAAGTTCATGAAGGTTATTCCTATGGTGGTGTCGATCGCCCTAGCGATCAGTCTGATTGAAGCCTTTTGGATGCTGCCTGCCCACATTTTGGCGGCTAAGGTTGGGTTTGATAAACCGAGTCGAATTCAGCGTCTGCGTGAAACCATGACCCACCGCGTGCAGATCACCTATGTTCGTCTGTTGATCAAAGCGCTGCGCCGTCCGGTTCTCTCACTGATTGTCGCCGTATTGCCACTGATAGGCGCGGTCGGTGCCCTAGGCAACGGCTACATTAAGATGGATTTCTTTGCGGCCGATCCTGTCCGCCTATTCTATGTGAACGTTGAAATGCCGGCAGCGACGCCTGTCGCGAAAACGATGGAGGTGGTCTCACGTGTGGAAGAGCGTGTCCGTCAAAATGTGCGTGACGGGGAAGTGCGCGCCATCGCAAGCTATGCCGGTCAGATGTTTACCGAGACAGAGCCGCGTATTGGCGAGCAGTACGGCCAGATTCTTGTCGGTCTAAACCCTAAAACACCTGAACTGCGCACAGTTGAAGAGATGACCGATGCGGTGCGTGAAGATTTGGGTGACATTGCCGGTCCGATTCGCATCTCATTCTTGCGCCTATCGGGTGGTCCGCCTGCCTCTAAACCGATCTCGGTCAAGGTACGTGGTGATGATTACCAAGAGATTCGCGACGCTACCAACATTCTGATTGAAATTCTGAACAGTCACGAAGATTTCGTGGATGTTGAAGACGATGCGGCTCGTGGTCGTTATGAGTTGAGTCTGGAGTTAGACAGTGATGCGATCAATCGTACAGGTTTGAACCCTGCGGATGTTCGTCGCACCCTGCGCCTATTGGTCGACGGTGAAGTTGTCGCGAGTATGCGAGATGCCGGTGAACGCCTGGATGTTCGTGTTCGTGCTAATCCTGAGTCGCTACCCTCTCTTGAGCGTCTGCTTAGCTACCGTATTCCTGTTCCCGCGGGCGGTGCTATTCCTCTGTCGGAGTTGGTAATAGAGGAGCGTAAACAGTCGTTGGGTAACATTCGTCACTACAACTTCCGTCGTGCAATCACCTTAGAGGCTGACCTTCGCTCTGGCGGTATGGATACCGTACAAGCCAACGCCTTCTTGCTAGAGCGCTGGAAGGAGTACGAAGCGCAATATCCTGCCATCGATCTCGACTTCTCGGGTGAGTTGGATGATATTCAAGAGAGTATGGATTCGATTGCGATTCTCTTCTTGGTCGGCGTCGGCTTGATGTATCTAATATTGGGCACGCAGTTCCGCAGTTACTGGCAGCCATTAATGATCTTGGCGACAGTGCCACTGGCGTTTACCGGTGTTGTATTGGGCTTGATCGTGACGCAAAACCCGCTCAGTCTCTACACTATGTACGGTGTCGTGGCCTTAGCCGGTATTGCCGTGAATGCCGCGATCGTACTGATATCGGCCGCCAATGACCGAATTGGCAATGGCATGAGCCTGATGCATGCGACGCTTTATGCTTCGCGTCGACGGGTCATTCCGGTATTGATTACTACCCTGACCACCATGGCGGGTCTATTTTCGCTTGCAGCGGGTCTGGGTGGTAAGTCACTGATCTGGGGCCCAGTCGCCACCTCGATCGTATGGGGCTTGGGCTTCTCGTCTGTGCTAACGCTGTTTGTGATTCCGCTTCTTTATCGTCTGTCGATGCGAAGAGCGGTTAAGCGAATTTCTGAAAGCTGAAGTAGTTTTAACGCTAGCTCCAAGGTATGAAACCTGCCTTAGGAGCTAGCACTCGGTGCGAAGCGAAAATTACTCGCCCATCAGAGATCAAAATTCGTTGGAATGATGACCATGTCACGCACAGTCATATGACGTGGCCTAGTCAACATAAACAGCAACGCCTCTGCGATCTCTTCTGGCTCGATTAGGCTGCCATTGGCACGAGCCTCTTTTAATTTACCTTCCGGCCAGTCCGAGAGTAATCCCGTTGCCACAGGCCCAGGTGATACCGATCCAATACGAATGCCGTGCTTAAACATCTGACGTCGAGTCGTCTGAACAAAACAGTCGATCGCCCATTTTGATGAGGCATAAATAGGTTCCCATGGCGTCGGGTAGTGGGCTGCTAGCGAGCTGGTCACCAAAATGTCACCGGTCTCTCGCTCAATCATATGCGCTAACACAGCTTGTACGTTTTTCATCACCACATTGATATTTAAATTCAGCATTCGATCAATCTGGTCAGCGTCAGACTCCATGAGATCTCCGCCGACATAGAGCCCAGCGTTGGCGTGAAAGATATCCAGATGCCCAGTCATCTCCAGAATGCGTGGCACCATCTCTTTGCACTGTTCCGGATCGAGCAGGTCAATGACCAGTGGTAGAGCCTTATCCCCAAGACGACTGCAGATATCAGACAGCGCAGACTCGTTTCGATCGATAAAGATAACTGTGGCACCTTCATCCAGCATCGCTTTGGCACTGGCGAAACCAATGCCTGACGCAGAGCCTGTAACCGCGGCAATTTTGCCTTTTAATTGTTCGCTCATATCAATCTCTTATTTTGCATCGGCTATCAGGATAGCCGCCTCTTAAAAGGGTTGAGGGTAGCGCTTAAAGACAGCCGCTAACTCAGTTTGTAGCTCTTCAGACAGTAGCATATCAAAAGCGGCGATGTCCTCTTTTAGTTGATCCATTGAGGTCGCCCCAATAATGGTAGAGGTTACGCCATCAACCTGATCACACCATGCGAGTGCAAGCTGTGACGGGGTGTAACCAAACTGTTTGGCTAACTTGACGTACTCTGCAACAGCTTCATGAGCCTGGGGTGTATTCCGATGCAGGGCAGCGGGGTTTGAGATGCTCCAGCGGCTTCCTTTCGGCATTGCTCCATCAGCGTATTTGCCAGAGAGTAATCCTGATGCCAACGGTGACCAAGGAAGATAGGCGATCTCTTCGTGAACGCAGTTTTCGATCAAATAGGGCCAATCTTTGGCATGCAATAGACTAAACTCATTCTGAATCGATACGGGTTTTGGCAGATCGTATTCACGGCTCAGTTTTAGATAGGTGTTGATACCCCAAGTGGTATCGTCAGACAGGCCAAAATGACGAATTTTTCCCGCTTTTATGCAATGGTCTAACCCTTTCAAGATATCGAGCATCTGAGCTTCATGCTCCGCCGCGTTAATGTCGCTGAACTTGAAGAAGTTTGGC
The DNA here is from genome assembly GCF_013282925.1 of Marinobacterium sp. xm-g-48. Classification (NCBI taxonomy): domain Bacteria; kingdom Pseudomonadati; phylum Pseudomonadota; class Gammaproteobacteria; order Oceanospirillales; family Oceanospirillaceae; genus Marinobacterium; species Marinobacterium sp. xm-g-48. The sequence continues at coordinate 80,303 of NZ_WBYQ01000005.1, forward strand.
GTATGCTTACCAAAGTGGGGTGATGTCCGGTTTGGCCAGTGCAGTTGGTAAAGATCGATGTAGTCAGTCTGTAGACGCTCAAGTGAGTTGTCGACCGCTTCAATTACTGCCTTGCCAGTAATGGGCCCCCCGCTTCGAACCCAGGGTAGTCCAATTCCAGCGATTTTGGTGGCGATGATCATCTCACTGCGACGAGAAGGGTTGCGGGCAAGCCAGTTACCAATAATCGCTTCTGTTTTTCCGTAGGTCTCAGCCGTTGGGGGTACTGCGTACATCTCGGCGGTATCAAAAAAATTAATGCCAACCGACAATGCATGCTCGATCTGTTCATCGGCTTCGGCTTGGGTGTTCTGTTTCCCCCAAGTCATGGTGCCTAAACAGATTCGCGAAACGTCTAAACCACTGGTTCCTAAACGGCTGAACTGCATGCTAACTCCTTCTAAGCTGAATCAAATTCTAAGTGGGCAGGTTAATGCTTTACGCTAACACACTCTGTATAGATTCGGTGACTCTATTGTTAGTTGCCCTCTGCTGGTTCTAGTGTTTCGGTTCTATCCCTAAACAGGAGCCTTATGTTGTTATATCATTCTCGGCTTATTAATCAGGGTGTCAGTTATGTCAGCAGCTCAGGGCTTTCTTTATATCATTTCCGCTCCGTCCGGTGCCGGTAAAACCAGTCTCGTTAAAGCGTTATTAGAGCGCGATCAGCGCATTCGCGTGTCGGTGTCTCATACTACCCGCGCTGCTAGGCCTGGCGAGGAGGACGGTGTTTCCTACAACTTCGTTGATCTACCTGAATTTGATCGTCTGATCGAAGCGGGACAATTTCTCGAATACGCAGAAGTCTTTACCAATAAGTACGGCACATCAAAAGGCTGGGTGGAGTCGCAACTGGCACAGGGTATCGATGTGATTCTAGAGATAGATTGGCAGGGTGCTGAGATCGTTCGTGAAAAGATGCCCAAAGCGCGCTCTATTTTCATTTTGCCACCGAGTCGCGAAGAGCTTCTGCGTCGATTAACCGGGCGTGGCACCGACAGTGACGAGGTGATTGCCGGTCGTATGGCGCAAGCTGAATCTGAGATGAGTCACTACGGCGACTTTGACTACCTAGTGATTAATGACCAGTTTGAGACCGCTCTGGATCAATTGGCCGCTATTTTTACCGCAAATCGTTTAGAAATGGCGGTTCAACAGCAGGCGCAGCAAAGATTACTGGCTGAACTCTTGTAGAGAGCTGCCTAAACTCTGTACAATCGCCGGTTCGAATTTGTTACTACTCTTTAAAGAGGTTACTCATGGCACGTGTTACTGTAGAAGATTGCCTAGACAATCTTGATAACCGTTTTGAACTTGTAATGGTTGCGTCTAAACGTGCGCGTCAGATCGCTACGGGTGGTCAAGATCCTAAAGTTGAATGGGAAAATGACAAACCAACGGTTGTTGCTCTTCGTGAAATCGCCGAAGGTCACACAACTCGCGCAGTGCTTGACGAGCCAGTTCTAGACTAACTCTTCCAACTCTCTTCAAAGTGGGGCATCATCCTTATCATATTGTTTGTTAAGCGATAACTGATGCCCACTATAGACGCTCTATCCGAACGCCTTACCGAATATTTGGACTCCGATGAGATCCGAAAGGTAAGGCGTGCTTATTTTTACGCGGAACAGGCCCATGATGGTCAGCGTCGTAAAAGTGGTGAGCCCTACGTTACCCATCCCCTAGCCGTTGCCAGTGTTCTTGCTGAGATGCACATGGATCGCGACTGTCTAATAGCAGCCATGTTGCACGATGTCATCGAAGATACTGAGATCGATTTTGACGGTATCTCTGGCCAGTTTGGTGAAACCGTTGCACGAGTTGTTGATGGTGTATCTAAACTGACGCATCTTGAGTTCGAGAGCAAAGCGGAAGCGCAGGCAGAAAACTTCCAGAAGATGGTCTTAGCGATGGCAGAAGATATTCGCGTCATCATCGTTAAGCTAGCGGATCGTCTTCACAATATGCGTACGTTGGGTGCTATGCGCCCAGATAAACAGCGTCGTATCGCTAAAGAGACTCTGGATATCTACGCACCGATTGCAGCCCGTTTGGGTATGCGTGATGTTCAGGTAGAGCTAGAGGATTTAGCGTTTAAATCTTTCCACCCGATGCGTGCTAAGTACATTCGCCGTGCGGTGGTGCAAGCGCGGGGGCAGCGTAAAGATATTATCTCTGAGATACAGGAGGCCATTAATCGCCGCTTGAAACAGGAGGAGTTAGTCGGTGAAGTGACCGGCCGTGAGAAACACCTCTACTCAATCTATCGCAAAATGAAGAGCGAAAATCGCAGTTTTGCCAGCATCATGGATGTGTTCGCTTTTCGTATTGTTACGACATCTGTTGATAACTGTTACCGAATTTTAGGCGCAGTACATAACCTGTTTAAACCCGTACCGGGGCGCTTCAAAGATTACATTGCTATCCCAAAAGCAAATGGCTACCAATCGCTGCATACCGATCTGTTTGGTGCACGCGATATTACTATTGAGGTACAGATCAGAACCCATGAGATGGATGCCGTCGCTGCGCAGGGTATTGCCGAACACAGCCACTACAAACAGAGTGGCGATGGCAGCAGTGCCGAAGGCTCTTACAACCGTGCGCGCAAATGGCTACAAGGCCTGCTTGAAATGCAGCAGGCTGCCGGTGACTCGATGGAGTTCATCGACAGCGTTAAGAAAGAGCTGTTCCCAGATGAGGTCTATGTCTTCACTCCGAAGGGACGCATTCTTGAGCTACCGAAAGGGGCAACCCCGGTCGACTTTGCTTATGCGGTTCATACCGACGTGGGTAACTCCTGTATCTCCTGTCGTGTTGATCGACATCTATCGCCGCTGTCAGAGCCGCTGAAAACCGGTCAGACCGTTGAGATCATCACAACCCCACGTGCCCAACCCAATATGGCTTGGCTCAACTTTGTTGTGACCGGTAAAGCAAGGACAGCGATTCGCCACTTCTTGAAGAACCAAAAACAGCATGAGTCGATCGAGTTGGGTCGTCGCCTGTTGAACCAGTACTTGGCTCAATATGAGATCAGTGATCAACAGCTTGATCAGAATAAGCTGGACAAGCTGTTACAAGATTTGAACTTCGAGACTCTCGATGATCTGTTAGAAGATATCGGATTGGGTAATCGAATGGCTTACGTCATCGCTCAGCGTCTACAACCGACGGATGGTGAATCTGACGAACCAGAATCACTTATTGGTACAGACGGTAAACCGATCTCGATTCGGGGTGCAGAAGGCATGGTCATGCACTTTGCTCGCTGTTGTTACCCCATTCCTGGCGACAATATTGTCGGTAATATCTCGGCAGGACGTGGCTTGGTGGTGCACCGCTCTGACTGTCGCAACCTCAACGGTAAGCGTGACGAGACCACCAATCGCAACATCTACATCGAGTGGGGCGAAACAGGTGAGGATGAGTACACCACCGTTTTAGAAGTTCAGGTTGAATCACAACGAGGCATCATCGCACAGCTGGCGATGGCGGTCTCTTCAGTAGGCGGGAACGTCAATCAGCTACTGTCAGGCGAGAAAGATGGTCAGATGAATGCCGTTACCATTGAACTGACAGTGACCAACCGTGTTCATCTGGCGCGGGTTATGAAAAAGCTGCGTGCTATTAAGCAAGTGACCCGAGTGAGTCGAATTTAGCCTAGGCGTGCTCTTGTTCAAGCTCTTCGAGCTGCTCTTGAGTTTCAAACCACTCCAGCTCAACACCCTCTAATTCGCTTTTAGCTTCGGCCTGCTGGCTTAGTAGGGCCTTTAACTCATCTTTGCGTTGATCCGTATACAGATCCGTGTCGGCAAGCTGTGACTCTAGGGCTTCCAACGATTGATTGAGCTTCTCCATTTTCGCATCAAGCTTCTCAAGCGCTTTTCGCAAAGGGCGTAATTTAGAGCGTTTTTCAGCCTCGATGCGTTTCTGCTCTTTCCGATCGGCGGCGCTTTGTGAGCGGCCTTCCGATGCGATGACCGGTGAAGAGTCCTCTTGCCGTTGGGTCGCTAGCCATTTGTGGTAATCATCGAGGTCACCGTCAAACTCGGTCACTTTGCCCTCGGCGACCAGAAGAAACTGATCGACGGTGTTCGCCAGTAGATGGCGATCGTGGGACACCAAGATAATCGAGCCTTCAAAGTCCTGAAGGGCTAGAGTCAGTGCGTGACGAACTTCCAGATCCAGGTGGTTGGTGGGCTCATCGAGCAGCAGCAGATTGGGTTTGTGCCAAGCGATCAATGCTAATGCAAGGCGAGCCTTTTCACCGCCAGAGAAACGTCCAATCGGATCCAGTGCATCATCGCCACTGAAACCAAAAGAACCGGCAAACGAACGCAGTTGAGCTTCGGTTGCCTTAGGAGCAATACGCTGCAGATGCAACAGAACCGAGGCGTTCATATCCAGTGCTTCGAGCTGATGCTGTGCGAAGTAGCCAATCTTTAGATGCTCACCACAGGAGCGCTCGCCACTGATTAGAGGTAGATCTCCGACCAAGCTTTTGACTAGGGTCGATTTACCAGCGCCGTTTCTACCCAGTAGGCCAATTCGCTGACCGGGTACAAGACTAAGTGATACACCGTTAAGAATTTTACTCTGTTCGCTGTAACCCAGTTCCGTGTTGTAGAGATTCAGCAGGGGCGATGAGAGTTTGTCGGAACAGTCGAATCGAAAACTAAACGGTGAATCGATGTGTGCCGCGGAGATCATCTCCATGCGCTCTAGCTCTTTAATGCGGCTCTGCGCCTGTTTGGCTTTGCTCGCCTTGGCTTTAAATCGACGCACAAAGCTTTCGATGTGTGCTATTTGTGCCTGCTGCTTGTCGTAAGCGGCTTGTTGTTGCGCGAGTCGTTCAGCGCGCATGCGTTCAAAAGCGGAGTAGTTGCCTTTATACAGGGTGAGCTGTTGCTGATAGAGGTGTACGACTTGGTTAGCGGTTGCATCGACAAAGGCGCGGTCGTGCGAAATCAGAATCAGGGTGCCTGGGTATTGATTCAACCACTGCTCTAGCCAGATGGTGGCATCCAAATCTAAGTGGTTGGTCGGTTCATCCAGTAGTAGCAGTTCAGATCGGCACATCAATGCCTGAGCAAGGTTAAGACGAATGCGCCAACCACCCGAAAAACTCTGAACGGGTTTGCTAGCGTCATTAGGTGCAAAGCCTAAACCATTGAGTAGAGTGTGGGCGCGGGATTCGGCACGGTAGCCATCAATGGCATCCAGTTGTGCGTAAAGCTCACCTAACTCTGGGCTATGTTCCTGCTCGGCAATGGCCAGTTTGCTCTGCAGCTGGCGCAGCTCCTTGTCACCATCGAGTACATAATCCAACGCGCAACGATCACTGCTGGAGACCTCTTGGGCCATATGCGCAATCTTGCCAGGAGCGGGTTTGTGTAGCTCCCCGGTGTCCTGTGATAGCTCACCTAGAATCAGCTTAAATAGACTCGATTTACCGACGCCATTGGCACCAATAAGGGCGACCTTCCAACCAAAATGGATGTTTAGGTCGGCGTGGTCAATTAGGCGCTGGGCGCCACGTTGTAAACTGAGCTGTTCAAGTCGTATCATGGGCGGCAAGTCTATCACAGCAAGGGCCGTAATCCTCTCTGTTAGATTCCTTATATTTGGAGATATCGTGGTTCCTTCAGGATTAAAACTCGACAACCCTTTGTGGTCTTTCGCCCTAGAGATCTACCCGTCAGTCGCTAAGCCGATGCTATCGATTCAGTCGAAAGGTGGGCGAGTCAATTTAATGTTGGCCGCGCTCTGGTCGGCTTCTGAGCAGATCGAATGGCCTGATTCGGTTCCCGACGCTATTGAGGCGTGGCATCAAAAAATTTTGCCGATTCGGTCGCAGCGTATGTCGTTAAAACCTCAGCTTAATGACTACCCCGAACTTGAAGCCCTGTATCAGCATTTAAAAGGGGTGGAGCTGAACATGGAGCGCGTCGAGATAGCGATGCTTCATCAGTGGCTTGCGCCCAAGCCTAAAGCGATGAACCTGATAACAGCGCAATCTAATTTGGACAGAGTCTCAGCCGGCGTCAGTGATATTGATCAGGATAAGGATGCCGTTCTTCAACGCCTGAAACCGCAAACCTAATGGGTTTTAATCCTGCGGTGTATAGGTTTTAATGTTTCTTTCATCTCATTCAGAGACACTGGTCTCATTGATAACACGAATAAGGATTTTCCAATGAAAAAAGCGGTATTAGCGCTTGCTCTATCTTCTGCAATGCTAGCGACACCTTCTCAGGCGACTGAACTTACGACCGATGATCAAAAGTTGAGTTACGGCATGGGCTTGGTACTTGGTGAGCGTCTAATGGCTGATTTCGACTCTCTTGACTACGATCTACTGAGTCAGGGTGTTAAGGACATGTTCGAAGGCAACAAGCCGTTGATGACCATGCAGGAGCTGTCTGATGTGATGATGGCATTCCAAGCGAAAAAGCTAGAAGCTGAACAGGCGAAAGAGCAAGCACTAGCGGATGCTAACCTGAAAAATGGCCAAGACTTCATGGCAGAGAATGCTAAGCGTGAAGGTGTTGTCACTACTGATACGGGTCTTCAGGTAGAGATTTTGGAAGAGGGCGCAGGCCCTACACCAACAGCAGAAGATAACGTCAAAGTGCACTACAAAGGTATGCTGATCAATGGCCAAGAGTTCGATAGCTCTTACGGTCGTGGCGAACCAGTGACCTTCCCGCTGTCTGGCGTTATCAAAGGGTGGACTGAAGGTCTGCAGATGATTAAAGAGGGTGGTAAAGGACATCTAGTGATCCCATCTGATCTGGCTTACGGCCCTGGCGGTGCTGGCGGTATGATCGGACCAAACGCGACGCTAGTGTTCGAAGTTGAACTGCTTGCGATCAATCCGGCTGAGTAAATTGCTCATATATAAAAGAGGCTGCCATTTGGGCAGCCTTTTTTGTTTCAGTGTCCCGCAAATTTAGCTAACGGCTTCGCGATGTGTCTCATGCAGCATGGCGATCATCTGATCCTCTAACTCAAATCGATCAGCCAAGGCTTCGCCCAGTTTAGAGACCTGTTCGCTGAAGTAGCGGATATCTTCAACGGTCGCTGCAGGCAGATCAGAGAAACGGTCGTTAAAATCGAGCGCAAGATCGGTTGAAATCTGAATCTTGGGAAGGAGTGCTTGAGCCTCTGCTAGTTGTGAATCGCTGAAGGCTTCTCCCTCTGCTACCAGCTGTTGGTAAACTTCAAAGTGTCCTGATGAGAGGTAGTCTACCAAGAGTTGGCAAAATTCACCCAGTCGCGCATCCAACTCTTCGCCCACTTGAGTATGGGGAATTTCCATTAGAATTCGAATTAACGCGGCACGTTCATCCAGCCAATGGTCAATAATGGTGCTGACACCGCCCCAGCGTTCACGAGCATCTTTGCAGTTCTCTAACATAACAAAACCTCCAACTGAGATTTCAGTCTATGCCGATCGATAGAGTGCTGGCAAGTGATAACTAAGTTCCACTTAGGAGGCTAGGTAGTGCTGAAGGAATTCATCAAAGGGTGCTTCATCTTGTGATTCAGCATCGCGCTGTTTGGCCAGTGACTGTTCAGCCTCTTCAGTTAGTCGATGTTTAACAGCTGGATCAAGCGGTTCGCGTGACAGGGTCTCGCGGTGCACCTGTCCCATTTTGAGCGTCCACTGTTGGAAGGTGAGTGAGCTCGATTTCAGCTCGCTAATAATTTTAGCTGAAGGAGTCAGCTGCGGATCAGCTACCAGTTCATACTGTTTCTGAACCGCTTGTTGATAGGCATTTCCGCCGTGGATCTGATCGAGTAATTCAGCGACCAGAGTCACCTGATCGAGGATGTCGCGAGCAAACTGCTCACGTGACACTTCGCCCTCAAGAGTCTCAAGCATCAGACCTGGGCGACGCCCTTCAGAGACAATCTTGTCTTTGTTGTGAGCTACCATAGCGCATTCAGTGCTAGTAAGTAGTTGCTCACCTGCAAATAAACAGGTTAACAGGAAGGCGTCCATAAAGAGGCTCTGCTGCAGATCGATACCAATCGGCAGCAGTGGGTTGATATCGGTGTTACGTACTTCGATGTACTGAACCCCTCGTTCCATCAGTGCGTGGACAGGTTTTTCACCGCTGAAGGCAACGCGTTTCGGACGAATGTCACTGTAGTACTCATTCTCAATCTGCAACACATTGGAGTTGAGCTGGCGATACTGGCCATCGACTTTAATACCAATCGCTTCATAGGGTTGGTGCGGTTGGTGTATCGCAGCCTGAAGAGAGTCTGAGTAGGTATCAAGATGGTTGAAGCAGACGTTCAGCCCCTCTTGGGCTCTGTTTGAATAGCCCAGATCACTCATACGCAGTGACGTTGCGTAGGGGAGGTAATAGGTATCATCGTCGAGAGGCTCTAGGTGGTGCTCTACAGAGTGCAAGAAATCTTTGCTGACAGCCGGTGATGCACCGAACAGGTAGAGCAGCAACCAGCTGTAACGACGGAAGTTACGAATCAGTGCAAAGTAACGATCGGAGGCGAAATCTTGGTCGCTAAGTTCCGAGTCGCACACCTGTTTCCACGCTGGCCAGAAGGCTTCCGAAATCGAGAAGTTGTAGTGAATGCCTGCGATGGTCTGCATCATCTTTCCGTAACGATGCTCAAGGCCCACACGATAGATGTACTTCAGTTGTCCAATGTTGGAGCTGCCGTATTCGGCAATGCGTATGTCATCTACCGATTTGATCGCACAGGGCATGCTGGCACACCAGAGCGATTCATGACCTAGTAAAGAGTAGGTGAATTGATGCAGTTCGGTCAGCTCTTTGAGTGAGTCGCGCACATCGGTGCTGACTCCGGTAATGAACTCCATCAGAGCTTCAGAGTAGTCGGTCGTGATCTGTCCATGGGTCAGCGTAGAACCCAGCGCGGCGGGGTGGTCTGTCTTGGCAATATGACCGGCACTGTCGATTCGAAGTGCCTCTTTCTCGATGCCGTGACCTAGCTCACGCAACAGATGTTGATGACCGCTTGCAACGAGGCGATCCAGATTCTCTTTAACTGCTTGTAACACCTTGAAGCTTCCTTACTCTTGGTTGGCGAAGTATATCAGAGAGCCTTCAGAAACCACGAGGATTGCAGACGATTTAATTTCATATTCAACATCGGGGTTGTGGGATGCCCTGCAAGGTGGAAAAATCGATATCTGTTTATTTAAAACGCCTATACAGGATAGTCGATGCCCGAGCGTTATACGCCCAAACAGTTCTTACCTTTCCGACCCGAAGTGATTCTAGGTGTGCTTACGCTGTTTGTCGTCTCTTTGATCTACTTGACCCTGTTTACCCGTCAACAGGCATTAGAGGAGCTGCATCAGCAGGCCTCCAGTGAGCTTGATCGTTACCGAGTGTCAGTGGAGCAGAGACTGGATCGTTTTCGTAGCTTGCCCGAACTGTTAGCCGATCATGAATTACTGGCTGATGCGGTCACTGGCGCCGAAGAGGAGCGTGTTGGGCAGGCGAATCTCTATCTGCAACGAGCCGTTGATCTGGTCAATGCATTGGATATCTATGTGATGGACAGTGCGGGCTACACCAGAGCCTCCAGCAACTGGTTTAAAGAGACCAGTTTTATTGGGCGGAACTTCTCATTTAGGCCCTATTTCACCGATGCCATGAAAGGGCAGTCGGGGCGCTATTTTGCTTTGGGCAGTACGACGAATAAACGGGGCTACTACTTCAGTCACCCGATGCACCGCAATGGTGAAATCATTGGGGTTGTCGTCGTTAAGATCGACTTGGATCAGATCGAAGAGCGCTGGAACAACCCGGCCACCGAAGTGATGGTGTCAGATGAGGATGGCGTTATCGTTATCAGTACCGAGCCAGATTGGATGTTTAAGACACTCAGCCCGCTGTCAGATGAGCAGATGAAGCGGATAGCCGAAAGTCTTCGATACGGTGATCAGCCGCTTAATTCTTTGAATATTGCTAAACGCAGTGTGGAGGATGAGCAGTTTGAGATCATTACTGTGCTGCACAATGAGAGTGACAACCCTGCAGCATCGGCCGAGCTCGACACACGACAGTATCTGCTGTTGGCGGACCAGATCTCTAACACTGGTCTGACCGTTCGCCATCTCGCCAATCTGCAAACGGTTGAAGATCGCGTATTGGTGGTGCAGTTGATTACCACGATACTGGGTGTGTTGATCGTTCTGGCCAGTCTTGTGGCCTTTCAGCGACGCCGCATTCGCATTGAGCGTCAGCGCTATACTGAGCGTGAAAGCCGAGTTCGAAAAGAGCAGGAAGCGCGCATTGAAGGCGTGATTAATAATACTCAGGTTGGCCTCTCTCTGATCGATACAGAAGGTAAGATTGAGTACTTTAATCCGGTGCTGGAGAGACTGCTGGGGTATCGCTTGGATCAGATCATCGGCAAGCCGTTTCATGAGCTACTGTCGCCGCAGGATCAGTTACTACTGAAGCGCTATATTGAGTTAGAGGTCGCAACCCGTGAACAGCATCTGAAGCTGGAGGTGGATTGCCTCAACGCTAATGGTAGCGTTATCCCGGTTGAACTGACCCTCAGTAACATGGAGCAGAGTGGCCGTTATCACCTGATTGTCACCTTGGTTGATATCACCGAACGTCGCGAGCATTTACAGGCCTTACAGCGTGCACAAAATGAGCTTGAACGTCGTGTTGCAGAGCGTACTCAGGACCTTCAGGCCGCCAACAAAAAGCTATTGTCCGAGATCGAAAATCACCAGTTAACTCAGAACGAGTTGGTACAGGCGGCTAAGTTGGCGACCATTGGTCAGATGTCAGCCGGTATAAACCACGAGTTGAATCAACCACTGACGGCAATTCGCAATTACGCCGATAACGCCTTGAAGTTTCAGACACTGAATAATGCAGAACGAGTCACGAGCAATCTGCAGCAGATTGCCAATCTGACGCAGCGAATGGCCAACATACTGCACCCCCTGAAAGAGTTCTCGCGTAAGCAAGATCCGCAACAGAGTAGTGTGTCGCTGCGTGATCTGCGCGATGGGGCTATGTCTATCCTTTACGGGCAGTTAGAGCGTCAAAATGTTGAGATCACCTGGCCCGATAACTCGGATCAAATTTGGTTGAAAGCGGATCTTCTGCGTATGGAGCAGGTGATGGTGAATCTGATCAACAACGCTGCTCAAGCGATGGAGCAGAGTGAAGATAAGCAGATTCAGGTTCGTACAGAGTTTCTCGGGGAGCAGATCGCCATCTCTGTATGCGATACCGGACCCGGTTTAAGTGATGAGGCGTTAGAGCAGATCTTTACACCATTTTTTACCACAAAAGAGCAGGGGCTTGGTTTGGGGCTTGGTCTCTCTATTTCGCAGCGGATTGTCGAGTCGCTTGGTGGTATGCTTAGCGCCCACAACTTACCCGAGGGTGGCGCCGAGTTTCGTATTCTTCTAAATAGGGCTCAACCACCCAGTGCACAAGCAACTAAGGAGTCCGAGTGACAGAGTCTAGAGCTGACGAGATTCAAGTATTACTGGTAGATGATGACGCCTACATCTTGGATTCGGCTGGGCAAACGCTGGAGCTTGAAGGTTACTCTGTGGTGACCTGTGATCGTGCTGAAAAGGCGTTGGGTATCATCAGTTCAGGTTGGTCGGGGATTGTCGTCACCGATATCAACATGCCGGGTATGACCGGTTTAGAGCTACAGGCTAAGATCAAAGCCATCGATTCTGATATTCCGGTCATCATTATTACCGGTCATGGCGACATCTCTATGGCGGTAACGGCGATCCGTGATGGCGCCTACGATTTCATTGAAAAACCCTTTGCCTCTGAGCTGCTGATTGATGTCGTACGTCGTGCGATCGAAAAGCGCTCGTTAACTCTCGAAAACCGAGCGCTTAAAGAGGAACTAGCCACTCACAACGCGGCAGGCCCTCGTTTAATTGGCGCCAGTCCGCGCATTCAACAGCTGCGTAATATTGTTCGAGCGGTTGCTGATACCCCTGCGGATATTTTGATTCACGGTGAGACCGGAGCGGGTAAAGATCTGCTAGCTCGCTATATCCATGAAAACAGCAGCCGTCGCGGGGCCAACTTTGTCGCCATTAACTGTGGGGCGGTTCCTGAAAACCTAATTGAGAGTGAACTCTTTGGCCATGAGGCGGGCGCCTTTACCGACGCCAAAAATCGTCGAATTGGTAAGTTAGAGCATGCTCAAGGTGGAACACTGTTCTTAGACGAGATCGAAAGCATGTCGATCTCTTTGCAGATTAAACTGCTGCGTGTGTTGGAAGAGCGTGTCATTGAGCGTTTAGGTTCGAACGACCCTATTTCACTGGACTTAAGAGTCATCGCCGCCTCTAAAGTGGACCTGCGTGAAGCGGCCGACCAGGGCGATTTCCGAGAGGATCTCTACTATCGACTCAATGTCGTTCGAGTCGATCTACCCGCCCTTAGGGAACGCCGCGAAGATATCCCTTTGCTGTTTAAACACTTTGCTCTGGTCGCCTCAGGTCAGTTTGGCCGTGAAGTCGAACCGCTAACACCGGAGCAGATTCAGCAACTTGTCGCCTATGATTGGCCAGGTAACGTGCGTGAGCTGCGCAATGTGGCGGAGCGTTTTGTGCTGCTCGGTGAGCTCAATTGTGGGGAAGCGGGCGAGTTGGAGAGTAATCAGAACACCACTATGAGCCTACCTGATCGCGTTGAGTACTTTGAGAAAACGTTGATTCAAACCGAATTGGCTCGTCATGCCGGCTCAATCAAAGAGACGCTGGCCGCTTTGGGTCTACCTAGAAAAACCCTCTCTGACAAAATGCGTAAGTACGGTCTTGATAAAGCGGACTACAAATAACGCACCCGGTTGTCAGGACCTGACTATTCGTTATACTTGCCCGCTTGTTTGAATATAAGGCGACTCTCTATGTTGGGTTCAATTGCAGCTGTTTGGGGTATTGTTGGCGTTGTTGCTCTGTTGAGCAGTGCAATCTATCGCTTAGCCCCCATGGCTTTGGAACTTCCGTTTGCTGAATTGAGTTTTGGCCATTGGGTGGCACTGGCTTTCTCGTTGGTTTTTATGGGATTTGCAGAGGGATATCGAGGCTTCCAGCAAAACTTTTCACCTCGTGCAGCAGCGCGAGCTCGCTACCTTCGTCACCATGTGACGCCTGCGCGTTTGGTACTCGCACCGCTCTTTTGCATGGGGTTCTTCCATACCACTAAGAAGCGCAAAATCGTCAGCTATTCACTGACCACATTTATCATTGTGTTGATCATTGTGGTGCACTCTATCCCGCAACCTTGGCGCGGCATTGTCGATGCTGGTGTCGTACTGGGTCTGACCTGGGGAACTATTTCGTTGCTGGTATACGGAATGAAAGCGCTAACTAAAGAGGTGTTCGACGTCTCACCCGAGACCCCAGAACACCACTGATGTTTTTCGGTTAACCTAGGAAGAGCTGGTAGGCTGGGTTGGTGGTCTCTTCAAACCAGGTGTAGCCCAACTCGTCTAAATACTTACGCACTTCAGAACGCTCTTTCTTAGGCACTTCCATACCCACTAAAACGCGTCCATAGGCAGCGCCGTGGTTGCGGTAGTGGAACATTGAGATATTCCAACGCCCACCCAGAGTATTTAGGAACTTCATCAACGCGCCTGGACGCTCTGGAAATTCAAAGCGGAAGAGCGCTTCGTCACCACAGGCATCAGGCTTGTGACCGCCAACCATATAGCGAATATGACTTTTTGCCACCTCGTTATCGGTAAGGTCTGTCACTTCATCTAATGCGTCGTTAAGTTCGGCCAGTAACTCTTCGCGACCATCGTTGTTTTTTCGGATTTGAACACCGGCAAACACCACGGCCGCATCGCTGTCGCTATAGCGGTAGTTGAACTCAGTGATGTTGCGATTCCCCAGCGTTTTACAGAACTGCTTAAAGGCACCTGGTCGCTCTGGGATTTTGGCCGCTATTAATAACTCACGTTTTTCACCGATCTCTGAACGCTCAGCAACATGACGCAGACGATCAAAGTTTACGTTGGCCCCTGAGTTGATGGCGATTAGATTTTTGCCGGTGCACTGCTCGCGCTCGACATAGCGTTTGAGGCCGGCAACCGCTAGGGCACCTGCGGGTTCTGACACCGCACGGGTATCGTCAAAGATATCTTTAATGGCCGCACAGATCTCATCCACGCTGACGGTGATCACTTCATCGACATGATCTTTACATATTTCCCAAGTGTGCTTACCGATCTGAGCTACGGCGACACCGTCCGCAAAGATGCCAACTTGTGGCAGTGTGGCACGACGACCCTTCTCCATAGCCAGTGCAAGACACGCGGACTCATCCGATTCAACGCCAATGATCTTGGTCTCGGGTCGAAGGTATTTTACGTAAGCCGCCACGCCGGCAATTAAGCCGCCACCGCCGACCGGTACAAAGATCGCCTCGATGGGGCCAGTATGCTGGCGCAACATCTCCATCGCAACGGTACCCTGTCCTGCAATGACATCGGGGTCATCGTAGGGCGGGATGTACGTTAAGCCTTTCTCTTGCTCTAGTTTGGCAGCATGCTGGCGCGCATCGTCAAAGGCATCACCGTGCAGAACCGCTTTTCCGCCCAAGCGACGCACGTTGGTGACTTTCACGTCTGGCGTAGTTTTGGGCATAACAATGGTCGCTTTAATACCAAGGTATTTAGCCGCATTTGCAACGCCTTGAGCGTGGTTGCCGGCCGATGCAGTAATAACACCGCGCGCCTTCTCTTCATCGGTCAGCTGGGCCATACGGTTGTAGGCACCACGAATTTTGAACGAGTAGACAGGTTGTTCATCCTCACGTTTTAGTAAGACTTTGTTACCTGTGCGCTCGGACAAACCGGGTGCGTCATCCAGTGCGGTTTCGACGGCTACGTCATAAACGCGCGCTTCGAGAATTTTTCGTATGTATCGCTGCATAGTGATCAAGAGCTGTTTTGCTTAAGAAATATGGATGCAAATGGTATAGACTCACTGCTATTGCGTCTAGATAGCCAGGCAAATGGCTGCTAAAACACCCGAAAATTGACTGTTTAGAGATGGATTGATGACTCAAGACGAAATGAAACAGGCGGTCGCACAAGCGGCACTGGATTATGTATTGCCAAAATTAAAAGCGGATTCGGTGATTGGTATCGGAACCGGCTCTACGGCTAACTGCTTTATTGATGCTTTGGCAGCACACAAAGGTGCATTCGAGTCGGCCGTGGCCAGCTCGGAAGCTTCTGCCGAGCGTCTGCGCTCACATGGCATTGAAGTGGTTGATTTGAACTCAGTATCAGGTATTGAGGTCTACGTCGATGGCGCCGATGAGTTCGATCCACACCTAAACTTAGTCAAAGGTGGCGGTGGTGCGTTGACTCGCGAGAAGATTGTCGCAGCAGCATCCAAAGAGTTTGTTTGTATTGTCGACCAGACTAAACAGGTGGATGTCTTGGGCGCTTTCCCTCTGCCGGTAGAGGTGATTCCGATGGCTCGTTCCTACGTGGCTCGCGAATTAGCGAAGCTGGGTGTTCAGCCTGAATACCGCCAGGGCTTTGTAACCGATAATGGCAACATCATCTTGGATGTCCACGATATGGAGATCCTCAATCCAAAAGGGCTAGAGCGAGAGTTGAACGACTTGGTGGGTGTTGTCACCAATGGTCTGTTTGCGCTTCGTCCTGCAGACCTTGTCCTGATGGCAACGCCAGAGGGTGTTGAGACACTGACTGTTTAAGTCGTAAAAGTACAACCAAAAAAAGGAGCCATTAGGCTCCTTTTTTGTTGGTTGAGTGGCTTACCACTGAACAACCTGAGTGAGTGCGATGCTGACTGGCATAGTGATCCAAGCAAGAGCAACTAGGTTGATTGCGATCCAGCCCCAGCCAGATTTGTCACGGAAGTTTTCGTCGTGTGCCATGGTTTTAAACCCTCAAATTTGTTGATGTAGATCAAAATTTGAGCGAATTCTACACATCTTTAATGAAAAATAACACTACTCCAATAGTGGAATTAGCCGTTGTTATTACCCATTGGATTTAAGAATGGCATAGCACTGCTCTATCTTAAGTGGAGCACGCAGCAGACTGGCTATCGCAATAAACGCGAAACTAGCCAATATTGGCAGAGTGAACCACAGCTCCCAGTGAGCAGAGAGCGGTATCTTCAACAAAAACTGATTCATGGCTGCCAAGGTGATCTCTGCACTGAACACAGCGAGTGAGCCACACACTAGACCCAAAAGACCAAACTCCAAGAGATCAAGCTGTTTGGTCTCAGTCGCTCTTGCCCCTAATGTTTGCAGCAGTGCCACCTCAGTTTTACGCTGTTCTAATGCTTGGAGCAGGGTGATAGTGACCAGAATAAGGCCAGTCGCCAGCGTCATAATCAACACAAAGGCCGAGCTTTCAGCGAGTCTTTCTAACCAGCCAGCGAGCTGTTTCATCAGTTGATCGATATCGATCAAGGTTAACGACGGGAATTCGCGAAGCAGTTCGTTCGCTTGTGCTTTGCGCTCCTCGGCCAGTTTAAAGCTGGTGATCCATGTGCCCGGATAAGATTGCAGTGCTGCTGGCGAGAAAATGACGTAGAAGTTGGGTTGGAAAGATTCCCACTTCACTTCACGCACACTGGTGATGACACCACTGACGGGCTGGCCACCAACGTCAAAGCCGAGCTTGTCACCCAGTTTAAGCCCTAGATCCTCCAGCATGTCCCGCTCGATTGAGATCTGGTGCTCGCTAGAGTCTGAATCCCACCACTCACCTTGGATGATTTGGTTATGCACCGGTGGTTGCTGACGCCAGGTCAGGTTTAACTCACGGCGTAGAGAGTTATCTTTTAGTTGCTCTTCGTTAAGCTGAGGTCTAATCGGTGCATCGTTAAGATCCACTAATCGCCCGCGTATCATGGGATAGAGTTCGGTATCAATGTCGCGTTCTGCTAGGAACTGATCGACTCCCGGCTTTTGCCACTCCTGGATATTGATTAAGAAGTAGTTCGGCACGTCTTCAGGGAATTGCGCTTGCCACTCTTTGACTAAGTCCTGACGAGCCACCCAGATAACGCTCAACAACATCAGTAACAGAACCATGACACCCGCTTGTAATCGGTGCCATTTACGTTGCTGGCGCAAACGCATGGTGAGCAAACGCCCAAGGGCAAGGCGGTTAGCTAAAAAACGCCCGAGGCTATGCAAAATCAGTTGGGCCAACCAACCGAACAGCAGGCCGCTGATACCCAGCATGATCAGTAAAACCGCAGCAGCGGCAGGCGCCGCCAAAAATAGCAGTAAGACAGCGCTTAGCAGTACCAGACTGATGAGGTAGAGCCCCCAGCTCGCTTTTTGAGTCGTGTTCGTCTGGTCGCTTCGTAGTAACTGTGCAACTGGGACCTTGGCCTGCTCCAGTGCGGGAGGCATGCCGAGTAGAAGTAGCATCGCATACCCCAACGCAGGGCCTATTATGTAGCTACTCCACTGCGCGTTAGGGAGCGCTTGTGGAAGCAGACCGGATAGCCAGATATCGGCTAGGCCAGCGAGAAGAGCGCCAGCCATCCCGCCAATCACTGCGATAACGGTTGCGGCTATGCCAAGTTGCCAAAAATAGAGCCTTACTAAGGCGTTGGGTGTTAACCCCATGCTTAAGAAGAGCGCGCTGCGACTCTGCTGGGCATGTCCGAAACGACGCAGTGCCAACAGAATGGTCAGTGATGCAAGCAGTAGGGTCGTCAGTGAACTCAAACGAACATAGGAGAGACCGTTAGCGAGGGCGTTACCGGTGACCGGTTGATCATTGATCAGTGACAGTATCCGCTCGTGGTTCTCCAGCGTCGGTTTTAGACGTGCCTCGTACGTTTTAAGCTGATCATTGTCACCACTGATCAGTAGACGGAACTCGGCTCTAGAGCCAGGACCCAGTACCGCGCTCTTCTCAAGATCTTGCTGATTGACCAGAAGATGTGGGTTGAGTGTGTTGAAACCGCTGCCTCTATCGGGGGACTGCTTTAACCTGGCGGTAAGCACTAGATCGGCGTAACCGAACTGCAGGGTATCTCCAATCGACAGGCCTAGTTGATCAATAATGCGCTCTTCAGCCCATGCGGTTCCCGGCTCAGGTGCCGCTACTTGCATAGGTGGATCAGTAATCACCTCTCCCCTGAGCGGGTAGGGATCAGAGATTACTTTGGCTGAGCTTAGGATGAGGTTGTCACCAGCACCGACCATGGTGGGGAATTGAATCACTCGGGTGGTGGTTAGCCCCAGCTCTTCAGCTAGGTCCGTGCGTTGTTCATTAATGGGTCGACTGGATCGAACGACCAGATCGGCCCCTAGCACTGAGGCACTCTCCCTGAGGAGGCCACTCTCTAAACGATCACTGACGATCGATAGAAAGCTGGTCAGTGTCACAGCGAGTAGAGCCGCAAGGATTAATACTCGCCACTCAATGGTGCGCAGTTGCACCCACAGCTGTCGCCTTGCGATGCGGGGAATGGCAGAACTCATGACAGCTCCTCGATAGCCCCATTACTCAGTTGAATTCGACGCTGACAGCGTTTTGCTAGCTCAAGGTCGTGAGTGATCAATATCAGCGTTGTGCCCTGTTGCTCGTTTAATGAGAAGAGCTGTTCAACGATTTGCTGCCCCGTCGCTTCATCGAGGTTGCCGGTAGGCTCATCGGCAAAGAGCAGGGCAGGGTTACCTGCAAAAGCACGCGCTATCGCCACGCGTTGCTGCTCGCCACCGGACAGTTGTAAAGGATAGTGATCAGTTCGATCACCCAGCCCGACGTTTTGTAGCCATTCCGACGCTGTTGCCTCCGCGTTTTGCTGCTGGCGAATCTCAAGGGGTAGTGCGACGTTGTCCTGTGCTGTTAGCTCGGGCAGTAGGTGAAAGGATTGGAAAATAAAGGCAATTTTATCGGCTCTGAGTTTTGCTCGTTCTGCATCCGACAGTGACTCTAAAGGCTTACCTTCAAATTCGACTGTCCCAGAGGTGGCCGTATCCAACCCCGCAAGCAGACTGAGTAGCGTCGATTTACCGGCGCCAGATTTACCGATGATCGCTATCGTCTCCCCGGCATTAATGGTTAGGTTGAGATTGACGAACAGATCCAGTGTTCCGCTTCCGGTCTTAAACTGTTTTCCCAGCTGTTTTGCTTCAAGTAGAACGGAGCGGCTAGTCATGGTGTCCTCTTAATGATCCAATAGTCTTCTAATACCCTTACGACTATTATTAATTTTGGGTTTGTTACGTCGCTTTTAAAGGTTCGAGGTCGTTTTGTTAAAGAATTTCATACTGCACTTATTCATCGCTTTTTGGTTAGCGCTGCCGGTTAAGGCAGCGGATATTATGGTGTTGGGAGATAGCCTCTCGGCCGGTTATGGATTAACCCCGGGTGAAGGTTGGGTAGAGTTGATGGAACAGCGTTTGGAAAGTTCCGGTCTGACGTTATTAAATGCCAGTGTCAGTGGTGAAACCACAGCCGGGGGGCTGGCGCGACTTCCCGATCTGTTAGAGCTACACGAACCTAAATGGGTCCTGCTTGAGTTAGGAGCCAATGACGGTTTACGCGGTACTCCTCTGAATATTATTCAAACCAATCTTGAAGCTTTGGCCAGTAAGATTACTGAGTCAGGTGCAAAGCTGATTGTGATTGGTATTCAGCTACCGCCCAACTATGGTCCACGATACACCCGCGCTTTTTTTAATCTATTCCCCCAGCTGGCTGAAACATTTGATGCACCACTCGTGCCATTCCTGTTAGAGGGCGTGGCGACCGATTGGGATCTGATGCAGTCAGATGGCCTACACCCTAAAGCGGTCGCTCAGCCGATCATTCTTGAGACCGTGATGAGTGTTGTGGGACCGGAAATAGGCGTGCAGTAGACAATAAAAAAGAGAGCCGAAGCTCTCTTTTCAATGACGGGCTACTGATTAAGCCGCTAGGTTTGCGTTTGCAAAGTCCCAGTTCACAAGTGACCAGTAACCGTTTAGGTAGTCTGGACGTACGTTGCGGTAATCGATGTAGTAAGCGTGTTCCCAAAGGTCTACAGTCAGGATCGCTGTTTGACCGTTAGTCATTGGCGTGCCTGCGTTGCTAGTGTTTACGATCTCTAAAGAACCGTCAGCGTTTTTAACCAACCAAGTCCATGAAGAACCGAAGTTGTTAACCGCTTTGTCGTTTAGCTCTTCTTTGAACTTGTCGAAAGAGCCCCACTGAGCGTTGATCGCGTCAGCAATAGCGCCTGTTGGCTCACCGCCACCGTTTGGTGATAGGCAGTTCCAGTAGAAGGTGTGGTTCCATACCTGTGCTGCGTTGTTGAATACGCCGCCAGCTGGTGCCGTTTTGATGATCTCTTCTAGAGATTTACCTTCAAACTCAGTACCTGGTACTAGGCCGTTTAGCTTAACCACGTAAGTGTTGTGGTGTTTGCCGTGGTGGAATTCTAGAGTTTCAGCAGAGATGTGTGGTTCTAGTGCATCTTTTGCGTATGGCAGTGCTGGAAGTTCAAAGCTCATTTTATGCTCCAATCATTTCAGTTAGTCAGGGCATAAAAACCCTGGCGGTAAGTTAGTGGATGCGATCATATCACCTTTCGCCCGACTATTAATGGCACAAAAAGTAATGTCTTTAGATCACTCGGTTGTTTCGTATCTGCAACTAAAGATAGCTGAAATTATGTTCACCTCTGATTACAATGCGGCCATCTTGATCATTTACAAGGCTTAAAGCATGTCAAAGGTTCTGTTGTGGATCGCCGTTGTTATGGGCGCCATCTACATTGTTCGTGTTAACTACTTTGGATCCAAAACCTACGAACCGTTTATGAACGGTTGTCTGGTGTCAGGTGCCTCTGAAGCGCGCTGCAGCTGTCTAACCGATTATGTCCACGAGCGCTTTGACGACTTGGAAGTCGGTCGCATTCTGCGTAGTGATCGGTCTGATGCTGGTTTTTCTGAGCGCGTGGATCGCGTTATTGCAGCTGGTACGTTGGCCTGTAAGTCTGCGGATCAGTAACTACTGCTCGGCAAGCCATTGCTTGACCAGAAACAGTGCGGCAATGGCTCGGCCTTCATGAAAATCACTCTGCATCGCCAGTGTCTCGATATCCGCCAGTGGGTATTTCACAACTTCCAGAGGCTCTGGTTCATCACCTTCTAAACGACTCTCATAAAGATCCTGCGCCACAACCAGTGTCAATGAATTCCCCATGTAGTTGGGAACCGCGCTCATATTTCGGATAACCTGAAGTTGATTGGCAGCAAAACCCGCCTCCTCTTGAAGCTCTCGATTGGCTGCTTGTAGGGCATCTTCGCCGGGATCGATCACGCCTTTGGGTAGTGTTAAGACATAATCATCAAAGCCGGTCGCATACTCTCGAATCAGAACGATGTTCTGTTGGGCATCGATGGCAAGCACCATGACGGCGCCTCGGCCCTTGGATGCCAGACGTTCAAATCGACGCTCCTCACCATTGCTG
The DNA here is from genome assembly GCF_013282925.1 of Marinobacterium sp. xm-g-48. NCBI lineage: Bacteria > Pseudomonadati > Pseudomonadota > Gammaproteobacteria > Oceanospirillales > Oceanospirillaceae > Marinobacterium > Marinobacterium sp. xm-g-48. The sequence goes on from NZ_WBYQ01000005.1 coordinate 101,844, forward strand.
AAGCGAAGGTCGACCTGCTCGACATGAAACAGTGCACTCTTCTCTGGCTTAGTGACCTTCAAAATTTCCGGTTTGATCGGCATACTGGTATCCAAATAACGTTTCCTAGAGTGTTCCCCGATTATGCTTCAATGGCAAGAGATAGACACCGTCTTCTTAGATATGGACGGCACCCTGTTGGATCTTCACTTCGATTCACACTTCTGGCTTGAGTTTCTGCCTGCTCGTTACGCAGAGATTCACCAAATCGATGTTGAAGAGGCTAAGAAATATATCCTGTCGAACATTATGGAGGAGCAGGGGACATTAAACTGGTACTGCTTTGACTACTGGAGCGAACGCTTTCAGCTTCCGATTGCTGAGTTAAAACATGAGGTGGCCGATAAGATTGGCTATCGCCACTCTGTGCCCGAGTTTCTTGCTTGGCTCAAACAGAGTGGCCGACGTGTGCTGATTGTCACCAATTCGCACCGTGCAGGGGTTGATTTAAAGTTCTCTCGTACCAATTTAGCGGATGAGGTACAGGGTGTGATCAGTTCACACGACTATGGCTATCCGAAAGAGTCGCAAGCCTTTTGGGAGACTCTTATGAAGCATGAGCCCTTCGACCCTGAGCGTACATTGATGGTGGATGACAGTCTACCGGTTCTGCAGTCCGCACATGATTTCGGCATCAAGCATCTGCTAACGATTGATCAGCCTGATCTGCAGATGCCCCCACGCGACATGAGTGATTGTGATTTTATGTCGATCAATGATTTTAATGAGGTAATGGTAAACGAATGAGTAGCGGTATCCGTCTAGATAAGTGGCTTTGGGCTGCCCGGTTCTACAAGACCCGAGGCATTGCCAAAGAGATGATTGAAGGCGGTAAGGTGCACTACAACGGGCAAAGAGCAAAGTGCAGTAAAGCGGTTGAGATTGGTGCCAAGCTTAAGATTCGTCAGGGCTACGACGAGAAAGAGATCGAGATCGTTGCACTCTCTGATCAACGTCGTGGCGCGCCAGAAGCTCAAAAACTCTACGTTGAGACTCAAGCCAGTATCAATAAGCGCGAAGAGAACGCTGCGATGCGTAAGCAGTTGGGCTCAGGGCCTGATGCACGACCGGATAAAAAGAGCCGTCGTGAGTTGTTGCGGGTTAAAGGTTATTTACGAGATTGATAGCTGAAACCTGCACCAATTCCGCGTAAAATCGCGCCCCAATTGTTAAATTATTATAGGTCTTCTGATGAGCACACCTGATCAAATTCAACGCGTCCTGTTTGATAATGCCGACGTGCGAGGCGTTGTTGTCGGTCTTGAAGAGAGTTTCCAGCAAGCGATTGCTTATGGTGACTACCCGGATGAGATTCGCCACCTGTTGGGCGAGATGTTGGCGGCGGTTGTGCTACTCAGTTCAAACTTGAAGATCGAAGGTCGTTTGTCACTTCAAGCACAGGGCGACAGTGGACTGCGTCTGCTTCTTGCTGAGTGCAACGATAAAGGCCAGGTCCGTGCGATTGCTCGTTTTGACGAAGAGACTCTAAAGCACGGCGAGCGTTTCGATCACTCCTTTGTTAATGGTCGCATGGCGCTGACCATGGAGCCTGAACAGGGTCAGCGTTACCAAGGCATTGTACCGCTTGAAGGGGCGAGCGTTGCCGAGTGTATCGAAGGCTATTTCCGCCAATCAGAGCAGCTACCCACGCAACTGATTCTGACCACCGATGGTCAGCGTGCCGCTGGCATGATGCTGCAAGTGTTACCGGCTGCTGGCAATGGTGATGAGGATTGGAATCACATCTCTACTCTGGCGCAAACCCTGCAAAACGATGAGCTACTCGAGTTGGATAACGAGACACTGTTGTATCGTCTATTCCACCAAGAGAGCGCACGTATCACAGATCCTGAGCCGTTAAGCTTCTCGTGTGACTGTTCACGTCAACGCAGTGCAGCCGCTCTGCAAACGATGACCGAAGAGGAGCTTCTGAGCCTTGCTGAAGAGCATAACGGTGTCGTATCAACAACTTGTCATTTCTGTAATCGCAGCTATGATTTTGATGCGCAAGACATTAAAGCACTGTTCCACAACGATGGGGCATTGAACGAGAGTGACTCGTTACACTAAAGGTTATCGATCTGGGGGTTTGTTAGAGCCCCCGGCTATGAGATAATCGCGCACCTACAAAAAGAGTTGGCCACGACCTTTCAAACCAACCACCAATAATATTATTTAAATTATTTTCCGCGTTCCGCCCTCTTTGAGGACGGTAACTTTTAGGTACAAATGGGTTAAAGCCCAAGGGATCAGTTGATGACTAAAGAGTCAATCGCAGAGAATCACCTTAACCTGACGCCTGCCGCGTTGGTTGAGGCTGCTATCGCACGCAATGAAGGCGTACTAGCAAACACAGGTGCACTTGTCGTTACTACCGGTAAGCGTACAGGTCGTTCACCAATGGATCGTTTCATCGTCCAAGAGCCAAGCACATCCGATGCCATCTCTTGGGGGCCAATCAACCGTCCATTCGACGCAGACAAGTTTGATGCATTATGGGCGCGTGTTGAAGCGTACATTTCTGAGCAAGAGTCTTTCACTTCTGAAGTGCATGTCGGTTCTGATCCAAGTCACTACCTTGCAGTGCGTATGACCACTGAAACTGCATGGCAAAATCTTTTTGGTCAAAATCTCTTCATCCGTCCAAGCGACTACAACCCTAAGGGTAAAGAAGAGTGGCAAATTCTTAACGCTGCTGGTTTCGAGTGTGAGCCAGAGCGTGATGGCACCAACTCTGATGGCTGTGTCATTCTGAACTTCGCACAACGTAAAGTGTTGATCGCCGGTATGCGTTACGCGGGAGAAATGAAGAAAGCGATGTTCTCTGTACAGAACTTCCTTCTACCTGAAAAAGACGTGCTACCAATGCACTGTTCAGCGAACATTGGTGAAGATGGCTCAACGACGCTCTTCTTCGGTCTTTCAGGTACTGGTAAAACAACCCTTTCTGCAGACCCAAGCCGTTACCTAATCGGTGATGATGAGCACGGTTGGGCGAAAGGCGGTGTCTTCAACCTAGAAGGCGGTTGTTACGCTAAGACAATCAACCTTAGCCAGAAAAACGAACCGATCATCTGGGATGCAATCCGTTTTGGTGCAATCGTCGAGAACGTTGTTCTAGACGAGTGTCGTGAAGCGGATTACAACGATGTCAGCCTGACAGAGAACGGTCGTTGTGCCTACCCGTTGAGCCATGTTGAGAAGCGTTCGGCGACTAATATGGGTGACGAGCCAGATAACATCGTATTCCTAACCTGTGACCTAACCGGCGTACTGCCTCCTGTCTCTATCCTGAGCAAAGAGGCAGCGGCGTACCACTTCCTATCTGGCTACACAGCGTTGGTTGGCTCTACAGAGATGGGTTCAGGCGGCGGCATCAAGTCGACCTTCTCAACCTGTTTTGGTGCACCATTCTTCCCGCGTCCACCAAGCGAGTACGCAGAACTACTGATCAAGCGTATCGAAGAGTACGGCTCTAAAGTTTACCTAGTGAATACCGGTTGGACCGGCGGTAGCTACGGTACAGGTGAGCGTTTCAGCATCCCAACGACTCGCGGCATTATCTCAGCGATCCAACACGGACACCTTAAAGATGTGGAAACTAAGCACATCCCTGGTCTAAACCTAGAAGTGCCTGTGACCGTTCAGGGTGTTGATGACAACCTACTTGTGCCACGTGATACTTGGGCAAACGGCGCCGATTATGATGCTGCTTGTGCCGATCTGACCGCACAGTTCGTTAACAACTTCGAAAAATTTGAAGGTGTTGATGAGAAGATCATTGCTGCAGGCCCTCAAATTTAAGAGGCTGCAAGCAGTATAGAGAGGCGACCTAAGGTCGCCTTTTTTATTGCTGTGAAAACTAATTTCGAACTTAAACCTTGGGTACTCCATGTAAGAAACACCTGGCTTTGGCGGTGTAAGTTAATCTGTGATTCAATAGAAAAAAATATCAAGGGTTTAAAGGAGGGTCTGAACGATGTTAGATGAGGACTTAATCGCAGACTGGCTCGGACCTGTATACCAAATACTTCGTTGGCTTGGTTTTTCTGAAGCTTGGCACTTTGGTGGGTTGTTCATCTTCTTCGCTGTAGGCTTCATTGTTTCCATAAAATTCACGTCCAAAAAACCAGCCATAACTTTGAACCAATCTGAAATCGATGCGGTTCGCGAGGCAAAAAATAAGAAGGGGTTGTCAGGAATACTTGCAGCTTTCAAAGCAGGTGAACAAGTGGGCAGCAGAAACAAAAAAAATAAATGAGACTGATATCCACTCAGGACAGAGGGGCTCTTCTATGAACAATCAAATAGCAGCTGTGTTGAGCGTGTTAATGCTAGCGGTTCCAGTTCAAGCCGAAGAAAACCCAACGCGTGACGATTTCTCCGATGTATTAAAACAACCAATGCCTGACTATCTCACAGACGTGATCGACAAACCGGACTATCGGATGAAATGGAACGGTCTGTTTGAAGGCGAGGTTGGTGTAGATCAGTGGTTGGCTGAATACCTGGACAACGGTGCCGTGGAGCATCCAGTTGAGTACGTAGAGGAGGGCGGTTTCGTTTTTGAAATTTATAGTCTGTGTGAGCCTCACAACTGTTGGGGTAGCAAATTTACGTTTGTCGTCTCCAAAACATGCCCTCTAGTTCATGGGGTGATGACTAGTTTCGACGAAGTGACTCGCCAATTCGGCGTAAAGCTGAAGTTCTATGATGGGGACAAGCCAATTTATGTTCTGCCTCAGTTTGCAGACCTTTGCAGAGCTGAGCTCAAATAACTCTCGTTATCAACTATAGCCAAAAGGTTATCAGACCGATAAACAGATCTAATTTCATATTACTGAGGCTTGGGGGTAAATTTTAACTATCTAACAAACAGGAGAAACGCGATGAGTGGTTTCAATGAAAGACTTGATCATATATTGCCTACCATACCGTATTACTGATCAGATTCATGATGAGTACGGTTAGGAAGAATATGGCAGCACAACATTTCGTCACCCAGCAACCCCTATCGATAGGCCCCGTGACTGAGACCTATGAACGAATGGTGGATGCGGGGGAGGTGCAACGAGATGAGGCACAAGTCACACTAGCCGCAAAACTCGATGCTCTGCATGATTCGCTTGCCTTGCTACCGCCAGTCCCTGTGGGTTCTGATAAATCGATAGCGAGCAGTACTACTAGCAACAGCCCGCTTCCACTTGGACGATCTTTGGTCTCCGCTCAGTTCTCTCTTCGAAAGAAACTCAATTTGTGGTCTTTTAGTCCACCACCGCGCGGTATCTATATTCATGGTCCGGTCGGAGTCGGCAAGAGCTTTCTAATGGACCTCTTTTACGCGTCGGTTAAGGCTTCTATTACCAAGCGCCGCGTCCACTTTCATGAATTCATGCTAGACGTGCACCATCGCCTATTTGTCTTCAAACAGAAGCACCCACTAGATGATGTGATGCCTGTTGTTGCACAACAATTGGCACAGGAAGCTCAACTCCTCTGTTTTGATGAATTTCAAGTAACCGATGTTGCCGATGCCATGATTTTGAAGCGACTGTTTTCATTATTATTGGATAGGAATGTCGTAGTGGTCGCCACCTCAAACCGCTCCCCGGATACATTGTATGAGGGAGGCATTAACCGATCCCTCTTTTTGCCATTCATAGACATGTTAAAAGACAGGTTCGACATTATCTCCATGGAGGATTCCGCCAGAGATTATCGACTCGAAACTCGAGCAGATGGTCATTCCTATTTTTGGTCAAACAAGGATGTACATGGCAATAACAACATTCAGTCGCAGCTTAAAGATATATTTGGTGGCACTGTATCGGGAACTGAGGACGAGGTCATTGACGTACGCTTCGGCCGCACCGTCCAGGTCAAACGACATAATGACCGGTGCGCCTGGTTTGATTTTTCCGAGTTGTGTCACCAGCCGCTTGGCGCGTCCGATTATATTTCCCTTTGCGACCGATTTCCGGTCCTCATCATCGACGGTGTTCCGCAATTAGACGTCAATCACCTTGACGAAGGGCGACGATTTTTGACCCTCATTGACCTGTGTTATGAATCTCGCACCCGCTTGGTGCTGGCAGCCAACGTCCCACTCGATGAACTGTTTGTCGATTTCTCAGCGCAAATTGAACGCAGCGATGGCAATGAAGAGTTGTTTGTTAGTGAAAAAGGGGGCAACTCAAGCTCCTTTGCGACGACCATGATTCGTTCCAAAGAGGGTGAAGATATGGAGTGGTCGGCAACGGGTCTAAATGGCGCGTCACTGGCAAAATTATCGGCCGCCAATGATCTAGCCTTCTCTTTTCGACGAGCCGCGTCTCGGTTGGTCGAAATGAGTGGTAAGGATTGGGGGCGGTAAAAACTTCAACGACTCAAAGCCGCCTCTCAGTTTTTAATATTACTCCTGCTTTCTCATGAAGAATCGATAGAAGGTTTGATCTGATATCAGAGGTAGTAGCCGCGTTAGTAGGGCAATGATAATCAGTGCAAAAGCCAATCTAGCCCAGAGTATGCCGTGCAGTTCTGCACCGGTTAGTGCGATCAGTAGGGTATCTTCAATCAGGCTGTGACACAGGCCAAGAAGGGCAAAAGAGGCAAAAATATCGCGTCCACTGATGGTGCCTCGCTCTGCTTCACGAATCAGTAATCCGCCACCATAGGCTAATCCCAGTGTCATCCCTATTAAGCTCATCGGTAGGGCTTCTCGTTTAATACCAATCAGTTTGAGAATCGGTCTAAGTAGATATTCGATGGCGCGCTCTAAACCCGTCACTTTGGCAATTCTTAGAACGGCTACCAAACCAAAAATGACGACAACGGTCCAAAATAGCATCTCGAGTTGTGCACTTAGCCACGCGGTCCAACTGTTGTCACCAATCTCTGGGGCAAAATCGAAGCTAACCAGCTGCTGCATGCTGGGCATATCTTGGTAGACCCAATGCATACAGATCGCAAGCCCAAGTGCGCCGCCAATGCGAATCAGAATCATCGGCAGTAATCGGCAACCCCCTCGATAGGTGATGGCGATCTCAACAATCAAGTTGTGAGCGCCCAACATGAGGATGCCCATTAATGTGATCTGCTCTAGGGTCCAATCTTGTGAGTAGGTGAATAGGACAATTAAGCCTGCGTAGATGTTGGTGAGCAGAGTGGTGGCCCATACAATGCCGGCAATGGCTGGAAGCCCCAGCCACTCCATAGGTGCACTAAGAGTATCGGCTAAGAAGTCGGCTGCACCGATTAGCCCCAATAGGCGTACAACAACGATGGCTGGGATGAGTATTTTGAACAGGGTCAGGGTAACGCGAACACTGTCCTCTGTGACTTCACGCAGGTGTTTCATTAGTGGATTCATCACAGTTCTCGACATCATTCCCATTATTGGTGAGCAGATGCTATTATTGGGCAAGTTATTTTGCAATTTAAGGTTGATGTCTTGTTAAGACAAGTCTTGCAACCGCTTCGCGTAAAACGCATTGGAGATAAGAACAGATGAGCGAAAACATCCTAAACGTAACTGACGCAAGTTTCGAAGAGGACGTCCTTAAGGCTGAAGGTCCAGTACTGGTTGATTACTGGGCAGAGTGGTGTGGCCCTTGTAAAATGATCGCACCGGTCCTAGAAGAAGTTGCGACTGAGTACGCGGGTCGTTTGAAAGTGTGTAAGTTGAACATCGACGAAAACGCTGAAACCGCTCCTAAGTTTGGTATTCGTGGTATTCCAACACTGATGATCTTCAAAGGCGGCAACGTTGAAGCAACCAAAGTTGGCGCACTGTCTAAGTCGCAGCTAACGGCGTTTGTTGACGCAAACATCTAAAAAATAGGTAAAAGGCGGGTTATCCCGCCTTTTCTTTGTCTATTGGCTAGACAGCACCACCAACTGGTTATATATTAACTACGTTGGTTGATTTCTGACCAACCCAAATAATCTTCTTCTAATTTCAATCATTCCTGTCTCGCGGCTCTCGTCGTGCACGACACTATTCATAACGAAAACATGAACCTTACCGAACTCAAACTAAAAAGCATGCCTGAACTGCTCGATATCGCAGCAGAAATGGGCCTAGATAACCTTGCTCGTTCTCGTAAACAAGATGTCATCTTCTCGATCCTTAAGAAGCACGCCCGCAGTGGTGAAGATATTTACGGTGACGGTGTTCTTGAAATCCTACAGGATGGCTTCGGCTTCCTTCGTTCAGCGGACTCTTCTTACCTAGCTGGACCTGATGATATTTACGTATCGCCAAGCCAGATTCGTCGTTTCAATCTGCGCACGGGTGACACCATTGCTGGAAAGATCCGTCCACCGAAAGACAGTGAGCGTTACTTCGCACTGCTTAAAGTGGCTGAGATCAACTACGACAAGCCTGAAAATGCCAAGAACAAAATTCTGTTTGAGAACCTTACGCCACTCTTCGCTCAGAAGCGTCTGCGTATGGAGATCGGTAACGGTAGTACAGAAGACATTACCGCACGTGTGTTAGACCTAGTGACGCCAGTCGGTAAAGGTCAGCGTGCATTGGTGGTTTCGCCACCTAAAGCCGGTAAAACATTGATGCTTCAGAACATTGCTAACAGCATCACTCGTAACAACCCAGAGTGTTACCTGATTGTTCTTCTGATTGATGAACGTCCGGAAGAGGTAACCGACATGCAGCGTACGGTGCGTGGTGAAGTGGTAGCTTCAACGTTTGATGAGCCGCCATCACGTCACGTCCAAGTGGCAGAAATGGTGCTAGAGAAAGCGAAACGTCTAACTGAACACAAGAAAGATGTCGTCATTCTTCTGGATTCGATTACTCGTCTAGCGCGTGCCTACAACACGGTTGTGCCTTCTTCGGGTAAAGTCCTTACCGGTGGTGTCGATGCGCATGCACTTGAGCGTCCTAAGCGTTTCTTTGGTGCGGCACGTAACATCGAAGAGGGTGGTAGTTTGACGATCATTGCTACGGCTCTTGTTGATACGGGCTCTAAGATGGATGAAGTCATCTTTGAGGAGTTCAAAGGTACTGGTAACGCCGAAGTTCACCTGGATCGCCGCGTTGCTGAGAAGCGTGTCTTCCCTGCGATCAACATTCGTCGTTCTGGTACTCGTCGTGAAGATCTTCTAACAACTGAAGAAGAGCTCCAACGTATGTGGATTCTGCGTAAGCTGTTGGATCCAATGGAAGATGCGGCCGCAACTGAATTTGTCATCGATAAACTGAAGGACTTCAAGACCAACGAAGAGTTCTTCCTTTCGATGAAGCGTAAGTAATCAATCTGAGCGTTTATTTGGCTTAGTATTGAAACAGGGCGAGCATTTACCACTCGCCCTTTTTTGTTTTTGCCGAGGATTGTATGGCGACACCTAAGTACAGAGATCTGCGTGATTTTATTAGCCAGCTGGAAGCTCGTGGTGAGCTCAAGCGAATAACGCATCCTGTCGACCCCAACTTAGAGATGACAGAGATCTGTGACCGCACGTTAAAAGCCGGTGGTCCAGCACTGCTGTTTGAAAACCCGGTTGGTTATGACATGCCGGTATTAGGCAACCTGTTCGGTACACCTGATCGCGTTGCACTGGGCATGGGGGAAGAGTCTGTTTCGGCACTGCGCGGTGTCGGTAAATTGCTGGCGCAACTTAAAGAGCCTGAACCACCCAAGGGTTTTAAAGATGCACTGGACAAAATACCACTCTACAAACAAGTGCTGAACATGGGGCCCAAGGTAGTCAAAAAGGCACCTTGTCAGGAAGTTGTACTTGAAGGTGATGCCGTCGATTTGGATCTGATTCCGATTCAGACCTGCTGGCCAGGTGATGCGGGTCCTTTGGTCACTTGGCCATTGGTCATTACTCGCGGGCCTAACAAAAAGCGTCAAAACCTAGGTATCTACCGCCAGCAGAAAATTGCTAAGAACAAGCTGATCATGCGTTGGCTGTCACATCGTGGTGGTGCGTTGGATTTTCTTGAGTGGAAGCAACAGCATCCTGGTGAGCCTTTCCCGGTTGCAGTGGCGTTGGGTGCGGATCCTGCGACCATTCTAGGCGCTGTGACACCGGTCCCCGATACTCTGTCCGAGTACGCTTTTGCCGGACTGTTACGGGGTGGGAAAACGGAAGTGACGCCCTGTATTGGTAGCGACCTGCAAGTACCTGCTAGCGCAGAAATCGTATTAGAGGGTTACATCTACCCTGACGAAATGGCGGACGAAGGTCCGTTTGGTGACCACACCGGCTACTACAACGAGGTCGACAGTTTTCCCGTCTTTACGGTGGAACGCATCACGAAACGTGCTGATGCGATCTATCACAGTACTTACACGGGCCGTCCACCGGATGAACCGGCTGTTCTGGGCGTTGCATTGAACGAGGTGTTTGTACCGATTCTGCAGAAGCAGTTCCCAGAAATTGTCGATTTTTACTTGCCACCAGAAGGATGCTCTTACCGCATGGCGGTCGTCAGTATGAAGAAGCAGTACCCGGGTCATGCTAAGCGTGTGATGCTGGGTGTATGGTCCTTCTTGCGTCAATTCATGTACACCAAATTTGTTGTCGTTGTGGATGAAGACGTGAACACTCGTGACTGGCAGGATGTCATCTGGGCCATTACTACGCGTATGGATCCGGCTCGGGATACGGTGATGATTGAGAATACCCCGATCGACTATTTGGACTTTGCATCCCCTGTGTCTGGGTTGGGTTCCAAAATGGGATTGGATGCGACCAATAAGTGGCAGGGCGAAACGGATCGTGAATGGGGAGAGCCCATTACCATGGATGAGTCGGTGAAACGTCGAGTAGATGATATCTGGGCTGATCTTGGAATCGACGACTAAGTCCCCACTATTTAGTTACCTGACTAGAGTAAATTGTTAATTCACGCATCGCGTGGACTGTTATTTGGAGAGTGAACGTGGCAAGGAAAGTTACGACGATTTTATCGGCTGATCTGTTAAATAGGGATGTTTACCGTATCCGCCTTTTGCTTCCTGAGTCTGAGCAAGCGGGCGCTGAATTTAAAGCGGGACAGTATCTAGATATCTGCCTGCCAGACGGGAAAAAAGCTTCATTCTCTATTGCCTCGGCACCCGAGGCAGGTCGTGAATTAGAACTTCACATTCGCCACATGCCTGACAGTGAGTTCAACGACTCGATTGTCCAACACCTGCTGCATCAACCGAGCGTTGAAGTGGAGTTGGCGATGGGCGACTGCACCATCAATCTAGATGAGCTCAATGACGATCAGCCCATCATCTTTGCTGCCGCCAGTACCGGTTTTTCACAGGTGAAAAGTATTGTTGAGCACCTGATCGCCAGTGCGCGCAAAAATCCGATCCATGTCTATTGGGGCGCGCGGGTTGAAGACGATATGTATCTCGAAGCGTTGCCGAAGAGCTGGGCAGAGCACCACGCCAACATTCACTTTATTCCTGTCGTTAGTGAACCAGATAAGAGCCCGGGTTGGAGTGGACGTACGGGCTTACTACCAGCGGCCATTGTGGAAGATGTTGACGACCTGACAAAAGCAGAGGTGTTCGCATGCGGATCGCCGGCAATGGTGTATGCACTGTTGGATGCTTTAGAAGAGCAGGGCTTTACTCAGAGTCAGATGAAATCTGACGTGTTTGCCTACGCTCCGCGTCCTTAATCATTAAATTCACCTATGACCCCTGCTATTGATGCTGCCAAAAAGGCAAAAATATCCTTCAATACGCATCAGTATGAACATGCACCCGGGGCCGCTTACGGCCTCGAAGCTGCAGATAAGTTAGCCCTCGACCCAGGTCAGGTTTTTAAAACTTTGATGCTTGAGACTGACCGAGGCCCAAATGCGCTAGCGGTCGCAGTCATACCAGTAGCAGCAACGTTGGATCTCAAAGCCGCAGCCAAAGCGCTAAAACAGAAAAAAGTATCGATGGCGGATCCTCAGGTTGCTCAGCGCTTAACCGGCTACTTGGTTGGAGGGATCAGTCCACTGGGGCAGAAGCGAGTTTTTGCTACCTTAATTGATCAGAGTGCCGAGTCTTTGAAGACTTTGTATGTCAGCGCTGGCAGACGTGGACTTGAGATTGAGTTGGCACCAACTGACCTGTTGAGAGTCACACAAGGTCAGTTTGCAGCGATTGCTAAGTTTAAAAATTAATTAGTTTGGGTCGTTTTAATTCCTAAACTCCTAACCCTTCAAACAGCTCTAACGCCTCTGGATTAGCCAGTGACTCTCTATTTTTAACCGGCTCGCCAACCAGCACGTTGCGTACTGCTAGCTCAACGATTTTTCCGCTTTTGGTTCTCGGGATGTCCGTAACCGCTTTGATGATACCGGGTACATGTCTCGGCGTGGTGTTGTTGCGGATGGTGCGTTTTATCTCGGCCACTAGGTCGTCGGTGAGTTCCAGGCCGTCTGCGAGCACGACATAGAGCGCTACCACGACATCATCCTCTTTGGGTAACCCGACGCAGATGCTATCGGTGATTCCCGCGACCTTTTCGACTTGACGGTAGATCTCGGCTGTACCGATTCGGACACCGCCTGGATTCAATACCGCGTCAGAGCGACCGTGGATGATCACGCCCTTTCGTTTTGTCAGTTCAGCGTAATCACCGTGCGCCCAGATGTTATCGAAGCGTTCAAAGTAGGCTGCTTTGTAACGTTCACCCTGCGGATCATTCCAAAAACCGATGGGGCGGCTAGGGAAGGGGGCTGTACACACCAATTCACCCTTCTCCTCGAGCAAAGAGTTGCCCTCATCGTCATAAATATCAACGGCCATACCTAAGCCTCTGGCCTGTAACTCGCCTGAGTAGACGGGGAGGGTCGGCACACCCAACGCAAAGCATGAGACGATGTCGGTTCCGCCTGAGATAGAGGCCAGATGAAGGTCTTGTTTAACTGAGTCATAGATAAACTCGAAACTTTCCGGTGAGAGTGGCGATCCGGTCGAGAGTATCGATCTAAGCTGAGCAAAGCTGTGGTGCTGATTGGGTAAGTAACCGGCATTCTGAATCGCGGCTATGTACTTGGCGCTGGTGCCGAAGGCAGTGATCTCCTCTTGCTCCACGATGTCCCACAGTGCCGAGGCAGTCGGGTGGAAAGGGGAGCCATCAAACAGAACGAGTGAAGCACCAACTGCTAAACCAGATGCCATCCAGTTCCACATCATCCAACCGCAGGTTGTGAAGTACATTAACCGGCTGTCAGGGCCTAAGTCTGTATGTAGGGCTAGCTCTTTCATGTGCTGGAGCAGTGTTCCGCCAGCGCCATGCACGATGCATTTAGGAACTCCTGTCGTGCCCGATGAGTAGAGGATGTAGAGCGGGTGATCAAAAGGGAGTTCAACAAAATCGATGTCGCCGGCTTGGTCGTCCAGTGCCTCTGACCAAGGCTGTGCTCCCTTGATCCCCGTTAGATCGGGTGAATCATTCAGAAACGGGTAGACCACGACCCCTTCTACACTGGGAATGCGATCAACGATCTCCGGTAGTTTGTCGAGGTTGTTAATCTGTTTGCCTGCGTAGTGGTAGCCATCTACCGTAAAGATCAGTTTCGGTTCAACTTGCCCAAACCGGTCGACGACGCCATTGACACCAAAGTCAGGTGAGCAGGATGTCCAAACCGCTCCCAGTGCTGTGGTGGCCAACATCGCAATGATCGCCTCTGGCGCATTGGGTAGGTAACCTGCAACACGATCGCCGGCGCCGATATTCATCTTTTTCAGGTAGCCCTGTACCGATGCAACCTGCTGAAAGAGCTCTGCATAGGTCAGCGTTCTGCGTTTGCCATTCTCACCCCGAAAAATGATCGCAATGCTGTCATCGCGACGTTTTAATAGATGCTTGGCAAAGTTGAGCTTGGCCCCTTCAAACCAACGGGCGTCACGAATTCCAATCCCGGTTTGTAGAACCTCTTGTGCTGGCTGACTGAACTCAATATCGAGAAACTGGCACACCGAGCCCCAAAACTGATCGGGCTGATCGATACTCCACTGCCACAGATCATCATAAGTCGACAGTGCCAGTGAGCACTGGTCGTTCACGCGGTTTTGGAATTCGGTTAAGCGTGCAGCTGCAATGCGTTGATTACTTGGCTGCCATAGCAGTTTAGACATGAGGTTACCTAGGGTTAAGACACTATAAGAACCTTAAGTTAAGGCGTTCATTCACTCAAGCGGAAAAACAGCGGAATTCACTTCGCGAAACCGTTGATGTGCGCAATAAAAAAGGCACCCTCAGGTGCCTTTGATCCTTGGATCTGAACTTAGTTCTGCTCAACAAAGATGTTGGAGAAGAAGTCGGCCAATTCGTCGGTTGCCGATAGTGGCAGTACGTGTGCGATGTACTGGTCTGGACGAACGACGATCATACAGCCTTGCTCACGATCGATACCGCGCATATCGAAGATGTCGCCATTACCTTTATGATCAACACAGAAGACTTTCTCATGATCCTGGATACCCAGCTTGCCCTTCTTAGGAATCAGTAGAGAAGGCATTTTATCGTAATCCAAGTCGTAGAATGTCTGCTGGAATACAGCGCGAACATCAATGACTGAATCGATGTCAGCACCTGACTTGGTGTACTTAACAACCGGTGAGTTGCTGTCGTTCTCTAACCAGTCCGCTAGCGTATGAATGGCAGAGCTTGAGCTGGTGTCGTTTTTGCCTGCAAATGCGTAGATTCTCCAACGAGCATCGGCCTGAGCTGCGTGACCAAGTTGCATGTGCTTAGCATCTGATAGGCGTAGAACCGGCGCTGAGTGGAAACGACGTCCAATCTCTTCTCCTGTTGCTAGTGCTTGGTAAGTTTGTGCACCGGTTAGAATTGATTCATCATATTTAACGGCCAGACCGCCGGTGAACTCCAGATTCTCTTTGAAGGCACGAACGAAACGAGGCTCATCGCCTTTATCCAGTTCAGACGTACCAGGAGGTGCCGACATGATGCGCGCCCACTCGTGGTCGGTCTCAACAAGACGTTTCGCTTCTGTCCAACGCTCTTTAGAGTAAGTGTGTAGTAGAGATGCGTCTGATTGACCAGTCAGTACGTGGACTAACTTCCAGCCTAGGTTGAAGGTATCTTGCATTGATACGTTCATACCCTGACCCGCTTTCGGGCTGTGCGTGTGACAGGCATCGCCCGCAGTGAATACGCGAGGGTTGCGAGTTGCACGCTCTTCATCAGTCACATCATCGAAACGGTCCGTCATGCGGTGACCAATCTCGTAAACAGACCACCAAACAACCTCTTTCACATCGATGCTGTATGGGTGCATGATGCGGTTAGCCGCTGCGATCGTGTCATCCGATGTGAACTTGCGGTTGGCAACGCGCTCATCTTCTTTTAGTTTATCCAGCTCCACGTACATACGGAACATGTAACCACCTTCACGAGGAAGGATCAGTACGTTGCCCTCAGTGGCAGAGGTGATCAAACATTTCTGGCGAACATCAGGGAAATCTGTGTTAGCTAGGATGTCCATTACACCCCAAGCCTGGTGAGCAGCATCGCCGTGCAGCTCGCCACCAATGGCGGTACGAACGTTAGATCGTGCACCGTCACAGCCGACCACGTAGTTAGCGCGAACAATCTTCTTCTGGCCTTTGTTTACACCGGTGTTCACCAGAGTCACTGTCACTGGGTATTCATCAAGAGATGGGTTTACTTCCAACGTCTCTACCGACCAGTTGTAATCTGGTTGCATACGCGTCGGTGAGTTATCCATCACCTCAAGGAACCACTGGTGGATGCGTGACTGGTTAACAATGATGTGAGGCATTTCAGATGAGTCATCAGCAACATCCTGTACACGGCCAATGCGTTGGATATTCTTTGGATTTTCTGGGTCTGGCATCCAGAAGTTGGTCTGGTTTACCCAGTAAGCTTCACGCTTAACGGCATCGGCAAAACCAAAGGCTTGGAACATCTCCATGGTACGCGTGTTGATACCATCGGCTTTACCTTTTTGGATATTCATTGGGCTTGGTTCAACGATCATCGTGCTGATCTCGGGGAACTGAGAGAGCTGAGCCGCCAGACAGAGGCCTGCAGGGCCTGTACCTGCAATCAGTACATCGACTTTTTCAGGAAGAATGGCATTAGGCGCGAATTCGCGACGGTTAGGTGCAGCATTTTTGCGATCTGGGTTACCACCACGGAAACCATCTTCGTAATATTGCATCACTAGACTCCTTATTATCTTCTGTCTCTTAGTGCGGCTCAGAGAACCTTGTTAGTAAGTATGCTTACTATTTGTGCTCATAGTGTAACCAAAGTTTTATGTGGTTGTAAACTAGTAAGTATACAAACTAGTTCTTTTCAAATAGGATGGAACAAACAGTAAAAAGTGTTGGAGAACGAGTTGTCCTACTACGAGATGCCTGGTCACCTGATACGTCGCTTAAGTCAGCAGTCGAATCAGGTGTTTCAAGATGAGATGAAGCGTATCGGTGCCGATGTCACGTCGGTGCAATTTGCCTCAATGCAGGCAATAGAGTTGCATGGCGAGATGGAGCAGTCACAGATCGCGCAGTCGATTCACTACGACAAAGCGACGATTGGAGGCGTGATTGATCGACTCGAAAAACGTGGTTGGGTAGAGCGTAAATCAAACCCCAAAGATCGACGCGCTAAATTGGTGACGCTAACCAAAGAAGGGCGTAAGGCTCTGGAGGAGATCACCCCGGTGGTTAAGGCGTTACAGGATCAAGTGGTAGCCAATTTAAGTGATGACGAGCGCGCTCTGTTTATCAAATTGGCGCAAAAGGTTGTCTCTTAATATGTTTTGACTACTGAAGTCTATGAGTGAGGATCGCCTAACGGCACATAGCCGCCGCTCACATTTGATGGGCTAGCTCAGTAAGACATCAATCAATTTGAGGGATAATTGATTGCCACTAGTTACTAAATCGAAGCTTTTATCACTCAATCCCCATCGTACCGCCTGCCCCTGTATTAACGATGTTAAATATTTGGCTATATCAGGCACTGTAATTTCCGATTGGTCACGACCAATGAGTGCCTCTTCAATCAAGGATGTGAGATGGCTATCAAACACAAACAGTGTTTCTCTGATAATCGTTCGCAGCTCTTCATTCTCAGTGTTTAACTCACGTGAAAAGAGGATCAAGGGCAATGCGGGTGTATTCTGAATAAGTTCAAGCTGGCAACGGACTAATCGAGCAACTCGCTGTTTAGCATCCACCTCTTTGGACAGGAGTAAGTTTTCAGTCCATGCGCTCTTCAGACCATCAGTAACTTTGCGAATTGCTGCTACCCACAACTCATCTTTATTTTTGAAATGGCGGAAAACCGTTCCCTGCGTGACTCCAATTCGCGCTGCGATATCACTGGTAGTAAGGCGGTCTGGACCGATTTCATAAGCCAACTCTAGAAGCGCATTGATAAGTTCATCTTTGCGCTTTGTTGCGGACATTCTTTTTAGCAAAACGTTTTCTCTTGTAAGTAATTAAATACTAACATAACATTAGAACTATCTAATTAATAGTTAAAGGACCCAAACAATGTCCAATCAATTACGCTGGTATAGCAAAACTCAAATCGTACTCCATTGGATTACAGTGGCTCTTGTTATCGCTCAATACGTGCTTCACGACTCTATCGTAAACGCTTGGGAACTCATCCAATCAGGCAAGTCTGTTTCCTTTGATCCGCTAGTGCTGTCACACGTAGCTGGCGGTATCTTTATAGCAGTAATTGTACTCATAAGATTGCGTTTGAGGTCAATAAACACCCATGAAACAAAAGACTTACTGGGCAACAGATTATCAAACATAGCGCATAAGCTTCTCTATGCAATTTTACTCATGATGGTACTTAGCGGTGGAATGGCATGGTTCTTCAATATTGACGCTTCGGCCAATGCACACAACCTTTTTAAGGTATTACTTTTAATAACAGTTCTTGGGCATGTTTTAGCTGCTCTTTACCATCATTTCATAATGAAAGATGGTTTATTGAATCGAATGTTTCTTGCAAGGAAGTAACAAGATGCAGTGGACTCGTTACATAAAGTTTGGAATTCCTATTGTTGTGGGAATTGCTGGAACTGCATTACTACTCAACGGCGTCAAACCACCAGAAAAGAGCGCATCGTTAATAGAACTCAAAGCGGTTAAATACTTAGTTGTTCAGCCCGAGGAAGCATTCTCAGAGATGTCGATTTCGGGAACAATTGAGGCAAGCGACAAATGGTCGGCTGTTGCACAGGTTAAAGGGGAAATTTACCGTTCTAATGACTCAATCGTTGAAGGACTTTGGGTTAATGCTGGTGATGTAATTCTAAAGATAGATCCTTTGGACTATGAGCTTGCTATTTCTCAAATTAGTGCTGAGTTGTCTGGTATTGAGTACGAGCTTTCACTTCTTAATACTGAGGCAGAAAACACTCGGCGGATCTTAGATTTAGAGCAGCGACAGCTTACCTTCGCAAAAGCAGATCTAGATCGAATCCAAAAGCTATATGCCAGCGGATCCGCAACACGTAAGCAATTAGATGATGTCCAAAGGGCCACTCTGACTTCGGAGAAAATAGTTACAGACATTAATAATGGCTTGTTACTTGTAGAACCTAAGAAGCAGAAGCTGTTAGCTCAAAAGCAAGCGTTAAGTATCTCACTAGACCGTGCACATAGGGATTTAGCTAGAACAGATATTATTGCGCCTTACCCACTTAGGATCTCAAAACTGCTTGTTGAAGACTATCAGGCTGTTAATGTTGGACAGCCGTTAATTGAAGGGATAGGCATTAAATCAGCCGATGTTACTGCACAAGTAAACATCGATAAGTTCAGAGATTTAATCGGTCTAAATACGCCACCTTCCACGCTGAATAATGAATTTGTAACAGATACATTAAATAAACTGGTTTCTGCTGAAGTGCGAACAGTTGGGAGCGTAAGCGAATCTTGGAAGGCAGAGATGATATCTGTTCGCACAGAGCTAGATAACCGAGCAAGAACACTTCAAATCGTAGTAAGGGTAGATGATCCATATTCGAGCCATTCAGCCGCTCAGAACTTCCCGCTGTTACCAAATCAACCCATTGAGTTGGTATTTAGAACAATTCAGCCCTCAAGTGTAATTACGATTCCATTATCTGCGATCCACCAAGATCAAGTTCTATTGCTAAATGAAGAGAATGAAATTGAGTTTCGAGAAGTCCAGCTTGGTCTCATGCAAGAGAACCAAGTGAAAATTATGAGCGGGCTTAAAGCGGGTGACAAATTGATACTCGACTCTCTTATAACAGCAATACCAGGACAAAAGTTTACTGGGATTGAGGTAGCGAAATGATTCGATGGTTTACATCTCATCCCACTGCAGCAAACTTACTTCTTTTAGTGTTTATAGCCGTTGGATCGTTTTCAGCACCAACTCTTCTACGAGAGACATTTCCAGACTTTCGCCCTGTCGAGGCAGAGGTATCGGTCGTTTATCGTGGCGCAACACCTTCAGATGTTGAAAAGAAAATATGTGAGCCCCTATGGGATGCCGTTCAATCAGTTGAATCACTGAGTGATTTTGTCTGTACAGCACAAAACAATTTAGCTCACGCTGTAGCGACTATGCAGCCAAGTGGTGATGCTGTTAGGTTTGTTAGCAATCTAAAAACTGAAATCTCGGCAATAGATTCATTTCCAACATTAGCTGAAGCTCCTGTTATTCGTGAACTTCATCGCACTGATTTAGTGGCCTCTGTCGCTGTATCTGGTGAGCTACCACTGGAACAACTTGATCACTACTCAAAGAATCTACAAGACCAATTAGCTTCACTCGATACTGTAGCTAAAGTCATTCGTTCTGGTGTAGGGGAGAGAACCTGGTCAATACAGGCTGATCCTCGTGTTTTGAAAGAGTACGGTTTAACAACCTCCTCTATCGCCAATGCACTTAAACAACACAGCATTAATGTTCCTGCTGGAACTCTTGAAGGAGAAAGCGGTGAATACAACATCAGATTTGACTCCGAAGCGCTATCTAAGAATGCCCTATTCAACCTACCCATTATCACCTTAACCAATGGTGCTGTGATCAATCTGAGTGATATCGCTAGCGTAGAGGAGCATTATGAGCCAGCGAGTAACGCAGCCTATTTAGATGGCGTTCCTGTCATCCTACTTGAAGTACACAAACCCCTGGATGCTGACGCTTTAAGATCTCTCGACGACCTAACAAATACGGTGAAAGCCGAGCAAAGCAGAGGTATTGGCTCGATTCACCTTGAAGTCGTTCAGGATGTAACTTCAATTATACGAGATCGATTAACAATGCTGGTTCAAAACGGCGTCGTTGGTCTAGTCCTTGTTGTACTCGTAATGAGCCTATTCTTCAGACCTGCTTATGCAGCATGGGCAGCAATGGGATTGCCTGTAGCGTTTCTAGGCGCCTTTGCATGGATGTCATTGACTGGTGAAAGTTTAAATATGATCACCGTAGTTGCGTTACTTATGGCTATAGGGATTGTTATGGATGATTCGATTGTATTATCCGACTCCATAGCAGTGCATTCTCATGGTAACGTGACTTTGAATTCAGTAGTTCAGGGCGTTGTAGCGGTTGCTCCAGGTGTAGTCTCTTCATTCCTTACAACTGTTTCTGTATTTTTGCCGTTATCATTTTTAGCAGGTGAGCTTGGCGCTGTACTTGAGGTACTTCCAGTCGTTCTTTTAGCTGCGTTAACAGCAAGCCTAGTTGAGGCTTTTTTCATACTTCCTCACCACCTAAAACAAAGCCTAACTAAATCGAATTATTCGCCCAACAAATTCAAAGTCCGCTTCGAAGAGATCTTTAATTCATTTAAAGAGCGGGGCGTTGGCAGGCTAGCAGACTGGGCTATTGATCATCGCTGGCTAGTTGTTGGAGTCGCTGTTGGATTATTGATCCTTACTATTGGAGCCCTAGGTTCAGGCGTAGTGAAGCGGGAAGCAATGCATGAAATTGATGGTGATGTAATTGAAGCACGAATTTTACTACCCATGGGGGTATCGCTCGGTAGAACTGAGGAAGCTGTCCGCCAGGTGGAAGAAGCCCTTGCGCGTGTGAATATCGAGCTAAAGTCTAAACAACCGCAACAACAGGACCTTGTGAAACGTGTGATAACTCGATTCGGAAGAAATTTATCTGTTGGAGAGAGCGGAAGTCATGTGGCTACGGTTTCAGCGGATCTATTATCTGCAGAGATTCGAGCTACAACGCTCGATGAACTCATTGAAATATGGAAACGTGAAATTGGGGTATTACCAGGCATCACATCCCTAATTATTACAGAGCCTGGTATTGGTCCGCAGGGTATAGCCGTAGAGCTAAGACTTTTCCATGAGGATTTGAATTTGCTTTCGAAGGCTTCGCAAGAGCTATTAAGTGAAGTAGAGAAGTACAATGGCGTATTAAACTCCAAACATGATCTAAATGTTGGCAAGCCTCAACTTGGCATGCAGATAACTTCTGACGGACAAGCTTTAGGCTTAACGCCATTAGCTATTGCTAATCAGTTGCGAGGAGCGTTTCTTGGCGAAACCCTTGATGATATTCGCGTTGGTGAACTCCAATACGCGATTGAAGTGAAGTTTGCAGATAACAGCACACAAGACATCAACGATCTGTTGGCTTTTGAGCTACAACTGAGTGATGGATCAACAGTTCTCTTACCTAATGTTGTCCAGCTTTATGAAACTAGAGAGTGGAGTTCAGTTACTCAACGAAATGGGGCAAGATCTGTAACAATTCAAGCGGATGTGGATGGCCGTATAGCCAATGCTGATGCCATTACTGCAGACATAAAGAAAAACCTGTTACCTAATATTCAATCAGAATACTCGGGTATTACGTTTGAAATAGCAGGGCAAGCAGCGAATTCGGCTGAAACTGTTGCCTCTATTCTTCGTGGGTTCTTGATTGGAATAGTAGGGGTATATCTAATTCTTTCATTCCAATTTAGGAGCTATGTTGAACCCTTGATAGTGCTCCTAACTATCCCAATGGCATTTCTTGGCGTTGTATGGGGTCACTATTTGATGGGGTACAATATATCTATGCCATCACTTGTTGGGGCAGCATCGCTATCAGGTATCGTTGTAAACAATGCAATACTGTTAATAGGCGTCATCAAAGAGAGAGTTTCTGATACCAAGTCGGTAATAGATGCTGCTAGCGAAGCCGTTCGCTCAAGATTTCGTCCTATTTTTGTTTCAGTTTCAACGACCATAATGGGAATGGCGCCATTACTCACGGAAACATCGACTCAAGCACAAACCCTTAAACCACTGGTGATTTCTGTTGTGTTTGGTTTGCTAGCATCAACAGTATTGGTCATGATTGTTGTTCCTTCACTATATGCAATTGTTAATGACCTGAAATCTAAGTCACCGACAAACTAAGAGACTATTTGTGGCTCTATTACAAATTGATGGATCCGTTACAGAAGAAAACAATACGAAGAGGCATCACCCTGCTTTTCTAAACGCAGCATTCAGGCCATTCTTCTTGCTTGGTGCTGCGTTTGGTGCATTAAGCATACCCGCATGGGCTCTTAGTTTTCTCGGTTTGATTAAGTTTGATTTCTATGGCGGTGCCTATGCGTGGCACCTTCATGAAATGCTATTCGGATTTTTTCCAGCAATCATGGTTGGGTTTCTCCTAACTGCTGTGCAAACCTGGACAAAGCGAAAATGCATTGAAGGATGGTGGTTAGCTGCTCTTGTACTGACATGGCTTCTAGGTCGTATAACACTTGCCTTTCAACCCGCCTTTTTTCGTGATTACACAATCGTTATAGATCTTCTCTTCTTGCCTGCCTGTGCTGGCTTTTTAGCGCGCCCGATACTGCAAGCCAAGATGTGGAGGAATCTCTTTTTTGTACCTATCCTACTTGTGATGGCGATGATGAATGCTGTCTTTCATTTTTCATTGTCGAGTGAGTCTATCGTTGATATCACCACTATTTCGCACGCCATGGTCATCCTTGCAGCGCTAGTAATGAGCATAATGGGGGGGCGAGTCTTTCCCATGTTCACAGCCAACGGAACAAAGACACCTCGGGTTAACTCGATTGGGTGGTTAGAGCAACTTTCGATTCTAAGCATTGTGATTGTGTTTATTACAACTTTGGCTCAAAACTTTGTACCGATCACTCTTAGCATTGCTGTTCTATTCGTGGCAGGGATTTCAAATCTATTTAGGGCTTTGCGATGGAGGCTATGGGTGACGTTGCAGGTCCCACTAGTATGGTCCTTACATCTTAGTTACTTAGCTATGAGTCTAGGTTTTATTCTACTCGCCTTGGCGAAAATGAATTTGATACCAAGTGTTTCATTTGGTTTTCATTCGATCACGGTTGGCGGGATGGGACTTATGATCTTATCGATGATATCGAGAGTTTCATTAGGGCATACTGGACGACTTATTAAGGCTAATGTTTGGGTTACTTGTTCCTTATTAGCCCTTAGTTTTGCTGCGATTGACCGCGTCACAGGGTCATTACTCGGCATGGAATATTCAATAGTTATAGCGTCATCAGCTCTACTTTGGAGTATAGGCTTTTTGATTTTTGTGTTTGCCTATACCAAAATCTTATTCACTGAAAACATGTCACGATAATGCTGAAATGACCTTTGAAACGTGGAGTGTAAATTTAACTTGAGTGTCTCAAATGGGTCGTGAGTAGCCGTCTGCGTTGTGCCGATAAGAAACAAAAAGGAGAGCTACTGCTCTCCTTCGTTGGTTTTAAATGCAATCAGTTAGCATTCAGCTTTAGCCAGATATCTTCTTTTCCCCGGCTGCGACACACTGGAATATTAGAGTGTTGATGGTCATAGGGCCAACGCCGCCTGGGACAGGAGTCAAAGCAGCAACACGACTCTCTAGTGGTGCAAGTTCGATATCACCCACACCGCCTGGGTGGTAGCCAGCATCGACAACGATGGCGCCATCTTTGATCCACTCTGCTTTAATGAATTCTGGGCGGCCAACCGCACCCACGACGATATCAGCCTGTTTGATAATGTCGGCTAGTCCTTGGGTGCGTGAGTGACAGATGGTCACAGTCGCATCAGCGTTTAACAGCATCATGCCCATCGGCTTGCCTAGAATAGGGCTGCGACCAACTACGACAGCGTTCTTACCTGAAAGCGGAATGTCATAAGCGTCTAGAAGACGCATAATGCCTTGTGGAGTTGCGGAGCCGTAGGCCTCTTCCTGCATCGCCATGCGACCGAAGCCAAGACAGGTGACACCGTCTACGTCTTTTTCTAGAGCGATGGCATCGAAACAGGCACGCTCATCAATCTGTTCTGGAACTGGGTGCTGAAGCAGGATGCCGTGACAGTTTGGATTACTGTTCAGCTCTTGGATTTTCTCTAACAGCTCTTCGGTGGTGGTCTCTGCACCCATCTCAACCGTGATTGATTCCATGCCGATACGTTTGCAGGCATTCTGCTTCATGCGCACGTAGGTTGCTGACGCTGGGTCAGCGCCTACCAAAATAGTGGCTAATGCAGGCGTTTGACCGCCGCTTTTCGCTTTAAGGTTTTCAACGCGTGTAGCGAGTTCAGCTTCGGTTTTTTTAGCAACGGCGCTGCCATCAAGAATCAGTGTGGTCATGGTTTTCCTGTGGTTGGGGTCTAGCAAATTGAATTGTGCGGATTCTATCACTACTGATCGAATTTTGCTCGATCAGCTCTCTCATTTAGGGCTTTTGCGGGTGATCTTATCAAGCATGCCCATTGCCACTGCTGAGATAACAAAGGTTAGATGAATGACGACGTACCAGAGCAGTTTATCGTTATCGATGTTGCTCGCATTCATAAAGACCTTAAGTAAGTGGATTGAAGAGATGGCAACAATGGAGGCGGCGACTTTGTTCTTCAGAGAGTTGGTATCGAGTGTGCCAAGCCATTCGAGCTTTTCTGTCGATTCACGAATATCGAGGCGCGAGACAAAGTTTTCATAGCTTGTAAACATGACCATGACGATCAATCCCGAGACTAACGCGATATCAATAAGAGAGAGAATGATCAAAATGAGATCAGCCTCTGGTAGAACCGTCACATCGGTCAGGACGTGTATCACTTCTTGGAAAAACTTAATGGCCAATGCGACCAGGGCTAAGCTAAGTCCTAAGTAAATGGGCGCTAAAATCCAGCGAGTTGAATACATCAAGCGCTCAATAAAACGTTCAGCCACGGTGCAATCCTTAATGAGTTAAATGGTGTCGTGTCGTGCGATCCGCTTCCGACGGAGTTGGCAGTTGAAGCGGTGCGTTCTTGGAACTCAACAGTTGAGCCGCTTCGCGCTGTTCACCCAGCTGTAGGTAGAGCTCGGTTAGTTCGATCAACGTCTGTGCCTGATGGTTGAGTTCGAGTGATTTTCTGTAGTGCGTTAACGCGGCTCCCCATAACTGAGCGCGACGAGATAGACGTGCCAGAACCAGTTCTACCGCCGCATTGTCAGGCTGCTGTTTTAACCAGCCTTTAGCCGTTTTGATCATGGAATCTGGATCATCACAGGGCAGTTCGCTGAAGCGAACCGCTAGATCGTTATCCCAGTGTTTAGCTAACCACTTAATGATCTGCGAGCAGGCATCTGCTGTTTCGTTTAGGGCGGTTAGCTGGCCAATGTAAGCGCGGCGAACTTCTGGATCTTGTTGTGCTTCGTAACTCAGATCTTCCCAACACTGATCTAGCGCAGTACGAGACGTCTCTTCTAGATTGTTCAATTTAGAGAGAGCGGCTGTGCGTCTTAAAGTTTGTATGTCGCTGCTGTTTAAAACCTTGCGCTTTTGCAGGCTCGGTAGCATTGGCAGTAGCGCGTTCCAATCGCGTTTCGCACTCAGCAACGCCGCTTTTTCACGATCTACAGCGGTTGAGTTTGAGCGCTCTTTTGCAAGTCTGCTGAGCAGTTCGCCAGCCCTCTCATGGTGACCTGATTTAACGTCAAAACGTACCTGCTCGAGTTGAAGGCGTAACTCTGACTCAGGTGACTCTTTAGCCGCTTTGATAAGAATGCGGTGCGCCTCTTTTTCATCCCCTTGCTCTGCCGCGCATCGAGCCGCTTCTAAATAGAATAGGGCAGGAGTTCGACTGAGTTCTGCAGCTTGGATAAACAGGCGGCGAGCTTTCCATAGGTCACCATCCAGTTCCGCTTCCAGCGCTTGATTGGATTTTGTGCCGGCTTTTCTATCACCGCGCGCTTCGCTCCAGCGGCGGAGCTTCTCGGCAGGTGAGCGCCAATTCGAGAATAGATTGAATAGCCAGTGGGTCAATGTGAACAGCAGAACCACCGCGATCAGAAGCACCCACAGACTGGTCTCAATGGAGACCTGTTGGTAGGCAATCAAGACATATCCACTGTCTTTCATCATGGCCTGCCCGACCCAAGCACCTACTAATAGTAGGAGTGAGAGTAGGATTAAAAAGCGTCTCATTACTCTGCCTCCCTGCGCAGGTTAGCTATCTCTTTTTGATGCTGCTGCAGAGCCTTCAATGATCCCGAGATGTCCGGAATCGTTGGCGACACATTCAGGGTTGTTAGTTCCGCTAGGGATTGGATTAGAACACTGGTTGTGTAGTTATCCTTATCAAAGTACTGCATCAACAGAGACTGCGCGCGTGACAAGCTGGTTGTGAATACAGACTGCTGTTGACGTAATAGCGCCAGTTGCGCCTGTTCTAACAACATCTGGATATTTTGGCGAAGGTAGTGACCTTGATCCGGTGATAGGATCGGCTCTACCGGCTGATCGTGTCGTTGAATAACGATCAGCGACTCAAGTTTGCTGATCGCTTTGGCAAAACCATTGGTGATGTTCTGCTGTGTCTCTGCATCTACCTGCTCAGAAATGACGTTGTCGATCAGCTCAGGCAGTTGGCGTTGTTGCTCTAAGGTGAGTGTGGGTAAGTCTTTACTACGCTCAATCAGTGCTGCAACTCGAAGGTAGGTACCTTCTATGTCCAAATTGGGTACTGATTCGAGTTTCGAGATATCACTGGCAAGGCTTTGGCGCAGTGGGTATAGGCTGACATCATCCAGCTCTTTAAGAATGGTGTCGGTACTGCGCAAGAGGGCCAGTGCACCTTCGGCGCGGTTCTCCATCAAGATGCGTTGGTTCGCTAAGCGTAATAGATACTCAGCCTCAGCTAGGCGCCAGTCACTCTCTGATCGTTCACGACCGGCTTCGACCTGTTTGATGGCATCACTTAGGCGTTCTTGTAGAGTGGCGATTTCGGCCGTTTGTGCCACTTTTTCCGCTTGGATCTGTTGGAAGCTCTCAGTCAGCTCGGCAACTGCTGCATTGGCATCATTGACCGCTGCAGTGGCTTCCAGCTGTTGAGCGGCACTGCGCTGATTAAAGCGCTCTTCGAGTTGGGTGAGTTTTTGCTGGGCCAGGTAACCGCCAGCACCCACCGCCCCAAGAGCAACCAGACTGATGATCGTAGCTAGGATTGCTGACGCGCTTTTTTTGGCTGGGCCAGTCTCTTTTACATCAGAGGTCTCTTTCAATTCGGAGCTATCTTCAGCCTGATCGCTGGCCGTCTCTTCTACCTTTGACTCTACAACTTCAGCTTCGAGAATCTCGGCATCTTCTACTTGATCGATTTGATTCTCTTTATCGGAGTGACTCATCGCTCTATTCCTTTATTGAAATCGCTGCTCTAAGGCCGCGATCATGGCACTGTCATCAGCACCGTCTGCGACTGTGATATCGGTAAAACCTAAGGTATTTCCCAGATCGGCAACACGCTGACTGGGAACAAAAATGGGTGTATCGGCAAACATGCCCCACTCATCGGCAAGCTTCGCTAAATGCTCTAACGCTTCGCCACTACTAATGAGTATAGCGCCTGGTGCCTGTTTAAAACATTCTGAAAGTTCAGCGTCACTGTATTCAGGCATTTGACGTTGATAGAGACTGATCGTTTCGACCTTTGCACCACGCTCGGCTAAGGTCTCTTCTAGGAGTGTTCTACCGCCTACGCCTTTGAATATTAGGATTCGTTCTCCTAAAGGTTGGGCAAATGCAGGCAGTGTTAACAGGGCTTCTGAATCGAGTCCTTCATTAGTGGCGGCATGAATCTCATAACTGGCCAGTTCATCAGACGTCCCTTTGCCGATGGCGTGCCACTGCACCCCAATAGGCAGTTGAGGCCAGAGTTGATCGAGTAGGTCAATGGCAATTCTGGCCGCATTTCGGCTGACAACGATGACGTGTTGATAGAGGTCGAGATCCAGTAGTTTGCTTTGCAGACCAGGGGTGGATGGGTTCTCTAGATCTTCAGGAATGATCTCTAGAAGCGGCAGTGGAATAGGCGTAAAGCCTCTCTCTTTCAGGGCAGACGTTAGCGCGCCCTGCATGGCTGCCGGGCGCGTGGTTAGTACGCTGGGTTTAGCCGCGCTCGGCATACACCTGCTCTAGAATCTCACCGGCACCTGCTGCAAGGAGCTTTTCAGCTAACTCAATTCCCAAGGCTTCGGCACTCTCTTTGTGACCGCGAATCTCATCGCGCAATACCAGTGTGCCATCAGGGCGACCGACTAGGCCGCGTAACCAGAGTTGATCGCCTTCCAGTTCGGCATAGCAACCGATTGGAACCTGACAGCCGCCCTCAAGGCGTTTGTTCATGGCGCGTTCGGCAATAACACGAGCAGCCGTTTCGTCGTGGTTCAGTGGTGCTAACAGAGCCTGAGTCTCTAGATCATCCATTCGACACTCGATGCCGACTGCGCCTTGGCCACCGGCGGGAAGACTCTCGGTAGAGTCGATTTGATGTTTAATGCGATCTTTCAGCTCAAGGCGAATCAGTCCGGCTGATGCTAGGATAATGGCGTCATATTCACCGGCATCGAGTTTTCCAAGGCGGGTTTGAACATTGCCACGCAAGGTTTTGATCTCTAAATCAGGACGGCGTTCACGCAGTTGCACCTCGCGACGAAGCGATGAGGTACCCACCACAGCCCCCTGCGGCAGTTCATCAAAGTGGTTGTAAGTGTTGCTGACAAACGCATCGGTGGGTGTTTCGCGCTCACAGATGACAGACAATCCTAGACCTTCTGGAAACTCCATCGGTACATCTTTCATAGAATGCACGGCGATATCGGCACGCCCTTCCAGCATGGAGACTTCTAACTCTTTAACAAACAGGCCTTTACCACCGATTTTAGCGAGAGGGGTATCCAAAATCTTATCGCCGCGGGTCACCATAGTAACTAGCTCAACGTTAAGATCGGAATGTAGCTCTTCAAGACGGGCTTTTACGAATTCTGCTTGCCATAAAGCGAGTAAGCTTTGGCGAGTCGCAATGCGGAGTGTGCGTGACATGAAACTTCCAAATAGAGATCTTTTTTTCGAATTTTCTAAGTGTATCAGATGTCTCTACTAAATTGAGCGTCCGGACGGGTTATTAGATCGGCTGAGAGTGCTATAATCGCGCCACTATTTTATGCGGTGTCATCCACCGAGACAGTTTCAAGAGAGGTAAATGAGATGAGTGATCAAACGAACCAGCAGTGGGGTGGTCGTTTTAGTGAGGCAACCGATGCGTTTGTGGCTCGATTCACAGCCTCTGTTGATTTTGATCAGCGTCTCTATCGCCAAGACATTCAGGGCTCTATTGCGCATGCACGCATGCTGACCAAAGTGGGTGTTCTGACTGAAGATGAGCGCGATGCAATCATTAAAGGTCTGGGTGAGATTCGCATTGAGATTGAACGTGGTGAGTTCGAATGGTCTGTTGCACTGGAAGATGTGCACATGAACATTGAAGCGGCACTGACTAAGAAGATTGGCATTACCGGTAAAAAGCTGCATACCGGACGTTCGCGTAACGACCAAGTAGCGACCGATATCCGCCTCTACATGCGTGATGAGATTGACCAGATACTGTCTGAAATCACGCGTCTGCAAGCGGGTCTTTTGGATCTGGCTGAGCGCAATGCTGACACAATCATGCCTGGCTTCACTCACCTGCAAACGGCACAACCTGTTACCTTTGGTCACCACCTGTTGGCCTGGTACGAGATGCTTTGTCGTGATTACGAGCGTTTTGCGGATTGTCGTAAGCGTGTCAATGTGATGCCACTCGGTGCCGCGGCTTTGGCCGGTACGACCTACCCAATCGATCGTCACTACACTGCAGAGCTTCTAGATTTTACGATGCCAGCTCGCAACTCATTAGATGCTGTGTCAGATCGTGATTTCGCGATTGAATTCTGTGCTGCTTCAAGCGTGTTGCTGATGCACATGACTCGTATGTCAGAAGAGTTGGTGCTTTGGACCTCTGCACAGTTCAACTTTATCAATCTTCCAGATCGCTTCTGCACCGGCTCTTCAATCATGCCACAGAAGAAGAACCCAGACGTGCCTGAGCTGGTACGTGGTAAATCGGGCCGTGTTTACGGACATCTGATGTCGTTGCTGACGTTGATGAAGTCACAACCGCTGGCGTACAACAAAGACAACCAAGAGGATAAAGAGCCTTTGTTTGATGCTGTCGATACGGTTCAAGGCTGTCTGCGCGCGTTTGGTGATATGGTGCCTGCGATTGAGGCTCGTCCTGAAGAGATGCGCGAAGCGGCTCGCCGTGGTTTCTCTACCGCAACGGACTTGGCTGACTACCTAGTGCGTGCAGGTGTTGCCTTTCGTGATGCCCATGAAATCGTTGGGCTGTCGGTGGCTTATGGTATTAAAACAGGCAAAGATCTATCCGATATGACTCTTGAAGAGCTACGTCAGTTCTCAGATCAGATTCATGAAGATGTCTTCGAAGTGCTAACCCTCGAGGGCTCGGTGGCCGCTCGTGACCATATTGGCGGTACGGCACCTAACCAAGTTCGATTGGCGGTTGCGGCGGGTCGAAACGAGTTGGCGCAACGCGCTGAGTAATATTCGGCGATCCTAAGCAAAAAAAAACTGCCTACGGGCAGTTTTTTTGTTTTAGGGTCTCGTTAGGCGAAGGTGATGTCGACCATCAGATCGGATGCGATCTCTTCAAGTGCTGCTTGTACGCTGTCTAAATCAACGCTTTTCGGTACTTGCAGTTCACCTTTGGCTTTAAACAAAAGCTCAGATGACATAGAGCCGGGTGTCAGTTCGGTTTCTAAACTGGCGAGGTTAACGCCCAGTAGCGACAAGGTATTGGAGATATCACGAACGATACCCTGTTTGTCATGTCCAACCAGATCAAGGGTCACGGTTTCATACTCGGTTGCACTCTCTTGACTGTTGCTGACTTCACAAGAGACGCGAATGCCTTGCTCTTTTAGGTCATCTAATGCGCGAGTTAAACCGTCCAAGTTTGCGGCAGGTACATCAACCACCACAACGCCCGCGAATTTACCCGCCAGTTGCGATAGACTGGATTCAGACCAGTTGCCTTGGTGCTCTGAGATGGCTGCAGAGATAAGGTTTACTAGTCCTGGTTTATCATCAGCAATAAAGCTGAGCACTAAAGATTTCATTGTTGTCGCTCCACAGATAGGATGCTCTAAAGCATGATCGTTACTAGGTTTGTCTCAAAGACTAGCACTTTGTTTGGCAAGAGTGCATAACTGATGGATATTTTTGCGGCCCTCTGGCCTGTCTTCGCACTTCTGTTGTTAGGTGTGTTGATCAATCGAATCCAGTTCGTTGATCACGACTTTTGGAACGGCGCAGAGAAGATCATCTACTACCTATGCTTCCCAGCCCTGTTAGTGACACGGCTCGCCGCGGCTGACTTTAATGGCAGTGAATCTCTGGTGTTGATTGAAGCGGTACTGCTACTTCTAGCGCTAGGCTCGCTGTTCTTACTCGCTTTGCAGAAGCTTTTCAAATTCAGTGCGGCTTCATTTACTTCGGTTTACCAAGGCGGACTGCGTTTTAACACCTACATCACACTGGCTATTGCGGCGAGCCTGATTCCCAGTAAGGGGTTAGTGATTGCGGCGATCATCGCCTCCGTCATGATTCCTCTACTCAATCTACTCTGCGTGTTGGTCTTTGCCCTCTACAGCGATAAACGCCCCTCTGTTTTAACTGTGTTGAAGCAGATATTAAGTAATCCCCTGATTGGTGCCTGTCTGCTGGGCTTGGCGTTGAACCTCTCTAAGTTGGGCATACCTTCTCTCGTCACACCGGTGTTGGAGCTGTTGGCTCAGGTTGCCTTACCGCTGGGTCTGTTGGCGGTGGGTGCGGGAATCAATTTAAAGGCGATGCGATCTTCAGGTTTGCCATTGATGATGGGCGTTGCTGCTCGATTAATCGTTATGCCGCTATTGGCATTGGCGGTTGGCGCGATGCTTAAACTCTCATCAGAGTCACTGCTGATTTTTATGGTGTTTGCGTCGGTACCAACGGCTTCAGCGGCCTATATTCTTGCAAAACAGCTGAATGGAGATGCCCCCTTAGTTGCAAATATTCTCTCTGCACAGACTCTGTTATCGATGCTGACATTGCCGGTGGCGCTATCCTTGCCGAGCCTGATTTTGTGAATTGATATTAATTTTGAAATTTTTTTGAACTTATTTTGAACTTTTTTCTGATGCTGAGGTCTTACTTAATAAGCCTCCTAGTTTCAGTTCAAAATATGAAAATGAAACAATCTCCAGACCTATTGCTGCTACTCACGGTTACCTTAGTAACCGGAGTTGCAGTGACCGGGTTGATCCAATCGATCTAAACTCACTCTTTAAGCAATATAGCGTCTCTTTTCAGTCGCAATGCCGTGCATAGGAACATCCCAAGGTTGTATCGGTAGTTGCTCAACCTTTTGCAGGTCGTGTGCCACGCCAATGAGTTTAGGGCCGTGCATGAACCCTTTTTTCTGTGTGAATTCGAAGGTTCGATCGTAGTAACCGCCCCCCATGCCCATGCGTCCACCTTGCTGATCAAATGCAACCAGCGGCATCAGTACTAGATCCACTGCCCAGGCAGGAGAGTGTGAGCGCTTTAATTTTGGCTCCCAAATCTTGTAGCGATTTTGGTTCATTGAGGTGTTGGGTTGATATTGAGTAAACCAGAGTCGATTGTGTCGAACCGGATGCAGTACCGGCAGGTAGACCGATTTCTTAAGTTTCCAACACAACTTGATGAGCGGTTGAAGATCGATTTCACCATCGTTAGCTAGGTAAACGGCAATGCGTTTAGCGCGATGAAAGTAGGGGGCTTTTCTTAGTTGGTGAACTAATGAGAGTGCAGCACGCTTCTGCTGTTTACTGGAGAGCGCACGACGTGCTCGACGTTTCTCAAGACGAATGGTTTTTCTATCTTCGATACTGAGCATAGAGAAAAGACCCCAGGATGCCGGTGGTGTTCTTGGCCCTGAACCCGAAGGTTCAGAGTGGATACGAGTATAAATATATTAGGCTTTCCGCACGCGGACATGCTCACAATACCTATTCCCCGCATCCGGGAAAATGATTATCGGCTCGAGGGACTTGAACAACTGTCGAACATCCCAGGGTTGAGTTAATTATAACCCTATGAAGCCGCTATTAAAGGGTTTAAGACCGGAAAAACTATGAAAATTTTGCAAGCGTCGCGTCGATCTTATCGATCAACTGCTTGGATTCATCGTTTGAGCTCGCTTCGGCTTTTGATGAGTTCAAATTGTCATAACTCAGGTTGAGGGCCGCCATCACTGCGATACGTTCCATGCCCAGTAGTTTGCCGCTGCTGGAGATCTCACGCATTTTCTCGTTCAAGTTTTCTGCTGCAGCAATAAGGCCTGCCTCAGCGCCGGCTGGGCAGCTAAGTGTGTACTCTTTATCAAGAAGGGCAACGGTCAGTGTGTTACTCATGAGCTTTTCTCCAAAACACGAAGGCGATTTAGCATCGATTCAACACGACTACGGGTGCCCTCATGTATTTTGAGTAGCTGAGCACGCTCCTCTTTCAACTTCAGGTTCTGTGTCTGTAAGTGACGATTCTGCTCATCCAACTTTTGTACCAACTCGATCAATTGATCAACTTTGGTGGCGAGCGTTGATGGGTTTGCTTCTGACATTGACTGCCTCGAACGTTTTGAATTCCGACCATATTAGCAGGCAGTTGCATTGGGTCAATGTTCTGCATAGCTCCAAAGGCCGCAAAGTGCTAGGATCATCCCCAATAAATGCTCTTGAAAGCGGTCGTCTTAAACGCCCTCTGAATAGCATCTGAACCTTTATTTCTACCGTAATAAGTGAGAGTCGATGAGCGCGCCAGATTTTGATCAACTAGCCAATTTAATGATTGAAGAGGGGGCTATCGCCTTTTCACCCTCTGAGTTACATGGCGCGATCGTTGGGCAGCTCACCGCCGCTAAACGTTTTGATAAAGCGAGTCTTGAGGCGTTTTGTGTCACTCAAATGGATATCACTCGTATCGCTCTTGAGAGCAGCAGCGAAAAGTTGATGGCACTCTACACCCAGATTTTAGAACAGCTGGAATCATCCGCTTTTGAGTTGGCCATTTTACTACCGGATGATGAGCAACCTCTGGCTGAGCGTGCAGAGCAGTTAGGCCTTTGGGTGACTGGGTTCCTAGCAGGTTTTGGCATGGCGATTGGCGATCAAGGGCAACATCTCTCTAATGATGCGCAAGATGGTCTTAAAGATCTGGTGCAAATTGCGCAAATTGAGGCGGACGGCCAGGCCGAAGAGGACGAGAATCTCCTGATGGAGGTGGAAGAGTACGTTCGTATGGCTGCCATGCTGCTATTTAGTGAATGTAATAAAGCGGAGTCTACTGAGTCTGATAAACCGGTAATGCACTGATGAAAATTGATCTCTCAATCTACAAAGAGCGTCGAGCTAAACTGCTCTCTGAGTTACCTGACAATTCGGTCATGATTATCGCTGCGGCCTCTTTGGTCAGCCGCAACGCCGACGCTGAGTTTCCGTTTAGGCAGTCGAGTGATTTCTACTACCTTACGGGATTTAATGAACCGGATGGTTTGTTGCTGCTTAAGCCAAGTTCAGATCAGCCGGTGGTACTGTTCTGTCAGCCACGTGATCCTGAAATGGAGATCTGGACTGGTTACCGAGCAGGTCCAGAGGGTTGCATTGAGACCTTTGGCGCGGATGCTGCATACAATCTTTCAGAGATTGATCAACAGCTTCCCAGCCTAATCGATGGCGTTGATCAGCTGTTCTACCCGTTAGCACGCGATGCTGCATTGGACTCCCGGGTAAAAGGTTGGATTCAGGATCTGGCTAAACGTGTTCGAGCGGGCGCTGAAGTTCCCAAGGCTTTGAGTGATTCAGATCCTATTTTGCATGAGATGCGTCTGTTTAAATCCGATGCTGAGATCGCCATCATGCAGCGAGCGGCCGATATCTCTGCAGAGGCTCATGTTAAAGCGATGCAGCAGTGCCGGGTTGGCATGAATGAGTACCAACTGGAAGCGATTATTCAGAGTCACTGCATGGCTGAGGGTGCTCGTTTTCAAGCTTACACGCCTATTGTGGCGGCAGGGAAAAATGCCTGTATTCTTCACTACATCGACAACGATCAGACCATTAATGAGGGTGATCTCATTCTGATAGATGCAGGTTGTGAATTGGATAACTATGCCAGTGACATTACCCGGACTTTCCCTGCTAACGGCCAGTTCAGCGAAGAGCAGCGTGCCATCTATCAGTTGGTCTTAGACGCCAACAAAGCCTGCATTGACGCGGTCAAACCGGGTTGTAATTGGGACTCTCTGCATCAGTTGTCTGTCGAAATATTGACTAAAGGGTTGGTTGAGCTCGGTTTGCTGTCGGGTGAGGTGGATCAGTTAATTGAATCGGGCGCTTATCGTCGATTCTATATGCACCGCATTGGGCACTGGTTAGGTATGGATGTTCATGATGTTGGCTCCTACCGTGTCGAGGGTGAGTGGCGAGAGCTTTCGCCTGGCATTGTTACGACCATTGAGCCGGGTCTCTACATCGCCCCCGATGATCACACCGTCGAAGAGCGCTGGCGCGGCATCGGTGTTCGCATCGAAGATGATGTTTTGGTAACAGAAGAGGGTGCGCGAGTTTTAACCTCTGCAGTACCCAAAGAGATTGATGAGATAGAGGCATTGATGCGCCGTGCATGAATCGCAGTTTGATCTAATCATTTGTGGTGGTGGCATGGTGGGCGCCAGTTTAGTCGCTGCGTTAATGCCTTCTGCCAAATCCTTAGGTCTTAAGATCGCTCTTGTTGAGCAGAGCCCTATGCAGGCTAAGCCCAATCCTCAGTTTCAGCCCAGCTTTGATGCTCGCTCAACCGCATTGGCTTATGGATCCCGAACCGCCTTTGAATCTATGGGTGTGTGGGAGCTGCTCTATGAACACCTCACTCCCATCGATCGGATCCATGTTTCTGACCGAGGACGTTGGGGTCAAACGACCATGAGTGCTGAGCAGGAGCGCGTCGACGCACTGGGCTATGTTGTCGAGAACCACTGGTTAGGTCAGGTGTTAATGAGTTCGGTGCTGGCCGCGCGTGATCAGGTCGAACTCTTTTCGCCGGCGACCGTTGAATCGGTTGAGTGGGTGGAGGGTCAGCGTCATGTGGTGATAGATCAAGATGGTGAGTCGATAACCTTAACAGCACCACTGGTGGTCATGGCGGATGGTGGACGTTCTGAGCTAAGACAGCGTATGGGTATTGAGTATCGCCAGACCCCCTATCATCAGCATGCACTCATTGCCAACCTAGAGGTCGATCGCCCTCATGATGGCGTTGCTTATGAACGTTTTACCGAAAATGGTCCTATTGCTCTGCTTCCGATCGAAGATCACGAAGGGCGCCACCGTATGGGGTTGGTTTGGACGCTGTCTGACGATCAGGTCAATTCCCGCATGGAGCAGATCGATCAGCAATTTTTGGCCGATCTTCAACAAGCCTTTGGCTATCGCGCCGGTCGCCTGATTGGAGTGGGTGAGCGATTCTCCTACCCACTGCATTTAACCTTGGCTGATGAGCAGGTTCGCCGTGGTTTGGTGGTTCTTGGTAATGCCGCTCATGCTCTGCACCCCATTGCAGGTCAGGGGTTCAACCTAGCCTTGCGCGGTGTTTGTGAGTTAGCGGAGCGGATTATTCTGGCCAAGCAAGCGGGCCAAGATATTGGTGCATTAGCCATGTTGGAGGAGTTCATTGACGGGCGTCGAAAAGATCAAAGTCGTACGATCGGGTTTGGCGACTCTGCATTGAAAATCTTTAGCTCTACTAATCCGGCTCTCCGTTTGGGGCGAAGCTTGGCATTGCAAACCCTAGACTTAATTCCATCGGCACGCACTCTATTGGCGAGGGCTGCGATGGGCTTGGATACCCCAGCGGCGAGGTTAAAGTCTAATGACTGATAGGAGTGCTATTCGCTCAGTGGACGTTGCCATTGCTGGCGCAGGTATGACTGGCTTGGCTGCAGCGATTCAACTGGCGGATCTTGGTTTGAAGGTTGAGGTGTTGGATCAGTTTGGTATGGATCTGTCGACCATTGATGATCAGGCTGCTCAACTCATGCAGGGGGCTTTTGATTCTCGTGTGAGTGCTCTCACACTGGCCTCTGTCGAGTTACTGAAATCCTTGGGGGCTTGGTCGCATATTCTTGGCTGGCGCGCAGAACCCTATGAGAAAATGCATGTTTGGGACGGTGAAACGCGTGGCGAGGTCGATTTTGACTGTTTTGATATTCACGAGAAGCAGTTGGGCTTTATCGTAGAGAATCGCCTGATTGTTTTAGGTCTATTAAAAGCGGCACTTGATCGTGCAAATCTTAAGCTCAATTTCGCCTCACGTATTAAAACACTGGGGCGATTCCAAGAGTCTAGTCGACTCATAGAGCTCGAAGATGGTGATCTTTTGTCTGCGCAGCTCGTGGTGGGTGCTGACGGTGCCCACTCCAATACACGTAAGCAGTTGGGTCTGGCTACGCATGAGTGGGACTATGGTCAGCACGCTGTCGTCGCAACGCTTGAGATGACTCAGCCTCATCAACACACCTGTTGGCAGCGGTTTACAGAGGATGGCCCTCTTGCACTGCTCCCTCTTAAGACCGCAAGCGCCCATCATGTCTCGTTGGTCTGGTCGACCTCGCCTAAACATGCAGCAGAACTATTAGAGATGGATCAGGATGCCTTTTGTGCAGCCGTCAGCTTTGGTTCGCGTGATGTGTTGGGCCGAGTGGCGTCGGCAACTGGTATTCAAAAGGTTCCGTTAAGACAGCGTCACGCCAAGCACTATGCTGTTGAGGGAGGAGTACTGATCGGCGATGCTGCACACACGATCCACCCGCTTGCAGGGCAGGGTGTCAATTTAGGTTTTTTGGACAGCGCTGCGCTCAACGACGTGATTGCTCAGGCACAGATGCGTCGTGAGCCGATCGGTGATGCGAAGGTGTTAAAGCGTTATGAGCGTTCAAGGCAGATGAGTAACCTGCGCATGAGCGCGGTGATGGAAGGGTTTAGGCGTCTATTTGCTCCACAACCAGCTCCGATCGAATGGGCGCGCAGTGTTGGTATGCGTCTTTTCAATCGCGTTGAGCCAATTAAGCAGCACATTATGTCAGAAGCGATGGGCCTTTCCGGCGATCTACCGACTCGGATGCGACGAGCAGCGTCGGCAAGCGTTGATCAAAGATTGAACTAAACCCATTTTAGGGTAAACTTCTTGTCCCTTTTTGAAACTCCGCAGAGAAGCGGAGTTTATTGATTGAATAACAGGACTGTAAATGGGACACAAAACTCCACTCTATGAGTTGCACGCATCAATGGGCGGTAAGCTTGTCGATTTCGGCGGTTGGGATATGCCATTGCACTATGGTTCTCAGCTAGAAGAGCACAATATCGTGCGCCAAGATGCAGGTATGTTCGATGTGTCGCACATGACCATTGTTGACGTATCAGGTCAGGAATCACGTAAGTATCTTCAATATCTTGTGGCTAATGATGTCGCGCGTTTAGAAGTTAAAGGTAAGGCGCTCTATACAGCCATGCTCAATGAGCAGGGCGGCATTATCGATGATCTTATTATCTACTTGATGACTGATAAGAGCTCTTCTAACGAGTGGTACCGCTTGGTGGTTAACTGTGCGACGCGTGAGAAAGATTTGGCCTGGATGGCGGATCGAGCGATCGGTTTTGATGTGACGTTAAATGAGCAACCTGAGTTGGCCATGGTCGCTGTGCAGGGTCCTAAGGCGCGTGCAAAAGTCGCTGCGCTTCTTGGTGGATCGCGTGAGCAGGCCATTAACGAACTATCGGTCTTCCAAGGGTTTGAGTCGGAAGGGTGGTTTATTGCCCGCACCGGTTATACCGGCGAAGATGGCCTTGAGATCATGGTGCCTGATGATGAAGTTGCTCAGTTTTGGTCTGCACTGGCTGAAGCGGGTGTCGCACCTTGTGGCTTAGGTGCGCGTGATACGCTTCGCCTGGAGGCGGGTATGAATCTATACGGCAGCGATATGACCGATTCTGTGACTCCGTTAGAGTCCGGCATTGCATGGTCGGTGGCGTTTGAACCATCTGATCGACAGTTTGTCGGTCGTGAGGTTCTTGATCAGCAAAAAGCGAATGGCGGCTACGATAAGTTAGTGGGCTTGGTGCTTGAAACAAGAGGTGTCTTAAGAGGGCATCAGCGTGTTATTGTTGACGGTGTTGGTGAGGGTGAAATTACCAGTGGTACATTCTCCCCAACCTTAGGCTTCTCGGTCGCTCTGGCTCGAGTGCCTGCCGGTACTGGTGCTGCTGCGAAAGTTGAAATGCGTGGAAAAGAGATCGACGTTCGAGTCGTCCGTCCGTCTTTCGTCCGCAACGGCAAAAAAGTTTTTGAATAATCAGATCAGGTGATAAAAGATGAGTAACGTTCCTGGCGAATTGAAGTATGTAAGCAGCCACGAGTGGATCCGTGTTGAGGGTGATGGCACTGTAACGATTGGTGTTACAGACCACGCGCAAGAAGCACTGGGCGATGTGGTATTTGTTGAGTTGCCTGACATCGATGCAGAGGTGTCTGCTGGTGATGACGCAGGTGTGGTTGAGTCTGTAAAAGCAGCATCTGATATCTATGCACCGGTTAGCGGTGTTGTCGTTGCGGTTAACGATGATCTTGAAGATGCACCAGAGATGGTTAACAGCGACCCTTATGGTGATGGCTGGTTCTTCAAACTTAAACTGACTGATGAGAGTGAATTGGATGACCTTCTAAGCGCT
The DNA here is from genome assembly GCF_013282925.1 of Marinobacterium sp. xm-g-48. NCBI lineage: Bacteria > Pseudomonadati > Pseudomonadota > Gammaproteobacteria > Oceanospirillales > Oceanospirillaceae > Marinobacterium > Marinobacterium sp. xm-g-48. The sequence goes on from NZ_WBYQ01000005.1 coordinate 142,032, forward strand.
GACGAATACTCAGCTGCTTGCGAAGAAGAGTAATCTGATCTGACTAAAACCCCGGTTGGCTTGAAAGTTTCAATGCCAACCGGGGTATTTTTATTTTTGGTAATCGCTAGATGAAAGCAAAATCTTTAGTTCTACAGCAGGGTGCAGATCGCCGTCTTCGTGGAGGACACGTCTGGATCTACAGTAATGAGGTGGACAATAAAGCCTCACCCCTGAAAAATTTTGAGGTGGGAGAGCAGGTCCAGGTTGTAGATTCCCAAGGTCGCCCAAGAGGCAGTGCGATTATCAACCCCAATACCTTGATCTGTGGTCGTCTGTTTAGTCGTGATCCAGAGCAAGAGCTCGATCGCTCGCTGATTGTGCACCGTCTCAACATCGCACTGTCTTTGCGCGAGATGAGTTTTGATCAGCCCTGCTACCGCTTAGTGTATGGCGATTCGGACGGTCTACCTGGCCTAGTGATCGATCGATACTACGATATCTTTGTGATACAGATTTCGACGGCAGGGATGGAGAAGGTTCAGCATCATGTGATTGATGCCTTGAACAAGGTCTTTATGCCGGCCGCCATTGTGTTGCGTAATGACGGTAAGTTCCGTGAAACCGAAGGTCTTGAGGCCTACGTTGAGGTGGTTCAAGGTGAAGTCGGCGATCTGTCACCACTGTCTGAAAATGGCGTTAACCTAGTTGCACCCCTGTTGACGGGGCAAAAAACAGGTTGGTTCTACGATCACCGTGAAAACCGAGCACGTATGCAGACGATGGTGAAGGGTAAAAAGGTCCTTGATCTGTTCAGTTATGTGGGTGGCTGGGGTGCTCAAGCACTGGCTGCCGGCGCGTCTGAAGTGGCCTGTGTTGATGCGTCTGCAGGCGCACTGGAAGTGGCTGAAGAGAATGCGCGTCTACAAAATGCTCTGCCGAAATTTAGAGCTCTGCAAGGCGATGCCTTCGATATCTGTAAAACACTGGTAGCTGATAAAGAGCGCTTTGATGTGGTGATCGTCGATCCACCTGCCTTTATTATGCGCAAAAAAGACATTCGTAATGGTGAGCGTGCTTATGCACGTATCAACAACTTTGCGATGCGTCTGCTGAAGCGTGGTGGTGTGTTGGTATCGGCATCATGCTCAATGCACCTGCAGACAGACCGTCTAGTCGATATGCTACGGACCAACAGTCGTGAGCTGGATCGTCAGGGGCAAATTTTCGCACAGGGCTATCAGGGAGCGGATCACCCTATTCACCCAGCGATTCCTGAAACTGAGTATCTGAAAGCTTATTTCATGCGCTTATTGGCGAATGAGTGATCAGAATTTATGGAAGAGAAAAACGGAGCCCTAGCTCCGTTTTTTTGTGCCAGATCATTTGATTGATTATCTCTTAAGTCTGAGTGTGGAAAAAATTGGATTTTGAACCACAATTAAAGTGTGACTCTAATCAATAGGAGAGAGTAATGTTTTCCCAGAAACTGGTTTCAGATCTAATGGATGCTTCGGTCGTGCCTCTGCAAGAGTCTGCCTCTTTGGAGGTGGCGGTTGCCCACCTTGTTGATTCTAACTACCCGGGTCTGCCCGTTGTTAACACTGAGGGCAAAATTTCAGGATTCTTGTCAGAGCATGACTGCCTGCGCTACCTCATCTCAAGTAGCTACTATCTTGATGATCGCACCTGTGTCAGCGATATCATGTATCGCCAACCACTGACGGTCTCTCCTAAAGAGACGCTGTTGCAGCTGGCTGAGCGCATGGAAGGTGGTAAGCCTAAGGTTTACCCAGTCTGTGAAGAGGGTAAGTTGCTTGGAATAGTAACCCGTAAAAATGTGATGCGTGCACTTAATGACACGCTGGCGAATACCAAAAAATCCGCTTAAAACAGTTGCGTAGGATTAGCGGCGAAGATCAAGGATCGGCCAGCCGCGCTGCTGAGCTTCAGCTGTTAGTCGTTCGTCTGGGTTAACGGCTACGGCGCGTTCTACCTGCTCAAGCAGAGGTAGATCGTTGATTGAATCGCTGTAGAAGTGGCTGCCAGAGAGGTTGGCGTTGTGCTCTTTGAGCCACTCGTTGAGTCGGGTAACTTTGCCAGATTGGAAGCAGGGTGTGCCCGCTATTTTTCCTGTGTATGCACCATTGAGCTGTTCTGGCTCAGTGGCAAGAAACTCATCTACCTCTAAGCGTTTAGCAATGGGTCCTGTGACAAAGCTGTTGGTCGCGGTGATGATCATCAGCCTATCTCCCGCGGCGCGGTGTGTTGCTAAGAGCTCTTCAGCCTTAGGCAGGATGATCGGCTCAATAACCTCGGACATGAATTCGTTGTGCCACTGATCTAGTTGAGCTTTGCTGTGCTCTGTCAGTGGTTTTAACGCAAACTCGAGAAATTCGTTGATATCCATCGTACCCGCTTTGTACTGTTCAAAAAAGCGATCATTTGCGGCTCGGTAGGCGGTCTCATCAACAATGCCTTTTTGACACAAAAACTCCCCCCATGCGTGATCACTGTCGCCGTTGAGTAGGGTGTTATCCAGATCAAAAATAGCCAAGGGTTTCATAAGGTTCTCGTGTTTAGGATTCGCTGCAGAGAATACGGGTGTCTGAGCTGACTGGCAAGACACTGTGAATAGTCTATTTCTTAAAAGTTGGTACTGTGGAACAATAGGACCATAAGTTAAAGTTTTTTAAGGAAAACAAAGTGATCGATTCAGATGGGTTTAGACCGAATGTAGGTATCATTTTGGTTAACTCGCTGGGTCAAGTTCTGTGGGCGCGTCGTTGTGGTCAAGATGCGTGGCAGTTTCCACAAGGTGGAATCAATGCGGATGAGACCGCTGAACAAGCCATGTATCGTGAACTCCATGAAGAGATCGGCCTAACGAAAAAGGATGTGGAGATCCTCGGCGTTACCCGTGGTTGGTTAAGGTATCGTCTGCCAAAACGCATGATTCGTCGTAATCAGTTTCCACTCTGTATAGGTCAAAAACAGAAGTGGTTTATGTTGCGCATGTTGAGTCGTGACGAGGCAGTGAAAATCGACTGTTCGGACACCCCAGAATTTGATGGTTGGCGATGGGTGAGTTATTGGTACCCAGTAGGGCAAGTCGTCTCATTTAAAAAAGAGGTTTATCGTAAAGCGATGCGGGAGTTATCTCCTCGTTTGACACGTATCGTTAAACGCTAGACACACAATGTCTAAAAGGAGTCGCACATGAGCATGCTCGCTCGATTGCGTCAGATTGTGCAGGAAGTAGGCAGTGAGTCCGATCTTGAGTCGGTACTTTCCCTTACTGTGCGTCGCATTCGTGAGACAATGTCGACTGAAGTGTGCTCCATCTACCTAACCGATACGCAAACGAATCGTTATGTGCTTCGTGCCACCGAGGGTTTGAATCAGGACGCGGTGGGTAAAGTCTCTCTATCCTCGACTGAGGGTATCGTGGGTTTAGTCGGTTCTCGTGCAGAACCGATCAACCTTGAAGATGCCTTCACTCACCCTTCGTTTGTCTATCTACAATCGACCGGTGAGGAGCGCTTCCACGCCTTCCTTGGTGTGCCGATTATCCATCAGCGTAAAGTGCACGGTGTGTTGGTTGTTCAGCAGCGGGAAGTTCGACGCTTTGATGAGTCTGAAGAGGCTTTCATGGTTACTCTGTCGGCTCAGCTCGCTGGCGTGATTGCCCATGCCGAGGCCACCGGCTCCATTCTTGATGTTTTTGCTGCCGCTAAACAGGATGATGAGCCTGTCACGGCGAAGCGTTTTGTCGGTATCGCTGGCGCACCCGGTGTCGCTATCGGTAATGTCTATGTGGCAACGCTCTCTGCAGATCTACGCAGTGTGCCTGACAAGCCGGCCAATGATATCCAGGCAGAACTGCAAGATTTCGAACACGCCCTGGTTCAAGTGCGGGAAGATATTCAGAAGGTCTCTGACTCTCTAGCGACGCGCCTTAGAACAGAGGAGCAGGCGCTCTTCGAAGTCTACCTCCGTATGCTGGATGACAATGCCATTCCAAGTGAAGTGCGAACTAAGATTGAGGCAGGAAACTGGGCTCAGGGTGCGCTTCGGGAAGTTATTCAAGCTCATGTTAGGCAGTTCTCCGATATGGAGGACCCCTACTTGCGCGAGCGGGCAACTGACATTCGTGACTTAGGTCGTCGTCTGCTCTCGGCAATGCAACAAGAGGGGGCTGAACGGGTTCCTGATTTCCCAGATAACACGGTTTTGATTGCCGATGACCTTTCGCCGGCTATGCTCGGTTTGGTGCCTGAAGATAAGTTGGTCGGTATGGTGTCTGTGACCGGCTCTGGCTCCTCACATGCCGCCATATTGGCTCGTTCAATGGGTATTCCAACGCTGATGGGTGTGGTTGAGCTGCCCTATACCAAGCTTGATGGTCGTCAGGTTATTGTCGATGGCTACTCAGGCAGGATCTACGTTGACCCGACAGATGATCTGTTAGAAGCCTACAGCTCTATTCTCAAAGAGGAGCGAGCGATTGAGGCTAACCTGGATCAACTTCGCGACCTTCCCGCTGAGACACAAGATGGTTTCAATCAGACGTTATGGGTTAATACCGGTCTGACGGCAGATGTGGAGCGTGCGGTTAAACGCGGTGCTGAAGGTATCGGACTCTATCGTACAGAAATTCCGTTTATGATTAGGGATACTTTTCCTTCTGAACTAGAGCAAGCGGACAGTTACCGTCGTCAACTGGAAGCCTTTGCCCCCAAACCTGTAACCATGCGCACCCTAGATATTGGTGGTGATAAGGCGTTGCCCTATTTCCCAATTGAGGAAGAGAACCCATTCCTTGGTTGGCGAGGCATTCGTGTCACCTTAGATCATCCCGAGATCTTCCTTGTTCAGGTGCGTGCTATGTTGCGGGCATCTGAGGGGCTCAATAACTTAAGGATCATGCTGCCAATGATCAGCAGTGTTCAAGAGGTGGAAGCGGCGCTGGAGCAGATTAATCAGGCGTTCAACGAGTTGTTGGAGGAGGGGTTGGATCTTCAGAAGCCTGAGATTGGCGTCATGATTGAAGTGCCCGCTGCGGTCTATCAAATTGGCCGTTTTGCGCCTTTGATCGATTTTGTCTCAGTCGGTTCTAATGATTTGACTCAGTATCTGCTCGCAGTTGATCGCAATAATCCGCGTGTTGCTGATCTCTACACCACCTATCACCCATCGGTGTTGCAGGCACTGCAGTTGATTGCTAATGAGGCGCACAAATACCAGAAACAGGTCTCTATCTGTGGTGAGATGGCGGCCGATCCCGGCGGTGCGTTGCTGTTGATGGCGATGGGTTATGACGTGCTTTCAATGAACTCGACCAACTTACCTAAAGTTAAGTTGGCGATTCGCAGTGTTGAATATAAAGATGCAGCGTTGCTTTTAGGGCAGGTGATGAAAATGGATGAGTCTTCAGATATTCACCTATTGCTTCGTGAAACGCTTCAAAACGCGGGTCTGACACAGTTGACGCGTCCCGTTCTTCCAGGAAACGATTAGATGATAGAGACATTAATTACCTACCTAGTTCTAGGTTCGGTGGCTGGCGTTGTGGCTGGGCTCTTTGGTATTGGTGGCGGTCTTTTGATCGTCCCCGTTCTTATCTTTAGCTTTACGGCTCAGGCGATGCCAGAGGTCGTTGTGACCCACGCTGCAGTAGCGACTTCACTTGCAACCATTGTGGTTACCTCGATCAGTTCGGTACTGGCGCATAATAAACGCGGTGCGGTTCGCTTTGATCAGTTTAAGCCGCTCGCTGTCGGTGTTGCCGTTGGTGCTATGGTCGGTGTTTGGATCGCTGATCAGTTAAGTGGTGATAATCTTCAAATCATCTTTGGAGTTTTTGCCTGTATGGTCGCAGTGCAGATGGCTTTCGATTTGAAGCCGCGTCAGGGTAAAAGCACGCCTGAAAACTTAGAGTTGGGTGTTGCGGGTTCAGTCATTGGTGGAGCCTCCTCTATTTTTGGTATCGGCGGTGGTACCTTGACGGTGCCCTACTTGACCGCTCGAGGCAGTGAGATGCGTGAAGCAGTCGGCACTTCAGCCGCAGTCGGTTTGCCCATCGCGCTGTTCAGTGCTCTGGCTTATATCTGGGCCGGCCAAGATGCGGCGGGTATGCCTGCCTATAGTGTTGGCTACATCTATCTGCCAGCCTTTGTGGGCATTGCGATTGCCAGTTCACAGTTTGCTCGAGTCGGTGCGAAATTGGCGCACTCTCTGCCACAAAAACACCTGAAAAAGATCTTTGCCATCTTCTTAATGGTCATTGGTGTTCGTTTCTTGCTGATTAACTTGATGGGGTTGGCGTGATCTGGACTCATGATATTGACCCAGTTGCGGTCGGCTTTGGTGCGCTTCAAATTCATTGGTACGGCATTATGTACCTGCTCGCATTCGGTTCGGCCTATTGGTTGGGTACTGTTCAAGCAAAGCGAACCGGTCTATGGAGCGAAAAGCAGCTTTCTGATCTGATTTTTTATGGTGCTCTAGGTGTCATTCTTGGTGGCCGAGTCGGTTATGTCCTTTTCTACCACTTTGACTACTTCTTAGAAAATCCCCTCTGGTTATTCCATGTTTGGGAAGGGGGGATGTCCTTCCATGGTGGTTTGTTAGGGGTGGTTGCTGTCATTCTCTGGTTCTCTAAAAGTCAGGGTAAATCGCTTTTCGAGATCGGTGATTTTGTCGCCCCGCTCGTGCCTTTAGGTTTGGCTGCTGGCAGGATGGGTAACTTCATCGGTGGTGAGTTGTGGGGGCGTGCCACTGATCAGACCTGGGGTGTGATCTTTCCACGTGCCAACGACCTGTTAGCTAGACACCCTTCGCAGCTTTATGAGGCGCTGCTCGAAGGTATTGTTCTGTTCTCAATTGTCTGGATCTACTCAATGAAACCGCGCAAGTTGGGGTCGGTTTCAGGGCTCTTTTTGTTAGGTTACGGCCTTGCTCGTAGCGCTGTAGAGTTCTTTAGGGAGCCGGATGCGCATCTTGGCTTTATTGGGTTTGATGTTTTAACAATGGGTCAGTTACTCTCTCTACCCATGATTTTGATTGGGCTTTATCTGCTTATGCGCCCAGTTGCGTCGAAAAATTAATCTAAGGTTATTGGATGAAACAGTATTTAGAGTTGTGCCAACGCATCATTGATGAAGGCGTCTGGGTGGGTAATGAGCGCACCGGTAAGCGTTGTTTAACAGTGATTGATGCCAATCTTGAATATGATGTCGCGGGCAATCAGTTCCCGCTCGTCACAACGCGCAAGAGTTTTTACAAAGCGGCTATTGCTGAGCTATTGGGTTACCTACGTGGATACGATAGTGCGGCTCAGTTTCGTGATATTGGCTGTAATACGTGGAATGCTAACGCAAACGAGAATGGTGCTTGGTTGAATAATCCTGCTCGTAAAGGTGAGGATGACATGGGGCGTGTTTACGGAGTGCAGGGTCGTCAGTGGATGGCGTCCGATGGCAGCGTCACCGATCAGCTTAAGAAGATTGTTGATAACCTCTCTAAAGGGATCGATGATCGCGGCGAAATCCTGACCTTCTACAACCCGGGTGAGTTTCATCTTGGTTGTCTGCGTCCTTGTATGCATACCCACACCTTTTCGCTATTGGGTGATCAGCTCTTTTTAACATCCTATCAGCGCAGTTGTGATGTGCCGCTGGGCCTCAATTTTAATCAGGTTCAGGTCTATGTGTTGTTGGCGTTGATGGCCCAGATAACCGGTCATAAACCAGGTAAGGCGTATCATAAGATCGTCAATGCGCACATCTATGAAGATCAGTTGGAGTTGATGCGTGACGTGCAGCTTAAGCGCGAACCTTTCCCTAGCCCGCAGTTAAAGATCAATCCCGATATTAAATCGCTTGAGGATATCGAAACCTGGGTGACAACGGATGACTTTGAAGTGGTTGGCTATCAGTACCATGACGCCATTCAATACCCATTTTCTGTATAAGTAGGAGAGGTTATGAGATTAGCTTTAATCGTCGCTCAGGGTTTAAATCGCGTTATTGGTAATGACAATAAACTGCCTTGGTACCTACCTGAAGATCTGCGTTATTTCAAAGAGGTGACCATGGGTAAGCCCATTATTATGGGTCGCAAAACCTTTGAGTCGATTGGCAAGCCTCTGCCAGGTCGTTTGAATATCGTCATTACACGAGATTCGAATTGGAGTGCTGAAGGTGTCAAAATCGTGGCAAGCCTAGAAGAGGCTATCGAGGTCGGTGAGGCACAGGCTATGATCGATGGGGTAGAGGAGGCTGTCATTATTGGTGGTGCTCAGATCTATGCACAATCGCTACCTCTTGTTGATCGTCTCTACCTGACACAGGTAGAGGCTGAACCCGAGGGTGATGCTCATTTTCCTGAAATTGACTACGGCCAGTGGCAAGAGTTGGGTCGTCAATCTTTTCCTGCCGGCGATCAGCCGAACCGCTACCCCTACGCATTCATCGTCTACGACCGCAGCGAGGCGTAACCGTGCAACGACTGTTATCGCTGCTGGCAGATGGCCAGTATCGCAGTGGTAACAGTCTGGCTGCGATTCTGGACATATCCTCATCCGCACTTCGAAAAGAGTTAGATAAACTCAGTGCTCTGGGAATCGCTATTCAATCATCGAGAGGGCGGGGTTATCGCATCAATGGCGGTCTAGATCTGCTTGATGAACAGTTTATCGCAAATGAGTTGTCCTCTCTTAACTATGACCGCATCGACGTTTTAGATTCGGTCGACTCGACCAATCGTGTTGCGCAAACCCATATGTCTGATGGCTGTCGCAAAGTGTTAGTGGCAGCTGAGTATCAGGGGCAGGGTCGAGGTAGACGCGGACGTCAGTGGGTGAGCCCTTTTGCGGCCAATTTGTATCTTTCACTGGGCTGCCAATTTAAAGGGGGCGCGGCAGCACTCCAAGGTCTAAGTTTGGCGGTTGGGTTGGCTGTTCAGCAGGCATTGAGTTCGCTTGCTGTGACAGGAGTGCAGTTGAAGTGGCCGAATGATCTCCTATTAGAGAAGCGTAAGCTGGGTGGGGTATTGATCGAGCTGGCCGGCGATCTGACGGGTGAGTGTTCTGCTGTGATTGGTGTTGGGATCAATGTGAAGATGCCGGACAGTGTCAATTCGAGCATTGACCAAGAGTGGTCGGATTTGGGCAACTACATGTCAGGTACGCTAACTCGTTCTCAGCTTTTGATTGAGATTGTCCGATCATTAACTCAACTGTTAAATGAGTTTGAAACAAAAGGTTTCTCGGCATACGCTCAGCAGTGGCAGGCGGTCCATGCATTCCAAGATTATCCTGTTAGGCTCTTAATGGGTCACGCTGAAGTGGAGGGTATTTGCCGAGGTGTGGATGCGCAGGGTGAGGTGCTAGTGGAGGTTGAGGGTAAGCTAAACCGTTACTCTGCTGGTGAGATTAGTTTACGAGGAGTTAACAGTGCGTCTTGAACTGGATATAGGCAACAGTCGAGTTAAGTGGCGCCTGGTATCAGATCGGGTTGAACGCGAGGGTGTGACCAGACTGGTTGATCCTCAATGGCCTGATGCATCGGTGGATGCTCTTTGGATTAGCTCAGTTGCGGCGTCAGAGGTTAATGAAAGGCTCTCCTCGGAACTGGAACAGCGCTATGGCTGTACTCCAGAGTTTGCTCGTGTTTCGAAAGAGTGCGCGGGTGTGCGCTGTGGATATGAGGAGGTCTCTCGATTAGGTGTCGACCGTTGGTTGGTTTTGTTGGCTGCTTTTCAGAGAGGGAAGGGAGTGCCCGCGATACTGGTTGATGCCGGCAGTGCGGTGACCATCGATCTATTGACGGCAAATGGGCAGCATACAGGTGGATTTATCACCCCAGGTTACCAAATGCTGCAGAGTGCGCTGCTGGGGCAAACGGCAAACATCCGTTTTGAGCAAGAGGCTAGTGCTCAACCCTTTGGTGGAGTCGATACTGCTAGCTGTGTTTCATCAGGTGCGGAGTTAGTATTTGCCGGTCTGGCTCACTCTATTTTGGCTCTAAGAGCAGATTTCAATGAGCAGGCGAGTGTTCTGTTAACCGGTGGTGATGCTCTTAAGCTTTTTGAATATATTAAGTCAGAACCTAGGGTTGAGTGTCTGCCAAACCTGGTGTTAGATGGATTGAGTTTGGCGGAGAGGGTGACACTTTAATGTTACGTTGGTTGGTGTTGTTAGTGCTTTTAGGGAATGCGCTGCTGTTTTTGTGGTACGCGCAAGAATACCGATTTGCAGACACCGTCAGGCAGCCAGACATCAGGCCTGCCGCGCTTCGACTTCCCAATGAACTTGATGCAAGCGAGCAGTTAGTATTGCGTCCAAGGGAGTGTGGTTATTTTCAGCCTTTAGAGAGTGACTATGAGGCAGAGAGGTTGCTTATTCAGCTTGAAGGCTATGGAGTAGATCTCGCTTACGAAAAGATTCCTCCTGTTGCGCAAGGTTGGAAAGTTGAATTGCCCCTGCCAGCAGATGCCGATCGTCGTGTTGCCTTGCTCGATCAGCTGGCGTCACTGGGTTGGGTTCCCGAGAGTCGCGATGGTGCACTAGTGATGGGCGTCTATCCTGATGATGCTGCCGTCGATGAGTTGCGAAAGCAGTTCCCAGATGATTTACAGAGCAAATTGCGTAAAAAGGTTAACACCATTCAAAGTGATGCTTTTCGTGTGACTGTAAGCTACCTACAAGGGTTTGAATTTGATCAAGAATTGATCGAAATGGTCGCGACACAGTGGCCTGGCGCTCAATTTGAAAAAAAACCCTGCGAAGGGGTTGCAACGCTGAAACCTGATCAGTAAGATACGCCCCACTTCATTGCTGAGCCGGTATAGCTCAGTTGGTAGAGCAACTGACTTGTAATCAGTAGGTCCCGAGTTCGACTCTTGGTGCCGGCACCATTTCAGCAATAAGTACTGGTGGGATTCCCGAGTGGCCAAAGGGATCGGATTGTAAATCCGACGCGAAAGCTTCGATGGTTCGAATCCATCTCCCACCACCATTTCGATAGCTCCTTCGGCGGGTATGGTATAGTGGCTATTACCTCAGCCTTCCAAGCTGAAGAGGCGGGTTCGATTCCCGCTACCCGCTCCAATCGACGATATTCGCTCATGTAGCTCAGGGGTAGAGCACACCCTTGGTAAGGGTGAGGTCGGCGGTTCAAATCCGCCCATGAGCTCCATGACATATGTAAGGTAGATTAATTGTCTGCCTTTTTTTACGTCTTGGGGTAGGTGTCAGAGCGTCTCGAAGTGGGTTTTCAATACCGCATAGGCTGCTGAATTTCTTGGTTTTATCAGTTGAAACTGAGATTTTAGGCGGGTATAATGCGCGTCCCTTGTTGTATAGGGTAGTGGCTCAATTGGCAGAGCAGCGGTCTCCAAAACCGCAGGTTGGGGGTTCGAGTCCCTCCTACCCTGCCACCTTTTACAGGTGGTTTATATGCAGCAAATCTAGCTTAAGTGTTTGATTAGTAGAGGTTCTGGTGAACTCAAAAGTTTCTGACGACGTGTCTAAATTTGACAGCCTGAAGTGGCTTGTTGTTATTGCGATCGTTGCTGTTGGTGTGGTCGGTAACTCCGTCTACGCTAACGAGTCACTGCTCTATCGTGTGCTTGCGTTAGTTGCGCTCGCAATTGTAGCTGGCTTTGTTGCACTTCAAACGGCAAAAGGTAAAGCGTTCTTCCGTCTATTCAAAGAGGCGAAGAATGAGATTCGCAAAGTGGTATGGCCAACTCGTCAAGAGACGTTGCAGACGACCTTGATCGTTGTTGTGGCTGTATTGATTGTTGGTCTTTTGCTTTGGGGTCTGGACTCGCTACTCGGCTGGGTAGTGTCTGGCTTTATTGGTTAAGAGGTTTCTATGAGTTCAGAAAAGATGCGCTGGTACGTTGTTCACGCTTACTCTGGTTATGAGAAGCGTGTTCAGGCTGGTCTGCTAGAAGCGATCGAGCGTCACGGTATGGAAGATCTGTTTGGCGATATCCTTGTGCCAACAGAAGAGGTTGTAGAGATTCGTGATGGTAAGAAGCGTAAGTCTGAGCGCAAGTTCTACCCAGGTTATGTGCTCGTTAACATGGTGATGAACGACGAAACTTGGCACATGGTTAAGAGTACGCCACGTGTTCTAGGTTTCATAGGTGGTACGGCAGATAAGCCTGCACCAATTACTCAGCGTGAAGCTGATGAGATTCTACGTCGTGTAGAGAGTGGTGTTGATAAGCCACGTCCTAAGACGATGTTTGAAGCGGGTGAGATGGTGCGTGTTAATGATGGCCCATTCGCTGACTTCAATGGTGTTGTTGAAGAGGTTGATTACGAGAAGTCACGTCTGAAAGTGGCTGTATTGATCTTCGGTCGCTCAACACCGGTTGAACTTGAGTTCCGTCAGGTCGAAAAAGTTTAACGAAGGTTTTTAACGAACTGAGTGGCTGAAAGGCTGCTCGGTTTTTGTTGTGTAAAGGGGAGCCGAGAGGCGCTTGTACCCAAAGGAGTAGCTCAATGGCTAAGAAGATAGAAGCCTACATTAAGTTGCAGGTTAAAGCAGGTCAGGCGAACCCAAGTCCGCCAGTAGGTCCTGCGCTAGGTCAACACGGTGTGAACATCATGGAGTTCTGTAAAGCGTTCAACGCACAGACTCAATCGATGGAACCTGGTATGCCAATTCCAGTGGTTATCACTGTATACGCTGATCGTAGCTTTACGTTCATCACTAAGACTCCACCAGCTTCAATCCTATTGAAGAAAGCGGTTGGTCTTAAATCTGGTTCATCTCGTCCAAACACTGAGAAAGTGGGTACTGTTACTCGCGCTCAGCTTGAAGAGATTGCAACAATTAAAATGGCTGACCTTACTGCTGCGGACATGGATGCAGCGGTACGTACGATTGCAGGTTCTGCACGTCGCATGGGTCTAGTTGTGGAGGGTGATGAGTAATGGCTAAGTTGACTAAACGTCAAAAGGCGATCGCTGAAAAAGTAGAAGCGGGTAAATTGTACGCTGCTGCTGATGCTGCTCAGATTCTTTCAGAAGTTTCTGCTGTTAAATTCGCTGAGTCTGTAGATGTTGCGATCAACCTAGGTGTTGATCCGAAGAAATCTGACCAGGTTGTACGTGGTTCAAGTGTTCTTCCAAACGGTACAGGTAAAGAAGTTCGTGTTGCTGTATTTGCTCAAGGCGAAAACGCTGAGAAAGCAAAAGAAGCGGGCGCGGACGTTGTTGGTTTTGAAGATCTTGCTGAGTCAGTTAAAGCTGGCAACCTAGACTTCGACGTAGTAATTGCAAGCCCAGACGCTATGCGCGTTGTTGGTGCGCTAGGTACAGTGCTTGGTCCACGTGGCCTAATGCCAAACCCTAAGGTTGGTACTGTAACTCCAGATGTTGCTGGTGCAGTTAAGAATGCTAAATCTGGTCAGGTACGTTTCCGTACTGATAAGAACGGCATCATTCACGCGTCAGTTGGTAAAGTAGGCTTCGAGCCAAACCAAATCGCTGAAAACGTAGCGGCTCTACTTGCTGAGCTTAAGAAACTTAAGCCAGCGTCTGCTAAAGGCGTTTACGTTAAGAAAGTAACCCTGTCTACCACTATGGGACCGGGTCTACAGGTGGATGTTGCGTCACTAGACGCTTAATCCTCCAGCAAAGGTATTTGAGGGTCTTCAGACCTGTCTGACAGAGACGAAGACCGTCAAAGACCGCAGGTGATGCTATTGATTCTTCAGTGGCATCTTAATGGGCCAACCAGCCTGCGCAGACGGTGAGATTCCTCGGAATCATTTTAGCCGTACTCATGCCTCGCGTAAGCGGGGTGGTTGGTAAATATGTCGAAAGACAACCAGGAGTAAATTGTGGCAATAGGACTTGAACAGAAAAAAGCGATCGTCGCTGAGGTTCAGGAAGCTGCTGGCTCTGCATTGTCTGCTGTCGTTGCGGATTCCCGCGGCGTTGAAGTAGGCGATATGACTGCACTGCGTAAGCAGGCACGTGAAGCGGGTGTATGGCTTAAAGTCGTACGTAACACGCTAGCACGTCGTGCAGTAGAGGGCACAGCTTATGAATGTCTAGCGGACTCGTTCGTAGGTCCAACTATCATTGCTTTCTCTCAAGAGCACCCAGGCGCTGGCGCCCGTATCTTGAAAGACTTTGCAAAAGGCAATGACAAGTTTGAGCTGAAAACAGCTGCCTTCGAAGGCGAGATCGTTGATATCGCAATGCTAGCAAGCCTACCGACATACGACGAAGCACTAGCGAAGCTAATGAGCTGCATGAAAGAAGCAGCTGCTGGCAAGCTCGTACGTGCTATCGATGCGGTACGCGTTCAGAAAGAAGAGCAAGCAGCTTAATTGGCTGGTTGCTAAGTAACCGATTTAATAAAGGAATTAATCATGTCTCTGTCTAAAGACGATATCCTAAATGCAATTGCTGAAATGTCAGTAATGGACGTTGTTGAACTAGTTTCTGCAATGGAAGAAAAATTCGGCGTATCTGCTGCAGCTGCAGTAGTTGCTGGTCCTGCTGGCGATGCTGGCGGTGCTGCAGAAGAGAAGACTGACTTCGACGTTGTTCTAGCTTCTGCTGGCGATAAGAAAGTAAACGTAATCAAGGTAGTTCGTGCAGTAACTGGCCTTGGTCTTAAAGAAGCGAAAGAGATGGTTGACGGTGCACCTTCAACTGTTAAAGAAGGCGCTTCTAAAGAAGAAGCTGAGCAGATCAAAGCTGATCTTGAAGCAGCTGGCGCTTCTGTCGAGCTTAAGTAATAACTTGAGCTTGCTGCGCATTAAGCAGCTCTACGCTGCTTAAAAAGCGTATGGCTGGTGGCAAAAATGCCACCGGCCTTTTTCCGTTATTAGTAGATAGACTTTTTAACGGAACGAATTGCTCGATAATTTATCGAGTTTGGTTTCTCAACCTAGATGCACATGCTGGGGAACACTGATGGCTTATTCATACACTGAGAAGAAACGTATCCGAAAGGATTTCAGTAAACTCGGTCAGGTAATGGAACTACCTTACCTGCTCGCGACACAGCTGGATTCATATCGTAAGTTTCTAGAGGCGGGCGCTACTTCTGAAGGTCGCACCGAAGAGGGGCTTCATGCCGCATTCAATTCTGTATTCCCAATCGTTTCTTACTCTGGAAACGCTGCTTTGGAATACGCTGGTTATCGCCTAGGTGAGCCTGTCTTTGACGTAAAAGAGTGTCAGCAGCGTGGTATCACCTACGCAGCGCCACTTCGCGTTAAAGTGCGTCTGGTGATCTACGATCGCGATTCGTCTACGAAAGCGGTTAAAGACATTAAAGAGCAAGAAGTTTACATGGGCGAAATGCCGCTCATGACTGAGAATGGTACCTTTGTTGTCAATGGTACTGAGCGCGTAATCGTATCGCAGCTCCACCGTTCACCTGGTGTATTCTTCGATCACGACAAGGGTAAAACACACTCATCGGGCAAATTGCTTTACTCTGCTCGAATCATTCCTTACCGTGGTTCTTGGCTCGACTTCGAGTTTGATCCAAAAGACTCTCTATTTGTTCGTATCGACCGTCGCCGTAAACTGCCTGCGACTATCTTGATGCGCGCGCTTGGTTTCCAAGCAGAAGAGATTCTAGATATCTTCTTTGACACGACTGGCTGGAATCTATCGAAAGATAAGATTCAGATGGATCTTATTCCTGAGCGCCTACGTGGTGAAACAATGAGCTTCGAGATCCTTACACCTAAAGGTGATGTGATTGTTGAAGCGGGTCGCCGTATCACTCCGCGCCACATCCGTCAGATGCAGAAAGAGGGTATGACTCAACTAGAGACTCCTGCAGAGTACCTAGTGGGCAAAGCTCTAGCTAAAGATATCGTTGATCCTGCTACAGGTGAAGTACTGCTTCCTTGTAACACCGAGCTGACTGAAGAGGCGGTAGCTAAACTTCAAGAAGCTAAGATCGAACGTTTCGAAACGCTTTACACTAACGAACTGGATTGTGGTCCATTCGTTTCTGACACTCTTCGTATTGACCCGACTCGTAACCAGCTAGAAGCATTGGTAGAGATCTACCGTATGATGCGTCCTGGTGAGCCGCCAACGAAAGAGTCAGCAGAATCACTATTTGAAAATCTATTCTTCTCTGAAGAGCGCTACGATCTTTCTGCGGTAGGTCGTATGAAGTTCAACCGCCGTCTTGGTCGTGAAGAGGAGACAGGTTCAGGCATTCTGTCTAAAGATGACATCCTAGATGTTATGAAGACACTGATCGAGATCCGTAACGGTAAAGGCGTTGTTGACGATATCGACCACCTTGGTAACCGTCGTATCCGTTCAGTTGGTGAGATGGCTGAGAACCAATTCCGTGTCGGTCTTGTTCGTGTAGAGCGTGCTGTACGTGAGCGCCTAAGCATGGCTGAATCAGACAACCTGATGCCTCAGGATCTGATCAACGCTAAGCCAGTTGCAGCTGCCATTAAAGAGTTCTTTGGCTCGTCGCAGCTGTCACAGTTCATGGACCAGAACAACCCGCTTTCCGAAGTAACTCACAAGCGTCGTGTCTCTGCACTAGGCCCAGGTGGTCTAACGCGTGAGCGCGCGGGCTTCGAGGTTCGTGACGTACACCCAACTCACTACGGTCGTGTATGTCCTATCGAGACTCCTGAAGGTCCAAACATCGGTCTGATCAACTCGTTAGCTGTGTTTGCTCGTACAAACAACTACGGCTTCCTAGAGACTCCTTACCGTCGCGTTGTTGATGGTCAGGTAACAGACGACATCGATTACCTATCAGCTATCGAAGAGTCTAACTTCGTTATCGCACAGGCTTCGGCAACGGTGGATGCGAAGAACAAACTGACTGATGAGCTGGTCACTGTTCGTCACTTGAACGAAACAACCGTAATGCCTAAAGAGCGCGTACAGTACATGGACGTTTCACCACGTCAGGTTGTATCGGTTGCGGCAGCTCTTATCCCGTTCCTTGAACACGATGATGCGAACCGTGCATTGATGGGATCGAACATGCAACGTCAGGCTGTTCCAACACTGAAGGCTGATAAGCCGCTTGTTGGTACCGGTATCGAGCGCAACATTGCTCGTGACTCGGGTGTCTGTGTGGTTGCTAAGCGTGGCGGTGTTATTGAATCTGTTGACGCAAGCCGTGTGGTTGTTCGCGTTAACGATGACGAAATTACTGCAGGCGATGCAGGTGTAGATATCTACAACCTAACTAAGTACGTGCGTTCGAACCAGAACACATGTATCAACCAGCGCGCAATCGTTAACCTAGGTGAGCAGGTATCACGTGGTGATATCCTAGCCGATGGTCCATCGGTTGACCTTGGTGAGCTAGCCCTTGGCCAGAACATGCGTATCGCGTTCATGCCTTGGAACGGTTTCAACTTCGAGGACTCGATCCTAATCTCTGAGCGTGTTGTTCAAGAAGATCGTTTCACTACGATCCACATTCAAGAGCTAACCTGTGTCTCTCGTGACACTAAGCTAGGCTCTGAAGAGATTACTGCGGATATCCCGAATGTTGGTGAATCTGCACTCGCTAAACTAGACGAATCAGGCATCGTGCACATTGGTGCAGAAGTAGGTCCTGGTGACATTCTAGTAGGTAAAGTAACGCCTAAAGGCGAAACTCAATTGACTCCTGAAGAGAAGCTACTGCGTGCGATCTTCGGTGAGAAAGCGTCTGATGTTAAAGACACCTCTCTACGTGTTAAGACAGGTACTGTTGGTAAGGTTATCGACGTTCAGGTCTTCACTCGTGACGGTGTTGAAAAAGATGAGCGTGCAATCGCTATCGAGCAAGCTGAACTTGCAAGCATCCGTAAAGACCTTGATGACGAGTTCCGCATTGTTGAAGTGGCAACCTTCGAACGTCTTGAGCGTACGCTAGTTGGCCTTAAAGCTGACGGTGGTGCTGGTCTTAAGAAGGGTCAAGAGATCACGTCTGAATTCCTTGCTGAACTTAAACACGATGAGTGGTTCAAGATTCGCGTATCTGACAGTGCAGCAGCAGAGATGCTTGAAGCGGCTAAGAAGCAGCTTGAAGAGCGTCGCGAAATGCTGGATAAGCGCTTCGAAGATAAGAAGAGCAAACTTCAGACGGGTGATGATCTAGCGCCTGGCGTACTTAAGATTGTTAAGGTGTACGTAGCAACTAAGCGTCGCGTACAGCCTGGTGACAAGATGGCAGGTCGTCACGGTAACAAGGGTGTTATCTCAGTTATCATGCCTGTCGAAGACATGCCTTACGATGAGAACGGTGAGCCAGTTGATGTGGTGCTTAACCCACTAGGTGTACCGTCTCGTATGAACGTAGGTCAGATCCTTGAGACTCACATGGGTGCTGCAGCGAAAGGTCTTGGTCGTAAGATCAACACCATGCTGGAAGTTGAGCGTAAGAAGGCTGAAAAAGTTAAGGAAGTTCGTGAATTCCTTGAAGCCGTCTACAACGCACAGCACAGCGGCCTAGAGTGTGCTCGTAAAGAAGATCTTAAGTCATTCAGCGATGACGAGATCTTGGCTCTGGCTGACAACCTCAAAGCGGGTGTTCCACTAGCGACTCCAGTCTTTGATGGTGCTAAAGAATCTGAAATCAAAGCGCTGCTGCGTCTTGCAGACATGAATGATAGTGGACAGGTGGATCTGTTCGATGGTCGCACAGGCGACAAGTTCGACCGTCCAGTGACTGTTGGCTACATGTACATGCTGAAACTTAACCACTTGGTTGATGACAAGATGCACGCACGTTCAACCGGCTCTTACAGCCTTGTTACTCAGCAGCCGCTGGGTGGTAAAGCTCAGTTCGGTGGTCAGCGCTTCGGTGAGATGGAGGTTTGGGCACTGGAAGCGTACGGCGCAGCTTACACGCTTCAAGAGATGCTCACAGTCAAATCCGATGACGTGAATGGTCGTACGAAGATGTATAAGAACATCGTCGATGGCGACCACAGCATGGATCCAGGCATGCCTGAATCATTTAACGTGCTGATCAAAGAGATCCGTTCTCTCGGTATCGATATCGAGCTAGAGAACGAGTAAGGGCCTAATTGAACATCGGGCTGTATGCCAAGTGCTGCAGCCCCCTCCCGTGAGGAGCTATAGATAATGAAAGATTTACTTAATCTGTTGAAGACTCAAAGTCAGAGCGACGAGTTCGATTCGATCCGTATCTCTCTGGCTTCACCAGACATGATTCGTTCATGGTCTTATGGTGAGGTTAAAAAACCTGAGACGATTAACTACCGTACATTCAAACCAGAGCGTGACGGTCTGTTCTGTGCCAAGATTTTCGGTCCTGTAAAGGATTACGAATGTCTATGTGGTAAGTACAAGCGCATGAAGCACCGTGGTGTTATCTGTGAGAAGTGTGGCGTTGAAGTGACAATGACTAAAGTGCGTCGTGAGCGCATGGGTCACATCGAGCTAGCCTCTCCAGTTGCACACATCTGGTTCCTTAAGTCACTACCGTCTCGTATCGGCTTGATGCTAGATATGACCCTTCGTGACATCGAGCGCGTTCTCTACTTCGAATCATTTGTTGTGATCGATGAAGGCATGACGACGCTTCAGCGCGGTCAGCTAATGAACGACGAGCAGTACTTTGAAGCACTGGAAGAGTTCGGTGATGACTTTGACGCTCGTATGGGTGCTGAAGCGATCGGCGAACTTCTAAAGTCGATCGATCTAGAAGCTGAGATCTCAGTTCTTCGTGAAGAGATTCCTGCGACTAACTCAGAAACTAAGCTTAAGAAGATGTCTAAGCGTCTTAAGCTACTTGAAGCGTTCTACAAGTCTGGTAACAACCCAGAGTGGATGATCCTAAAAGTTCTTCCAGTTCTACCACCAGATCTACGTCCACTAGTACCACTGGACGGTGGTCGTTTCGCAACCTCTGATCTTAACGATCTATACCGTCGTGTGATCAACCGTAACAACCGTTTGAAGCGTCTTCTAGACCTTAACGCTCCAGATATCATCGTACGTAACGAAAAACGTATGTTGCAGGAATCTGTCGATGCGTTGCTTGATAACGGTCGTCGTGGTCGTGCCATCACTGGCTCTAACAAGCGTCCTCTGAAGTCGCTTGCTGACATGATCAAAGGTAAGCAGGGTCGTTTCCGTCAGAACCTTCTAGGTAAGCGTGTTGACTACTCTGGTCGTTCTGTAATCGTGGTTGGCCCATCACTGCGTCTTCACCAGTGTGGTCTTCCTAAGAAGATGGCTCTTGAGTTATTCAAGCCATTTATCTTCTCTAAGCTAGAGCTTCGTGGTTACGCAACTACGATTAAAGCCGCTAAGAAGATGGTTGAGCGTGAAGAGCCGCTTGTATGGGATATCCTTGATGAG
The DNA here is from genome assembly GCF_013282925.1 of Marinobacterium sp. xm-g-48. Lineage (NCBI taxonomy): Bacteria > Pseudomonadati > Pseudomonadota > Gammaproteobacteria > Oceanospirillales > Oceanospirillaceae > Marinobacterium > Marinobacterium sp. xm-g-48. The sequence goes on from NZ_WBYQ01000005.1 coordinate 162,373, forward strand.
GTTATCCGTGAGCATCCAGTTCTTCTAAACCGTGCACCGACACTTCACCGTCTTGGTATCCAGGCATTTGAGCCTGTTTTGATCGAAGGTAAAGCGATCCAGCTACACCCACTTGTGTGTGCTGCGTATAACGCCGACTTCGACGGTGACCAGATGGCGGTACACGTACCGTTGACGATCGAAGCGCAGCTTGAAGCTCGTGCTTTGATGATGTCTACCAACAACATTCTTTCGCCATCAAATGGTGAGCCGATCATCGTTCCTTCACAGGACGTGGTATTGGGTCTGTACTACATGACTCGTGAGCGCATCAATGCGCAGGGCGAAGGCATGGCATTCTCTGATATCAAAGAGGTTCAGCGTGCGTATGGTGCTAAACAGGTTCACCTACAGGCTCGCGTGAAGGTTCGTATCAACGAAACGATCCGCGACATCGAAGGTAACGAAGAGTCTCGCACTGCAATCGTTGATACGACAGTGGGTCGTGCAATGCTGTTTGATATCGTTCCAACGGGTCTTCCGTTCGAACTGATCAACCAGGCGATGAAGAAGAAAGCGATCTCGCGTCTTCTTAACGAGGCGTACCGTCGTTGTGGTCTGAAGGATACGGTTATCTTTGCTGACCAGCTAATGTACATGGGCTTCCGTCAAGCAGCGCTTTCAGGTGCATCGATCGGTGTTAACGATTTCGTTATCCCAGATGAGAAAGTGAACATTGTTGCTGAAGCCGACACTGAAGTGAAAGAGATCGAGCGTCAGTTCGCAGACGGTCTTGTTACTCAGGGTGAGAAATACAACAAGGTTGTCGATATCTGGTCTCGTGCAAACGAATTGCTTGCTAAGAAGATGATGGACAACCTGAAGTCTGACACAGTGATCAACGCTGAAGGCGAGCAGGAAGAGCAAGAGTCTTTCAACTCTGTCTACATGATGGCCGACTCAGGCGCACGTGGTAGTGCGGCTCAGATTCGTCAGCTAGCAGGTATGCGTGGTCTGATGGCTAAGCCAGATGGCTCGATCATCGAGACACCGATCACGGCTAACTTCCGTGAAGGACTAAACGTACTTCAGTACTTCATCTCGACTCACGGTGCTCGTAAGGGTCTAGCCGATACGGCACTTAAGACTGCGAACTCGGGTTACCTAACTCGTCGTCTAGTAGACGTTGCTCAGGATGTGGTTATCACAGAGCAAGATTGTGGCACTGAAGAGGGTCTAGTGATCCAGGCGCTAATCGAAGGCGGCGACGTAGTTGTTGGTCTAGGTGAGCGTGTTCTTGGTCGTGTTATTGCACAAGACGTTCTTGATCCACAGGGTAAAGATGTATTGATCCCTGCGGGTACATTGATGGATGAAGCTTGGGTAGCACGTCTAGATAATGACGATACTTACAGCTCGATCGATGAAGTGATCGTTCGTTCTGCTATTACCTGTGAATCACACCACGGTATCTGTTCAAGCTGTTACGGTCGTGACCTAGGTCGCGGTCACAAGGTTAACATCGGTGAAGCTGTCGGCGTTATCGCTGCACAGTCAATCGGTGAGCCGGGTACACAGCTTACCATGCGTACCTTCCACATCGGTGGTGCGGCATCACGAGCAGCTGCTGTCGATAACATCCAGGTTAAGAACGGCGGTGAAATTCGTCTACACAACCTTAAAACCGTTGAGCGTGCAGATGGCAACCTAGTCGCTTCTTCACGATCTGGTGAGATCGGTGTAACCGATGAGCACGGTCGTGAGCGCGAGCGTTACAAAGTACCTTACGGTGCAGTGATCAAAGCGAAAGATGGCGACACTGTCGAAGCAGGCGCAATCATTGCTAACTGGGATCCGCACACTCACCCAATCGTAACCGAGGTTGCGGGTCGCATTCAGTTTGCTGGTCTTGAAGACGGCATCACTGTTAAGCGCCAAGCGGATGAGCTAACAGGTCTAACTACGATCGAAGTATTGGATATCAAAGACCGCCCACAGGCAGGTAAAGATATCCGTCCAATGATCAAGCTTGTTGATGCCAAGGGTGAAGACGTTCTTCACGCTGGTACAGCAATGCCTGCACAGTACATGCTGCCACCTAATGCGATCTTGAACCTTCAAGATGGTGCAGATGTGGGTGTTGGTGACGTCCTAGCACGTCTACCACAAGAGGGTACTGTCAACAAAGATATCACCGGTGGTCTTCCACGCGTAGCGGATCTATTCGAAGCGCGTAAACCAAAAGAAGCGGCTGTGCTTGCTGAGATTTCAGGTACTGTCAGCTTTGGTAAAGAGACCAAAGGTAAGCGTCGTATTGTGATCACTCCAACTGATGGTGCGGATCCAATCGAAGTGATGATTCAGAAGTGGCGCTCGCTTAACGTCTTCGAAGGTGAGACAGTTGAGAAGGGTGAGGTGATCTCAGATGGTCCATCAAGTGCACACGATATCCTGCACGTATTGGGCGTAGAAGAGCTAGCTAAATACATCGTTTCTGAGATCCAAGACGTTTACCGTCTACAGGGTGTAGGCATCAACGACAAGCACATCGAAGTGATTGTGCGTCAGATGCTTCGCAAGGTAGAGATCCTAGATAGCGGTGATTCTGAATTCATTCAGGGTGAACAGGCTGAATTCGTAGATGTGACAATCGCAAACGAAAAATTGGTTGCTGAAGGTAAGCAGCCAGCTAAGTTTGAACGTGTGCTTCTAGGTATTACTAAAGCCTCTCTGGCAACAGAGTCGTTCATCTCTGCAGCGTCGTTCCAGGAGACAACTCGTGTCCTAACGGAAGGTGCAGTAACCGGCAAGAAAGATTACTTGCGCGGTCTGAAAGAGAACGTGGTTGTGGGTCGTCTGATCCCAGCCGGTACTGGTCTTGCATACCACAGCGAACGCAAACGCAAACGTATGCAGGATACAGAATCTAGCGTCACTGTAAGTGCTGAAGAAGTACAAGCAGCTTTGACTGAAGCATTGAACGCTTCAGTGGAAGATTCTGAATAATTTCAGAAGACGTTGACGAGAAGGGGTGGAATTGATTAAAATTTCGCCCCCTGAATGACTAGGGCTTCGGTCCTAGTCTTTTTGTTGTTTAACTAAACGTGGAGTTTGCTTAATGGCAACTATCAACCAGCTGGTGCGCAAACCACGTAAACGCGTTGTAGAGAAGTCTGATGTTCGTGCATTAGAAGCTTGTCCTCAACGTCGTGGCGTATGTACCCGCGTTTACACTACTACACCTAAGAAACCGAACTCAGCACTACGTAAAGTTTGTCGTGTTCGTCTTACTAACGGTTTCGAAGTTTCTTCATACATCGGTGGTGAAGGTCACAACCTACAGGAGCACAGTGTTGTTCTTATCCGTGGTGGCCGTGTTAAAGACCTACCTGGTGTACGTTACCACACTGTACGTGGTGCGCTTGACTGTGCGGGCGTTAACGACCGTAAACAGGGCCGCTCTAAGTACGGTGCTAAGCGTCCTAAGTCTTAAGTTCGTCTACTTTCTATGAGAGTCGGCGAAGCTGTTAAGCAGGACCTAGTCCGCGCTGGTAGCTAGACCGAGACGATAAGAGTAAGGGCAGGCTTAATTGCCTGAGTAACCTGAAGACCTTTTAAACGATTTATTGAGGGCTTATCCATGCCAAGAAGACGCGTCGCTGCAAAGCGCGAAATTCTACCGGATCCTAAATTCGGAAACATCACACTGGCTAAATTCATCAACCACTTGATGATTAGCGGTAAAAAATCTGTAGCAGAGAGCATCGTTTACGGCGCTCTAGCGAAAGTTGAAGAGCGTACTAAAGCAGATCCTTTGGAACTGTTTGATAAAGCGTTGGAAACTGTTCAGCCTATGGTCGAAGTTAAGTCTCGCCGCGTTGGTGGTGCAACTTACCAAGTACCTGTTGAAGTTCGTCCATCACGTCGTATGGCGCTTGCAATGCGTTGGCTGGTTGACGCATCGCGTAAGCGTGGCGAAAAAGACATGTCTCTTCGTCTAGCGGGCGAGCTACTAGACGCGGCTGAAGGCCGTGGCGCTGCGGTTAAGAAACGTGAAGACGTTCACCGCATGGCTGACGCTAACAAAGCGTTCGCACACTTCCGCTTCTAAGCGTTTTTATCTGGCGAAATGGTGTTATCATTTCGCCAGCTTTAAATTCGCTTTTTTAAAGCCTTCGTTTATGACGAGGGCTTTTTACGTTTCAGGAGTTTGATCAATGGCTCGTACTACCCCAATTAATCGTTACCGTAACATTGGTATCTGTGCTCACGTAGATGCTGGTAAAACGACAACAACCGAACGCGTTCTGTTCTACACAGGCATGTCACACAAGATCGGTGAAGTGCACGATGGCGCTGCAACCATGGACTGGATGGAGCAAGAGCAGGAGCGTGGTATCACCATTACCTCGGCTGCGACAACCTGTTTCTGGAAAGGGATGAATCAGCAGTTCGATGAGCACCGCGTTAACATCATTGATACTCCTGGGCACGTTGACTTTACCATTGAGGTAGAGCGTTCACTGCGTGTACTGGATGGTGCCGTTGTTGTGCTCTGTGCCTCTTCGGGTGTTCAGCCGCAGACTGAAACGGTATGGCGTCAAGCAAACAAGTACGAAGTACCTCGTATGGTGTTTGTGAACAAGATGGACCGTGCCGGTGCAGATTTCTACATGGTGGTTGATCAGCTTAAACAGCGCCTGGGTGCTGTACCAGTACCTATTAATATTCCGATTGGTGCTGAAGATGAATTCAAAGGCGTCGTTGACCTGATCAGCATGAAAGCGATCATGTGGAACGAAGCCGATCAAGGTATGACCTATGATCTGGAAGAGATTCCAGCTGATCTACAGGACCGTGCCGAAGAGCTTCGTGAAGAGCTGCTAGAAGCGGCGGCCGAAGCCAATGAAGAGTTGATGGATAAGTACCTTGAAGAGGGTGAGCTATCTATTGATGAGATTAAAGCGGGTCTGCGTCAGCGTACTCTGAATAACGAGATTGTTTTGATGCTAGCCGGTTCTGCGTTCAAGAACAAAGGCGTTCAAGCAGTACTCGATGCGGTTATTGAGTACCTACCATCGCCGACTGAGGTCAAAGCGATCGAAGGTACATTGGATGATGCTGCTGAGACCGTTGAAACGCGTGAAGCGGATGACAACGCGCCGTTCGCATCACTGGCATTCAAGATCGCTACCGATCCCTTTGTGGGAACCTTGACGTTCGTTCGTGTCTACTCAGGTGTGTTGGTATCTGGTGACAGCGTTTATAACTCGGTTAAGCAGAAGAAAGAGCGCATCGGTCGTATGGTGCAGATGCACGCTAACAGCCGTGAAGAGATTAAAGAGGTTCGTGCAGGCGACATCGCTGCGATGATCGGTCTTAAAGATGTGACCACAGGTGATACGCTGTGTGATGCTGACAAGAAGATCGTTCTAGAGCGTATGGAGTTCCCTGAGCCAGTGATCTCGGTTGCGGTTGAGCCTAAATCACAAGCGGATCAAGAGAAGATGGGCTTGGCACTGGGCAAATTGGCGCAGGAGGATCCATCCTTCCGTGTTGAGACCGATCAAGAGACAGGCCAGACCATTATTTCGGGTATGGGAGAGCTTCACCTAGACATCATCGTTGACCGTATGAAACGTGAGTTCAAGGTTGAAGCGAACATCGGTAAGCCTCAGGTGGCTTACCGTGAGAAGATCCGCAGCAGTGTTGTTGCAAACCACAAGTTTGCCCGCCAGTCAGGTGGTCGTGGTCAGTATGGTCACGTTGTCGTTGAGTTCTCGCCAAGTGATGACGAAGGGTTGGAGTTCATCAATGAGATCGTCGGTGGTGCGATTCCAAAAGAGTACATTCCTGCGATCGAGAAAGGTATCTCTGAGCAGATGAAGAACGGTGTTCTTGCGGGCTACCCATTGATCGGTCTGAAAGCGCGTCTTTACGACGGCTCTTTCCACGATGTCGACTCTAATGAGATGGCCTTCAAGATCGCCGCATCACAAGCACTTAAAAAGTACGCTATGGAAGCTGATCCTTGTCTTCTAGAGCCGATGATGAAAGTGGAAGTCGTGACACCTGAAGAGTACATGGGTGACGTGATGGGTGACCTTAACCGCCGTCGTGGTCTGGTTCAGGGTATGGAAGATACGACATCAGGCAAGGTGATTCGTGCTGCAGTGCCACTGGGTGAGATGTTCGGTTATGCGACCGATCTTCGTTCAGCATCCCAGGGTCGTGCGACCTACTCAATGGAGTTTGAAAACTACGCAGAAGCGCCGAAAAACATCCTTGATGGCATGTTGAACCGCTACTAATTGATATCAGTGATTAAAAAGCAGAGCCGGTTTACCGCCTCTGCTTTTTTATGCCTGTGAAGCTTTGGCCTTCAATCCTTTGGAGGCAAACAGAAGCGTCAAACTAAGGGCTAAGTAGAGTAGTAGATCAGAGGTGTTGGCTTTCCAGCTGAAAATAGCGATTGCCAGTAGAAGTGCAGCACTCAAAAACGAAGCTCGTTGGGATCTGATTTTGCTAAGAAAGGCAGCTGCTCCTAATGCACCTATTAGAACAATAGCCAACACCATAGCGTAACCTGCTCCGGCATCCATTCTACGGCAGAGCTCAAACAGGGCAATCAGTGCCAGTAGGTAACGCCCCCAGGTTTGCATGGTGAAGCTGCGCTGCACCGCACGTGCCAGCAGTGCGCTAGCCATCATAGGGGCCCCTGCATAGAGGGCCAAATTGTTCAGTATCCGAAGCAGTGTCGAACTGTCCATGGAGTCACTGGTCAGGGTGAAGCTGCCAATGAGTGCAATGATCATGCTCAGCAGTGAGAGTCGAGTGACTTTGATCTCACTGCTGCTATCGAGGTCATCTTGCGTCCCTCTGAAGAGGTAGAGCGTGCTAGCGATGGCTGCTAGCAACAGGAGTATTTGCCCCAACAGAGTCATCGTAGATTACCCCAGTTTCGCAAAGGCGCGGTCAGCCGCTGCAATGGTTGCGTCTAGGTCAGCCTCTGTATGAGCGGCGGAAAGGAAGCCCGCTTCATACGCTGAAGGTGCCAGATAGACTCCTTCGTCGAGCATGTGGTGGAAGAACTTTCCGAACGCTTCAACATCACAGGCGGTTGCATCACTAAACCCAGTGATGTTCTCACGATCGGTGAAGAACAGACCAAACATACCACCTACTGCGGTCGTGGTCACAGAGATGCCGTTTTTAGCCGCTACTGCCTTCAACCCTTCGGTGAGGTATTCTGTCTTCGCGCTTAACTCTTCGTACAAGCCTTCACGCTCCATCGCGGTTAGCATAGCAAGGCCGGCACGCATGGCTAGAGGGTTGCCTGATAGGGTGCCCGCTTGGTAAACAGGGCCCAGTGGCGCGATCTGATGCATGATCTCCAGTTTGCCACCAAAGGCGCCAACGGGCATGCCGCCGCCAATGATCTTGCCTAGAGTGGTAAGATCAGGTGTGACACCATAAAGCTCTTGTGCACCGCCGCGCGCTACGCGGAAGCCACTCATCACCTCGTCAAAGATCAAAACGGTTTCGTATTCATCACAGATGGCACGCAAGCCTTCCAAGAATCCTTCTACTGGAGGGATACAGTTCATGTTGCCAGCGACTGGCTCAACGATGATGCACGCAATCTCTTTACCCACTTCAGCGAAGGCCTGTTTGACACTCTCTAGGTTGTTAAACTGCAGTGTGATGGTGTGCTCCGCCAGTGCAGCAGGCACTCCAGGTGAGTTTGGTTCGCCCAGTGTCAGTGCTCCTGAGCCCGCTTTGACCAGCAGTGAATCGGAATGACCGTGGTAGCAGCCTTCAAATTTAACGATCTTATCGCGACCGGTGTAACCTCGCGCTAATCGGATGGCACTCATGGTCGCTTCAGTACCCGAGCTGGTCATGCGAACCATCTCCATTGAGGGTACAAGCTCACAAATTTTGTCTGCCATCTCTGTTTCGATTGCTGTTGGTGCACCGAAAGAGATGCCGTGGTTTAGGGCATCACGCACCGCATCGATCACAGGAGGGTAGTTGTGGCCAAACAGCATAGGGCCCCAAGAGCCGATGTAGTCGATGTACTGTTTGTCATCTTCGTCGAAGATGTAAGCGCCTTCGGCACGTTTAACAAAGACCGGTGTGCCACCGACACCTTTGAACGCACGAACGGGTGAGTTAACACCGCCTGGGATGTGTTTCTGGGCGGCTTCAAATAACTGTTCTGACTTAGACATCAACTTAACCTCGGTAAACATTTTTGACCATTATCCACAGCCAGCAAGGGAGTGTCAGTAGTACGCCTGAACAAATCCCTTGGATCGTGAATCTGGAGTTGGAAATCACTGTGGCGTATTATACAGCACCTGAATTCTTAAGACTCAGTCAGTATGGCTAACATGGAGCGTGGAACTATCGTGATTAAAGTAGGTATTGTGGGTGGCACGGGTTATACCGGCGTTGAACTGCTTAGACTGTTGGCCAACCATTCAGAAGTCTCTGTCGAGGTGATTACCTCCCGCTCTGAAGAGGGTATGCCAGTTGCTGATATGTTCCCCAATCTTCGTGGTCATTACGATCTAGAGTTTACCGTGCCAGATGTTGACCGCTTGGCCGCCTGTGATGTTGTCTTCTTTGCAACGCCGCACGGTGTTGCCATGTCGATGGCGCCGGCGTTAGTTGACCGTGGTGTGCGCGTGATCGATCTGGGTGCTGACTTCCGAATCAAGGATGTACCGCTTTGGGAGAAGTGGTACAAGCTGGACCACAGCTGCCCAGACCTGGTTGAGAAAGCGGTCTACGGTTTACCTGAGTTGAATCGGGAGCAGATTAAAGATGCGCAGTTAATTGCTTGTGCTGGCTGTTACCCCACCGCGACTCAGCTGGGCTTTTTGCCGCTGCTAGAAGCGGGTTTGGTTGATACACGCCGTTTGATTGCCGACTGTAAGTCGGGTGTATCCGGTGCCGGTCGTGGCGCCAGTGTTGGTACATTGCTGTGTGAGTCGAGCGAGAGTTTTAAAGCCTATGGTGTGCCTGGCCACCGCCACCTCCCTGAAATTCGCCAAGGACTCACTTGGGCGGCGGGTAAGCCGGTCGGTTTAACCTTTGTACCTCATTTGACGCCGATGATTCGTGGTATTCACGCGACGCTCTACTCTACGTTGAAAGACCCTGTTGATTCGGGTCTGCAAGAGCTCTTTGAAGCACGTTATGCCAACGAGCCTTTTGTCGATGTGTTGCCTGCAGGTTCTCACCCTGAGACTCGCAGTGTAAAAGGGTCTAACTTCTGTCGTATCAGCGTTCACCGTCCACAAGATGATGATACGGTCGTGGTTCTCTCAGTCATCGATAACTTAGTGAAAGGTGCTTCTGGTCAGGCAATTCAGATCATGAACATTATGTTTGGCCTAAAAGAGAATGCAGGCCTCACTAACGTAGCGTTGATGCCATAATTCTTGACTGTTTTACTTGGTTTTGTGAGAATTCACCCATTCCAATGAATTTTGAGGTGTGTATTCATGTCCGCTGATGCCGATATGATCTTTACTGACTCTGCTGCAAATAAGGTACGTACTCTGATTGAAGAGGAGCAGAACGATAACCTAAAGTTGCGCGTCTTCATTACTGGTGGTGGCTGTGCAGGTTTTTCGTACGGCTTCACTTTCGATGAGTCTGTGGCTGAAGATGATACTGTGGTTGAGAATGCGGGAGTGACCATGGTGGTTGATCCGATGAGCTTTCAATATCTTGTGGGTGCAGAGGTGGATTACAAAGAGGGTCTACAGGGTTCCCAGTTCGTGATCAACAATCCTAATGCAACAACGACTTGTGGTTGTGGTTCATCTTTCTCAATTTAAATGAATGCTATAGGCCAGCGGCTCCTAGCAAGAGTTGCTGGCTTTTTTATTAGGGGGCTATCATGAGTTACAAAGTGTATATGTCGGGTGAAATTCATACCGATTGGCGTGATGTGATTCGCCAAGGTACTGAAGCATTGGGTCTGGATATTACCTATTTGGCTCCGGTCACTGATCACCCTGCCAGTGATGCTGCCGGCGACCACTTGGGAGAGCAGTCAGATAATTTCTGGCGTGATCACCAGTCATCCAAAGTGAACCTAATTAGAACCAAAGGGATGATCGAACAAGCTGATCTGGTTGTGATTCGTTTTGGTGACAAGTATAAGCAGTGGAATGCTGCATTCGATGCAGGCTACTGTGCTGCTTTGGGTAAGCCTTACATTACTCTGCATGCAGAAGATTTGATTCACCCACTTAAAGAGGTTGATGCTCAATCTCTAGCCTGGGCCAAGACGAATGAGCAGGTAGTGGAGACGTTGCGCTACGTCCTTCAGCCTTAAGCGGGAAAGAGCGCGCCAAGGCGACGCTCACCGAAGGCGCCTGTCACAGCTGGGATATTCCCAGCTTTTTTGTTTTTGAAAGCCCAAGCTAGCCAAGCAAAGGCAGCGGCTTCCATGGCATCGGCTGACCAGCCTAATAGGTCGCTGGATATAATGGTGAAGTCAGGTAGGTGTGCTGTTAGGCGTTCAATCAAATGATCGTTTCGCGCGCCTCCGCCACATAGAATCAGTTGACAGTGGGTCAGCTTGGCCTGTTTTAGAGCGTCAGCAATGGTCACTGCGGTTAATTCAGTCAATGTCGCTTGAACATCTTCAGGCGGTAGCTGATCAAAGTCTGCAAGGTTATGATTGAGCCAGTCTAGATTGAAGGTCTCCCGACCGGTGCTTTTTGGGGCGGCTCTTTGGAAATAGGGCTCGTCTAACAGAGCGTCAAGCAAGGGTTGGTTTATATCACCGCTCGCCGCCCATGCACCCTCTGCATCAAAGTGAACCCCCTTATGTTGGTAGATCCACTGATCGATCAGTGTGTTAGCAGGTCCGGTATCAAAACCTTGAATATCTCCGTTTGATGTAAACAGAGAGAGGTTTGCAATGCCGCCAAGGTTCAAAAGGGCAAAGGGTCGGCGCATCTTCTCGGTTAGGAAATGATGGAAGGCAGGTACCAAAGGCGCTCCTTCACCACCTGCTGCAAGGTCGCGTCGTCTGAAGTCGGCAATGACATCGATTCCGGTCATCTCGGCCAGAATATGAGGGTTACCTGCCTGCAGAGTGCAGCCTTCGTCTGGTCTATGTCGTAGGGTTTGACCGTGGTAGCCAATAGCGTTGACCTCTTTAGGATCAATGCGGTGGTCATGCAGGAAGATCAGAATGGCTTCCGCAGCAAAAGTGGCCAGGTCCCTATCTAGGATCATCAGCTGATCAATCGATTGGGGCTGGCCAGTCATAAAGGGAAGAATGCGCTGCTTAAGTTCGTCAGAGAATTCGAAACAGCGAGAGTGCAGTAGTTGATACTCAGGTTCGAAGTAGCAAAGAGCGATGTCGAGCCCATCTAAGCTGGTGCCGGACATGAGGCCCAGAAACATTTTACTCTGCTGCACGACTCTCACTGGCAATCAGTTGCTCAATGGCCTTCTGCTGAAGTGAAGCAATCATATCGTTAGCCACTTTATTGAAGTTGGCACGCTCTTTCTTAGCAATCGGTTGTGCGGCAGGAAGTTTCACCGTCTGTGGGTTCTTATGGACCCCCGCAACTCGGAACTCATAGTGCAGGTGGGGGCCGGTTGCAGTGCCGCTCATACCTACGTAGCCAATGGTCTGGCCTTGCTTAACGCGTGAACCCTTTTTAACCTTGCTGTTGTATTTGCTCATGTGGCCATAGAGCGTCGTGATGTTGCCACCGTGTTGGATAATGACCGTACGACCGTATCCGCCTTTTGTACCGCGCCAAATAACTTTGCCATCCCCGGCTGCCTTGATGGGTGTGCCTGTTTTAGCAGCGTAATCAGTTCCTCGGTGAGGACGTTTTACGCCAAGCACTGGATGGTAGCGCTCGCGTGTGAAGCCTGAGCTGATTCGGCGGAAGTCGACAGGGGAGCGTAGGAAAGCTTTACGCATACTGCGGCCTTCCGGAGTGAAGTAGTTTACGTCACCGTTGGAGTCTTCATAGCGAACGGCGGCGAAAGTATCACCGTTATTGGTGAACTCCGCGGCAAGAATGTCGCCATCGCCAATTCTTTTTCCATCTAAATACTTCTCTTCAAACAGCACTCTAAACTGGTCGCCTTTGCGAATATCCAGAGCAAAATCGATGTCCCAGCCAAATACCTCGGCCAGTTTCATGGTGATGTTCTCAGATAGACCGGCGCTTTTGGCTGCAAGGTAGAGCGAGCTGGAGATCTCTCCAGTGACGAACCGCTGGCGCATCTCGGGTTCAAGTACTAGGGTCTCTTGCTGATAACCCGTATCCGTCAGCGAAAACTCAACTGACTCTAACAGGCTCTTTTCAATGCGCAGTGTGATGAGTTGGTTATCTTCAATGTGAAGACTGAGCGTCTGGCCAGGACGGAGCGCATTGAAGTGCTTGGTTTTTTTATCAGCCTGGGCAATCTTATGAACATCTTTAGCACCTAGGCCGGCACGCTTGAAGATTTTGCTTAGGTTGTCACCGCTTTTGACTTTAAAGCGTTGCCACTCAATAGCGGGTGGCTGTTCTGCCACTTCAGTGGTGGCTGAGGTTTGCTCATTGTGTTCTATAAGGGTTGAAGAGGTGGTTTCAGCCACCGGTAGTTGTGCTTCTGGAAGGGCTTTGGGTGAGATAAGTTCGATCTGAGATCGAGTGGCTTCTACCTCCGATGAAGGAAGTATCGAGAGCATCAAGGCGATAAACGACAGAGACCCAACAACGGCAAGGTGCATCTTAGGAAATCGCTTCGCTTTTCTGAAAATATTTTTAGCCAAACCTACAGCCAGATATTAGTTGAAACAGAGTGTTTGTCCCTTAGACAGTTAATTGTATAAAAGTTCCATCTAGATTCCGATAGATAAAGCGATTTAGCGATGATTTTAATCAAATGGATCCCTTATCAAATTTGTCTAACAGATGATCAATCGGTAGAATCTCGCCTCTCAAATTAAGACCGCAAACATCGGATTGAAACAAACCATGGCAAATATCAATTTAATCGCTGAACTTCAGTCGCGTGGACTTGTCGCGCAAATGAGTAGTGAAGATGAGTTAATGGAACACCTAGAGAAGGGTTCTGTAACGCTCTATTGTGGTTTCGATCCGACGGCAGATAGTCTGCACATTGGTAGCCTAGTGCCGCTGTTAACATTGCGTCGTTTTCAAGAGTATGGCCATAAGCCTTTGGCTCTTGTGGGTGGAGCAACCGGTTTGATCGGTGATCCGAGCTTTAAAGCACAGGAGCGAAAGTTAAACGATGATTCAACGGTTGCTGGTTGGGTGGATAAACTCAAAGCACAAGTGAGTCAGTTCATCAGCTTTGATAACGGCGATAACAGTGCCGAGGTTGTAAATAACCTCGACTGGACTCGAGGCATGGATGTACTGACCTTCCTGCGCGATGTGGGCAAGCACTTCTCTGTAAACTCGATGATTGCAAAAGAGTCTGTAAAACAGCGTATTGATCGTGAGGGATCTGGTATCTCTTTTACAGAGTTTACCTACATGATTCTTCAGTCTTTTGACTTCCAGCAGCTTAATAAGTCGCACGGTTGTACTTTACAGATCGGTGGTTCTGATCAGTGGGGCAACATTACTGGTGGTATCGAACTATCACGCCGTATGAATGGCAACCAGGTGTTCGGTATTACGCTGCCACTGGTAACCAAGTCAGATGGAACAAAATTTGGTAAAACCGAGTCAGGTACTATCTGGTTAGATGCGACTAAAACATCGCCCTACGCCTTCTACCAATTCTGGATGTCGACGGCTGATGCAGATGTTTACAAGTTCCTTCGTTACTTCACTTTCTTAGATGTTGAGAGAATTGCTGACATTGAAGAGGAAGATAAAGCAGCGACTGGTCGTCCTCAAGCGCAAGCGATTCTCGCGGAAGAGGTGACACGCTTGGTGCATGGTAATGATGCAGTAGAAGCGGCTAAGCGAATTACAGAGTCACTCTTCTCAGGTGATATTAGTCAGTTAAGTGAAGCTGACTTTGAGCAGCTTAAGCAAGATGGTCTTCCGGCGACACAGGTTCCAACGGATCTTTCGGATACACCGTTGACGACACTGTTGGTTGATGCGGGTATGGCGAATTCCGGTAAGCAGATCAAAGATGCACTGCAGCGTGACGCTGTCATCGTAAATGATCGTGCCTGTGGTATGGCCGATAATATGTCAGGCAACGAAATTTTCAGCTCTGAAGCAGGCCTATTTGGTAAATATTTCCTAGTCAAACTGGGTAAAAAGAAACACCACCTGTTTTATTTGTAAAAAAGTTAGTTTTTTTACAAAAAAGGGGTTGAATAAAAATCGGGTGTCGGTAATATACGCACCTCGCTTGAGACGAGTACTCAAGCAGCCGCCAAGAGATCGGTGGCACGCTCTTTAACAATTAATCAGGTAATGCGTGTGGGCGCTTGTTGAGGTTGAGCACAAAAGCTTAACAAGACAAGCAACCTATATGTGAATTCATTTAGCGTAATGTTTTTCTTGAGCAAGA
>NZ_WBYQ01000006.1:0-136547 GCF_013282925.1 Marinobacterium sp. xm-g-48
TGTAGACACTAAAAGTCCTTTGCGGACGAACGAGAGGTGTGTAAGTATCTGTATTTATTAGTGACAGTGAAGTAAATGAGTCCTGAGGCAGGCACTGAGTCAGCCTCGAGGCACCATTCTTTAAGGCCTAGTCACACGACTGGGCTTTTTTGTATGTGTCTCTAGGCCATATCTCACGGGGTATTCTGAGGCCTGCATCATTACTTCACTGTGTTTTCCCTAGTGAGCACATTAATCTTCTACTGAAATTGCTTGAGCAGTACAGGTTATGCTTTCCCAACAATTGTATGTAGTAGTCGTGCCTCGTGGTTGGTCACACTGAATACCCATTAGAGCATCAGCACCCATTTCGTATGCCCAGTACTTAGCTTGATTCACTGCATCTGTTTTAGTCGCAGCGGGGTCCCAAGTCTTATTTTTACAAGAAATGCCCTCTACAATATTCAGAATTGAATACGTCTTCCCATTAAGTTGACTCTCGTTATAAATGGGCATGGATAACACTTCTCTGCGTTGCTCTATTGGAATCTCACTAATTTTCTTTACTGGTACTAAAGGTCCTACACAACCAGTAATAGTTGTTATTGTTGTGATTAGTACAGTTGCTTTGATTTTGTTGTGCATAACAAAAGCCTACTAGATGATGACTAAAATATTAGACTAGTTCTTAGCTTGCTGGTTGTAAACTCTATTCGCTTCATCCACTTGAATAGAACACTCAGGCTGTACCCGTCCCCATAAGATTGACCAACCCGTTTCAGACTCCAGCCTCCCAACTGGTCCACAACCTCAACAGGAGCCTCGACAGCTCTTAAACGGTCTCTGAAGCTGTGTCTTAACCCATGAACTACAGCAGACTCATTTGTAACCAATTTTAGCCACTTGTTTAATGCTGCACTTGCGGAGTTGGTTTTGCAGTTTTGGTTTTCTACATACCTTGGGAAACAATATTTTGAGCACAAGTTAGTCTGCAGTATTCTTTTAGCAGCCCATAGAGAATACCCAACAAGTGGGACGACTCTTTGGCTTGATGCTGTTTTTAGTGAACGATGAGGATGAGTTTGAATTATTAAATGAGGCATCTCATTATTTAAAATAATATCTGTTTTTTCCAATCCAACTGCCTCAGCTAAGCGCATACCAGTATCACTGATGAGAGCAATAAGATGTCGCATGTCGTCATCGATTTCGATACACAAATTCTGCAGCGATTTAATTTGCTTCATCGGTATAGGTTTTCTCTTAAGAGTTACCTCATCTGATGGTAAATAGACCCCCTGAAAAGGATTATTACAGTCTAAACCCAGCTCATTAATTGCAAAGCTAACTACTGCTTTAATACAGCTGAAATTCCTCTGAACTGATGAGGCCTTAAGACCTCGTTGAAAAAACCAATCTCGTAGTTTGGCGGCATCTGATTTGGAGTACAGGTCTATGCTACGTGAGCCACGGCTCTCTATTAGATAGTTGATAGCTCTTTTGGTATGGCTAAAGAAGAGCTTACTTCTATGTTTTCCTTTTACTGATAAATATAGGTCCAAAGCATCACGGATACTTGGTAACTCAGAGGTTTGATTCGAGCCCGTTTGGGCAATTAATAAATGAGCTGCTGGAATTTCATTATTTAGTAAACGAAGGCTTAGCCAGTAATCATCAAGCTTTGAGGATAGTAACTTAGATGCAGAAGCTGCCTTAGCCTTTGATTTGGTTCTTAAGCTCTGTACAAACCGATGAGAGCAATAGTGGTGCCTCAAGTCAGCAGGTATAGCTCTTGAGAAGTAATAGATATCGCCTTTGATAAAAGTATATTGGGGGTGCTTAGATGTCTTCTGCATTGTCTACTATCATCCTGTGCTCACTAGGGAAAACACAGTGAAGTAATGATGCAGGCCTCAGAATACCCCGTGAGATATGGCCTAGAGACACATACAAAAAAGCCCAGTCGTGTGACTAGGCCTTAAAGAATGGTGCCTCGAGGCGGAATCGAACCACCGACACGAGGATTTTCAATCCTCTGCTCTACCAACTGAGCTATCGAGGCAACTCATTGGAGGCGCGTATTAAACCGAGATCTGCTTTGGGTGTCAACAGTCTGATTTAAAAAATCTTTATTTAGTGGGTACGTAGCCTTCGGCTTTTTCGAAATCTTCGCCAGCGAAGAACTTTTGCATTTCGCCTTGTAAGAATTTGCGCGATTCTGCATCCATCATGTTGAGGTGCTTTTCATTGATCAACATGGTTTGGTGATCGGTCCACTCTTGCCATGCTTTTTTAGAGATGTTGTCGAACACATCTTGGCCGATTGGGCCGGGGTAGGGTGCGCGCTCTAGGCCTTCTAGTTCTTCTTGGTACTTACGACAAAATACAGTGCGTGACATTTAACTCTCCTTGTGTGCGGCGCTGAGTGTATCAATCAGTGTCTTAACAGGCGCCGCTAAGCCAACTTCGCTAGGTTGTACGCTGTTATACCAGAGTGTGGTTCGCTCTTCCATGACGTGTTCGACTTGCAGGTAGTCTGCATTGATGACGACGGGTGTGATCTCTAGGTGGTAGTGCGAGAAGGTGTGTCTAAACGGCTCTAGGATCTCAAGTTTCTCTTGATCAATCGCCCAGTGCATCTCTATATCCCGTAGGTCTGTGACTTCTGGAAAACTCCACAGTCCACCCCATATGCCTGCCGCAGGCCGTTGCTCGAGAAGGAACTTTTCACCCTCTTTTATCAACAACATAAAGGTCTGTTTTGTGGGCTTCTCTTTTTTGGGTTTTGATCCAGGAAAATCTGTAACGCGATCTGCTTTTAGAGCTAAACAACCGTCGCTAATTGGGCAATCTGCACAACGGGGTTTGGAGCGAGTGCAGAGTGTCGCACCAAGATCCATCATCGCTTGGGTGTAGTCGGCATTGCGGCTATTCGGGGTCAATGAATCGGCATGATCCCAAAGCCGATTAGCGACTTGGGTATTGCCGGGCCAACCTTCGACAGCAAAGTATCGTGCTAAGACGCGTTTTACATTGCCATCCAGAATGGCTGCTTTGGTGCCATAAGCAATGGAACTGATCGCGGCAGCGGTTGATCGTCCTACACCTGGAAGTTGCTCGAGCAGGTGAGGGTCTTGCGGGAAGTGACCTTTAAACTCATTAACGACCATGTTGGCTGCTTTGTGCAGGTTTCTGGCGCGGGCGTAGTAACCCAGACCGGTCCAGTGATGCAAAACTTCATCAATCGGTGCTTTGGCTAAGGCTTCGACTGTGGGGAAACGCTCCATAAAGGCGTTGTAGTAAGGAATCACAGTCGCTACTTGGGTCTGCTGCAACATGATTTCAGAGATCCAAGTGTTGTATGCGCTTTTTGTCTGTTGCCAAGGGAGGTGTTTGCGACCGTGTTGATCAAACCATTTCAACACGATCGCAGAGAAGTGACTGTTATCCATTCGGTCTCTTTATTAATTACCGAACAGCCCTTTAATCAGAGATCTGGCGTCTTGGCTTTTCAGCTGTTCGCCCAATTTATCTTTAAGAGAGTCTTGTAGCTTCTCTTTGGCTTGCTGTTCGAGTGCTTCTTTTTTCTTGTCGATCTCTGCTTGCAGCTTCTCGCCAGCTACTTTCTTCAGCATGTCACCAACAAAGCGGGTATCCAGTTTGCAGAGTTTAACAGGGTCGGTGTCGAATGTGCCTCTGCAATTGACGGGGATACGGGTGCCACGCAGTGCTGGATTGATGCCACAGCTCTTCTGGAAGAGGTCCTCTTTTATGGTAAGCCCAAGGGTGTAATCCAGTGACTGTTTGGGCAGGTTAACGGTCCCGTTGGCATCTAGGTTGGCGGCATCGACACTAGCTAGAAGTTCAGGATTGGTCACAACGCCATTTTTAATAATGAAATCGCTGCTCAGGTTAGCAATCGGGGTGGTTTTGTCGACCTGGTCAGGGTTGAAGCCGAACGAAGTGATGTTCTCGATCTTTTGGCAAAGCTCTTGTGCCATATCGATCCCTTTGATTACCCCTTCTTCAGCGGTCAGTGTCATTTTGCCGTTGAGGTTTTCGATGAATGCCTTAACGGATGTCCCCTTAGTGCTCAGCGTTCCTGCTAGGTCTACTTTGGCCGAGAGTATGGGATCTTCCATAGCCAGTGCCATCAGTTGTTCAGCGGCAATGTCTTTAAACCTTGGATTGAACGTTAAGGTTGGCGCTTTGTTATCTGCTCGAATCTCGGCAGTGGCATTTAAAGAGCCACCAAAGGCTTTAGCATCTAACTGATCGACGGTCAGCACGCCCCCTTTGGTTTTGGCGCTGAGTTTTATGTCAGAAATGGTCTGCTTTTTCACGATAAGGGTATCGAGCGATAGCTGGTAAGAAGAGTTATCAGCAATGGGCAGTGATATCTCGATTGGATCTGTTGGCCAGCCTTTTTCGGAAGAACTACTATTTGCTTCAGTGTCGCTTGATGGGAGGTAGCGATCCAAATCGATGCTGTCCCCTGCTAAATTGACTTGCATGGCAAAGCTGTTCAGATCGACGGTTGTTGACCCTTTAAAGCGGCTTTCATCAAATCGTAGATCGATGTTGGAGAGAGTCAAAATCTGCTTCTCGGTATCGAATTGCAGGGCGGTTGTCAGATCGATGGCTAGATCGAGGTTGCCTTGATCTTGATTGGGCATAGAGAGCATCAGCCCAGTGATTTGAATGCTGTCCGCTTCAATTTTGCCGCCCAACAGTGCTGGGATACTAATAACGGCTCGTGCGTTTTCGAGGGTGGCCTGTTGTTGTGAGTCGTTCGTTTGTGCAGAGATGTCGCTCAGCTCCACCGCAAGCGTAGGGTAGAGCGACCAACCGATCGGGCCATTTATTGCCAGTTCAATGCCGGCTTTTTCTTTGGCTTGCTGCTCGATTTCGGCTTTGTATTCGTTGGGATCAAACAGGTAGGCCATGTAGCCTGCCAGTGCACCAACCATTAAAACAGCCAGCAATAGTAGGGCGACGATTATTCGAATAGCGACTTTCATAGTGTTTTCCAAATTAGGGATTTACATTCAGTGTAGTCGAAAATTAAAAAAAGCCAGTTAACCTGCCGTTTCCAGCGCGATTTCGCTATACTTGCGCTTTGCGCATGACTAGCGGAGAGAAACATGGCTGCACGCACAGCAAACGTATCACGCGATACGCTAGAAACTCAGATCAGTGTTGAGATCAATTTGGACGGTACCGGCGAGTTTAAAGCCGATACTGGCGTCCCTTTTCTTGAACACATGATGGACCAAATTTCGCGTCACGGCTTGATTGATATCAACGTCAAAGCGAATGGCGATACACACATCGATGATCACCACACGGTCGAAGATATCGGCATTACACTGGGCCAAGCGTTTAAGCAGGCTGTTGGTGATAAGAAAGGCATTCGTCGTTACGGCCACGCTTACGTGCCACTTGATGAGGCTTTGTCACGTGTTGTAATCGACTTTTCAGGTCGTCCAGGTCTAGAGATGCACGTCGATTTCGTGCGTGGTTCTGTGGGTGGTTTTGATGTTGATCTGTTTGGCGAATTCTTCCACGGTTTTGTGAATCACGCGGGTGTCACGCTGCACATTGATAACCTGCGCGGTAAGAACACTCACCACCAAGCGGAGACTGTATTCAAAGCCTTTGGCCGCGCTCTGCGTATGGCATTGGAGTTTGACGATCGTGCTGCTGGCATGATGCCTTCAACTAAAGGGTGTCTATAAGTTATGAGCACGATTGCCGTTATTGATTACGGTATGGGTAACCTGCACTCGGTTGCCAAAGCGCTTGAACTGGTTTCCGACGACGGCACTCAGGTCGTGTTGACGGCTGATCCACAGAAGGTTCGCGATGCGGATCGCGTCCTTCTGCCAGGTGTTGGCGCTATTCGCGATTGTGTAGCAGAGATGCGCCGTCTGGGTGTGGATCAAGAGGTGAGCGAAGCGATCAGCTCTGGAAAGCCCTTCCTAGGTATCTGTGTGGGTTACCAAGCACTGACTAACTTCTCTGAAGAGAATGGCGGTGTGGAGTGTTTAGGCGAGTTTGAAGGCCGTGTTAACTTCTTTGGTAAAGATCTTAAAGACGACAATGGCGACAAGCTCAAAGTGCCGCACATGGGTTGGAATCAGGTTCAGCAGAGCATTGATCACCCACTTTGGCAGGGCATCGAAAACGACACACGTTTCTACTTTGTGCACAGCTACTACGTTAAGTTGGCGGAACAGTCATTGGTTGCCGGTACCGCAAATTACGGTGTCGACTTTGATGTGGCTTTGGCAAAAGACAATGTCTTTGCTACGCAGTTCCACCCAGAGAAGAGCTCGAAAGCGGGCCTTCAGCTTCTAAAGAATTTTGTAAATTGGAACGGCCAAGCATAAGTCGTTCACCCATAGGAAAAGCTTCAATGTTAATTATCCCTGCGATTGATCTTAAAGACGGTAAATGTGTGCGCCTGCGTCAGGGCCGTATGGATGACTCAACCGTATTCTCTGACAACCCCGTTGATATGGCGGCAAAGTGGGTCGATGCGGGATGTCGACGTTTGCACCTTGTCGATTTGAATGGCGCGTTCGCAGGCGAGCCAGTCAATGGTGGTATCGTTCGTGAGATCGCTAAAGCATACCCTGATCTACCGATTCAGATCGGTGGCGGTATCCGTTCTGCAGAGACCATTGAAGCCTACCTAGATGCCGGCGTCTCTTACGTGATTATCGGTACTAAAGCGGTTAAAGAGCCTGAGTTTGTTACCGAGATGTGTAAAGCCTTCCCAGGCAACATCATTGTGGGTCTTGATGCGCAAGATGGCCGCGTTGCGATTGATGGTTGGGCGGAAGTGACTGATGTAATGGCGGTTGATCTGGCTAAACGTTTCCGTGATGACGGTGTCTCTTCAATTGTCTACACCGATATCGCTCGTGACGGCATGATGCAGGGCGTTAACGTAGAGGCTACCGTTGATCTGGCGGTACAGGGCGGTATTCCTGTTGTCGCTTCAGGCGGTGTCACGAACATCGACGATATCCGTGCATTGGCGGAAGTGGCTGACCAAGGCATTTTGGGTGCGATTACTGGCCGAGCTATTTATGAAGGCACACTGGATGTGGCTGAAGCACAGGCTCTTAGCGATCAGCTGACGGCTAAGTAAGGATTTATAGATGGCACTAGCGAAGCGCATTATCCCTTGTCTGGACGTCGAAAACGGACGCGTCGTTAAAGGCGTTAAGTTCCTCGATATTCGTGATGCTGGTGATCCAGTTGAGGTCGCCCGTCGATACGACGAACAGGGGGCTGATGAGATCACCTTTTTGGATATCACAGCCAGCCATGAAGGCCGTGACACGATGGTGCATACGGTTGAGCGTATGGCGTCGCAAGTGTTTATCCCGTTGACCGTTGGCGGTGGTGTTCGTACCTGTGACGATATTCGTACGCTGTTAAATGCTGGCGCTGATAAGGTCTCTATTAATACGGCAGCCGTATTTAACCCCGAGTTTGTGAAAGAGGCAGCGGATCGTTTTGGTAGTCAGTGTATTGTCGTGGCGATTGATGCAAAACGAGTCTCTGCTCCAGATGAAGAGGGCCGCTGGGAGATCTTTACCCACGGTGGCCGTAAGCCAACCGGCCTAGACGCTGTTGAATGGGCGCAAAAGATGGAAGAGCTTGGTGCAGGTGAGATTCTACTGACCTCCATGGACCAAGACGGTGTGAAAAGTGGTTATGATTTAGGCGTGACTCGAGCAGTGTCTGAAGCGGTGACCATTCCCGTCATCGCATCAGGTGGCGTTGGTAACTTAGATCATTTGGTTGATGGCTGCATCGAAGGCAAAGCCGACGCAGTGCTGGCCGCCTCTATTTTCCACTTTAACGAATACACAGTACCCGAAGCGAAAGCGTACATGCGTGAGCGCGGTATTGAAGTACGTCTTTAATCAACGGCAAAGGTAGGCATCGATGCTAGATCCCAATGAACTAGAAACTGAGATTCGTAACCTTGAGCACTGGCAGCAGGTTGCCTTCTCTGCTGCGCTGACCGAGCGTATGTTCAATAACTTCGCGCTGTTCTCCAAGTTGATGGAGTTTGGCGATTTAGATCGCATGCGCACAGTGCTTGATGGCGTATGGGGTGAATTGGCTCAAAACGGCAGCAAGCTAAACTACGACGTTCAGCTTGGCCATGTTGACGATAACCTGGTGGATCTCGATGAGTTCGACACCTTTGGTGCCATTCCTGCCCGCGATGCAATGCTGGCGCTCTACTCAACGCTGATGTGTAAGCTAGAGAAAGAGGCGAGCGACGCGGTTGCGGTATCGAACCTCTCTTACGAGACCGTATCGGCTTACATTGAGTTTGCTGAAGCGGACGATCAGATGTCTGATGAAGAGCTGATCCGCATGATCAACTCTCACGACATGATGCTGGATGAAGATGCGTTTCAGAGCGAAGTTCTGGAACAGCTAAACGGCGCTAAACAGAATGCTGCAACCATTTCAGCTCTGCGTGAACTTGGTGAAAACCAAGGCATTTCAAACATAGGGATCAGCGACGAAGAGTAATGCTTAGACTGGGTCTTATTCTTCTGATTGTTCCAAGCCTCGCACTGATGGGGGCTTACATGTACGAGCAGCACTTGATCGAGAGCTGCACGGCGACCGGTGGTTTCTACGACTATGCTCTCTCAGAGTGTGATCCACAGACAGAACAACCTTTTATTCCTTTTATGGTGCGCTACCCACTGTTGGTGAACGGCGGCATGCTGTTGAGTGTGTTGGGTCTTCTGTTAACCATCGTTGGCCTCTATAAACCCAATAAGCGAGACGTTGCGTGATTAAAAAGATCATCTGGGCTCTTATTTTAATGTCAGGCATCGGCTTCTACCTCTGGGCAGAGTTTGCCGGTGATGATTGGCTAGAAGCGTTTAACTCAGAGCGACAACAGGCGGCTGCCGAGTTCTTTGCTAAAGGTGAAGAGCAGGGTAGGGTAAAAACGGACGCAGCTTGTTTTGATGATGCTATTGGTCAGATTGCTGAGTGCTTAAGCATCTCGTGTACGGTCGATGCCGGTCAGTATCTACGCGGTTGTTGGGGCGTTGCCGAACGTGCAGAGAGCTTCTGTGATGGGGTGCCTGAGTTCCAAGAAGAGAAGACTGAAGATGAGAAAGAGTGGGCTCGTTTTGCCTGCTACGATCTGAACAGTCGCGGCGATGGCTGCCGTCTTCTGATGCGTCAAAAGCAGCAGCACTGCGCAACACAATAAGGACAATTGAATGAACTACTATTTAGCAGCGATGGAGCCCTTCCTATTCTGGGGTGGCTTGGGCATCTACATCATCTCTCTGGCCATGTATGGAACTCGCAGTGGCGATTGGAAAGCGATCATTCGCTTTTGGGAGCCGCTACTCAAACTTAACCCAACCGAGTTTCGTATCAACCGCATCGGTCTGAGCGGCATGATTCTGGCGGTTGTGATTCGAGTCTACCTAAACTTCCTAGCGTAATTCACCATGCGCACGAACTCGCCTTTCTCAGGGTTGGCCTATCTAGGCCGCGGTTTCAAAATGCTGTCGGAGCCCGGTCTTCGCGCCTTTGTATTGGTACCTTTGCTGATCAATACAGTCATCTTTGTTGGGGCGATCTATCTTCTGGTGACCAACTTCTCTGCTTGGGTTGATGCTCTAATCGCGCTCTGGTTACCTGATTGGGGTTGGTTGGATTATCTGATCTACTTCTTATGGCCTATCTTCGCACTGGTCTTGGTGCTGATGGTCTATTACGGCTTCTCGGTTGTTGCGAACTTTATAGCCGCGCCATTCAACGGTATCCTTTCAGAACGGGTTGAGCAGCGTCTGCGAGGCGATGCGATCAGCAATGAACTCAGCCTATTGCAGATGATTCCCGGCACCCTCGCGCGTGAGTTAGCTAAGTTGGCGTACTTTATTCCAAGGGTTTTGCTCTTGTTGATTCTAGGCTTTATACCGCTCATCAACCTAGCGACCCCAGTGCTTTGGTTCATCTTCAGTGCGTGGATGATGGCGATTCAGTACATCGACTACCCGATGGATAATAACGGTCTGACTTTCAAGCGAATGAAGGGGTTATTGAAAGAGCGCCGTTGGTCTGCGTTAAGTCTAGGCTCGGTGATTCAGCTTGGTATGTTGGTGCCGCTATTGAATCTGATTTTGATGCCGGCGGCCGTGATTGGTGCGACGATCTTTTGGGTGGAAGAGTATGAAGCTGATGGTGAGCAGGGGCGTTTAAAGTAAGCGCTGCTAAATCTTAACCACTCGACTTTCAGGGAAGGTCACACTGAAGCGACTACCTTCACCCGGTTTACTAGTAACTCCCAACTTAGCATTGTGCCGAACCAACACGTGTTTCACTATGGCCAGTCCAAGTCCTGTACCACCACTGTCGCGGGATCGCCCTTCATCCACTCTGTAGAAGCGTTCAGTGATTCTTGGAATGTGCTCTGCTGGTATACCGACACCGGTATCGGTCACCGAAAACAGTACACTGGTGTCGACGGATTTCAGTTTTATATCAATTACTCCGTTAGCCGGAGTATATCGGACCGCATTGAACACGAGGTTGGATAGAGCGCTGCGTACCTCGCCCTCATTACCAAGAATCTCAAAGCCTTGGTCCATTTCGAGTGAGATTTGATGCTGTTTTGGCCCTGACACCTCTTTTGCTTCTTCTGTGATCCTTTCTAGCATTTCTCTAATGAAAATGGGCTTTCGGCTCTTATTTTCTGAGCTGGTTTCCAAGCGAGAAAGGGTTAGAAGGTCAGCAATCAGAGCAGCCATACGACTGCTCTGAGACTGCATAGAGTGGATCGCTTTTTGTATCGGATTAGGAAGTTCTTGCTCTTGCAGAGTCTCTAGGTAGCCGTGAATTACTGTGATGGGAGTTCTTAGTTCGTGTGATGCATTGGCTAAGAAGGTATGACGCATAAGGCCAATTTTTTCGCTCTCAGAGATATCCCTAACAATTAGCACTTTGTCACCTTCACCAAAGGACTCTACACGGTACTCAAGAACTCTTTTTTGGTCTGCAGAGTCGGCTTTGAATGAATCAATTTGATCAGATTGAGAATAAAATTCTAAGAAGTTAGGTGCAGAAAAGACCTCCTGTACCCTTTTATGTTTCTGCTCAATGGTTATCTCTAATATCTCTTCAGCGGCATTATTCCACCACTCAATATTGTCTTGATTATCAATGATGACGATGGCGTCTTTCATGGCAGAGGTGGCTGCTTGAAACTGATCCATATCGGCATGGATCTCATCGTATTCTGCTTCCGTCTTATTCCGATAGTTGGCTATCGAGCGAACAATACGCCCCTGTTCAAAGGGTAATTTAGGATCTGGCGAGCTGAGATTTTGGTCTAGCCAAGTGACTAACTTTGCGTTCAGCAGCGAACTCAATATCGACCAAAGCAAAGAGCCAAATAATGCACCCAGTATTAGGTTGTGACTTGTAAAAAAACCGAGAACTGCACCAGCAAGAGTAAAGCTGAGAAGGCCAAGTAGTTGGCGTGCTATCGATTCGGTCACAAATCTATCCTAGAGTTTGGTTGAAAAACGGTATCCTGTACCACGAACTGTTTGGATTAAATTACCAAGGTCTGGCCCTAGTGCTTTGCGAAGACGTCGAATGTGCACATCCACTGTTCGCTCCTCCACATAGACATTCCCGCCCCAAACCATATCTAATAATTGGCCCCGGGAATAGGCTCTATCTTGATGTGTCATAAACAGATGAAGCAGTTTGAACTCTGTTGGACCTAGATTGAGCGACTGGCCGGAAGCATCCGAAACCCGATGTGAGACTGGATCTAAAATAATCCCACCGATTGAGATGGCGCCCTCATCACTCTCGGGAAGGCTTCTTCTAAGAACCGCTTTTAAGCGAGCGATCAGCTCTTTGGGTGAAAAAGGCTTAGTAATGTAATCATCTATACCCGCTTCAAGGCCCTGAATTTTATTGTCTTCATCAGCTTTCGCCGTCAGCATGATGATCGGTAGGTCTTTGGTGGTAGGGTCGCTGCGAAGGCGTTTGGCTAGCTCTATTCCGCTGGTACCAGGCATCATCCAATCGAGCAGCATCATGTCAGGCTTTTCATCAATGACCATGGCATGGGCTGTTTTTGCATCACAGGCCTCTAGTGTCTCAAAGCCGGCGAGCTCTAGTGCCATTACAATCATTTCACGAATAGCGGATTCATCATCAACGATCAGTATGCGTCTGGAACGACTCATGGTAACTCTCTCATCTGTTTCATTGACCTCATTAAATGATGCTTTCGTTACAAAAAGATGACAATGACGTTTTACAGTGCGTAATCAGCAGCTAATCCCACCAAAACAACTAGTTCAGCATAGTGATTATTTAAAAATGCTTTGAAACAGGGCATGCGTTCACGATCTTTTATCAGCCAGTGCTGGTAGATAAAGAACCCTACAGCACCTATCAGTCCAAGATAGAAATAGATTCCAAGGGATTCCAGTATTCCAATCCAAACCAGTACAGCAAGAGCAGCAATCTGTAGGCCGGCTATAGCCATGCGATCGTATTGGCCAAAAAATACAGCTGTCGATTTGATGCCTATCTTTAAATCATCATCCCGATCGACCATGGCGTACATGGTGTCATAAGCGACCGTCCATAAAATTTTAGCAAGGAAGACTAACCAGCCGACTAATGGCACTTCGCCTAAGGTTGCAGCAAAGGCCATCGGAATTCCCCAACCAAACGCCATACCCAAAACGACTTGGGGGAAGTGGGTGTAGCGCTTCATAAAGGGGTAGCTGAAGGCTAATAACAGAGCGATGGGCGATAGCAAGATCGCGGCTTTGTTCGTGAATAGCACTAAGATAAACGCGATCAGCATTAATCCGACGAACAAGCCAATGGCTTCTTTGCTAGTAATGCGGCCCGTTGGTAGCGGCCTTTCGGAGGTGCGTTTTACATGGCCATCCACTTTGCGGTCTGCAAAGTCGTTAATGACGCAGCCGGCTGAACGAGTCACCCATACCCCAAAGGTAAAGATAAACAGTAGATCCCAACTGGGTAAGCCACCTGCGGCGATCCATAAAGCCCAGAGAGTTGGCCATAACAAGAGATAGGTGCCAATCGGTTTGTCTGCTCGCATCAATTGCCATGCGGCATGGAGTTTATCTGCAGTGATCACAAGTGACTCAAGTATCTTTAAATTAAGGTGGTAGTATGAAGTGAGGGAGTGCTTAAAACAACAAAGCCACCTGAAGGTGGCTTTGTTAGAAGCAGAGTCGCAAGCTTACTCTCGAACGATCTTTTTGATCTCTTTAGTCTTCATGTGACGAACATCGGTACCGCTGACTTGGTAGATGACTTGCTCAGCCAAATTGCAGGCATGGTCACCGATTCGTTCTAGTGCACGAAGGATCCAGATTATATTTAGCACACCACTGATAGAGCGTGAGTCTTCCATCATGAAAGTGATTAAAGCTCGCATGGTCGACTGGTATTCACGATCAACATGTTTATCACTCTTGACCACTTTGTACGCTAATTCGATGTCACGATTTTCAAAAGCGATTAATACTGAGTTGAGCATGTCTGTGACCATCTCACCAATGTGGCTGACCTCATGAAGACTTTTGCTACTCGATTCATTATTTGACAGATCGATGGCCTGTTTGGCAACGCGAGAGGCTTCATCTCCGATACGCTCCAGATCAACAATGGCACGGTTGATTGACAGAACCAGCCTTAAATCAACGGCTGCTGGCTGGCGAAGCGCAATGATCTGTTCACACGCTTTATCTATCTGATTTTCGAAGCGATTGGTCTCTCGATCCAGCTCACGAGTTGATTCAGCCAGTGAGATATCTTGATTGAGCAGTGCATGCAAAGAGTCAGTGACTTGCTGCTTAACGGTTCTGCCCATCTCTAAAAATTCGGAACGAAGCCTCTCAAGCTCTTCGTTGAACTTATTTGATGTGTGTTGCGAATAGATCTCGCCACTGTCGCGCATTACAAACCCTCTTTTTAGGTCAACTAGGTCTAATTACCTTTAGTATTTCAAAAGAATGTTAGAGATTTGTGACAGTTTCGTGTCGATTTGGTTAAAGGAAAATATATCTCTAAAGGGTAGGCTTACCTTGCGATAAAACTTATGATTATCAAAGAAATAAGCTTTTTAGGCTGTTGAGATAAGCCCAATGGACACGCAATGCAGTTAATTGAAAAAGAGTTAAGTTGGTTATCGTTCAATGAACGCGTACTGCAGGAAGCTGCGGATGTAAACGTACCCATCATTGAGCGTGTCCGTTTTTTGGGTATTTACTCCAGCAATTTAGATGAGTTTTTCAGAGTTCGGGTTGCAGACTTGCACCGTCGCCTACGTCTTGAGCAACTAGGCAAGGTCGAACCCAAAGGGATGTCGGCTGAAAACCTGTTACATCTAGTGAATGAGAAGGTACAAACTCTCGCAGATCGTTTTAATGACATCCACATTGATGTCATCAAGGGACTCGCCCGTCGCAATATCTTTCTGATCAATAACGATCAGTTGAACGAGAAAGAGGGTGGCTGGTTACGGAAATACTTCCGAGATGAGGTCCTGCACCACATCACACCCATCTTAGTGAATGAGAACACCAAGCTTGCTAGCGTCATGAATGACGAAGATGCGTACCTGATGTGTGCCCTAAAAAAAGGGACTTCAGTTCAGTATGCACTTCTTGAAATTCCTTCTGATAAAACCAACCGATTTATCCAACTGCCTCGAATCAAAGGTCAGCGGCGAAAGCCAATCATCGTGCTCGATAACGCCATTCGCTATTGCGTTGACGATATCTTTGATGGTTTTATCGATTTTGACTCGACCGAAATGTTTGCCGTTAAGGTGACGCGAGATGCGGATTATGACTTAGAGCGTGATGTTGAGTTATCCCTACTAGAGAAAATGTCTCAAGGCATCAAACAGCGTGATACGAATAGGCCTGTGCGACTGGTCTATGACGAAATGATGCCTGATTACATGTTTGACTTCATGTGTGAGAATTTGGGGCTACAACCCGATGCGGAAACCACTGCGAGCGGACGTTATCGAAACTTTAAAGACTTTATTAATTTTCCAAATGTTGGTCCTCGCTATCTAGAGAACGAAAAGCTCTCGGCTCTGAATAGTCATCAATTTGATAGTGCATCGAATGTATTCGAAGCGATCTCTAAAGAGGACATTCTGCTCCACTACCCCTACTATAAATTTCGTTATTTGACTGATTTTGTGCGTGCGGCGTCGTTCGATCCCGCTGTTAAGCAGATACAGGTAACGGTTTATCGAGTAGCGAACAATAGTCAGATTCTCAAATCACTGATCGAGGCTGTTAAGAACGGTAAAAAAGTGATTGTCATTGTCGAGCTCAGTGCACGATTTGATGAAGAGGCGAATATTGAATGGGCACGTGAACTTACTGAGGCAGGGGTTGTTGTTGAGTTTGGTGTTGCCTCACTTAAGTGTCATGCAAAAATAATTCACGTCGTCCGAGAAGAGGAGGGTGAAGAGGTTGCTTATGGTTACATCAGTACCGGTAACTTGAACGAGAAAACTGCTCGAATTTACACTGATTTTGGTCTGTTTACTAAACGACCTGAGATTACAGAAGAGCTCGATAAAGTCTTTGATTTTATTATCAATCCTTACAAAAATTTCAAGTTCAAACATCTTCAAGTTAGTCCAAATTACAGCCGTGACCCAATCAATCAATTGATTGATGATGAGATTGAAGCGGCACGCAATGGCAACCGTGCCGAGATCTTTTTGAAAGTGAATAATCTAGTCGACGAAGGACTCTCTAATAAACTTTATGAAGCGAGCCAGGCGGGAGTCAAAATACGTCTAATTGTTCGCGGAATGTGTAACATTTTAGCCGGTATACCAGGCGTGAGTGACAATATCAAAATCATCAGTATTGTCGATCGCTATCTTGAGCATGCTCGTGTGTCACTGTTTTATGCTGGTGGTAAACGAAAGATGTTTTTAACTTCTGCTGACTGGATGACTCGCAACATCGACCACCGAATTGAAGTCGGTTGCCCAATTTTGGATAAAAATGTTCGTAAGCTCATTAAGGACCAGCTCGACCTACAATGGCGAGATAACACTAAGGCTAGAGCCTTAGACCCGGAGCAGGCCAATCATTATGTAACTCGTGGCAATCGTAAGAAAATACGCTCACAGATGGCGATTTACGACTACTTAAAACAGCTGGAGCGCTCTCGTGAACGACAAGCATAACTCTGAATCTGAATCACGACACTTTGCAGCGATTGATCTAGGTTCTAATAGTTTTCACATGTTGGTCGTGCGTCAACTTCACGATGATGTGCAGCCCCTTTTTAAACACAAAGAGCGTGTTCGCTTGGCTGAGGGTTTAGACGCTAAAAATAACCTCTCTGAAGAGGCTATCGAACGAGGAGTCGCAGTACTCAAGACATTTGCTGAACAACTAACGCCCTTTCCAAACTGTACTGTGCGCGTGGTCGGTACACACACCTTGCGAATTGCTAAGAATCGCAGTGAATTTCTTGCCTCTGCTAGACAAGTCTTTCCATACCCCATCGAGATTATCAGTGGTCAAGAAGAGGCTCGCCTGGTTCATTTGGGTGTTTCAAGTTCAGAGCACTTAGCGGGTAACACCTTGGTCATTGATATTGGTGGCGGGTCCACTGAGGTTGCACTCGGTCGTGAGAATAGCTTGGAGTTAGGTCGCTCTCATACTATGGGTTCGGTGAGTTTTACCGAGGCCTTCTTCAGTAAAGGCGTTGATAAGGCCTCTTATAAAAAAGCGAAGCTCTATGCGCAACAGCAGCTGGAACGCTTTTCTGCCCTCTTTGCATCCATCGGTTGGAATCAAGTCCGGTGTACTTCAGGTTCAGCACAAGCG
This sequence comes from Marinobacterium sp. xm-g-48, assembly GCF_013282925.1. Classification (NCBI taxonomy): domain Bacteria; kingdom Pseudomonadati; phylum Pseudomonadota; class Gammaproteobacteria; order Oceanospirillales; family Oceanospirillaceae; genus Marinobacterium; species Marinobacterium sp. xm-g-48. The sequence continues at coordinate 16,926 of NZ_WBYQ01000006.1, forward strand.
ATAGCGACAGCCAGTGAAAACTTGGGCTATGATCCGAAAGAGATTTCCGCTAAATCGATAAAAGCCTTACGTAAATTAGTCGTCAAAAATGAGTTATCCAGTAAAGTTGTAAAAGGCATTAGTGAGCAACGATTGCAGATTTTCGCTGGTGGTTTGGCGATTCTAGATGCCGTTTTCTCTAGCCTCGAGATTGAGCAAGCCAAGTTTTCCTCTGGTGCGTTACGTGAAGGTTTGCTGGGAGAGTTTACGGCGTCATCGGGTGATCAGCAGGATACTAGAACGCGTGCGATTCGCTCATTGATGGCACGTTACCACGTTGATACCAAGCATGCGGAGCGAGTCAGTGATACCGCAACGAAACTTTGGCGGCAGTTAGCTCCAGAATTACGACTTCCGGTTTTTACTCGTCGTTACCTGCAATATGCGGCACTGACACATGAGGTAGGACTCAACCTAAATTCAAGTGGTTTGCAGAAGCATTCAGCCTATATTTTAGAGCATTCAAACCTAGCCGGTTTTAGTTTCGACCAGCAAAAGCTGGTCGCGCTAATGGTTCGATTGCATCGTAAAAAGATTAAAAAGTCCCTAGTGACCAACCTTGGCATGCTATCCAAAAAACATGCCATCGCGTTGATTCTGATTTTACGTATCTCTGTTATCTGGCACCTAAGTCGAAGCAGCGAGTACCCTGAAGTACCTAAAATTGAATTCGATGGCGAACGACTCACCCTCTCATTAGATGCAGAGGTCAGTGATGAATATCCACTCCTGATTGCGGATCTGGAGCGGGAAGAGTCTTTCTGTAAACAGTACGGCATCGATATGCGAATTGAATTTCTGCTCTAACCAAAACGGCCTGTAATGTAATCCTGCGTTAGCTGGTGTGATGGGTTGGTGAAGATCTGTTCAGTATTACCCACCTCAATCAGATCACCCAGGTGGAAGTAGGCTGTACGATCAGAGACACGCGCTGCCTGTTGCATTGAGTGCGTGACGATAACGATGGTGTACTGACTTTTAAGCTCTTCGATCAACTCTTCAACCTTTGCTGTCGCAATAGGGTCCAGTGCGGAACAAGGCTCATCCATAAGAATGACCTCTGGGCTTACCGCAATAGCGCGTGCGATGCATAGACGCTGCTGTTGACCGCCCGATAGGCCTGTACCCGGTTGATCTAGACGATCTTTAACTTCGTTCCAAAGGCCCGCTTTCTCTAGTGCTGACTCTACGATGTCGTCCAATTCACTTTTGCTTTTCGTTAAGCCATGAATACGAGGACCGTAAGCAATGTTGTCGTAGATCGATTTAGGGAATGGGTTTGGCTTTTGGAAAACCATGCCGACACGCGCACGAAGTGGTACAACGTCCACGGATGGCGCGTAAATATCCTGGCCATCCAATGCGATAGTACCCTCTACTCGACAGATATCGATGGTATCGTTCATACGGTTCAAGGTACGAAGGAAGGTTGATTTACCACAGCCGGATGGGCCGATGAAAGCAATGACTTCCTGCTCACCAATATCGATGGTGACATCATTGATGGCATGTTTGTCGCCGTAGTAAACGTCAACATTACGAGCAGTCATGCGCGGGTTTTCAACAAACACATTACCCGTCGTTTTGATATTACTGTTTTCCATCTTCTTGTCCGTTGAATTGTTTAAGTCTTTAGATTCGTTCATTTTTTCGCTTACCAACGACGCTCTAGCTTCTTACGAAGCAAGATTGCAGCAGCATTCATCGTGATAAGGAAGGCCAGTAGTACGATGATTGCAGCACTGGTTTTCTGAATAAACATTCGCTCTGCAAAGTCAGCCCACATAAAGATTTGAACCGGTAATACTGTCGCAGGGTCGGTAAAGCCACCAGGAATATCAACAATGAAGGCGACCATACCAATCATCAACAGTGGTGCGGTCTCACCTAGAGCTTGCGCCATACCAATGATGGTACCCGTCAGCATACCCGGCATCGCCAATGGGATGACATGGTGGAAAATGGTCTGCATTTTCGACGCGCCAATACCCAGTGCGGCATCACGAATACTCGGCGGTACTGCACGAATCGCCGCGCGCGAGGAGATGATAATCGTCGGCAGAGTCATCAGTGCCAGTACGATACCGCCCACTAGCGGAATAGATCGTGGCATACCAAAGGTGACGATGAAGATCGCCAAGCCCATGATACCGAACACCACTGAAGGCACTGCCGCTAGGTTGTTGATATTGATATCAATGATCTCAGTCCAGCGGTTTTTCGGAGCAATCTCTTCAAGATAGACGGCTGCTGCAACCCCAAGAGGGAAGGCGATGCTGACACAGATAGCCAGGGTCAGGAGCGATCCAAAAAGCGCTCCTTTGATGCCTGCCATCTCTGCATCACGCGATGCAGAACCGAAGAACAGGTAGTCACTTAACTCGTAGCTGATTAAACCGGCTTCTTGCCACTTATCTACGATCTCAATGGTGAAGTCGTTGATTCGACGATCCTTTTCTGGGGTCTCACGTTTAATGAATCCACGCAGGAACGAGTCGATATCATCATCCACAGCAAACTTAATCGTTTGGGTTGTCCCCATCAGTTCAGGGTTCGCCTTTACGAAATCGATCAGGCGCTGTGAGCCACCCGAAGAGACCATCTTACGAAGGGCCTTCTTGGTTTTTCGGCCTCCCTCTTCACCAATAGAGGCCAGTGAGGCTTCCAAAATAATTTTGTCGGCATCGCCCGAGAAAAGCGAGGCATCTGACATATCACCTTGTGGGTCAAGACGCGCTTTGTCCAATACCACATCCAGCTGAACGTAGTGCTGGAACATACCTGGCAAGCCTTTCGTTAAGATGCCCGAGAACAGAATGACTAGGAATGTTAACGCTAAGCCAACAGCCGATAAGCCCATCAGACGAAAGCGCTTCTCTTTCTTGCGACGTTGTTTAAGTGACGCTTCAACGCGCGCAGTCGCCTCTTGAGGTGAGAGGCCCTTGAATGCCTTGTTAGTCATATTGTTCCCTGTACTTCTTAACAATTTGAAGGGCGAAGAAGTTTAGACCCAAGGTCAAAATAATCAGCATTGTAGATAGCGCAAATGCTGATAGTGTTTTCGCCGACTCAAACTCTTGGTCACCGACCAGAATTGTAACGATCTGAGATGTCACGGTTGTGACAGCATCGAGAGGGTTGAACGAAAGGTTGGCCGCTAGGCCCGCAGCCATTACGACGATCATGGTCTCACCCACTGCACGAGACACTGCGAGAATAACGGCCGCCACAATACCTGGTAGGGCCGCAGGAAGTACCACTTGGCGGGTGGTTTCGCTCTTAGTCGAGCCCAATCCGTAAGCTGCATCACGAAGTGATTGAGGCACCGCATTGATCACGTCATCAGAAAGAGATGAGACGAATGGAATGATCATTACGCCCATGACGAGACCTGCCGCGAGTGCTGATTCAGACGCAACGGTAAGGCCTAAAGATTCACCAAAGCCTTTGATGGCAGGTGCAACGGTCAAGGCTGCGAAGAAGCCGTAAACAACGGTGGGTACACCGGCTAGAATCTCAAGAAGCGGTTTAACAGTAGATCGCACTTTAGGTGACGCGTACTCTGCTAGGTAGACCGCACTGGCTAAACCTACAGGCACTGCAACAATGATCGCGATAGATGAGATCAACAAGGTGCCGGCAAACATCGGAAGCATACCGTATTTCGCTTCACCGCCACCCGAACCAGCGCGCTCTGCGCCTTCGAATTGAGGGTTCCACTCAGTACCAAAGATGAAATCAGTTGGCGGTACCAGTTGGAAGAATCGAATGGTTTCAAACAGTACAGACAGTACGATACCAATGGTTGTTAGTATCGCGATAGTCGATGCTGCAATCAGACCGTATGAGATCAGCTTTTCTACACCGTTACGTGCACGAAAATCGGAATCGATCTGACGGTAAGCGATTAGACCACACACAGTTGCTAGGCCTAATACCACGGCTGATTTCAGCATCGTAGAGGTTGCAGCCCAGCCAATCCAAGCATCTCCTGCTTGCAGAACCCATGCTTCAGGTTCACCAAAACGGATGCCTGCGACTATGTTTTCTACCTTGGCGAGCGCCACAATGGCTTGTGAGCCACCGGCAGCAAGGATTTCAGGAGGATAGAAATCACGCACCCAGCTCTGGAACAGCTGAATATCGATGATAGACCAGAGAATCAATACAACAACCGCTGGGAAGAAGGCTAAAGAGCCAGCCCAAAGGCCATAGTAGTTCGGAAGTGAGTGGAATACCTGCCCATTTGATCGAGCGATAAGAACCGTCCTTTTAGCTATGAAGTAAAAGGCGAGACTGATGACTGTTAAAATAATTAGCAACGAAGTCAGTGTCATTTCAGTATCTCAAATGCTGCAAAATCCGGCCTGTAATACAGGCCGGATTAATTTCAATCTAGGATTGGGTTACTTAAGAGCATCAGCAGTAAGAACTGGCAGTGCTGTCATGCGAGCAGCCATCTCTTCACGTTCTGCAGTTGGCATTGGGATCATGCCTGCGTCCGCTAGGATGCCATCTTCGTCCCAGTGTTTAGTCCACTCAGTCATGTACTCAGCAATGCCTGGTACAACACCAACGTGCTGGTGTTTAACGTACATGAACAGTGCGCGTGATGCTTTGTAAGAACCGTCAGCAATCGCTTCGAATGTTGGTGCTACGCCATCCAGTTTCGCACCCTGTAGAGTGTCAGAGTTCTGATCAAGGTAAGAGAAACCGAAAATACCGAAAGTTTCTGAGTCTTCTTGCAGCTTTTGAACGATCAGGTTGTCCTGCTCGCCAGCTTCGATGTACGCACCGTCAGTACGCATCGCACGACAAGACTTTGCTTTTTTGCCTGCTGCTTTTAGTGCTGCTTTCATCTCGTCGTCTTTTTTACAGAACGCTTTTTCGTTGATGATTTCAGCGAATGATGCACGAGTACCAGAAGTCGTTGGTGGACCGTAGACACGGATTGCAACATTTGGAAGCGCTGGGTTAACGTCTTTCCAAGTTTTGAATGGGTTATCAACTAGCTCACCGTTAACGGCCACTTTAGCTGTTAAGGCTTTACCAAGGTCTGAGCGAGAGATCTCTAGTTGAGCAGCGTCTTTAGAGTTAGCAAATACGATACCGTCGTAGCCGACTTTGATCTCAGTGATCTTCACGCCGTTTGCATCACAGTACTCTAGTTCGCCACTCTTCATGCGTGAAGAAGCGTTACCGATATCGATGAACTCAGTACCGATGCCGTCACAAACGCCTTTTTTACCAACAGAAGAACCGCCTGATTCAACAACAGGTGTGTTGAACGCTGGGTTACGACCTAGACGCTCAGCAACGATTGTTGCGAATGGAAGAACGGTAGATGAACCAGCGATGCTCACGTTATCTCGGGCCATTGCTGGAGTGCTCATTAGAGCGGTTAAAGTAGCAGCTGTTGTTGCGAGTCGTAGGAACATTTCAAACTCCTTAGTTTCTAAATCAGTCGGTAGGCTGTCGCTTACCTCTTTGATAACTATTAGGCGCTTGCTTTGTTACAACTCTGTGAAGCGTTTATGACAATTTAATGATAAATATAAGACGCAAAAAAGCCCCACGAAGGGGCTTTTTGATGGATAGTTTGGCGTTTATTAGACCATGATTCCACGGATTACGTAGAACAGAATCGCCGCCAATGTACCTGATGCTGGAACTGTAATAACCCATGCAGCGGCAATTTTGTAAACAGCTGAACGCTTAACCAGCTCCTGTTTGTACGCTTTCTTAAGCTGCTTGCGCTCTTTTTTGCTTAGTTCTGCAGAGGCTGTTTTCTTCTTAAGTTGCTTAAGCATTTTAGCTTTGTCATCGATTGATGCACTTTCAAACTTAGCAAGAAACTCTTCCACTTCCTCTTGATCAGCACCTTGGTGGTGCGATTTGATCTCGTTGATCATGCGAGCGTGGCTTGATTTCAAGTACTCACGAAGGAAGCCCACACCGAATACACCGCCCACAGCAATGTGAGTTGAAGAGACTGGAAGACCTAGCTGAGAAGCGATGATAACCGTGATCGCTGCCGCCATAGCGATAGAGAATGCACGTGTCTGATCCAACTCAGTAATCTCAGAACCAACGGTTTTGATCAGTTTTGGACCAAATAGTGCTAGACCCAACGCGATACCTAGAGCACCGATCATCATGACCCAAAGTGGGATCGCTGCTTTCGTTGAAATGCCGTGGTTAACGATCGCATCGTTGATCGCCGCTAGTGGACCAATGGCGTTTGCAACGTCGTTTGCACCGTGTGCGAAACTTAGTAGTGCTGCAGCGAAGATTAGAGGAATGGTGAACAGTTGGTTAACACCCGCTTTATCGTTATCCAGGCGGTCAGCTGCTTTAGCTACCAGACCTTTAACAATGAAGTAAATAACTACCGCAATGGCTAGACCGATCAGTAGAGCTGTCACAAAATCGAGTTTGATCAGCTTCTTAACGCCTTTAAGTGCTAGGTAGGTCGAGAATGCCCAAGCCATCAACATGATCAGCAGAGGTACCATCTTCTTAGCTGCAACACGCATGTCCGACTTATAAGTAATGGTGCGTTTGATTAGGTATAGGAAACCAGCTGCAATCAGGCCGCCAAGTACAGGTGAGATCACCCAGCTTGCTGCGATCGCGCCCATCTTGTCCCAGTTAGCAATACCAAAACCGCCTGCAGCGATACCAGCACCCAATACACCACCAACAATAGAGTGAGTAGTAGAGACAGGAGCACCAACAGCTGTTGCTAGGTTAAGCCATAACGCACCCGCTAGAAGTGCGGCTAACATCAACCAAATAAAGGTATCAGCATCACCAATCACTTCTGGGTTGATGATCCCTTTTTTGATTGTGCTGACAACGTCACCGCCGGCGATTAAAGCACCCGATGCTTCAAAGATAGCCGCGATAATGATAGCGCCTGTTAGGGTAAGCGCCTTTGAACCTACTGCTGGGCCCACGTTATTGGCTACGTCGTTAGCACCAATGTTCATTGCCATGTAACCACCGATCATTGCGGCAATGACAAGGATGTAACTTCCTGGGATATCCCCAACTTGTGCTGAGATAAAGAGAACAATACCTACTAGGAAGAGCAGGGCGTAACCGATGCGCATAACATCGCCACGGTTAGATGCTGTCGCTTTATCAAGCTTATTCATGTCTTTAATTTCCAAGAGAAGCTCCTCTTGCTTGGTTCATTGATTTACCACTACTTAAAGTAGTCGCTAATTTAAGTTGACGCCATTTAAATACACTTTTGTTACAAGAATGTTACACAGGTGTAATTTTTCTTTAAACAAACTGAAATGTTTTATTCACAGCGTTGTTAGATTAGCAAAACCAACGACTAGCCATTTGGTGCCTTCATAGTCGAAGTTCACTTGTACTCGGGCCTTCGGGCCGGACCCCTCAAAGTTTATGACCATGCCGTCACCAAATTTAGGGTGATTGACTCTCTGGCCTAAACTGAGCTGAGTATCGGGTACTTCGCTGGCAAAAGCGGATTGTGGTGTGAAGCTGACCTCCATATCCGAGCCACTCGAAAGCGGTCGGCGAACGCTAGCATTCAGGCGCACCTCTTCTATCAACTCCAATGGAATCTCCTGAATGAAGCGTGAAGGGCGGTTGTAGTTGTCTTGGCCATGAAGTCGGCGGGACTCAGCATAGGTCATGTAGAGTTTCTGCATGGCACGCGTAATGCCTACATAACAGAGGCGGCGCTCCTCTTCTAAACGTCCGGGCTCTTCTGCCGACATGCTGTGTGGGAACAAGCCTTCTTCCATACCGCATAGGAAGACCAGCGGGAACTCCAAGCCTTTCGCTGAGTGCAGTGTCATCAGTTGAACGCTGTCGGTATTGGGATCCGCCTGTGATTCACCGGCATCCAGTGCAGCTTGATCAAGAAAGGCTGCCAGCACGGAAGGGAACTCAGGGTTCTCCTCCTGGGACCACTGCTGCTCAAACTGGCGCGCTGCGGTCACTAGCTCTTCTAAGTTTTCGATGCGTGATTGAGCTTTTTCACCTTTCTCTTTTTCATGGTGAGCAATCAGTCCAGAGAAGCGAATGGTATGTTCTGTCCGCTCCTGCAGGGATGCCTCTTCTGTATCAACCGTCAACTGATTGACCAGATCTAAGAAGGCCTGCAGTGCATTGCCGGCACGTGCAGGTAGTTTCTTATGCTCGATAATCTCGTTCGAGGCTCGCCACATTGATATGCCTTGGCTTCGCGCGTAATCGCGTACCTCTTCAATGGTGCGGGTGCCGATGCCTCGGGTTGGCACGTTAATGACGCGCTCCATCGCCGTATCGTCATCGCGGTTGGCTATTAGGCGCAGGTAGGCGAGGGCATTTTTAATCTCTAAACGCTCATAGAATCGTTGGCCGCCATAGATGCGATAGGGAATTGCGGCACGGATCAGCATCTCCTCAAGCACACGGGATTGTGCGTTGGAACGGTAGAGAATGGCGCTCTCGTCACGACGATTACCATCCGATACCCACTGTGCGATGCGATCGACAATGAATCGCGCTTCATCCTGTTCATTAAAGGCTGCGTAGAGGCTGATAGGATCGCCTTGATTGCCCTCGGTCCACAGCTCCTTACCCAGTCGTCCAAAGTTGTTGCGAATGACGGCATTGGCCGCAGACAGAATGTTGTCTGTCGAGCGGTAGTTCTGCTCTAACTTGATGGTCTTAAGCCCACCAAAGTGTGCCTCAAGGTTTTGAATGTTCTCAATACGTGCGCCACGCCAGCCGTAAATCGACTGATCGTCATCGCCCACGGCCATCAGTTTGTGTTCACCCTGACAGAGCAGGCGCAACCAAGCGTACTGAATGGCGTTGGTGTCTTGGAACTCGTCTACTAAGACGTAACGGAAGCGCTCTTTGTAGTGCTGCAGCAGTTGTGGGTTCTTATCACGCAGCAGTTCAAGGCAGCGCAGCAGGAGTTCACCAAAATCGATCATGCCGCCGCGATCACAGGCTTGTTCATACGCCTCATAGACACGTATTAAGGTGTCTTGTACCAGGTCACCGGTGCGCTCTAGATGTTTACTGCGTAGCCCTTCATCTTTCTGTGCATTGATGTACCACTGAATCTGTTTCGGCGGCCAGCGTGAATCGTCTAATCCCATCTCCTTAGAGATGCGTTTAACCAAACGTAACTGGTCATCGGAGTCCATGATCTGGAAGTTCTCACGCAGCCCGGCCTCTTGCCAGTGCGAGCGAAGCAGTCGGTGCGCCAAGCCGTGGAAAGTACCGACCCACATGCCATGCACATTGACGTTGAGCAGGCTCTCGATACGTCCACGCATCTCTTTAGCCGCTTTATTAGTAAAGGTAACCGCCAATATCGAATAGGGTGAAATCTGCTCGGCTTCTATCAACCAAGCGATTCGGTGAACCAAGACACGCGTCTTGCCTGATCCTGCACCGGCCAGCACCAGAAGGTTGCTAATATCCGCGGTAACCGCTTCACGCTGCGCATCGTTGAGGGAGTCGATAATGTGAGTTACATCCATAGTGCCGCACTGCTCAAAAAGAGAAATTACTGAATGGGCGTACAGTATACGCATAATTATTATGGGAGTCTTGGCATTCCTACGCAGCAAACTTACACTGGGATGACATATCCACCTTCATTGAGTAGTGAATGCCCTTATCTGCTGACCATACGACTGCCCGTTTGGCTGAGTATCAAGCCAACCCTGTTACCGGGCCGAGGCTGCTCTTTTTCAGCGGTGGCACTGCGTTGAATGGCTTTTCGCAGATACTCAAACGATACACTCATAATTCTATTCATTTAGTGACCCCCTTTGACTCTGGCGGCAGCTCCGCTGTGTTGCGAAAAGCATTTGATATGCCTGCTGTTGGCGATTTGCGCTCCCGCATGATGGCGTTAGCTGACGCTTCACTCGACGGTCACCCTGAAGTGACCGAGCTGTTTGCGTACCGCCTGCCGACCGATGAATCACAGTCGTTATTACGTGCAAGGGTCGAGGCGATGCAACAACGCAACGACAGGCGCGTTCAGTCCATTCCCGAGCCAGTTCAGAGCATTATTTGTGATTTTTTAAACTACTTTCTTGAGTCAGCCCCCAAGGATTTTGACTTCAGGCGAGCCAGTATTGGTAATCTGATATTGGCGGGGGGCTACCTGAGCCATAATCGATCATTAGATCCTATTGCTCTGCTGTTTAGTCGTCTGGTTCATGTTAGAGGCCAAGTACGCACTGTTACGGACGAGTGCGGTGAACTGAAAGTGACGACAGAGAGTGGGCGAGAGATCATCGGGCAGCATCGGATGACAGGAAAAGAGTCCCAGCCATTAAATGAGCGTATCGCCTTACTTGATCTGCATTTGCCGCAGGGCACGGAATCGCATTTGGCTGATCAAGAGAGAGGTTGGATCAATTCAGCAGATCTGGTCGTCTTCCCGCCCGGTAGTTTCTATAGCAGTATTCTGGCTAACCTACTCCCCAAAGGGGTGGGTAAAGCGATCATGGATAACCCTGCCAGCAAAGTGTATGTCCCAAATTTAGGTATGGATCCTGAGCAGTTTGGTATGACCTTGCAGGAGCAGGTTGAGCAGTTGGAACGATTTGTTGCTCGAGATGCAGGCGGTGGTTTTCAAGGTGGATCGGAGCGCTGTATCGATATTCTGCTGACCGATTCCACACTGTTGAGTGGCATTGATGCAGAGTTTCTAAACTGGCTTGGTAAGCGTGGCATTCAGCTTTTGGATGTTGATCTGGCTAATCCTGAACGCACAGATCGCTACGACGAGATTAAGTTGGCGGAAGCTTTATTATCACTGGCATAGATAGATGGGTCAGACCATATATGACCTTCGGTCTGACACCACTCTCTTAAATGTAGAAATTCGTTCCTACAGCTGACTCGGCGATTTAATTCGGTGCATCAGCACCTGTTTAAACTCATCAGGGTCTTTCAGTGTCTTATCGCTGCCGTTGCCTTGCTGGGCATCAACCCAAGGCTCAAGGCGTGATAGCCAAAAACGCATCGCGGCGGTACGAGTCAGCTGCGGCCAAACCTCATGCTCTTCTGCACTAAAGGGGCGAATCGCTGAATAGGCTTTTAACAGCGCTTGCTCTCTCACCGGATCAATCTGCAGATTCTCATCCAGACACCAATCATTGGCGACAATCGCAAGGTCATAGAGCCAGTAGGCGGTTGCCGCATTGTAGATATCCAGAATTGCCGTCAGCTTATCCTCATGGAACAGCGCGTTGTCATGGAAAAGATCGCCATGGGTAATGCCCATCGGCAGGTTGGTGTAGGTGTCGCGTAGCTCATCAAACCGAGCGACCTCTTCGGATAGCAGATCACGAGACTCTGAATCGATAAAAGGCGCGAGTCGTTCACTCTCTCTGCGCCACCAAAATACCCCACGGTGTGCCTGACGCTTTAGATAAAAATCCTTAGAGGCTTGGTGGTAGTGTGCAAGGGCTGTGCCGATTTGAGCACAATGATTGGCCGTCATAAGCTCGCGTTTTAGGTGTGCACCGGGGTATCGCGGTTGAATAATGGCCGGTTTTTTTGAGATCTGTTTCAGACCAATGCCATTGCGATCTTCGATGGCATAAGAGACGGGAACATTACGTTTCGCTAGCCAGCTGCCCAGTTCAACAAAGAAAGGTGCCTCATCTCTGTCAAGCTCTTCAAAGAGAGTGAGTACATACTCCGCCTGCTGGCCGCTCTTTTCTGTTGTTAAGAAAAAGTTGGTGTTTTCAATACCACCGTCAATGCCTTTAAGTGCCACGGCCTGGCCAATATCAAAATCAGCGAGCAGTTTGTCGAGGTCGGTGTCAGACACCTGAGTGTATACAGCCATGGTTGGTTCTCAATGATCAGGGGCTATCTGCTGCTAAAGCTTGGGTGCAGCAGCGCTTTTGTCTATGATTGTGTGCCTTGCTTAAAAATACAATAGATATCTTATTATGACCGACACAAAAGCCCCCGTAGTTCTCGTTGATGGCTCCTCTTATCTGTTCCGCGCCTTCTTTGCGTCACAACAGGCTGATTTAAGAACATCCGACGGACGTCCAAGCGGTGCGGTGCGACTGGTCACCTCAATGATGCGCAGTCTGCTAAAGAGTTATCCAAACTCTCCTGTGGCGGTCATCTTCGATGCTAAGGGTAAAACCTTCCGTGATGAGATCTATCCTGAATACAAAGCACAGCGTCCTCCGATGCCCGATGATCTGCGTGAGCAAATTGAGCCGGTTCACAACATTATTAAGGCAATGGGATTGCCACTGTTGGTGGAAGAGGGCGTCGAAGCGGATGATGTGATCGGTACACTGGCGCGCCAGGCCGAAGCGCACAATTTAGAGGTTGTGATCTCAACGGGCGATAAAGATATGGCGCAGTTGGTCGATGATAAGGTCACCCTAATCAACACCATGACTGACACTAAGATGGATCGCGACGGGGTGGTCGAAAAGTTTGGTATTCCCCCAGAATTGATCATCGATTATCTGGCTCTGATGGGCGATAAGGTCGATAACATTCCAGGTGTGCCTGGCGTGGGCGAGAAGACAGCACTGGCGCTTCTGCAAGGTATTGGCGGTATCAGTGACCTCTACCAAAATCTCGATAAGATTGCCGATCTAACCTTCCGTGGCTCTAAAACCATGGCCAAGAAACTTGAAGAGCATCGTGAAGCGGCTGAGCTCTCTTATCTGTTAGCGACTATTAAAACGGATGTTGAACTGTCGATCTCTCTATCGGATGTGCACCTTCCGCAACCTGATAACGCTTCGTTGATTGAGCTGTTTAAGGATTACGAGTTCCGCTCATGGGTGGCGCTATTAGAGGGCCCCGATGGGCAAGCTGTTGAAGACTCTGCGCCTTCAAACGAGCCCGTTGCTCCTAAGCCCAGTGTTGAACGCCACTACGAAACCATTTTGGATCAGGCGACGGCCTCTGCGTGGTTTGCCAAACTGCGCGCTGCGGGCACCTTTGCCTTTGATACCGAGACGACCAGCCTAAACTACATGCAAGCTCAGTTAGTGGGTGTCTCATTCTGTTGTGAAGAGGGCAAAGCGGCCTACTTGCCACTGGGCCATGATTACGTCGGCGTGCCGGAGCAAGTTAATTTTGATTGGGCGTTAGCTGAGCTTAAAACGCTGCTCGAGGATGCCTCCCTCAATAAAGTGGGTCAGCACATTAAGTACGACATGAATGTGCTGGCGCGATATGGCATTAATGTTCAAGGCGTATCAGCCGATACCATGCTGGAATCCTATGTACTGAACAGCACCGCGACACGCCATGATATGGACAGTTTGGCTAAGTTCTATCTAGATGAGAGTACCATCAGCTTTGAATCCTTGGCGGGTAAAGGCAAGAAGCAACTGACCTTTAATCAGATCGAGATAGAGCAGGCCGCCCCTTATGCCGCTGAAGATGCCGATATTACGTGGCGTCTGCATGAGACCTTGCAGCAAGCTCTAAATGAAGTGCCTTCGGTGAAACCGATTCTAGACGAGATCGAGATTCCACTGATTCCGGTTCTGTCACGCATTGAACGCAACGGTGCGCTGATTAAATCGGTACTGCTGGCGCAACAGAGTGCTGAGATCGAGCAGCGCCTTAAGGTGTTAGAGAACGACGCGTTTGAAGCGGCGGGTGAGCCGTTTAATCTATCCTCACCTAAACAACTGCAGACCATTCTGTTTGAAAAGCAGGGGCTGCCGGTGATTAAGAAGACTCCGAAAGGCGCCCCGTCGACGGCAGAAGAGGTGCTGCAAGAGTTGGCGCTGGAGTACCCACTGCCCAAGCTGATTATTGAGCACCGCGGTCTAACCAAATTGAAATCGACCTACACGGACAAGCTGCCGACGATGGTTGATCCCAATACGGGTCGTCTGCATACCTCATACCATCAAGCGGTGACGGCTACAGGACGTCTCTCTTCGACTGACCCGAACCTGCAGAATATTCCGGTTAGAACGGCCGAAGGTCGACGTATCCGACACGCCTTTGTCGCTCCAGAGGGCTACCGCATGGTGGCGGCCGACTATTCACAGATCGAACTGCGCATTATGGCGCACCTCTCTGGCGATGCGGGATTGGTCAATGCCTTTGCCAATGGCGATGACATTCACAAAGCGACGGCTGCCGAGGTCTTTAAGGTCTCACCGGATGAGGTCAGCACCGATCAGCGCCGCAGTGCCAAAGCGATCAACTTCGGCTTGATCTACGGTATGTCTGCGTTTGGTTTGGCCAAGCAGTTGGGTACGTCGCGTAAAGAGGCGCAGACCTACATTGAGCACTATTTCGAAACCTACCCAGGTGTCCAAAACTACATGGAGAGCACCCGCGACATGGCGCGCGAGCAGGGGTACGTTGAGACCATCTTTGGTCGCCGTCTCTACTTGCCAGAGATCAACGCCCGTAACCCAATGTTGCGCCAAGGGGCTGAACGGACTGCGATCAACGCTCCGATGCAGGGTACCGCCGCCGATATCATTAAGCGCGCTATGTTGGCGGTAGATGCTTGGCTAACAGAAAGCGGCTTTGATGCCAGAATGATCATGCAGGTGCACGATGAATTGGTCTTTGAAGTGGCTGAAGATCAGGTTGATGCATTTAATGCTGAGATTAAACGTCTAATGGAGTCGGCCGCTGAATTGAGTGTGCCGCTGTTGGTCGAAGTGGGTGTCGGGGATAACTGGGAGCAAGCGCACTAAGCTTGCCCCCATTCACACAATTAGCTCTATTCTGCGTCGAACGGCTCTGGCAATAGCCAGCTGTCTAAACGGTTACGTAGCTGATCAACGCCCGTTTTCTTCAGTGCTGAAAAGACCTGTACGCTGACTTTGTCGGCCAGACGCTCTTTGGTCTCTTTCTTAATTTTCAACAACGTAGCCTGAGCTGGGCCGCGTTTTAGCTTGTCGGCTTTGGTGAGCAGAATGTGCAGTGGCACGCCCGTAGATTCACACCAGTCGATCATCATCTCATCGAACTCTTTCATCGGATGGCGGATATCCATCACCAGTACCACCCCGCGCAGACATTGACGGCGCTGTAGGTAGTCATCGAGATGCTTTTGCCAGTGCTCTTTCATTGCGATCGGCACTTTCGCATAGCCATAACCAGGAAGGTCGACAATGCGCACACCTTCGACATTCAGATCGAAAAAGTTGATCAGCTGGGTGCGACCTGGTGTTTTTGAGGTGCGCGCTAAACTGTTTTGATTGGTTAGCGAGTTAATGGCACTCGACTTGCCGGCATTGGAGCGCCCAGCGAAAGCAACTTCTGCACCGACATCCTCTGGACACTGACTGAGTTTTGCTGCGCTTATAAGAAAACGTGCTGTGTTGTAATGAATTTGTTCTAACTCTTCAGTCATATCTGGCCTTTAGTACTATATAAGTACGGGGTTTATCGGTTTTCGTTATAGATGATTAGGTTTATAATGCACCGCAATTTTAGCGCTGTCGTCAACTCGTAACCACCAAAAGTGAAAAAAACGAGCGCGTTGAACGGATTCGACGAAGCCAGCACCACTGGTTTCAAACTTTTCAAAGATGAAATGTGGGTAGAGAGCCATGAAAAAAGTATTACTCGGAATGTTGATCAGCGTTGGTCTGGTTAGCGGATCGAATGCGGCAGATGTCGCTCAATTAACGGCTGTATGTGCTGGCTGTCACGGTGCTGATGGTAACAGTATGGTGGGTAACTTTCCTAAGATTGCCGGCCAAGGCCAGCCATACCTGCTAAAGCAGCTTAAAGAGATCAAGTCAGGTGCACGTGCTATTCCTGAAATGACCGGTCTTCTTGATGCGATGAGCGATGATGAGCTTGCTGCGATTGCCGCTCACTACGCGGGTAAAACGATGGTTGGTGGTCAGGCAGATCCAGCACTGGTTGAGCTTGGTCAGAAGATCTACCGCGCAGGTAACCCAGAGAGTGGCGTTGCAGCGTGTACTGCCTGTCACGGTCCTGCAGGTAAAGGCATTACGTCTGCAGGCTACCCAGCTCTAGCGGGTCAGCACGCTCAATACACTGAGAGCACGCTTAAGAAGTTCTACTCAGGTGAGCGTAACAACGATCCAAACGCGATGATGCGTACGATCGCTGCGAACATGAAAGAGAACGAAATGAAAGCGGTAGCCGCTTACATCCAGGGTCTATACGAGTAATCGTAGACTTCTATAAAGAGGCAGCTTCGGCTGCCTTTTTTGATTTCAGCTTCAATTCAGCCATGACCATTACTTTAGTTATTAAAGATAAATTCCAAGGAACTAAATCATGTTAAGACGTTCATTCAATCTGTTTGCTGTTGCCGTTTTGTCGCTTGGCGCCACACTTGCTCATGCGACAGAGTGGAAAGCGGGTGAGCACTACACCGTTCTTAAGCAGCCTGTACCGACAGCGGATGCGAGCAAAATCGAGGTGGTTGAGGCCTTTGGTTACTCTTGTCCGCACTGTAATGCCTTTGAGCCGATGCTTCACGCTTGGAGCCAGAAGCTTGCAGACGATGTGACGTTTGAAAATATGCCGGTTGTGTTTGGCCGCAGTTGGGAGCCGCTCGCTCGTGCATATTACGTAGGTAAGCTATTGGGCGTTAAAGATAAGGTTCACCAAGCGATGTTTGATGCGATTCATGTTGAACGTCGTCGTTTCCGCAGCCCAGAAGATATCGCTGAAGTATTTGAAGAGCATGGCGTGTCGAAACAGGACTTCCTTAAGACCTACAATTCCTTTGCGGTTGGCATGCAGTTGAAGCAGAGTGATGCGCGTGTCCGTGGATACCAGATTCAGGGTGTACCCAGCATCATCGTTAACGGTAAATACTTAGTCACCTCTACTCTAACGGGCTCACACGCCAACATGTTGAAAGTGGCAGAACACCTAATCGAGAAAGAGCGCAACGCTCAATAAAGGCACAATAACCTTCTAACAACTGCTCCTTTTGGAGCAGTTGTTTTTTTATACTCCTCTAAGGTGGCATAATAGCGGCTTCATTATCGATCAGTGCTGGCGGCCGTTTCGTGCAAAGCATTCTTAGAATCATCAAAATTTATTGGGTTATCGCCCGTTTTCGTCTTGATACCTTCATCAACACGACCCGCTTGCCTTGGTACCTTCGCCTTGTGGTTACGCTTTTGCCTTGGCGTCTCTTCTTCCGTGCCAACGGCAGCTCTGAGGCGCGTTTACGCGGCGCATTGATCGCTTTAGGTCCTGTATTTATTAAGTTTGGACAGACCCTATCAACCCGACGTGACTTGCTGCCGCCAGATCTCGCCAATGAGTTGGCACTTCTGCAGGATCGAGTGCCTCCGTTCGAAGGCGCACAAGCGCGTAAGTTGATAGAGAAACAACTGGGTGCCAGTGTCGATGAGCTTTTTGCAGAGTTCGATGCCGAACCCCTAGCCTCGGCATCCGTTGCCCAAGTTCATCCAGCCCGACTGAAAGATGGCCGTGCTGTCGTTGTTAAGGTGATTCGCCCTGGTATTGAGCGTGTGATCCGCCAAGATGTTGCGCTGCTCTATGTCATGGCTCGTATGGTGCAGAATCTTTGGTCCGAGGGTAAGCGCCTGCGCCCCGTTGAGGTGGTTGAAGAGTACGAGCAGACCATCTTTGATGAGCTCGATCTGCGTAAAGAGGCGGCCAATGCGACTCAGCTAAGACGTAACTTTGCCGACTCAGATATTCTTTACGTGCCCGAAGTTTATTGGGACTTCACGCGTCAAAGCGTCATGGTGATGGAGCGTATATCCGGTATTCCTGTAGCGGATGTCGACGCTTTGCAAGCTCAGGGTACCAATATGGAGAAGCTGGCTGAACGTGGCGTAGAGATCTTCTTTACCCAAGTCTTCCGTGACAGTTTTTTCCATGCTGATATGCACCCAGGCAATATCTTTGTGTCGCGTGAAAATCCTGACGACCCACAATACATTGCCGTTGATTTTGGTATTGTGGGATCGCTTTCACCTGAAGATCAGAGCTACCTGGCCCGTAATATTTTGGCCTTCTTCCAGCGCGACTACCGTTTGGTGGCACAGCTACACATCGACTCCGGTTGGGTACCTGCTGATACCAATGTTCACGCTTTCGAGACCGCTATTCGCAGTGTTTGTGAGCCGATTTTTGAAAAGCCATTGAAGGACATATCCTTTGGAATGGTGCTGTTAGGACTGTTTCAGACGGCGCGTCGCTTTAATATGGTCGTGCAACCTCAGCTGATTCTTCTACAAAAAACCTTGCTCAATATTGAAGGGCTGGGTCGGCAGCTCTATCCAGAATTGGATCTTTGGAAAACGGGTAAACCCTATCTAGAGAACTGGATGAAAGAGCGTATGGGTGTCAAAGCGATGATCAAGAATATCAAGCAGCAGGCACCGGATTGGATTGAGAAGTTACCGCAAATTCCACAACTGGTATTTGATAACTTGCAACAAAACCGTCAAGCGGGTGAGTTAGAGTACCAACGCATGCTGGCTTTGCAGCAAGCGCAAGAGCAGCGATCACGTAATACACGCCGTACCCTACTGTTGGCAGCCACTTTAGCAGCTGCGACAGCATTGGCAGAGCCGGCCGTATTGGCTTGGGTAGAATCCCTACCCGGTTATGCTTGGCTGCCAGCCGGTTTGGCTTGGCTGCTTGTGTGGCGGGCATAGGAAAGAGAGATGTCTTGGTTAGATGAAATTAAGTGGGATGATCGTGGTTTAGTACCGGCGATCGCTCAAGATTACAAAACCGGTGAAAACCTAATGGTCGCTTGGATGAACCGCGAGTCATTAGAGTTGAGTGTGGCCGAAGGGCGTGCCATTTATTGGTCGCGTTCGCGTCAAAAGCTTTGGCGTAAAGGTGAAGAGTCGGGTAATGTTCAGCAGCTGCACGCGATCCGTTTGGACTGTGATGCAGATGTCATTCAGTTGAGCGTTGAACAAATTGGCGAAGTGGCTTGTCATACAGGTCGTCGTAGCTGTTTTTACCGTAAGCTCAATAGTGAGACCGGCGAATGGCAAGTTGAAACGGACGTGCTGAAGGATCCAGCGCTGCTGTATGCGAAAGAGGATACCAAAGGTGAATAACGTTATTGGCGAACTGTCCGCTATTCTTGAAGAACGTAAAGGGGCGTCAGCTGACTCGAGTTATGTAGCCAGTCTTTACTCTAAAGGGTTAAATAAAATCTTAGAGAAAGTGGGTGAAGAGGCGACTGAAACCATCCTTGCGGCTAAAGATGCAGAAAAGAGTGGTGACAATTCGGAGCTAATCTACGAAACTGCTGATCTTTGGTTCCATACCATGGTGGCGTTAAAGCACTTAGATGTGTCACCGGAACAGGTTTTAGAGGAACTGGCACGACGTTTTGGTCTGTCAGGCCTTGAAGAAAAAGCAAATCGCACCAAATAATAGGTGTATAACAAACTAAAACAGAACAACAACGCGTTAGGAGAACTGTAATGGGTTTTGGTGGTATCAGCATTTGGCAATTGGTTATCGTACTCGGCATTATCATTCTGCTGTTCGGTACTAAGAAACTTCGTAACCTGGGTGGTGACGTAGGTTCAGCTGTAAAAGGCTTCAAAAAAGCAATGTCTGATGAAGGCGCAAAAGAAGAGCCTAAATCAATCGCTCAAGAGAGTGATGCAGAGTTCAAAGCTGCAGACGCTGAAAAAACTGAAGATAAAACCGAATCTAAGTCTTAATTTAAGATGTTTGATATCGGTTTTGCCGAGCTGCTCATCGTTGGTGTAGTAGGTCTGGTCGTACTTGGTCCAGAGAAACTGCCGACAGCAGCTCGCACGGTTGGCCTATGGGTAGGTCGTATTCGCCGCTCTATCGGTTCGATTCAACGCGAGATCAATGAAGAGTTGCGCGTTGACGAGCTAAAACGCACCACGGCGATGAGCAAAGATCAGCTAGAGAAAGAGCTTGGTGATGTTACCGAATCTTTCCAGCGTCCTTTTGGTGAGGATTCGCCTGCAGAAAAAGCAGCACCTGACGCCCCCAAAACCGACTTTGACCCAACTTCATTTACCAGTGACCCTTCCGTTCACGAAGCTTACAAGCCAACCGCCGTAGCCGAAGAGAACGCTCAAGAAGAGAGCGCTGCCCAAGTCGCTGAATCAGATGTTGCCGAGCCGGTAACTGCTGAACCAGCTGAGCAGCTAGCGGACAATACAGAGCAGAATGAGCCAAACAAACACAGCTGATAAAGAGCAGCCATTAATTGCCCACCTAATCGAGTTACGCCAGCGCGTCATGCGCATCGTGTTGTTCGTGTTGGTGATTTTTGCGGGGCTTTTCTACTTCGCGAATGATCTTTATGCCTACCTATCGGCACCGCTGACTGCGCTGCTGCCTGAAGGGACCAGCATGATCGCGACGGACGTTACGTCGCCGTTCTTTGCGCCCTTTAAATTGGCATTGGTGTTAGCGGTATTCATCGGTATCCCTTACATTCTGCATCAGATCTGGAGCTTCATCGCACCGGGTCTATACGAAAATGAGAAGCACCTTGCCGTGCCTCTTCTGATCTCATCGATCTTCCTCTTCTACGCCGGTATTGCCTTTGCCTACTTTGTGGTCTTCCCACTGGTATTTGGCTTCTTTACCAGCGTAGGTCCAGAGAACGTTGCGGTGATGACGGACATCAGCAGCTATTTGAACTTCGTTCTAAAACTGTTCTTCGCTTTCGGTGTGGTCTTCGAGATCCCTATCGCAACGCTGTTACTGATCTGGTCAGGCGCGACAACTGCACAGTCACTGGGTGAAAAACGTGCCTATGTGATCGTTGGCTGTTTTGTTGTCGGCATGCTGCTGACACCGCCAGATATCATCTCTCAATCACTACTCGCGCTGCCAATGTGGCTGCTGTTCGAAGTAGGTCTGATCATGGGCCGTATCTTTGTTCGCAACACGGATGAAGAGGAGTTTGAAGATGAGTTCGCCGCGGCCGAAGCCGAAGACGATGCAAACCGTTCAGACTCAGAAGAGACTGATAGCAGCGCTAAAAGCTAAGTTTTAACGCTGCTCAATGCCTCAGATCGACAACCCCCCTCGTAAACCCTTTGTTACGCGTGGTGCTAATGTAAAGCGCTGTGAACATTGCCGTCTGCCAATCACCGCCTGTATCTGTGAGTACCGATCTGAGGTTGAATCACAGGTTGAGTTTGTGGTGCTGATGCATCGCTACGAAACCTATAAACCCACCAATACCGGTAGGCTAATCGCCGACAGTATCGCTAAAACCCGCGTCATAGAGTGGCAAGGTCGCAAAGAGCCAGGTGACGAGTTAACAGCTTTACTGAACGATCCCTCTTATCAGCCTATCATTGTCTTCCCACCCGCAGAGGACTACCTCGAGCGAATGACAACGCCCGTTGAGGTCCAACAACGTTCGGGTAAGCCACTTTTAATTCTGCTGGATGGTACCTGGCGACAAGCGCGCAGGATCTTCCGCCACTCTGACTACCTACAACATCTACCAGTGATCAGTCTGGATGAAGTGCGCGAGTCGAGTTATGGATTGCGCAAAGCGATTCATGAAGGACAACTCTGCACCGCCGAAGTTGCCATCGCACTGCTTGAACAGTTAGGCGATGAACCTGCCTCGAACCACCTCAATGCCTATTTCAAACGCTTTAATCAGCACTACGTCGCTAGTCGTGGTCGATTAGCCAAGCGTGATCGTGACACAGGCGAACTAGTTTAAGTTCTTTTTTCGCCAAGCTCTTCGATGACCAACATAGATATAATTTATCAAGGCCATAAACATAATAAATTTTATTATGTATTTTTGTTATGTAACTATAACCATATCGACTGAAGATAAGTCGAAATTAAATTAACAATGGAGATAAACCATGGCTTTACGTATTAATGATACTGTCCCAAATCTTGATCTTGTCACTGATCAGGGTGAATTCAAGCTTCATGATTTCATTGGTGATAGCTGGACAATCCTTTTCAGCCATCCGAAAGACTTTACTCCAGTATGTACAACTGAATTTGGCGCAGTTGCTCAACTGGCCGATGAATGGGCGAAGCGCAATACCAAAGTGATCGGTCTATCGGTTGACGGTGTTGATGAGCACAAAGAGTGGAAGTGCGATATCGAGAGCTTTGCCAATGCAAAGGCTAATTTCCCAATCATTGCTGATGAGTCGCTAGAGGTTTCTAAAGCACTCGATATGTTGCCAGCGGAAGCATACCTTCCTGATGGCAGAACAGCAGCTGATTCTGCTAGTGTTCGAGTTGTATTCATTTTTAGCCCAGATAAAAAGCTTCAGCTTTCGATGACATATCCGATGTCTGTTGGTCGCAATTTTGCTGAAGTACTGCGTGCGCTTGACGCACTTCAAGCTTCTTACGGTGTGCCAATTGCGATGCCAGCTAACTGGGTGCCTGGTGAGGACGTAATCGTAGCTCTATCACTTAACGATGAAGAGGCTAAAGAGCGTTTTGGCGATGTAGACATCAAGCTGCCTTACCTACGCACCACTAAGCAGCCCTCTTAAGACCGGTTCTGTAATAAGACCCAGCCATGTGCTGGGTTTTTTATTGCTTGATGCAGTGCACAATGCGATAGTTGGGTGAGTCCCAACTTCTGGAGCCTTGTTGATGAAGCTAGTCATTGCCCCTGATTCGTTCAAAGAGAGCCTAGATGCAGAAGGCGTCGCACGTGCGATTGCCAAAGGCATTGAGTCAACGCTAACGGATGTCGACATTCACTGCGTACCTGTGGCGGACGGTGGCGAGGGAACGACGGAAGCGCTGATTGCAGCAACCTCTGGGAAGCAACACACGGCCGAAGTGACGGGGCCATTAGGGGGCTCCCTCAATGCTATCTGGGGCGTACTGGGTCACCAAGAGGGTGTGCCACTGACAGCGGTGGTCGAAACAGCGGCAGCCTCAGGATTGGATAAGATACTGCCTGAACAGCGTGATGCCCTAACAGCTTCAACCTATGGTACGGGTGAGCTGATCCTTAAAGCCCTGGATCAAGGCGCGCGTCGCATCATTATGGGCTTAGGAGGCAGTGCCACCAATGATGGTGGAACGGGATTGTTAAGGGCTCTGGGTGCTAAGTTTCTTGATGCGGCAGGTCATGAACTTGCCGAAGGGGGTGCGGCACTGGCTGATCTGGATCGTATAGATCTAACCGGATTTGACCCACGTTTAGCCGAGACAGAGTTCTTAGTCGCCTGTGATGTTGATAATCCGCTGTTAGGTGAGCGGGGGGCTTCTGCTATTTTTGGTCCGCAAAAGGGGGCGACACCTGAACAGGTTCAACAGTTGGATGACGCCCTAACTCGATTGGCCGACGTGAGTGCTGACTTGTTGGGTAAGGATTTACGAGATCGTGCCGGCGCTGGCGCAGCGGGTGGCCTTGGCTACGCGTTGGTTCAGTTTTTAGATGCTCGCTTAGCACCAGGTATCGATCTGGTGCTGGAGGCGGTCGATTTCCATAAAACGCTTGAGGGTGCCGATCTGGTGATTACCGGTGAGGGACGCATGGACGGTCAAAGTCTAAGCGGTAAAACCCCGGTTGGCGTTGCACGTTGGGCTAAACAGCACGACCTGCCTGTAATTGCACTCTGTGGCTCTATTGGTGAGGGTGCAGAGGGCGTGCATGACGTGGGGATAGATGCACTTTTCTCAGTGGTTCCAGGTGTTTGTAGCTTGGAAGAGGCGCTTGCTAATGGCGCTGAAAATTTAGAAAGAACTGGCGCCCAAATTGGACGCCTGTTGAGCCTGAAGACTATTCAGCTTTAGCTGCGGCTTGTTGCTCAATCTCTGCACGAACGGTATCCATATCAAGTTCAGCCGCTTTGGTCAGCAGTTCGCGAAGCTGTCCCGCTTGCAGTGCACCGCCTTCGTTGTAGATCAGAATGTTGTCGCGGAAGATCATCAGTGTTGGAATCGAGCGAATGCGGAACTCTGCTGCAATTTGCTGTTCAACCTCAGTATTCACCTTACCAAAGACAACGTCTGGGAACTCTTCAGAGACGGTATCAAAGGTTGGGCCAAAGGCTTTACAAGGACCACACCAAGGCGCCCAGTAATCGACAATCACAAAGTTGTTTTGCGTAATGGTCGATTCAAAATTCTCTTGGTTTAGCTCAATAACCGCCATGTTGCTCTCCTAATGTTTAGTTTATATTAGAAACAGCTTATCAATGATTGATGGCAGTTAATAGGATTAAAGCGGTCTAGGTCTAAAACACTAGCGTACGTGATACATTAATTAAAATTTAGAAGAGTCCTTTATATGAACATAGATCGTTCTCTTTCCGTCGCAGTGACGGGTGCTACAGGCTATGTTGCTGGTTGGATTATTAAGCGCTTATTGGAAGAGGGGTTAACTATACATGCCACGGTGCGTGATCCCGAGGCCACCGATAAACTTAAAGCGTTGAACGCCTTAGCTGATGGAAGCCCGGGTACGCTTAAATTCTTCAAAACCGATCTGCTCTCCAAAGAGGGGTTTGCCGATGCGATCGAGGGGTGTGGTGTTGTATTTCATACCGCATCGCCTTTTACCTCAAATTTTAAAGACCCGCAGCGGGAACTTATTGATCCTGCGTTGATCGGTACCCGCAATGTGCTCGAGACGGCTAAATCCTTCGAAACCGTTAAGCGGGTGGTGGTCACCAGTTCTTGTGCTGCAATCTATACTGATGCGACAGAGTGTGACTCGGTCGAGGGCGGCGTGCTAACGGAAGCAAACTGGAATGAAACCGCATCCATAGACTATCAGCCCTATTCGTATTCAAAAACTCTGGCCGAACGTGAAGCCTGGCGCATCGCTGAGGATGCATCGTTTGACTTGGTGACGATCAATCCCTGTTTAGTGATGGGGCCAGCGATAGGTGGCATTCCAACGTCAGAGAGTTTCTCGATCATCGAACGTGTGGGTTCGGGTGAGTTCAAACAGGGTGCGCCACGTTTAGGTATTGGTTTTGTTGATGTTCGAGAGGTCGCAGAAGCTCATCTACGTGCAGCCTTCACCCCTGAGGCAGTAGGGCGCTTTATTCTTTCTGGACACTGTAGCGACCTACTAACCGCACTACTGACACTGCAAGCGCGATTCGGAAAGGACTACAAACTTCCCAAGAGAGCTGCACCTAAATGGTTGGTTTGGTTGCTTGCTCCGTTCATTAAATTGGATCGAAAGTTTATTGCTAACAACGTCAACATCGAATGGCGAGCGGACAACAGTAAGAGTCGGGAGGTATTAGGTATTGAGTATCGTCCACTCTCTGAAACGATGAATGATATGTTCGAGTATTGGGTGGAGCATCGATCGTAAAACACCGATCTTTAGACAACAAAAAAGGAGGCATTCGCCTCCTTTTTATATTGTGTGCAGTGCGTGCTTATTCAGCCGCTTCAGCTTCGCCTTGCTCTGCTTTCTGCTGTTCCATTACTTGCTGAACTTTCTGTGCGTACAAAGCATCGAAGTTCACCTGTGCAAGCATCAGTGCAGGGAAGCTAGCTTTAGTCGCTAGGTTGTCTACTGCTTCACGTGCGTATGGGAATAGAAGCGTTGGGCAGTATGCACCTAGAGTGTGGTGCAGCTGTGCTGGCTCAAAGCCGCTGATCTGGAAGATAGCTGCTTGCTGTACTTCGATCAGAAAGGCTGTTTCATCTTCTGTCTTAACGGTCACAGTCAGTGTTAGGTTCACTTCGTAGTGATCATCGCCCAGTACACGGCTAGCCGAATTAACATCTAGACCAACCTGTGGCTGCCAAGCTTTGTTGAAAATTTCTGGGCCAGCAGGTGTTTCAAGTGATGCGTCTTTTAGGTAGACACGTTTCATACCAAACTGTGGTGCTGGTTGCTGATTCTCTTCAGACATGTTGCTTCCTTACTTTTAATCGTTCTAATTATTCGCCGGCGTTGTTTGCCAGCAGTCCGTCCAGTTCACCATTGCGCTCAAGTGCGAACAGATCGTCGCATCCGCCAACGTGGTGCTCGCCGATAAAGATTTGAGGAACGGTACGTCGACCACTGCGTTCCATCATTTCAGCGCGTTTTGTTGGATCCTGATCTACGCTGATCTCGTTAAATGAAACACCTTTGTGATCAAGTAACATCTTTGCACGAGTGCAAAAACCGCATAGAGCTGAGCTGTAAATTTCTACTGTCATTTTGTTACCACTGGCATGCTTTGGTGGCGCCACTCAGAGATGCCTCCGGTAAGACGCATCGCCTGTGTGAATCCAGCCGATTTCATTTTGCGACACGCGGTGCCCGCTGTCTGACCCATGTTACACACTACAATGATCGGCTTCTCTTTGTACTGATCCAACTCAGTCATGCGGCGATCGAAATCAGCCAGTGGAATGTTGATCGAGTTAGTCAGGTGGCCAGTGCTGAAATCTTTGTGCGCTCGGATATCAAGAACAACAGCATCTTCTTTATTGATTAGGCGCGTTGCTTCAGCCGCCGTCACTGATTTACCGCCTTTCATACGCTCAGTAAAGATCAGCATGGCTAGGGTAAATGCCCAAGCAACAACCATCATGGTGTGATTGCCGATAAATTCGATTACGTTTTCCATTTCAGACCTGTGTATGCAATAAAAATTAATGCGCGAAAGTATACATTGCAGAGCCTCAAGGGATAAGGGGGCTGACTGAAAAATCACCAATGTTTAATGGTTTTAACGGGCCTCAGCGGTTAAAATCTCTATCAATCTAAAGTCTTATAACCGGAATATTCATAACTATGAGTGATATGCGCACCCCAAGAGCGCTTCTTATCCTAGATGGGTACGGAGTCGAAGCCACTGAATCATCAGCTGTAGCCGCTGCTAATACGCCCGTTTGGGATGGTCTATTGGCCAATAATCCAAACTCACGTATTCAAACATCGGGCATGGCCGTGGGCCTTCCAGATGGTCAGATGGGTAACTCTGAAGTAGGGCACATGAATATCGGTGCAGGCCGAACCGTTTATCAAAACCTAACGCGTATTACCAAAGCGATTGCCGATGGTGATTTCTTCGAGAACAGCGTGCTGGTTAACGCGATGGATGCCGCAATTGCAAAGGGTAATGCTGTGCACATTACTGGCTTGTTATCCCCTGGCGGTGTCCACAGCCACGAAGATCATATTGTTGCGTTGGCTAAAATGGCCGTTCAACGCGGTGCGAAGCAGGTTTACCTACACGCTATTTTGGATGGTCGTGATATGCCGCCTCGCTCTGCAGAGCCGTCGATTGCTCTCGCTGAGAAGGCGTTTGCAGATCTGGGCGTAGGCGCCATCGCCACCGTTGTTGGTCGTTACTACGCAATGGATCGTGATAACCGTTGGGATCGTGTGCAGATGGCTTACGATGCCATGACAATGGGTAAAGGTGTTCAAACGGCTGAGTCCGCTCAAGAGGCGCTCTCTGCTGCTTACGCTCGTGATGAGAACGATGAGTTTGTCGCGGCCACTGTGATTACTGACGTATCGGGTGCGCCAGTGGGTACGATCAATGATGGTGATACCCTAATCTGTGCTAATTTCCGCCCGGATCGTGCTCGTGAAATTACGCGTGCCTTTGTTCTGGATGACTCATTCGATGGTTTTGAACGCGCTAAACGCCCAGCACTTGCCGACTTTGTTATGTTGACCGAGTATGCAGCTGACATACCGGCGTCTTGTGCTTACCCTCCACAAAAGATCAGTAACGATTTGGGTGAGTACCTTTCAGGTATGGGTAAAACTCAGTTGCGTATCTCTGAAACCGAGAAGTATGCACACGTCACCTTCTTCTTTAACGGTGGTCAGGAGGAGGTCTACCCAGGTGAAGAGCGTATCTTGGTGCCCTCTCCTGATGTGGCCACTTACGATTTGAAACCTGAAATGAGCTTGCCAGAGGTGAGTGAGAAACTGTGTGATGCTATCCGAAGCCGTCAATACGATCTGATTGTCTGCAACTTCGCCAATGGTGATATGGTAGGTCATACTGGTAAATTCGATGCGGCGGTTAAAGCCTGTGAAGCGGTCGACGAAGCGCTTGCTAAGGTGCTGGCGGCGATGGCAGAAGTGGACGGTGAGACACTGATCACAGCCGATCACGGTAACGTTGAGTTGATGGTCGATCCAAACTCTGGGCAACCTCATACGTCACACACCAACTGGCCAGTCGCTTTGATCTACGATGGTCCACGCAAAGCGTCGCTAACCCTAGCGGATGGCGCGCTATGTGATCTGGCACCGACGCTGCTGGATCTAATGGATATTGATAAGCCGTCTGAAATGACCGGTTCTAGCTTGGCGTCACTCTAATCCGTGTTGCGCCACTGGCTGTTACTTTGCCTCTTCTGTAGTTCCCCCGTATTGGCGGGAACAGCGGAAGAGACAGAGAAGAAAATCAAACAGCTGACTGCACAGATGCAGTCACTGCAAAAAAGTGTCGCTAAAAAACAGGGCGACCAGCAAGCGCTTCAGAAAAAACTTCGTGAAGATGAGCGTAAAATTGCTGAAATATCCTCGAAAAAACGCGAAGTGTCGCTATCTATCAATAAACTAACCGGTCGAGCGAATACGCTAACCAGTGATCAGACTCGTTTAAAACAGGCGGTCGAAAAAGAGCGCGCATTGTTAATCTCACTGCTACAAGAGCAGTACCGTAAAGGTCGTCAGCCAAGACTGAAAATGATTTTGAGTGGTACAGAGCCACAGACGGTTGATCGCATGCTGCGCTACTACGATCATCTCAGCGATGTTTTAAAAACGCGAGTGACTAACTACCAAAGGCTATTAGGTGACTTTGATCAGAATCGCGCCGACCTCAGTGCGACAGAGTCGCAACTAGTGTCTGAAAAGCAGGCTCTGGTTCAGCAGGAAAATCGCTTAAAACAAGCCTACCAGCAGCGCTTAAAAACCTTGGATGAGATCAAGCGAGACATCGGTAGTGAGAAAAATCAGTTGGCCAAACTCGAGCAAGATCGCAAACAGCTTGAGTCTCTACTCGTTGAGATAGAGCAGTCGCTGAAAGATAACTTCGTCGATATCGACACGCCGCAAATTTCCAAGCGCAAAGGGAAGTTAGATTGGCCGGTGTCGGGTAAGTTGGCACTTAAATACGGCAGTAAAAAGAGCACGCTCTCGACCGATGGTATCTTCATCAGTTCCGATTCAGGTAAGGCTGTTAGAGTGGTCCATCCAGGTCGTGTTGTCTTTTCTGAATGGTTAAGAGGCTATGGGCTGTTGATTATTGTGGATCATGGGGATGACTACCTCAGCCTCTATGGTCACAATCAGAGTCTATTGCGTAACACAGGTGATTGGGTGCAAGCAGGCGAGACCATATCACTCACCGGTAGCAGTGGTGGCTATGATCAGACGGGTCTCTACTTCTCATTACGTCATAATGGTAAGAGTTTTAACCCGGTTCCCTGGCTAAATAAAAAGAGATAATTCGAATCAGTGATAGGTGGTTTTATGTTGTTCCGTTCCGTTAGCTTTCTACTCCTTTCAAGCCTCTTATCATTGAACGTCTTTGCCTACCCGACAGAACAGACCAGTGAAGAGTCCTCCGAGAATCAGTTGCCTCTTGATGAGTTGCGCCGTTTTGCGGAGGTGTTTAGCAGTATCAAAAAGAGTTACGTCGAGCCTGTTACCGATCAGCAGTTATTAGAAGATGCCATTGCTGGCATGGTACGTGGCTTAGATCCGCACTCGGACTACTTAATTAAAGAGGCGTTCGATAACCTGCAAGAACACACGAACGGTGAGTTCGGTGGATTGGGCATCGAAGTTGGCATGAAGGATGGCTTTGTTCATGTCATTACGCCGCTGGACGATACCCCTGCTCAAGAGGCCGGTATCAAAGCGGGTGACCTAATTACTAAATTGGGTGATACGCCGGTTCAAGGTATGTCTCTCAGTGACGCTGTGAAATTGATGCGCGGCAAAATTGGTGAGTCGATTCGCATCACCATCATGCGTGAAGGCGTCGATGCTCCTTTTGAAGTTGAGTTGGTTCGTGCAGCAATCAAGATTCGAAGCGTCAGAAGCCGCCTGTTAGAGCCTGGCTTTGGGTATGTGCGTATCAGCGAGTTTCAAGCCAATACAGGTCAGGATCTGTTAGATGCTCTGGCTAAGCTGCAAAAAGATGAGGCGCTTAAAGGGCTTGTCTTGGATCTGCGAAATAACCCTGGTGGCGTGCTTCAGGCGGCTGTTGCGGTGTCGGATGCATTTTTGGATGAAGGTCTGATTGTCTATACAGAGGGGCGTATTGCTCGATCTGAGTTGGAGTTTAATGCCACGGATGATGTGGCGATCGGTAATGTGCCGTTAATCGTGCTGATTAATGGCGGGTCCGCTTCAGCATCAGAGATCGTCGCAGGGGCTCTACAGGATCAAAAACGCGCGGTAATTATGGGTACTCAGAGTTTTGGTAAAGGCTCTGTACAAACGGTTGTTCCGCTGTCAGAAGATCGTGCCGTTAAGATTACGACGGCACGCTACTTTACGCCCAATGGACGATCTATTCAGGCGCAAGGGATTAGCCCTGATGTGGTAGTCGAAGACCTTCGGCTGGATCGCAAAGCCCCTAATCTAGATCAGGTGCGCGAAGTGGATTTGGCTGGACACCTTGAGAACGAGTCAGAAGAGACGGTTAAATCCTCGGTGCAGTCCGATTTAGCGGGTGATGACTTCCAGCTCTATCAAGCGCTGACCATGCTCAAAGCGTTGAACATCCTTAATCGATGATTGATCAGCGATGAAGGTTCGAAACTTAGGTTGTTCAGGAGGCTTGGCAGAGGGGCTGTTCACCACCAGCTTTCTATTGGATGAGCGCACACTCTTAGATGGTGGCACTGGGGTTGGTCGGCTTAGCTTAGCGCAGATGAACCAGATCGAAACGGTGCTGCTGACCCATGCCCATATGGATCACATAGCGGGTGTCGCCATGATGCTCGCCTCTCTTTCCGAGCATCGAAAAAAGCCAGTTATCTTAGCGGCACCTAAAGAGGTGTTAGAGGCGGTTAAGGCGCACATATTGAACTGGGTGATCTGGCCAGACTTTTCAAAAATACCCAACGAGCAGACACCGGTTCTTGAATATCTAGAGCTAGAACCTTTTCAAACATTGGAGTTAAACGGCTATCAGGTGATGCCGATCCCGCTTTCGCATACGGTGCCGAGTTATGCCTACCGGATCAGCAGAGGGGAGGGTGCTTTCTGCTTTTTTGGTGATACCGGACCAACCGAGCTGGTGTGGCAAGCCCTGAATCAGCAGCCGGTCTCAGATATCTTCATAGAGCTCTCCTACCGAAATGACTCTGCCGAACTGGCTGGAATCAGTAAGCACTACACATCGGTTACTTTGGCAGAGGATTTGGCCAAGTTAGACGAGCCCAGCAAGGTGCATATCATGCACCTAAAACCGGGAGTGGAAGATCAAATCATTGCAGAGTTTTCTGAATGCTCTAAATCACTGCATCACTGCTTCGATCTCTGCCATGAGATCGAAGCCTTCAACATTTAACGCGTTTCATCGACCTTGCCGGTGCCACTGATGGGCCAACCTGCTACCGCTTGTGCAATGAGCAGCAAGACAAGCGTGAGCATCGGCAGAGTCCAAGCTTGTTGCCAGTCGTAAAGAGCGCCGATCAAACTCGGAGCAATGCTAGCGAGCAGATAACCGACCCCTTGGACCATGGCTGACAGAGCGGTTGCTTGGCGCATATCATGCGATTTCATCGCGATCAGAGCCAGCGCAAGTGAGAGCGAAGCCCCACCATAGGTACCTAAACAAGCGACCCACAAGTAGCGACCTTCAATGGGCGCTAGCCATATTCCAAAAACGCCCACCAATCCGATTAAGGTGATGATCGCGACAATGCTGCGTTGCGTCGGCAACTTAGCCGCTATCATAGGAGTTAACAGTGCAGCCGGTATACCGATCATGGTGAAGATGGCGGTCATCAATCCCGCTTCTGCATCACTTAACCCTGCATCCATAAAGATGCGTGGCAGCCAGGTAGCCAATACATAGAACTGAATAGACTGCAGTCCCATGAAAGAGGCCAAAGACCAAGCTCGTGGTAAACGCCAAACGCTGCTGCTGACACTGTTCGGTGCAGCCGGTTTAAACTTAACCCGCAACATCGGCAGCCAGACCAATAGAGCAATAATCGGCAGAATAGCCCAAACGATCATAGGCACATGCCAGTCATCAAAGGCATCTCGCATCGGTATCGCGGAGTAGAAGCTAAACGCGGCCCCTGTGGTTAGCACCAGTGTATAGACACCGGTCAGTGAGCTCGCGTTCTCTGGGAAGAGTCCCTTAACCAGTGATGGAATCAGTACATTCAAAATGGCGATGCCGGCTCCTAGTGCTAGTGTGCCAGAGACCATCATCCCATAGTCGCCAAAGAGGCGCGCCGCTGCTCCTATGCCAAGAGTCAGCAGAGCAAGTGCCACGACTTTCATCGGTGCTAAACGGTTAGCAACCCAGGGCACGACCAGAGAGAATGAGGCAAAACAGAGCAGTGGCAGTGTCATCAAGAAGCCGAACGCAGCTGCTGAAATCCCCAGGTCCGACCGAATATCCTCGACCAGCGGGCCGATAACGACTAGGCCGCCGCGAAGGTTGGCTGCGGCCAGCATCAAGGCAAAGATCGCCGCAAAAAAACTGAGGCGATCTTTGAAGTAGTTATTACCCATCAGTTCGATGGGCTTCTGAACAGACCGATTGACATGCGGGACCACTGTTCTGGCCAGAACTCCGTGGGGCGTTTCTTGAAGTCCGTTCTAACGTACTGGCGAATGCGACCTTCAGCCGTTGCCAAAATCAAGTTGGCGGTAGAGCCGGCTGGCAGCTGGGTACGAATACCCTCTTTCAATTCGGCTTCGCGTAAGGTCTGCTTGATTTGCGTCTCGATACGCTCGAACAGTTGATTAATTTGACCGCGCAGACGCTCATTTTCGCCCGAAAGAGCATCACCACCAAGCAGTCGGCACATCCCTGGATTGCGCTCTGAAAAGGCGAGTAGCAGGGTAATGATCTGCTCAACCTGACGAACAGCGCTGACATCGGATTGTGTGATGGTCTTAATGCGTGTGAATAGGGTCTGTTCGATAAATTCGATTAGCCCTTCAAACATGCGCGCTTTACTTGGGAAGTGGCGGTAGAGAGCCGCTTCTGATACCCCAACATCTTTTGCAAGGGCCGCCGTTGTAATGCGTTGTCCTGGATTGACCTCCAGCATCTGGGCGAGTGCCTGGAGAATCTGGTCGCGTCGTGAAATTTTGGTCTCGCTCATGCTTCCACCTTCAACGATTTGTTAGAGATCAGAGTGCCGACACCTTCATCAGTGAAGATCTCCAGCATGCAGGAGTGCTCGACACGACCGTCGATGATGTGCGCTGAAGTCACGCCTGATTTTACCGCACTCAATGCACAGTCGATTTTAGGCAACATACCGCCGTAGATAGTACCGTCGGCAATTAGAGCATCGACCTGTTGGGTTGAGAGGCCTGTTAACACTTCGCCCTCTTTGTCCATCAAACCTGCAATGTTGGTCAGTAGGATCAGTTTCTCTGCCTGAAGAACCTCTGCAATTTTACCCGCGACTAGGTCCGCATTGATGTTGTATGAGGCACCGTCAGCACCTACGCCGATTGGGGCGATGACTGGAATGATGTCCGAATCCACCAGCATCTCTAGAACGCTGACGTTAACACGCTCAACTTCACCGACGTGACCGATATCGATGATCTCAGGTGCTTCCATCTCAGGCGTCTTGTGTTTCACTTTCAGCTTACGTGCACGAAGCAGGTCGCCATCTTTACCGGTCAGGCCGATCGCTTTACCGCCGGCGGAGTTGATGAGGCCGACAATCTCTTTGTTGACCATGCCGCCGAGAACCATCTCAACCACATCCATGGTTGCCGTATCGGTGACACGCATGCCATTAATGAAGTGAGATTCGATCTTCAATTTGTCGAGTAGATCACCAATCTGCGGGCCACCACCGTGCACAACAATGGGGTTCAGGCCAATCAGTTTCAGCATAACGATGTCGCGTGCAAAGCTGGCTTTTAGCTTCTCATCGGTCATGGCGTTGCCGCCGTATTTAACGACGATGGTTTTACCGACGAAGCGTTGAATATAGGGAAGCGCTTCAGAAAGGACGGTGGCGGTCGAGATCGCTTGTTGGCGTGTTAATGGCATGGTGAAAAAACCTCTAAATCAAATATAAAAATTAGTGACGACCCGAAGAGCCAAAGCCGCCTTCGCCGCGATCCGTTTCAGTAAATTCTTCAACAAATTCAAAATCAGCTTGAACCACAGGAACCAAAACTAACTGTGCGATGCGCTCGCCTGGCTCAACTGTGAAAGTGGTTTGACCACGGTTCCAGCACGATACAAATAGCTGGCCCTGGTAGTCAGAATCGATCAAACCAACCAGGTTGCCAAGCACGATGCCGTGTTTATGTCCCAAGCCAGAACGTGGAAGAATCATCGCACAGAGGCTAGGGTCCTCAATAAAGATCGACATACCGGTTGGGATCAGTTCAGTTTGGCCTGGCTCTAGAGTCAGCGGTGCTTCAACACAGGCACGAAGATCCAGCCCCGCTGATCCTGTGGTGGCGTAAGTTGGCATGGGAATCGAGTCACCTAGGCGCTTATCTAGGATTTTTACTTGTAGCTTTTGCATATCAATCCATCAATTGTGAAATGTGTGAAATGAGTTGTTCGGCCAATTCGCTCTTACCGGCTTTGGGTAGAGGAAGCTCGCCGTTAGGTCCGACCAGAATGACTTCATTCTGATCAGCATTAAAACCAATATCGGCTTGCGAAACATCGTTAGCAATCACCAGATCCAGCCCTTTGCGAACCAGTTTGCTGCGAGCGTACTCAACAAGATTTTCAGTCTCAGCAGCGAAGCCAATCATCAGTGGGCGCTCAGGTTGCGCGGCAATGGTAGCGATGATGTCTGGATTCTTGGTTAATAGAATCTCCATCACCTCTTCGACCCCTTTCTTGATCTTCTGCTCTGCGACCAGTTGCGGACGGTAATCGGCCACAGCGGCGGCGCCAATGAAGATGTCCGCCTGTTCTGACGCAATCAAAGCGGCTTCAAGCATCTGCTCTGCTGACTCGACATCAACGCGTCGAACCCCTTTTGGCGTTGGTAGTGATACAGGTCCCGCGATCAAGGTGACATTGGCGCCCGCTTTAGCAGCTGCAGCAGCCAGCTCGAATCCCATTTTGCCTGAGCTGTGATTCGAGATGAAACGAACTGGGTCGATCGCTTCACGGGTAGGACCGGCGGTGATCACGACGCTCTTCTCATTGAGCGGACCGTTCGCGATGAGATTGGCGCAACTGGCTAGGATTTCAGTGGGATCAATCATGCGACCAGGCCCCGTATCACCACAAGCTTGCTCACCCGAACCTGGGCCAAATATATTGACGCCTTGAGATAGTAACGTCTCTAAGTTCTGCTGGGTGCGAGGGTCACGCCACATAGCCTGGTTCATGGCTGGCGCTAACGCGATAGGGGCATCCGTCGCCAGACAGAGAGTGGTCAGCAAGTCGTTTGCCATGCCGCCTGCAAATCGAGCCATAAAGTCAGCCGTCGCTGGCGCTACGATGATGAGATCCGCCCAACGGGCCAGTTCAATATGCCCCATGCCCTGTTCAGCTTCCGGATCGAGCAGGGATTGATGCACAGGGTTGCCTGATAGCGCTTGCAGGGTCAGCGGGGTGATGAACTCGGCACCAGCGTCCGTTAGAACAACGCGTACCTCCGCGCCGACTCCTTTGAATAGACGCGTCAATTCAGCTGCTTTATACGCTGCAATACCGCCAGTGATACCGATCAAAATGTGGCGGTTAGTAAGTCTATGCATACCTCGAAAGCCTTATAAACAGTGACAATGTTTAAATTGAATTATCTTCTATACTGGGATCAGAGTATAGCGAAATATCGTTCATCACAGGGAGGTGATATGAAAATTTTGGATTGGCCAAGTTCAGAGAGGCCGCGTGAGAGGCTATTACAACAGGGCGCATCGGCGCTGAGTGATGCTGAACTCCTGGCCGTTTTTGTAGGGCAGGGGTTACCGGGCTGCAATGCCGTCGATCTTGGCCGTCAATGGTTGGATCAAGCGGGTAGCTTAAATGCACTGCTCAATAGAGAGTGTGAAAGCTTTATCGATTTGGCCGGCGCCGGCCTTGCTCGGTACGTTCTGCTTCAGGCAGCTCTGGAGCTGGGGAAACGCTACCTAGCCAGTGAAATAGCACAACGTTCGGTGATCGAGAGTCCGGAATCGGTTAAGGCCTATCTTAGCCATGAGCTGGCCGGCGCCAGCCGAGAGCACTTCGGCTGTCTGTTTCTGGATGCACAGCATCGAGTGATTAAATGGCAGGTGCTCTTTTCTGGTACGTTAAATGCGGCTGCGGTCTACCCCAGAGTTATTGTTGAAGCGGCGCTGTCGCTCAACGCCTCAGCCATTATCCTCGCCCATAACCACCCCTCAGGCGTCTGCGAGCCCTCGATGGCCGATCAAACCATTACCCAAAGAATCTCAGAAGCGCTAGCTCTGATCGACATCAAAGTGCTCGATCATCTGATCATAGCGGGCAGCCAATCGATGAGCTTTGCAGAGCGGGGGCTGCTATAGGTCACGGTTTGCCTACGGCAATTCGTTCCTACAGAGTGGGGGTTGCGATGATGCGTCGCGGTTTGCCTGTGGCAATTTGTTCCTACGGGGTGTGGGATGTGATGATGTGTCACGGTTTACCTGCGGCAATTCGTTCCTACAGGGTGGGGGTTGCGATGATGTGTCGCGGTTTGCTTGTGGCAATTTGTTCCTACGGGGTGGGGGTTGCGATGATGTGTCGCGGTTTGCCTGCGGCAATTCGTTCCTACAGGGTGGCGTTGTAGGAGCGAATTTGAGCGAAGCGAAAAACCGCGAAAATAAAAAACCGCGTATAAAATCGCAAAACACAAACAAATACCGCAAACATAAATTACATAACTCAAGGATGAGTCATGATTAAAAAACCAGGTTACAGTTCGTTAAGAAAAGGCCGTGTTTCGATTCCAGGGCAGATTTATCATCTAACCACGGTGACGCTGGGGCGCCAGTGCTTTTTTGAAGATTTTCATGTGGCTCGATCTCTAGTTAAATGCCTGCACAGTCAACAGATTGAGAGTCTGGCCTATGTCATAATGCCCGATCATTTCCATTGGCTAATTCAACTCAATGAACACTCAGGTTCAATTTCACATGTGATGAGAAAAGTTAAGCTGAGTTTGGTTAAAGGTCAGGGTATCAGCTGGGAAAAAGGCTTTTATGATCGAGCGATTAGGCGATCGGATGATATTGAGAGTATTGCTAGATACATTGTGATGAACCCAGTAAGAGCGGGTTTGGTAACAACAGTCAGAGAATATCCGCATTGGGATGCCATATGGCTTGATTAGACGTGTCACGGTTTGCCTACGGCAATTTGTTTCTTCGGGGTGTGGGTTACGATGATGTGTCACGGTTTGCCTGCGGCAATTCGTTCCTACAGGGTGGAGGTTTCGATTGGGTGTCACGGTTTACCTGCGGCAATTCGTTCCTACGGGGTGTGGGTTACGATGATGTGTCACGGTTTACCTGCGGTAATACGTTCCTACGGGGTGTGGGTTACGATCATTTGTCACGGTTTACCTGTGGCAATTCGTTCCTACGGGGTGTGGGTTACGATGATTTGTCACGGTTTACCTGCGGTAATTCGTTCTTGCGGGGTGGGGGTTGCGATCATGTGTCACGGTTTACCTGCGGTAATTCGTTCTTACGGGGTGGCGTTGTAGGAGCGAATTTGAGCGAAGCGAAAAACCGCGAAATCTAAAAACCGCGAACAAAACCGCAAAACCACGATCTCACATCACTCCTAAGATTGAACAAAAAACAGACAAAAAGGTGGCGTTTGGGGTGGTTCTTCTGTAATATCACGCGCCTCTGTCTCATTGGTACGGGATTTCTGTCTCGTTTTCGGACGCTCCGCCTGAGATTGCCAAGGTTTTCGTTATGAAAGTGGCATTCAATAAATATCTGACAGAGTAAAAGAAAACACTATTAACTGAGGTTTTAAAATGTCTCGAGTATGTATGGTTACTGGCAAATCCCCAGTAACAGGAAACAACGTTTCCCACTCACAACGTAAAACACGTCGTCGCTTCCTACCAAACCTGCACTGGCACCGTTTTTGGGTAGAGAGCGAAAACAAATTCGTTCGTCTACGCGTATCTTCTAAAGGTATGCGCATCATCGACAAGAAAGGCATCGACGCTGTTCTTGTTGACGTTCGTAAAAATGGCAACAAAGTCTAAGCATAAGGAGCTAAGTCATGGCTAAAGGCGCACGCGAAAAGATCCGACTAGTCTCTTCTGCAGGTACTGGTCACTTCTACACTACAGATAAGAACAAGCGTAACACTCCGGACAAATTCGAATTCAAGAAATACGATCCGGTTGTTCGTAAGCACGTTATCTACAAGGAAGCTAAGATCAAGTAATTGATACAGCATCCCAAAGATACCCGCATTCGGTTACACTGATGCGGGTATTTTTTTGCCGAGCGTTTACCCATTTAAGGATGTTCGCATGACTAAGTCATGGATGAGTGTTGTACCTTTTGCATTTGTTCTGCTTTGGAGCACCGGCTTTATCGGTGCTCGATACGGTTTGCCCTATATTGAACCGTTTAACTACCTATTTATCCGTATGCTGTTCACGTTGGCGGTCTTCTTTTTATTGATTCAGATCTTCCGTGGACGTTGGCCGAGCTGGGATGTCGCTAAACATCAGTTGGTTACGGGATCGTTGATTCATGCAGGCTATTTGGGTGGCGTATTTGCAGCCATCAAGTTGGATATGCCGGCCGGTGTAACGGCGATTATTGTCGGTCTGCAGCCGCTACTGACCGCCTTTATCTCACAGATATGGCTCAAGTCGAAGTTGAGCCCTATGGGTTGGGTTGGGTTGTGGCTTGGCTTGATCGGCGTCGTGACAGTGCTCTGGTCAGGTGTGGCGGATGAGGAGATTACCCTTACGGCGGGAGCGATCACGGCCGCCTTGGTGGCACTCTTTGCGATCTCTATTGGCACCCTCTATCAGAAACGTTTTGGTGGGGGGGCGGATCTTCTTACTGGATCGTTCATTCAATACGTGATGACGGCGATTATCATGGGCGCTTTAACCTTCGCTTTTGAGACTCAAGAGGTGGTTTGGCACATTGAGTTAATTGGCGCGTTGACCTGGTTGGTGCTTGGTCTGTCGCTCTCTGCTATTTTGCTATTGATGTTGATGATTCGTGAAGGTGAGTCAGCCAAAGTAGCCAGCTATTTCTATCTTGTTCCGCCCGCAACAGCGCTAGAAGCTTGGTATCTGTTTGATGAGCGTCTGTCGATGCTAACCTTGGTGGGTGTGGCTGTGACGGTGCTAGGTGTCTTTTTAACCCAACGTGCGGCTAAGGTGAGTTAAGTGCCAGAGTTACCCGAAGTAGAGACAACACGACGAGGCATAGAGCCGCACATTGATCAGCAGCGTGTGGCCGATTTTGTGGTGCGTGAGCCTCGTTTGCGTTGGTCTGTGCCTAGTGAAATTCCTAAAAACATCGTTGAAAAAAAGGTTAATAGCGTCGAACGTCGAGGAAAATATATCCTGATACGTTTTGATGAGGGCGATCTCATGGTGCACTTGGGTATGTCAGGTAGCTTGAGAGTTCTTCCCAAAGGAACAGAACCGGCCAAACATGATCATGTGGATCTCGTGATGGAAAATGGCTTGTTGGTGCGCCTAACCGATCCTCGCCGTTTCGGTTCTGTGCTCTGGCAACCCAAAGGTGAGACGCACAAGTTATTGGAGAAGCTAGGCCCAGAGCCTCTGTCCGATGCATTTAACGTGGATTATCTGTTTAAGGCGTCACGTAATCGCTCTCTAGCCATCAAGCAGTTCATCATGACCTCTGAAGTCGTCGTCGGTGTTGGCAACATTTATGCTAATGAGTCTCTCTTTAGAGCGGGTATCGATCCGCGTAAGCCGGCGGGTAAGGTGTCAAAACAGCGTTATGAGCGTTTGGTCGGCGAGATTAAGAGCGTGCTTGAGTACGCCATCACGCGCGGTGGTACTACCTTAAGGGATTTCCTCTCCAGTGACGGCAAGCCAGGTTATTTTGCGCAAGAGCTCTCGGTCTACGGTCGAGGCGGTGAGGCCTGTAAATCCTGTGGCTCGACGCTTAAAGAGATTCGTCAGGGTCAACGGGCGACGGTATTTTGTCCTAGGTGTCAGCGTTAATGAGCTTTAGGCAGGCGTTCCCCGTTGAGACGGTAGAGCAGAAGGCTCGTCGTCAGGGGTTGGGTATTTCGGATGCGCTGACACATCGTGAAGTGTGGCGATTGGATGCCAGCATTAATGTCGAGATCTACCCTGTCTCGCACAGCGCCCCCAATATTCTGTTTCTCGCAGGGATCGGCACCTATGTCGAGCTCTATGCTGAATTAGCTGTAGCCCTTAATCAGCAGGGTTTTAATGTGATTGCGGTCGATCCTCCGGGACACGGCTACTCTGCAGGTAATCGCGGTCGATATACTGTTGAACAGTTCCAGCATCACCTTTCCCATGTGCTGAATGCCCTTGAATCCCGCTTTACCGGTCCATGGTCCGTCTATGGTTACTCGATAGGGGCTGTCACGGCGGTTGCGTTGGCTGAGCTAGATCAGCGCATTCAATCGGTGCTCTGTACCACGCTGCTGTTAGGGCAAGAGCCTCCCGATATGATGTATGCCTTGGGTTGGAGCTGGACTCGCTTCAGCGCTCTGTGGTTTCCCAATATGCGCCTGCCACTTAAGAGCTTTATCGATTTTGAGTCGCTTCTGGGTGATCACCCCGCAGGGCCCTACATCAATGACGATCCATTGATTATCTTTGACTACCCTCTGGCAACGCTTGCTTCACTGTTTACCCATCAAGCTGGGATTGCTGATTCGGTGTTCCCATTTACATTGATCAATCTGCAAGGTGATCATGATGAGGTGTTATCCAAAGAGTATGCGCTACGTGTGGCTAATAGGATTAAGCAGCCGATGCATTTGGAGTTCATTGAAGGGGCTGGGCATATGATGCCCTGGGATGATCCCGAGGATCTGGCGCATCGCATCGCATTGCTGTTGGGCAAATAGCAGGCAAAAAAATAGGGCGGCCACTCCATGGCACGCCCTGTTGGAAGACTTTCCTTGCAACCTAGTCGCGTCCTGCGATGTCCCTGTGTTGCTTTACTTCCATTGAAACCAATCCTTGGTCTCACCGGGTCAATCCATGACCTCAGTTATTCCGTGGTGCGTACTTTAGGGATTGAGATAGGGTTTGTATATAGTCATAACAGCTAAAAAGAGGTTATTTAGATATTATTTAGTTATATGTAAATAACCAAAGCCATTTTTGTGTCGATTTGTTGGTCGGCGGGTTAGTCTTGCCGCCATCTTGAGCGTTATACTTGTTAAAAATCATCTACTAATGAGGTGTCTCGTGGCATTCGATCCTAGCCAACGCATTTTTCCACTCACTCGCATGCGTCGTATGCGTGCTAGCACTTTCTCTCGTGATTTGATGCGTGAGAACCAGCTGACAGCCCAAGATCTGATCTACCCAATGTTTGTGATTGAGGGCGAAGGTGAGCGTGAAACGGTCCCCTCTATGCCGGGTGTTGAGCGACTCAGCATTGATCTGCTTGTTGATGCCTGTCAGGAAGCTTATGAACTAGGTATTCCTGCCGTGGCTCTATTCCCAGTCACACCTGCATCCGCTAAGTCTGAAATGGCCGAAGAGGCATTCAATCCAGAGGGTTTGGCACAGCGTGCCGTGCGAGCGATCAAAGCAAAATTACCAGAACTGGGTGTGATTACTGACGTTGCGTTGGATCCATTTACTACCCATGGACAGGATGGCATCATCGATGAAGAGGGTTACGTACTCAATGACATCACTGTTGATGTATTGGTGAAGCAGGCGCTCTCACACGCTGAAGCGGGCGCTGATGTGGTGGCCCCGAGTGATATGATGGATGGCCGTATTCAGGCGATCCGTGAAGCGCTAGAGGCCGGTGGTCATGTCAATACTCGCATCCTTGCCTACTCTGCCAAGTATGCAAGTGCTTACTACGGTCCTTTCCGTGACGCAGTAGGCTCTGCCGGTAATCTTGGCAAAGGCAATAAATACAGCTACCAGATGGACCCTGCTAACAGCGATGAAGCCCTGCACGAGGTTGCTCTCGATCTAGCTGAGGGTGCTGATATGGTGATGGTAAAACCGGGTATGCCCTATCTTGATATCGTGCGCCGTGTGAAAACTGAGCTACGTGTGCCTACCTATGCTTACCAAGTGAGCGGCGAATATGCGATGCACATGGCGGCGTTTCAAAATGGCTGGTTGGATGAGGAGTCGGTGATGATGGAGTCACTGCTGGCATTCAAACGAGCAGGTGCCGATGGCATCTTGACCTACTTTGCCGTTAAAGCGGCACGCCTGCTTAAATCGAAGGCTTAACCGCTGTTAAGTGATCTGTTTCTGTTGCGATTTGAAATCATCCAGCAGAGGCGCAAATCCGGCTTTGTAGTCCTGGTATCGACAGACAAAGCCACTCTCCCTCATCGCTCTGTTAGCGATGCGTTTATTCCCGCCACGCTGTATCGGCTCCTGATGATGGGCTGCCACGCCCAGTTGCTCTGCAAGCCACTTGGTAATCTCATGAATCGGTGCTGGGTGACCGTCGCTGGCTAAATAGAGTTCTTTCAGTGGTTGTTGGTCGATCGCTTTGCCAATTAAGTGCACAACAAAATGGGCCAAGTCGTCACTGTGTATACGATTGCTAAAATGAGTCGGCGTCTCTAACGCAATGGTTCCACTGAGGATGCGTTTTAGAAGGTGGGTACGGCCAGGGCCGTATATGCCGCTGCTGCGGATCAGGGTGCAAGCTGATCGCTGTTTAAACTGTGATTCGCCTTCCAAAAGTAGAACGGAGTGCGCCGTGTTAGGTTCAGCAGCGCTGAATTCATCAATCCACTCACCACGGTTTTGAGCATAGACGCCGGTTGAGCTAACCACAAAAGAGCGTATCGGTGCAGTTGGCAGTGCTTTTAATATGGCAGCCGGGGCATCAACGTATATCTGTCGGTAGTGCTCAATATCGCGTGATTTTGCGGCGGCCGAGAAGATGACGTAATCGACTTCTGGAAGGGGCGGGAGATTTTCAATTTCATAAAAGTCGCACGCTATTGGTTGTACGCCTTCCGATAGCTGGTCTATATTACGTCTAAGACCATAGACCTTATGTTGTTGACTGATGAGCTTGGTTGCAATGGTATTGCCCAAGTCACCACAGCCAATGATTAGAAAACGTTTCGACACGGTAGTGTTCTCCCTTTAGTCGTTAAAGATTACCAGAGGATCGAAAATGACGCTTACAGAACTTCGCTACATCGTCACGCTAGCTCGTGAACAGCACTTCGGCCATGCCGCCGAAAAATGCTTTGTCAGTCAGCCGACGCTCTCTATCGCCGTTAAAAAGCTGGAAGATGAGCTCGGTGTCGCGTTGTTTGAACGCAGTAAAAACGCCGTACGCGTGACGCCCATAGGTGACAAAGTAGTGCGTCAAGCACAGCGCGTATTAGAGCAGGCTGAAGCGATTAAAGAGCTCTCCCGTGAAGGTAAAGATCAGCTGGCTACCCCGTTACGTGTGGGTGCGATTTACACCATCGGTCCCTACCTTTTCCCTCGTCTAATTCCCGAAGTTCAGCAGATTGCTCCGCAAATGCCTCTCTACATCGAGGAGAATTTGACCGAAGTTCTTCGAAGCAAAATACGCACTGGTGAGTTGGATGCGATCATCATCGCGTTGCCTTTCCATGAGCCCGATGTGCTGACTCGGGCGGTTTATGATGAGACCTTCAGTTTAATTACTCCAAAAGGGCATGAGCTGAGCAAAGCGGGCTCAGTGGACTCTCAGAAGTTGAACGAGCTGGATATGCTGCTGCTGGGTGAGGGGCACTGTTTCAGGGATCAGGTACTGGAGGCCTGCCCAAGCTTGAATCAGTCGTTCCATGATCAACACAGAGTCACTGAAGGCAGTTCACTAGAGACCATTCGTATGATGGTCGCCTCTGGCTTAGGAACCAGCGTGTTACCAGAGTCGGCTTTAGCGAATCACCCCTCCAATTCGTTGGTTGATATTGTGCCGTTCAATGATCCCAAACCGATGCGATCGGTTGCTGTTGCTTGGCGTGCCAGCTTCCCTCGTCCACAGGCGATTGATGTGTTGGTTGATGCCATCGCTAAGTGCCGAGCGTTGGATAGTTAACTGGCCGTGTCTTCTCAGGTAGCCCATCGAAAGGTCACTGAGCTAAAGGGTGTTGGCGCTGCGCTAGCGTCCAAACTTGGCAAGCTAGGTATTCATAACTTTCAGGATCTGCTGTTTCACTTGCCGTTGCGCTACCAAGATCGAACGCGCATCACTGCGATAGGAGCGATGCGCCCCGGTGATGAGGTGGTGGTTGAGGCGCGTGTAATCGCGTGTGACATCGTGATGGGGCGCCGCCGAAGCCTGGTCTGCCGTATTCAGGATGGCACTGGTACCCTAACTCTGCGTTTTTTCCACTTCAGCGCTGCGCAAAAGAGCGGCTTGATCAATGCGGATATTCGCTGTTTTGGCGAGGTGCGCCCTGGTGCAAATGGTTTAGAACTGATTCATCCCGAGTACAAGCTGATGAAGGGCGATGGCTTTGATCAGTTGGAAGAGACGCTGACCCCAATCTATCCATTGACTGAAGGTTTGACTCAACCGCGCCTTAGAAGCCTGGTAGGGCAGGCACTCTCCGCTTTGGGTTCTGAACCCTTAGATGAGTTGCTGCCGGACTCTGAGCTAGCGCGCAACCATTACCCCTCACTAACCGATGCCGTGCGCTT
The DNA here is from genome assembly GCF_013282925.1 of Marinobacterium sp. xm-g-48. NCBI lineage: Bacteria > Pseudomonadati > Pseudomonadota > Gammaproteobacteria > Oceanospirillales > Oceanospirillaceae > Marinobacterium > Marinobacterium sp. xm-g-48. The sequence goes on from NZ_WBYQ01000006.1 coordinate 61,923, forward strand.
TCTTCACCAGCCTCCTGTTGGTGTGGATTTGGAGTCGCTACTTGAAGGGCAGCATCCAGCGCAGAGACGCTTAGCTTTCGAAGAGTTATTGGCACATAACCTATCGCTTCGCGTGGTACGTCATCAGATGCAGACGCAAGGTGCGCCAGCGCTGAAATCGACGGGTCGACTCACGCTGCCGTTTCTAGATCGGCTGCCTTTTTCACTTACAGAGGCTCAGCTTCGTGTGGCACGAGAGGTGGCCCGTGATATGGGGCGCCCTTTGCCGATGTTGCGGTTGGTGCAGGGTGATGTGGGCTCAGGTAAGACCATGATTGCTGTATTGGCCGCGTTACAAGCGGTTGAAAACGGCAAACAAGCGGCGGTTATGGCTCCGACAGAAATTCTGGCCGAACAGCATCTAATCAACTTTAAAAGTTGGCTGGAGCCGCTTGGGATTAAGGTCTCGTGGTTGGCGGGTAAGGTAAAAGGTAAAGCACGGGAAGCGGCATTAGCTGAGATCAGTGGTGGTGAGGCTCAGGTGGTTGTCGGAACCCACGCCCTGTTTCAAGATGAGGTCGCCTTCCATGATCTGGCGATGGTTGTGATTGATGAGCAGCATCGATTTGGCGTCGATCAGAGGCTAAGTTTGCGTGAAAAGGGGCGAAATGACGGTAAAATACCTCATCAGCTCATAATGACCGCTACCCCCATCCCTCGTACACTAGCAATGAGTGCTTACGCTGACCTGGACTGCTCCATCATCGATGAGCTACCACCGGGCCGAACGCCAGTGCAAACGGTCGTGATTGATGACAGTCGTCGCGATCGAGTGGTTGAGCGCGTTGAACAGAACTGCAAACAGGGCCTGCAGGCCTATTGGGTCTGTACGCTGGTAGAGGAGTCCGAAGCGCTGCAGTGTCAGGCAGCCGAAACGACTGCCGAAGAGCTGCGCGAGGCTCTGCCCGATCTTAGAATTGGTCTGGTGCATGGTCGTCTGAAACCGGCCGAAAAAGCGGATGTGATGGCGCAATTCAAAGCGCATGAGTTGGATCTTTTGGTGGCTACGACGGTGATTGAGGTCGGCGTAGACGTTCCGAATTCGAGTTTAATGATCATCGAGAACCCCGAACGACTGGGATTATCACAGTTGCATCAGTTACGCGGCCGTGTAGGTCGAGGGTCGCGAGAGAGTTTTTGTGTTTTGATGTATCATGCGCCTCTTTCGCAGCAGGGTCGCGACCGTTTGGCAATCATGCGTGAGACCAGTGACGGTTTCCGTATTGCAGAGCGTGATCTTGAGTTGCGAGGCCCGGGTGAGGTGTTAGGCACCCGCCAGACAGGCATGATGAGTTTCAGAATCGCCGATCTGCAACGTGACGCTGACATGCTCGACAGTGTCCAGCAGACAGCAGAGCGCATAGAGACATCAACAGAATTAACCCGTCAGCTGTGTGATCGATGGATCCTCAATGCTGATCAATACGCACAGGTTTAAGATGCAACCAACAGAGAGACAGCTTCAAATAGTACGCCAGCAGATCGGTCGCGAGCCTCGCGGTATCGAGGCGATAGCGGCACAAACCCCTAGTGGTGTGCCATTGGTGTTACAGATGCGAAGCCTGATCGATGATAAGCCTTTCCCAACCCTCTATTGGCTGAGCAGTAAGGATTTAAGTGTTGAGATCAGTCGTGTCGAGATGACGGGCTGGATTAAGCGTTTTGAGGAGGAGCTGCAAGAGGATGCAGAGCTTCGTGATACCTACATGGCGCAGCAGAAACACTACATGGAGCGCCGCTGGGAACTGATGCGTCCGGAGGACAGACAGCGAATCGAAACTCTTGGGTTCACTAAGATGTTCAACGAGGTAGGCATTGGCGGTATTGCTAACTGGGACAAAGTTCGTTGTCTGCACATGAACTACGCCTACCACTTGGTGGAGCCCAATGTGGTTGGCCAGCGTCTTGATCAAGAGTTTCAGATGAACGAGCTGGCGCCGGAGTTTTAGGTTAATCAGGCACAAAAAAACGCGACCCAAGGTCGCGTTTTTTTGTCTTTGAGTTCGATTAGCCAACCAGCTTCTCGTACTTGATCATCAGTTGCTCTTCAGTTTCAACGTGATCAGGATCTTTTGGAATACAGTCAACCGGACAAACCTCAACACACTGTGGCGTGTCGTAGTGGCCTACACACTCAGTACATTTACTTGGCTCGATCTCGTAGATCTCATCCCCTGGGCTGATCGCCTCGTTAGGACATTCTGGTTCACACACATCACAGTTGATGCATTCGTCGGTAATCATTAGTGCCATCGTGTCTACCTCACTCTAGGCTCAAATCTAAACTAGTTAGAAAAATGTCGTTTCAATGCCGCATCGACAGCCGGATGAACAAACTCTGTCACGTCTCCACCTAATGACGCGATTTCGCGAATCAGCGTCGATGAGATGTACGACAAGTGTTCAGCCGGTGTTAAAAACAGGCTCTCAGCTTGTGGAGCCAACTTTCGGTTCATATTGGCAAGCTGAAACTCATATTCAAAATCTGAAACCGCTCGCAAACCTCGTAAAATGACGTCGCATTGATGATCTTTCAAAAGATCGATCAGTAGGCTGTTAAAGCCAACCACTTCTACGTTGTCGAGGTGTGCCAAGGATTCGCGTGCAAGTTCTACTCGAACATCCAAATCCAGCAGGGGACGTTTTTTTGGGCTCTCTGCCACAGCTACTACAATCTGACCAAACAGTTTGGAGGCTCTCTCCACCAAATCTACATGGCCGTTCGTAATAGGATCAAACGTTCCTGGGTAAGCTACCCTTTTCATCCCAGCTACTCCTAATAGCGGTAATATTCCCGCGGATGGTAACGGAATTGCGTCAAGGCGACAAATTATAGGAGAAACTTTTAATAATTAATAGATATATTAAATTATTTATCTATAACTAAAATTAATTTCTTTTATACAAGCGGTAGCTGACGTCACCTGCCTGTTTGTCGCGATACAGTTGCCAGTTATCTGGAACTAATAGGGTACTTAGCGATCTCTCAGTCTCTATATATATCATCGATCCATCTGCAAGAACTTGATTTTCCTCAAGTAGCTGACAGATGCCTGAAACTAAGTCTTTGTTGAAGGGGGGGTCTAAGAAGACCAGGTCGTATCGAAATTCACGGCTCGCTTGCTGCAGGAGCCATTGAGTAGCGTCTGTTTCGAGCACTTCAGCGTTTTGTGCCTTCAGCTCTTGCAGATTGTGTTTAAGTGAATTGCAGACCAAGCGCGATGCATCAATCAGTGTGGCGTGAGCTGCACCGCGCGACAGCGCTTCAAACGCCAGCGCACCGCTGCCGCTAAACAGATCCAGGCATTTGGCTGCTGGTGTGTAAGCTTGTAACCAGTTGAATAGCGTTTCTCGAACCCGATCCGGTGTTGGGCGAAGTCCTTCACTCTCTGGAAAGCTCAGTTTTCGTGAGCGCCAATCTCCGCCGATGATGCGAACGAACGAGTCATTTGCTCGATTATGAGGGGCGGGTTTGCTGTTTCTGTTGCGTCTAGGGCTCATTGAAAAAGGTCTCTGCCAAAGCAGTTTTAGGTAAACAGAAATTTTAACCTCAGCTTAGGCTAATAGATAGGCTTTCACAGCGTCTGATGTGGTAGAATTCTGGACTTATATTTTGACTGTTTAGTTCCCTCTGATTAGGACTGTTTAGACTATGGAATCTCTCTACAACTGGATGCTTGATAACGGCTATGATCCAGCCATTATCCCTTACGTTGCGGCCGCTTTTGCCGTCGTCATTTTGATTGTGATGATGCGTTATCTGAAAGGGGATAAAACTGAGGCTATTCAGGATTCTGCTTCAGAAAAAAGCGTTGAAGAGAGCGTTACAGAGGCCCCAGTTGAAACACCATCGGTTGACGAAGCGCCCGTTGAAGAGCCGCCTGTTGCTGAAGACGCAGTCGAAGAGGTAGTTGAGCCAGCAGCTGCAGAAGAGACGGTTGAGCCAGAAGCTGTTGAGACCGAAGTGGAGGTTGAACAGACTCCTGCAGAGCCAGAGCCAGAGCCAGAGCCAGAGCCAGAGCCAGAGCCAGAGCCAGAGCCAGAGCCAGAGCCAGAGCCAGAGCCAGAGCCAGAGCCAGAGCCAGAGCCAGAGCCAGAGCCAACAAAAAGCTTCTTCGATCGTGTTAAATCCGGTCTAAGTCGCACGAAAGCCGGCCTGACTGAGCAGATTACAACCCTCTTCGCCGGTAACCCTGAGATCGATGAAGATCTTATGGAAGAGATCGAGACCTTGTTGCTGATGGCCGATATTGGCGTTGAGGCAACGACAGAGATTATCGAACGTTTAACCGATCGTGTAGAGCGTAAACAGCTCTCGGATGGCGACGCTCTGCAGGCGGCTCTGAAACAGGAGCTGGCCGAGCTATTAGAACCCGTTGATCAACCGCTTGAATTACAGAGTGACAAATCCCCAATGGTGATTCTGATGGTGGGTGTTAACGGTGTCGGTAAAACAACGACCATCGGTAAACTGGCCAAGAAGTATCAGGGTGAAGGTAAGTCGGTGATGTTAGCGGCGGGTGATACCTTCCGTGCCGCGGCGGTTGAACAGCTTCAGGTTTGGGGTGAGCGAAATAACGTCCCAGTGGTTGCTCAACATACCGGTGCAGACTCAGCCTCTGTTCTATTTGATGCGCTTGAGTCAGCTAAAGCGAAAAACGTTGATGTATTGATTGCAGATACAGCGGGTCGTTTGCAGAACAAAGATAACCTGATGCAAGAGTTACAGAAGGTTGTTCGTGTGATGCAGAAGTTAGATCCTTCGGCGCCACATGAAGTGATGTTGGTACTCGACGCGGGTACGGGTCAGAACGCCATCAGCCAGGCTAAAGAGTTCAAAGAGGCGGTGGGCGTGACGGGCATTACCCTAACGAAACTCGATGGCACAGCGAAGGGCGGTATTATCTTTGCCATCGCCAAACAGTTTGGTCTGCCTATTCGATTCATCGGTGTCGGTGAGCAAGCTGATGACCTACGTCCTTTTGAAGCGAAAGCTTTTGTTGAGGCGTTGTTCGACTAACTCCTATGGCGGCTATTCAATTCACTAACGTCAGTAAGCGCTATGACTCTGGTCAAGAGGCCCTAAGGTCTGTCGACTTTACATTGGAGTCGGGCGAGATGGCCTTTTTGACAGGCCACTCGGGAGCAGGGAAGAGTACCCTGTTAAAACTGCTGACGCGCGTTGAGCAACCTAGCCGTGGTGATGTGTGGGTCGGTGATCAAAATCTATCTGAATTGTCTCGCAGCGAGATTCCGCAATATCGCCGAACCCTGGGTGTGGTCTACCAGAATCATCGTCTGTTAGAAGATCGCACTGTTTACCAGAACATTGCACTTCCACTGCGTATCGCAGGCTATAACGAAGAGGATATTGGTCGTCGCGTACGCGCGGCACTCGATCGAGTAGGACTGTTGGAGTCAGAGCAGAAGCTCCCACAGGCGTTATCGAGTGGCGAGCAGCAGCGTATCGGTATTGCGCGTGCCATTGTTCATAAGCCTAGGGTGCTGATTGCCGACGAGCCGACCGGTAACCTCGACCCTAGACTCTCTCTCGACATCATGAGTCTATTCGAGCAGTTCAACCGCATTGGAACGACCGTCTTGATCGCGACCCATGATGTGGCGTTGATCAAGCGAATGCGTCATAGAGTGCTGATTTTAGATAAGGGGCGACTGCGTCATGTCCAGTAGTGAGACTCGATCACGCGGCGCCTCTGATATCAGCGTCAGCCGTTGGCAACGCGTTAAACACTGGGCGGTACAGCACCGTCTAGAGAGTGCCGATGCCGTTAAGCGTCTTCTACATAATCGACTGTCGACGCTGGTGACACTGCTGCTATTGGCGGTTGTACTCGCTGTGCCAACCTTTATGTATTCGCTGTTGGGTAATTTGAAACAGCTGACACCGGGTACTGACTTTGAGCCTCAGCTTGCACTCTATTTAAGCCCAGAACTCAAAGCCGACGAGTTAGATCGATTCAGCCGTTCACTCCTGCTGCGTGATGATCTACTTTCGGTTGAATTGATCAGTAGCGATGTAGGTGCCAGCGAGTTTAAAAGCCACTCTGAACTGGGTGAGCTGATCAACCTATTGGATGAGAATCCACTCCCAGCGGTTGTGCTCGCGACGCCGCGTGATCAAGATCCTGCGACCATGAAAGCACTGCGTGAAAGCATGGCAGCCTTGCCAGAGGTGGATGTCGCCGAGTTAGACGTAGAGTGGTTAGAGCGTCTCGAAGTGATTTTAGGCTCATTCTCCAGCATCAGTTTTGTGCTGGCGCTGTTATTGGGTATGACCGTGCTTCTGGTGATCGCTAACACCATTCGTACCATGATCAGCAGTCGCCAAGAGGAGATTGAGGTCAGTTTGTTGATAGGCGCTACCGCTGCTTGGGTGAGACGCCCATTCCTCTATGCAGGACTGCTGTACGGACTCTTTGGTGCACTGTTGAGCCTAGTATTGGTTTACTTCTCACTGGCACTTGTCGAAGCGCCATTGGCTGAGTTAACAGAGCTCTATATTGGTCGTTTTGATCTTCAGGGACCTGATTTGTCATTAATCATGGCGCTGTTAGTGGGCGGGACTATACTAGGATGGATAGGGGCATTCATTGCTGTATCCAGACAGATGGGGCAGTTAAATCAAGGCTCTGATTGATCGGATTTAGCCGGATTTGCGTTTATCTGTCACTCTGGTATCTTTTTGGGTCCAGTGTTGGTAAATATTAGTAATTCCTAATGAACTTTTTTGTCAAAACTGGGTCTAACTAGACAGTTAAAACGATTTAAAACAGTGTAAAAAACGAAAGTTTTTGAGGTTTAAAGAGAAATGGGCACTAGCTTGCAATTAGTTGAACATCTGACTCCGGGGCGCGATCTTGCCGCTTACGTTCAGAATGTCAGCACTATCCCTATCCTCACTCCAGAGGAAGAACGGGAGCTTGCCGAGCGTCTGCATTTTGAGCAAGACCTTGATGCGGCTCGCCAGTTGGTTATGTCACATCTGCGCTTTGTTGTGCACATTGCGCGCAGCTACAAAGGCTACGGCCTTCCTCTCGGTGATTTGATCCAAGAGGGTAACGTTGGTTTGATGAAAGCGGTTAAACGTTTTGATCCAACCGTCGGTGTTCGTCTGGTGAGCTTTGCTGTTCACTGGATCAAAGCCGAAATGCATGAATTCATTCTTCGCAATTGGCGTATTGTTAAAGTTGCGACGACCAAAGCTCAGCGTAAGCTGTTCTTTAACCTACGCTCACAGAAGAAGAGCCTAGGTTGGATGAACAACGATGAAGTTGAAGCGATCGCAGAAGATCTAGGCGTTGATGCTGCAGTAGTGCGTCAGATGGAGGGTCGCATGGCCGCCACTGACATGGCCTTTGATGCGCCTGCTGCTGATGATTCTGAAGAGAGTGCGCCTGTTGCACCGGCACTGTTCTTGGAAGACAAGTCTGCCGATCCAGCCGAGCTACTTGAAGAGCAGGATTGGGAAGATAATTCTAACCGCCAGTTAGCCGCAGCGATGGGCCAGTTGGACGAGCGCAGTCGAGATATCTTGGCACAGCGTTGGTTGCTTGATGAAAAAGCAACGCTGCACGAGTTGGCCGCTAAGTATGAGGTCTCTGCAGAGCGTATCCGTCAGCTTGAAAAGAACGCGATGAAGAAAATTAAAAACGCTTTAGTCGTTATCTAACGGATGAAAGTGTTGTGAAAAAGCCGCATTAGCGGCTTTTTTTGTGTATGCTTGCGGCCCAAATTAGGTGATGATGCACGCGAAACGTTTTTTGATGATTGGTGCGATTTTAGCGATGTTTTCGGTGATTTTTGGCGCTTTTGGTGCCCATTTACTGAAAAGCACCCTGTCAGCTGCTCGCTTTGAAACCTTCAGCACCGCTGTGGATTACCAGTTTTGGCAGGCTCTAGGTTTGATGGTGGTCGGTATTACCGGTTTTAAACTCAATAGTAAAAGCTGGCGCCTTGCTGGGTATTCGCTGTTGGCAGGGACGTTGATCTTCAGTGGCAGCCTCTATCTGCTAATCGCAACTGATACTGGTTGGTTAGGAGCGATCACCCCCATCGGTGGTATATTAATGATTATTGGCTGGGCACTGTTTGCCTGGTCGTTACGAACCTTACGGATAGAACAATGAGTGACACAGAACAGCAGCGCCCACACCGTACGATTAGAAGTTTTGTCGTACGCGCTGGACGCATGACAGAAGGGCAAGAGCGTGCAATGAAAGAGAACTGGCCTCTGTATGGGCTAGAACTTGAAGATGGCATGGTCGACTTTAAAACTCTGTTTGGCGATGATCGCCCCGTCACTCTAGAGATCGGTTTTGGTATGGGCGCGTCGCTGGTAGAGATGGCGAGCCGCTCACCTGAGAAGGGCTTTATTGGAATCGAAGTGCATCCTCCCGGTGTTGGTCGTTTGTTAGCTGATGCACGTGCCGAAGGGGTCGACAATATTCGCGTCTATTGTGAAGATGCGATCGAGGTACTGGCACAGTGCATACCGGATGGCTCTTTGGCGGGTGTGCAGCTCTTCTTCCCAGACCCTTGGCATAAGAAGAAGCACAATAAACGCCGCATTGTACAACCTGAATTTGCTCAAACCATTCGTCAAAAGCTGGCGATTGGCGGTGTCTTCCATATGGCGACTGACTGGGAGCCCTACTCAGAGCATATGATGGAAGTGATGAGTGCGGCAGAGGGCTATCAAAACCAGATGGGCGAAGGTCAGTTTTCGCCACAGCCAGACTTCCGCCCTGTGACTAAGTTCCAAAAACGGGGTGAAAAGCTAGGTCACGGTGTTTGGGATCTGATGTTCGAGCGCGTCAACTAAGATGGACAATCAACCGAATAATCCACTGCACGGCGTTAAGTTGGCTGATGTTGTCGAGCGTCTTGTGGATCATTACGGCTGGGATGAGTTGGGCGAGCGGATCGATATTAACTGCTTTCAGATCGATCCATCCGTTAAGTCATCCCTAAAATTTTTACGCAAACAGCAGTGGGCTCGCGATAAGGTAGAGCAGCTCTACATTGATACCTTCTGCTGAATAGAGAGAGTTAATTATGAAATTGTTAGTCCGTAATTTGGATCGTTCAACCACAGAAGCTGAGATTAAAGAGCTCTTTGAAGGTTACGGTAGCGTTCAGTACTGCACCTTGGTGATGGACGAGAAAACGGGCTCATCGAAGGGCTTTGGGTTTGTTGAAATGCCTAAGCCAGGTGAAGCGAAAGCGGCGGTTAAAAATCTAAACCACACACTGGTTGGCCGTAATATGATTCGTGTAAAAAAAGCGGAAGAGAGAGCGGACTGATCGCTCGAGTCACTTCTCAACTTAATTAAGGAGCCGATATGACAGCAATACTCCTCTCAATACTCTCTTCGTTAATTGGTGTGTGGGTGTTGGTATGGTTAATTGGTAATCTGCTGTTTAAGAAAAAGAGCTCGCCGCAAAAAGAGCTCTTCTCGCTACCATTAGCTTGGATGGTGGCCTCAATTGCTGGGGGTTACGCCATTGCTAACGGCGGTCCGCCACGCTTTGATGTGTCCCTGCTTCAGTACGGTATTGGCGCCTTTCTGCTGCTGATCTACTACGTCTCTGCCAGCTTTGCGAAAAAGCGCAGTAAAGATTCCGAGTAGTCATTGGGTGATCCAACGGGTTAAAGCTCACTTATAGAAGTTAACTCTTTAAGCTGAGATCGCCCATGCTGCCCAGTCAAAATGTACAGTGTCCCTATTGTTGGGAGATGATCGAGATTGTCTACGAGCCCGATGAGGCTGAGATGTTTGTCTGTGATTGTACGGTCTGTTGCCACCCCATCCACTTTTCTGTCTCAGTGGATGGGTATGGCGATTATTACATTACACCGCACTCAGAAGATGATTTCTGATCAGTCTTATTCGCGGCCTTTGTAAGACCGCTCCAACAGTGCGCCGACAGAGCTCCAACACTGGGTTGGAGCCTTATCGAGGATGAGGCGATAGATCAGTACTGGTTGATATCCTGATCACTCTTTTTATTGAACAGTGCGCGCAGAGCAATCAGCGTGATCACTGAGATAATACCGACGATCAGTAGCTCATCGATTACGCCAGAATCCAATAGGGTCGGGATCAGATTCAACTTAATCAATAGGCCCGTTAGGATTGACCCGATACCGAAGCTGATAGAGATGTAAGCGAGGTTCAACACCATCTCAATGATGATGAGCCCCAATCCAAGAATCAGCCAGCCGTTTCCGTTTGTAAAAAAATCCATCATTTACTCTTTAATCCGTCGCCAACGGTCTGTGCTAATAGCTCTAATGAGCCAATTGCTTTAGTGATGTCTGTCGGCATGATCACTGTTTTGCTGTTATCAGCTGCTGCAACCTCAGACAGTGCTGCAACCTGTTTCTGTAGAATATCGAAGTTGATCGCCGATTGCCCGCCGTTATTAATAGCATCGGCTATCATGCGCGTCTGCTCGGCGGTCGCTTCGGCTTTCACTTTTATCGCATAGGCATCTGCATCGGCCGCGACTCTTACCGCTTCAGCTTGCTTTTGTGCTTCGTAGAGTTGTGCCTCTGCATTCAGCTCCACAGAGCGTTTTTGGCCTTCTGCCTGCGCAACCTGTGCCCGACGCTGACGTTCTGCATTGAGTTGCTGACGTTGCGCCTCTTTGGTCTGCTCATCCACTTGAACATCGGTGATCTCAGTACGAGTAATCTCAATTCCCCAGACTTCAGCTGCTTTTTGCAGATTGGTCAGGATCTCTTCGTTCATCTGAGCGCGTGATGATTGCAGCTCATCAAGGTCTAGCTTGCCCGCTGCAGAGCGAACAATCGACTCGGCTGTCGTCTGAATGGCTTGATCGATGTTCTGAATACGGTAGACCGAGCGGGCCGCATCGGTAATACGGTAGAAGTTGGTCGCCTCTAGGATCACTTCAACGTTATCTTTGGTAATGACGCTGATCTCAAAGGCCGGTAGCTGGCGTTCAAGTATAGAGATGCGGTGACGCACTTGGTCGATCATAGGGACAATAAAGTTGATCCCTGCGTTCAGGGTTTTGGAGAACTTACCAAAACGTTCAACGACAAATACCTGTGACTGTGGAACAACCTTAACGGCAGACCAGGCGAGTACGAGGAAGAAGATTGCAAAAGCTAAGGTGACGATCATGCCGCCACTAAGGAATTCACCGTTCATTGATCACTCCAAATTGATACTGTTTTACTTAGCATAGTACATAGATTCAGATTAATCTTTGATGGAAAGCTTTAAGATTCGTTTTGGTGCCTGAGTGCATTTATCGCGGCCTTTTTAAGACCGCTCCAACAGAGCGCCAATAGTTCTCCAGCACTGGATTGGAGCCTTATCGAAGATGAGGCGATTGCTCTCTATTGTTGCTGTAGAGACCACATACCAGCATAAACGCCCTGTTGGGCAAGGAGTTCTGTGTGAGTACCCTGTTCCACCACTTCGCCTTTGCGCATCACTAGGATGTTATCGGCATCGATAATCGTCGACAGACGGTGCGCGATCACCAAACTCGTATGGTTTTTCGAGAGTGATGTAAAGGCGTTAAGGATCGCCTGCTCATTGTCGCTATCCAACGCTGAGGTCGCTTCATCAAAGAGCAAAATGGGTGGGCGTTTCAGAATCACGCGGGCAATCGCAATGCGTTGTTTTTCACCGCCAGAGACTTTTAGGCCACGTTCGCCAACCAGGGTATCCACCCCCTCAGGGAGTGCCGCAATGAAGTCGTTTAGGTTGGCCAGCTCAATCGCTTTGAGAACCTCTTCTCTGCTTGAACCTGGGCGTCCATAAGCCACGTTGTTGTAGATCGTATCGTTAAACAGGACGGTATCCTGCGGAACCACGCCAATCGCTTGTCGTAATGAGTGCTGAGTCACTTGGTCGATCGGCTGGCCATCTATGCTGATCTGCCCCGACTGAACATCATAAAATCGAAACAGCAGTCGCGCTAAGGTCGATTTGCCCGATCCACTTGGCCCGACGATGGCGACCTTTTTACCCGCTTCTACTTTGAAGCTGACACTTTTCAAAATTTGACGGTCGGGGTGGTAAGCAAAGTTGACGGAGTCAAAGCAAATGGCGCCCCCTTGAGTTATCAAGTCGGTTGCATCGGGGCGGTCGACAATCTTAGGCTGCTTCTTCAACAACCCAAACATATTCTCAATGTCTGTCAGGGCTTTGCGCACTTCACGGTAGACCATGCCAAGGAAATTAAGCGGCATGAATAGCTGTAAGATGTAGGCATTAATCATGACTAACGAACCCAGGGTCATGGCTCCGCTTGCAACATCCTCTGCGGCCAGCCAGAGCATTAAGATGATCCCTAGCGAGATGATGAATGCCTGACCGCTGTTGAGGATCATCAACGTCATGCGCGTTTTTAAACGAGCCGTTTCCCAGCTGGCTAGGTTTTTATCGTACTGGCTGGCCTCATACTCCTCATTGCCAAAGTATTTTACGGTCTCATAGTTGAGCAGGCTATCAATGGCTCGAGTATTGGCTTGAGAGTCGAGTTGATTGGTTTCTCGCACGTAGCGGTTGCGCCATTCGGTAGTGAGTATGGTGAAGTAGATGTAGATACCAACGCAGACCACAACCACCAATGCGTACCAGACACTGAAGTTGAACAGCAAAATGGCAGCAACGAGGCTGATCTCAATCAGCGTTGGTACGATGTTAAAGACCATCATCCTCATCAAAAAGCTGAAGCCATTACTGCCACGGTCAATGTCGCGAGAGATACCACCGGTCTGCCGAGAGAGATGGAAATCGAGTTCTAATGAGTGGAGGTGGCGAAAGACTTTGAGCACCATCCGGCGCATCGCTCTCTCTGTGACTCGGCTAAACACCGCATCGCGAGCTTCTGCAAAGAAGACCGAGCCAAAGCGGAGCATCCCATAGGCTACGACCATCGCAATGGGCACTGTAATCAATGGATTCAGAGAGGCATCTAGACCATCAACGATCTGCTTCAAAGCCAGTGGCATAGCAACCACTGCAAGCTTGGCGGAGATCAACAACAGAAACGCGACCGCCATGCGACGGCGATACTCCCATAAGTATGGCCAGATCATTTTAATGACCGACCAAGCCTCGCTCATGCCAACAGTGTTGCTGCTATTGGAGTCGCTCTTGTAGTGCCGGCCGCCGCCGTGTCGTGACATATTGAGTCTCTGATCAGTAGTTGATACTAACTTTGCCGGCAGCGGTTACCGCCTTCTCGATGGCCGCTTCAACGCTGTCAGCCTGACAAAGCGCCACACCTAGGCGGCGACTTCCAGCGATTTCGGGTTTTCCGAATAGACGCAGTTGCGTGTCGTTATCACTCAGCGCTTCCCTAACCCCATCAAATTGAATGTCTGTAGAGTGTCCATCACCCAAGATGACCGCTGATGCAGAAGCACCAAGCTGGCGAATGTTACCGATAGGGAAGCCGAGAATGGCACGGGCATGCAGCGCAAATTCAGAGAGATTCTGGGAAATCAGTGTGACCAATCCCGTATCGTGTGGTCGGGGTGACACTTCGCTGAAGTAGACCTCATCGCCTTTGATAAACAGCTCGACACCGTAAATGCCAAAACCCGCTAAGTTCTCGACCACTTTGCGAGCGGTCTCTTGTGAGCGTTGTAGTGCAAGATCTGACATCGCTTGTGGTTGCCAAGATTCACGGTAGTCACCCCCTTCCTGACGGTGGCCAATCGGTGCACAGAAGTGGATGCCATCAACGGCGTTGACCGTCAGCAGTGTGATCTCGTAATCAAAATCGACAAACCCTTCAACGATGACACGGCCTTTCCCGGCACGGCCACCCTCTTGAGCATATTGCCAGGCCGGTGCCACATCCGCTTCAGAACGAACCAACGACTGCCCTTTGCCGGATGAGCTCATGATCGGTTTCACGACACAGGGAATACCAATCTCTTTGATAGCCTCTTGATAGTCAGCCTCAGTATCTGCGAAGCGATAAGCTGAAGTCGGTACTCCTAGTGTTTCAGCCGCTAGGCGACGAATACCTTCACGATCCATTGTCAGACGCGCGGCCCGTGCGGTAGGGACTACCTTGAATCCTTCGCTTTCAAGCTCAAGCAGTGTCTCGGTTGCTAAGGCTTCAATCTCGGGCACGATATAGTCCGGTTTTTCGCTCTCAACAACGGCACGCAGTGCACCACCATCCAGCATGTTGATGACGTGGCTTCGGTGAGCGACATGCATAGCAGGCGCATTTGCGTATCGATCTACGGCAATCACCTCTAAACCCAAGCGCTGAAGTTCGATGACAACCTCTTTACCGAGTTCACCAGAACCCAACATCATGACGCGTGTTGCGCTGTTACAAAGAGCGGTACCTAACATTTTTGACTCCTAAAATTTTTACTCCATATTACCATGCTAACAGGAGATCTGAGAGGGTATTAGAATATCCCCAACTTTGATTCTGAATGCGCTAGACTTTACCTAAAATGGGATGGAATAGATAAAATGGCAGTCACAATTAACGAGACATCTTGGCCGCAGCTGCAGCGCTTAAGGTTTATTGAGCGTCAGCTGTTGTGGGAGCGTGAAGTCACCGCGCCTATGTTGGTTGGGGCCTTTGGTATTGCTCGTCCAGAGGCGCAAGAGGCGATTAATACCTACTGTGAGTTCGCGCCTGAAAATGTTCGCTCCTATTCGCCATCTGATCGCAGTTACAAACCCACTCAGGGGTTTAAGCCTAAGCTGATTCCAGATTCGGCTGACTCGTTGATCACCATCTCCCGCCTATCGACTCCGGCGAACCCCGACTTCTTCTCTGTACCCGTATTGAATCGATCGACTGCGCCCGGCGCGTTAGCCACTATTTTGGCAGGCATTGAGAATCGAAGCCGTATAGAGGCGGTCTATGTTTCGATGCAGAATCCAGAGGGTTCACTTCGATCGATTACACCCTGTGCCATCATCAGTGCCAGCAATCGATTGCATGTACGTGCCTATTGTTGGGAGCGACAAGCTTATCGTGACTTTGTGTTAAGTCGCTTCCGCGGTGCTCTGACTCTTAAAGAGGGTGGAGATGAGCTGCCGGTCGACAATGCGTGGAATGAATCACTCTCTGTTCGACTGGTCGTTAATGACGCGCTTACAGCGGCACAACAACGACTGGTCATCGATGATTTTGACCTGGAGCAGCTTGAAGCGTTTGAGATTCGTAAAGCGCTGATCGGTTACTTTTTGCAGGCGAATCTACTACCCACCAGTGAGTCAGAGCTTAATGAGGCCAAAACTCACCCTGAGCGCTTCCCCGTGTTAGCGGTTAGTAACTCAGGTGAGTCGGTCATTAGTTACGCGTTTTAAGCATCGATGCAGAGCTGGTGCTGCTCACCGAGCCCTTCGATGCCAATTCGCACCCTATCACCAGCCATAAGATACTTTTGGGGTGATTGACCCATACCGACACCAGGGGGAGTCCCCGTCATAATGACGTCGCCAGCTTCTAAGGTCATAAATTGGCTCAAATAGGCGACGATCGTTTTGACATCAAACACCATCGTATTGGTATTTCCGTCTTGGAAACGCTCACCGTTAATCTCTGTAAACATCCTTAGATTTTGCGGATCAACGATTTCATCTTTGGTCACTAAGTAGGGCCCGATAGGAGCAAAGCTGTCATGGGATTTCCCTTTGTCCCAGCTGCCTAAACGCTCAAGTTGAAAAGCTCGTTCGGATAGGTCGTTGGCAAGACAAAAGCCAGCAATATGATCCATCGATTGATCTTCTGAAATGTATTTTGTTTTTTTGCCAATGACGATGGCCAGCTCGACTTCCCAGTCTGTTTTATCGGCACCACGTGGAATTTGTATAGGGTCATTTGGGCCTGAAATCGCGCTGGTGGCTTTCATAAAGAGAACGGGTTCTGAGGGAAGCTCCATGCCCGCTTCTGCGGCATGATCTGAGTAGTTCAAGCCGATACAGACTATTTTGCCAACCTCACCAATACAGGGGCCGACTCTTTCTGATGAATCGATAATGGGAAGTGAATCGAGATCTACCGCTCTTAATCTCTCGAGCGCTTGATTCGATAATAGATCGCCGTTGATATCTGGAACAACAGAAGAGAGGTCTCGAATCTGTTGATCTTTATCCAGAATGGCAGGTCTCTCTTGCCTATGGCGCCGACTCGTAACAATTTCATTAGGAGCTCCTTATAGTTTAGGCCTAATTAACTATGCGGACCTAGTCAGGTCAAGAGAAACTAAAAAGGGAGCCGAAGCTCCCCACACTGCAAAAGGTTCTAACCTATTGTTGGTTTCAAAAACTCATTCAGAGCCTGCAGTGGTGTCTCTTAGTGTTTGCCGCCTTTACCACCTTTGCCGTGGCCGTCTTTACCAGAGTGCATGTTTTCGAACTTAGCGATTTGATCTTCTGTCAGCAGCGATTTTATATCTTTGTGCATCTGGTCACGCATGCCATCACGCGCATTGGCTTTCATGTTTTCACGCTGCTCTGCCGTTAGGGTCGCTTGCATCTGTTCACGATCCGCATCACGTTTTGTGAACATAGCTAAAAGCTGTGATTGTTGGTCGGCTGATAGATCCAGACGCTGAGTCAGTTTCTCAACACGATCTTCAGCGCTTTTTGGGCCACCTTTACCCCCTTTTTCATGTGCGTATACCGCGCCTGATAGTGCACCGATTGTTAGTGTTACAGCAGTAATTGAAGCGATGATTGTCTTTTTCATGTGAACTCTCCGTTCGTTGTTCGTTTCGATGTATCCATTATTGATGATGGCAATGCTAAGTTGGGTTGCGAGTTCGTAAAGTTGCGTAAAGTTTTGGGAGTTTGACGCAGCCAAGCGTAAACTGGGCCCAAATAGGAGTGAATATGAGCACACAAATACTGTTAGTTGATGACGATCTTGATCTGACGGACATGCTGGGTGAATACCTTGAGAATGAGGGGTTCTCAGTGACTCAAGCAGGGTCAGCAGAGCAGGCTATCGAGTTGTTTGATGCTGGCAATCAGTTTGATCTCTGTGTGTTCGATATCATGATGCCTGGCCTATCTGGACTTGAGTTGCTGCAGCAGGTTCGTCCTAAGGTCTCTACACCTGTCATCATGTTGACCGGTAAAGGGGATGATATTGATCGCATCCTGGGACTAGAGATGGGGGCTGATGACTACCTGTCTAAACCGGCCAACCCGCGCGAGCTGCTGGCGCGTATTCGTGCCGTGTTACGCAGGTCTGTTCCCGTTAAAGAGGAGACTAACAAACAGACGCTTTCGGTTGGGGCAGTGAATCTTACCCCAGCTCGTCGAGTGGCTTGTGTTGATGAGATAGAGTTACAGCTAACCGCAGCTGAATTTAATGTGCTGGCTTTGTTGATGGAGCGTGCTGGGCAGGTCGCGTCAAAAGAGTGGCTGACCGAACAGGTACTGCACCGCAAATTAACGGCTTACGATCGATCGATCGATGTCCACGTCAGCCGTGTTAGACAGAAGCTTGAGCAGGCAAAGCCTGGCTTAGCCGAGATGATTAAAACAGTCCGTGGTGAAGGCTACCAGATGGTCGTTGGGGTGGAGGGTTAATGCGCTGGTATCAACATCTATTCTGGCGCATCTTCGGCGCCGTCTGGCTGGTCAGCACGCTTGGTATTCTTATCAGCTTGACCCTGTTCATCTCTG
Source organism: Marinobacterium sp. xm-g-48 (assembly GCF_013282925.1). Lineage (NCBI taxonomy): Bacteria > Pseudomonadati > Pseudomonadota > Gammaproteobacteria > Oceanospirillales > Oceanospirillaceae > Marinobacterium > Marinobacterium sp. xm-g-48. The sequence continues at coordinate 79,649 of NZ_WBYQ01000006.1, forward strand.
TCACTGATACTCCCGATCGCACCGAGAGCCAAAAGCAGAAAGCGACCATCATCGCAGAGCAGTTAATCTCCGATTATCAGTATGGGATGCAACGTAAAGAGCAGCGCCGACGTCTACCGCTTTGGATCTATGAGAAGCGATCCAATCAACTGATCTACTCGTCAGGTAGACGGTCACAACCCAAGGATGCAATGGTGACAGAGATCATCGCTGCTGATGGCACCCCATACCTCGTCTACTTCCCACCCGAACGAAATGAAGAGCTGTTTGAACGGATGTGGGGGTTCTTACTCTCCTTCCAAGTTTTGTGGGTCATTGCGGTCTCCTTTGGCAGCAGCCTTCTGGTCACGTGGTTAGTCGTCAGACCGATTAACGACTTGAAGGGGTTTGTTCGCCGCCTTCATCAACAGGGTAATTTAAGCAGTCGAGCCGAGGGTAAGCTCGTCAAACGAGGCGATGAGCTGGGCCAGCTGGCACGTGAGTTTAACCAGATGGTTGATTACGTTGAGCAGACGCTCGATAGCCAACGGCATCTTCTGCAGGATGTCTCTCATGAGCTACGAGCACCTTTAGCCCGTCTTCAGGCGGCAGCAGGTTTGGCAGAGCAGAAGTGGGGTGAGGATGATCGTACCCTGCAACGCATTAATAAAGAGTGCGTTAAATTAGACGGTTTAATCTCTGAAATACTCACACTGGCCCGAGCTCGAGATGCCGAAGCGACTGCACCAATTTTGGATCTGGCACTGCTGTGTCGGGATCTGGTGCAGGACGCCCGTGTCAGCGGCCCACAGCATCAATTCGACCTATCACTTGATGTCACTGATGGAGCAACCATTCGGAGTGAACCACTGAGTCGAGTCGTCAGCAATCTGTTGAATAACGCCATCAATCACACGCCACAGGGTACGTTGATTAAGGTATCTGTCGCTACTGATAACGGCAGGCTAACGATTCGAGTGGTTGATAATGGACCCGGATTACCAGAATCGATTCTAGATTCGATTGGGCAGCCATTTAGACGTGGGGCCAACTCAGGCGGTTACGGTTTGGGTTTGAGTATCGTGACTCGAGCGACTGAACGCGTCGGTGGGGAGGTTCAGTTCCAAAACCTCGCGCCAACGGGGCTTCAAGTAGATATAAAAATGCCGCTAGCGAACTGATCGGTAGCGGCATTTTTGAAATGGATCGAAGCTTAAAGCGCTTCTGAACCCGTCTCGCCAGTACGAATACGTACCACTTGCTCAACTGGCATAACGAAGATTTTACCATCACCGATCTTGCCAGTATTGGCCGTAGAGCTGATCGCTTCAATGACTTGATCTAGCATGTCGTCGTCGATCGCGACTTCAATTTTTACCTTAGGAAGGAAGTCCACTACGTACTCGGCACCACGGTAAAGTTCTGTGTGACCTTTCTGACGACCGAAGCCTTTAACTTCAGTCACTGTAACACCTTGGATACCAATGTCAGACAGCGCTTCGCGCACATCATCCAGTTTGAACGGTTTGATAACTGCCGATACCAGTTTCATAGTTTCTCCTTGTTGAACTGGGCAGGCAAAACTGTCCCAATTCGCTGTAAATTTTCATCCATTATGTACATGGATGGTTTAACCTTCAAGTTTCCTGATCAACCTGTTTGTCCAGAAACGAAAAAAACCCTACCTGGGGGTAGGGCTGAGAAGAGGGGTGTATCGCTACACCCCGGGTTTCAACAGAAACTGAGTTTCCTATTACTTACGTGAAGTGACGAACTCTGGGTAGGCTTCCATACCACATTCAGAGATATCGACACCTTCGTACTCTTCCTCTTCAGTCACTCGGATGCCCATCACAGCTTTGATGATGCCCCAAACCACTAGGCTGACAACGAATACCCATACGAAGATTGTTAGGGCGCCGATGATCTGGCCAGAGAAAGTAGAACCGTCGTTAGTTACTGGTACCAGTAGTAGACCAAGAAGACCTACAACACCGTGTACAGAGATCGCACCGACAGGATCGTCAATTTTTAGTTTATCCAGCGTTAGGATAGAGAAGACAACCAGAACACCACCGATCGCACCGAAGATGTGAGCTTGTAGTGCAGAAGGGGTTGAAGGCTCTGCTGTGATCGCTACTAGACCTGCTAGTGCACCGTTAAGTGCCATTGTAAGGTCCGCTTTGCCGAACAGTAGACGCGCTGTGATTAGTGCTGCTACTACACCGCCAGCCGCAGCTGCGTTAGTGTTCATGAAGACAACGGCAACTGCGTTTGAGTTCTCAACGTCAGACGTTGCTAGAACCGAACCACCGTTGAAGCCGAACCAACCCATCCAAAGGATGAATGTGCCCAGTGTTGCCATTGGTAGGTTAGCACCAGGGATCGCATTGATCTCACCGTTCTTACCGTATTTGCCTTTACGTGCGCCAAGCATTAGGACACCTGCTAGTGCTGCTGCAGCACCTGCCATGTGGACGATACCTGAACCCGCGAAGTCAGAGAAACCAAGATCACCTAGAGTGTACATGCCGAATACAGCGTTGCCGCCCCAAGTCCAAGAACCTTCCATTGGGTAGATGAAGCCTGTCATCACAACCGCGAACGCTAGGAACGCCCATAGTTTCATACGTTCAGCCACTGCACCCGATACGATAGACATTGCTGTTGCAACGAATACCACCTGGAAGAAGAAGTCAGCTGATGGCGCGTAGGTCCACTCATCGGCAACACCGTCACCCGTGATGCTAGATAGGAAGTAGTCACCGCCGTACATGATCGCGTAACCGCAAACGAAGTACATGATGCAAGAGATCGCGAATAGCGCGATGTTCTTAGTTAGAATTTCAGTGGTGTTCTTAGAACGAACAAGACCTGCTTCTAGCATTGAGAAGCCTGCCGCCATCCACATAACCAGCGCACCACACACCAAGAAGTAGAAGGTATCGAGTGCGTACTTCAGCTGGGTAACATCACCAGCTGTTGTATTCAAAAGTTCTTCCATTGTTATGCCCTCCAATAAGGCCAAAAATCAAAACGTTATAGAGCTTCGTCGCCGGTCTCACCGGTACGGATGCGAACAACTTGTTCAAGCGCTGAAACAAAAATCTTACCGTCGCCAATTTTGCCGGTTTGCGCAGCATTGGTGATCGCTTCGATAACCTGATCTACGATCTCATCAGAGACAGCAGCGTCTAGGCGAACTTTAGGTAGGAAGTCCACAACATACTCTGCACCACGGTAGAGTTCGGTGTGGCCTTTTTGACGGCCAAAGCCTTTAACTTCAGTCACGGTGATACCTTGTACACCGATCTCTGATAGCGCTTCGCGCACGTCGTCAAGCTTGAATGGCTTAATTACGGCTGACACTAGTTTCATCAGATTTCTCCTTAATGTGAAAAGGGAGGATTAATTTTTTCCTGTGAACTCTATTTGCGAAACTTGTGCCAACTTTTAAAAATAACTTATAAAACATTGACTTATAAATTTTTCATGGGTCTCTTTACCGTTTTATCAACCTTTATAGTGCACGCCAGTATGCACCACAAAAGTGCATGCACTACTTTGGTGCGCCATATTGAGGCTAAAATAGTGATCATAGACGCTTGTCTTAAAAGGGTTCTGGTATAGTGCATCTATTGAGACGCATATCGATGTTAAAGGGGGCTGAGATGCTTGATCCTAAGATGTTTGAAAACCTAAGTCAGACGATGACCCAATTCCTTCAGGGTAACTCATCACTTCCAGGTCAGGAGGCGATGCAGCAGCAAATTAAAACTGTACTTCAATCAAGTTTTGCTAAACTGGATTTAGTCACTCGGGAGGAGTTTGACGCTCAGGCCGCTGTACTTCAGCGAACTCGAGAAAAATTAGAGCAGTTGGAAGCGATGGTTGCTGAGTTGGAGTCAAAAGAGTCCTAAAGCAACGCTAGGCCAACTGCAGGACCCAAGGATGGCGTCATGGCATTGGCAACTCTTTATAGCCGAGCTCAGCTCGGTATCGAGGCACCTCGCGTTCGCGTTGAAGTGCACCTTTCAGGAGGCTTACCCTCCTTTGCAATTGTGGGTATGGCAGAGACCGCGGTGCGTGAAAGCCGCGAGCGTGTGCGCAGTGCACTGTTAAACGCCGGCTTTGAATACCCGCAACGACGAATCACCGTTAACTTATCACCGGCCGATCTCCCCAAAGAGGGCGGACGCTATGACCTAGCCATTGCGCTTGGCATTCTGTTGGCATCCAATCAGCTTAAAACAACTCACCTGCAGCAGGCAGAGCTCTACTCAGAATTGGGCTTGGACGGCAAACTGCACCCTATTAGAGGCCTATTTCCGGCCGCCTATGCCTGTGCTGAAGCGGATTCACTGATTGTTATTGCCCCCGATAATAGCCAAGAAGCCTCTCTCGCGGGTGCTAAGCAACAACTTTCAGCTAAGACGCTGTACGATCTATGTCAGGCGTTGAGTGCTGAAAAGCTACCTGAAATAGACCCTCAACCCCCAGTTCATTATCCGCCGAGTTACCCCGTAGATCTTTCAGAAGTTCGGGGACAACCGATGGCCCGTCGTGCCTTGGAAGTGGCCGCCAGTGGAATGCATAACCTGCTTTTGAGCGGTCCTCCGGGCAGTGGTAAAAGTATGTTGGCCCAAGCACTGCCATCGATCCTACCGCCACTTTCGCAATCCAGTTGTATCGAAACGGCCAGTATCTATTCGGTCTCGGGTTTGCCGGTCGAGCGATTGTTTCGGGGTGAACGACCCTACAGAGCACCGCACCACAGTGCATCATCACGGGCGATGGTGGGGGGTGGATCTTCCCCTAGGCCGGGTGAGATCTCACTGGCGCATCAAGGGGTTCTATTTCTGGATGAGCTGCCAGAATTTCCCCGTTCTGTTCTGGAAGTTCTGCGAGAGCCGCTTGAAACCGGTGAGGTCAGTATTTCTAGAGTGGCGGGCACGCTGACCTACCCTGCGCGTTTCTCTTTGATGGCGGCGATGAATCCTTGCCCCTGCGGTTACTACGCTGATGGGACTGAGCGATGTCAGTGTTCTCAGGCTCTAATCGATCGATATCAGGGTCGAGTCTCTGGCCCATTGTTGGATCGATTTGATATGCGTCTGGCTTTGAGTGCGGTGCCCACAGAGGAGCTATTACTGGGCGAATCGCATGAGGAGTGCTCTGACGCAGTTCGTAAGCGAGTTAGTCAGTGTCAGCAGCGACAGTATGATCGGCAGGGCAAGCTCAACTCTGAGCTAACAGGCAGTGAAGTCCAAAAAGAGCTGAATGCTTCAGAGTCATTATCAAAAGAGTTTATGGTGATAGCGACACGCTTACAGCTCTCCGCTAGGGCTTGCCATAGAGCACTTCGCGTGGCTCGCACACTGGCGGATATGAATGCAGATCAGGCGATCGAAAACAGCCACATTATGGAGGCGCTCAGCTATCGACAGCTTTAACTGATGAGCAGATCTTGGGCTTGCTGATGTCAGGGTGTACACTGTGCGCCCTAATATCGAGTCTGCTCATCAAACATGTCACGCCTTAACCCCCGTCAGAAAGAAGCCGTCGAATACATCAGTGGTCCACTGCTGGTATTGGCTGGCGCTGGCTCAGGTAAAACCAGTGTCATCACGCGAAAAATCGCTTATCTCATTGAAGAGTGCGGCATTGAGGCGCGCCACATTGCGGCGGTTACCTTTACCAACAAAGCCTCGCGTGAGATGAAAGAGCGAGTCATGTCGCTGGTGGAGGGTAAAGCGGCACGCGGTTTGATTGTCTCAACCTTCCACAATCTTGGTCTAACCATCTTGCGCCGTGAGCATAAAGCGCTCGGAATGAAGCCAGGCTTTTCGTTGTTTGATGACCAAGACAGTCGCATCTTAATTCGAGATCTTCTAGTCCATCACGATGAGGACACGGATAAGATCAATGTCGTTCAGAGCCAAATCTCCTCTTGGAAGAATGAGATGATCACGCCTCAACAGGCTCTGGAGACTGTCTCAGAGCCGATCGACATTCTCTGCGCCAGAGCCTATGAGGCATATGAGCGCCACCTTCGTGCCTATAACGCGGTCGATTTTGATGATCTTATTTTGGTGCCTGTGCGGCTGTTTGATCAAAAGCCAGAGGTGTTAGAGCGTTGGCAAAACCGCATTCGCTACTTGTTAGTCGATGAGTACCAAGACACCAACTTGTCACAGTACCGTCTAGTTCGACAGCTGGTGGGGCATCGTACAGGTTTAACCGTCGTAGGTGATGATGATCAGTCGATCTACGCATGGCGTGGTGCTCGTCCAGAGAATCTGGCCCAACTGCAGCACGACTTTCCAAGTTTAAAACTAGTAAAGCTAGAGCAGAACTATCGCTCTACAAGCCGCATACTCAAGGCGGCTAACACCTTGATTGCGAACAACCCCCACGTGTTTGATAAGACGCTGTGGAGCGAAATGGGCATGGGTGATCCGCTGCGTCTGATACACCTACCCAGTGAAGATGCGGAGTGTGAGCGCATCGCGACCGAGATTCTGGAACGACACCTGCGAGAGCGCGCACCCTTTAAAGATTTTGCTGTGCTCTATCGTGGCAATCACCAAGCCAGGTTGCTCGAGATTAAAATGCAGAACTTTAAGGTGCCTTATAAGCTCAGCGGCGGCACCTCGTTCTTTGCTCGCGCCGAGATCAAAGATTTGATGGCTTACTTCAAAGTGTTGATCAATCGCGACGACGATAACGCCTTCCTTCGTATCATCAACTTGCCGCGTCGAGAGATCGGACCTACCACACTGCAGCAGCTCGGGGAGTATGCAACCGAGCGACATATCAGCATGTTTGCAGCGGTCGATGAGTTGGGTATCGAGCAGGTTATGAAGCCCAACGCGCTGGCTCGGCTGCGTGCCTTTACTGAGATGATAGAGCGTTTGCACTCACTCTGTTTGGGGTCGGATCCCATTGGGGCGATTCGTGAACTGATCGCCGAAATTGGCTACGAAGAGTGGATTACCGCTAACGCCTCAAGCGATATTATCGCGGAAAAGCGTATTCAGAATGTCTGGTTCCTAGTCGACTCCCTTCGTGCCTCCTTGGAGCGTATCCAAGAAGATGATCCAGATGCGGGCATTGAAGAGGCGATTGCGCGACTTGTGCTGCTCGACTTGCTAGAACGCCAAGAGGAGGAGGATGACTCCGATCGTGTTCAGTTAATGACGCTACACGCCTCTAAGGGATTGGAGTTCCCCCATGTCTACCTAATGGGTATGGAAGAGGATCTGTTACCGCACCGAAATAGCATCGAGTCGGACACCATCGAAGAGGAACGTCGTCTCGCCTATGTGGGCATCACCCGAGCGCAGCGCACGTTAGCGATGACGTTAGCGAAGAAGCGTAAACAGTTTGGGGAGTGGCAGAGTTGTGAACCGAGTCGATTCCTAGACGAACTGCCCGATGAGGATATTGAGCGTGAAGGGCATGGCGAAGTCGATCCAGAACGAAACCGAGTCAGAGGCAAACAGACCTTGGCTGGATTAAAAAATCTATTGGATGATTTCTGATAGTACACACAAAAACAGCGCCTATAGGCGCTGTTTTTTATCGAGTATCGCTTATTGAGCGATCATGTACTCAATTGATGCTTTGATCTCATCATCAGTACAGTCAGAACATGTACCGCGGGGAGGCATTGCACCGATGCCATTAATTGCATTGCTAACCAAGGTGTCTAGACCTTTAGCATCTAGGCGTGCAGCCCATTCACCAGAGCCGATCTTAGGAGCGCCTAATACACCTGCACCATGACAAGAATTACATGAAACCGCGACGATATCCGCTGCAGTTCGGGCACCACCCGCTGGTGCTGCAGAAGCTGAACCACAGCTTTCATCACCTTGTAGACACACTTTGCCTACTGGCATTAGACGTTCTGCGATGACATCTTCAGAAGTAACGGCTTGCGCTGATAGAGCTACAAACGTTAGACCTAGAGTACATAGTGCTGTTGAAGCCTTAGAAATGATTGCTTTCATTGGCTGCTCCTCTCTGTATTGAAGTCGGCTCTACTTGCTACCTTGTGGGTAACCTAGACCGAAGGCTAAAAATTCTGCGCGCATTATAACGATTATTAGTTTTATTCGAAATAACGCTATCTTTGGTTCTTATCGTTTAAAGATGTAAGGGGTTGGTATAACTAGCATATAGGGGCAACTTGTGACTGTTTTAGTGCTTTATCGAGGATCAGAGATGATCGGTGGGATTGGCTTTAGACTAAAAGATGAGAAGATTAAAGGTGAAAGGATAAGAGAGCCGAAGCTCTCTTATCCTTATCCTTAGGGACGCACGACTTAGGGTTTAACGGTTGTGAAACCGAGTGTTTCCCAATCCTGCATACCACCGCGGTACCACTTGATCTTGTCAGCTGGGTAACCGAAATCAAGCAGCGCTTTGATGTTGGTTGGCGATTGGCCACACCACATACCGTTACAGTACATCACTAGAGTTTTAGCCTTACCGTACTTCCATAGGCCATCAAACTCTTCACCACCGAAATCTTCCACGATGATCTCGCCGATAGAGATAGGGTCTGCCCCTTTACGAGTCGACAGCTTAGTCCATGGAATGTTTACTGCTCCAGGAATCATGCCGCGAGCAGCCCAGTCTGGGGTGCGTGAGTCGATGATAAGGATTGAGTCATCACCTGCAGAGACCGCTTCCATATAGCCGACCATCTCTACTTCACCAATGGTCTCAACACCGGGTGCCAGTACGATTGGCTGAATACAGAATGGCGGACAAGGGCGTGATGTCATTGCGAAAGAAGGGTTCACGGTGTTTTTAGTATCTTGGTTACGCATGACGGTTACTTTTTCACCCTTATGCTTGACCTCAGCCGACATTAGGCTGCCAGTGATACCCACAGGCTTGGTTGCTGCAGCCGACTCTGTTTTAGTTGCTGCAGAGTTACAGCCAGCCAGTGTGAGAGCGGCCAGTGACGCGATTAGAATTTTTTTCATTGTATCTTCCTTATTTTTAGGCAAAAAAAAGCGCAGTCGTTAATAACTACGCTTTTTTGTTCAACTAGGTATAAAACCCCAATTAAGGCTTAACAGTTGTTAGGCCAAGGTTTTCCCAGTTCTGCATACCACCACGGTACCACTTGATTTTGTGCGCTGGGTAGCCGAAGTCTAGAAGTGCTTTGATGTTAGTTGGCGACTGGCCACACCACATACCGTTACAGTACATTACTAGAGTTTTAGCGTTACCGAACTTCCAAAGACCGTCGAACTCTTCAGCACCGAATGTGTCAGTGAAGATCTCACCAATAGAGATTGGGTCAGCACCTTTACGAGTTGATAGTGCTGTCCATGGTAGGTTGATCGCACCAGGGATCATGCCACGCGCAGCCCAGTCTGGAGTACGTGAGTCGATGATTAGGATAGAGTCGTCACCTGCAGACGCTTTCTCCATGTAGCCAATCATCTCTACTTCACCAATGGTTTCGACACCAGGTGCAAGTTTCATTGGTTGGATACAGAAAGGAGGACAAGGACGTGAAGTCAATGCGAATGATGGGTTTACAGTGTTCTGGTTGTCAGCGTTACGCTCAACAGTCACTTTGCTGCCGTTGTGCATGACTTCAATCGACAATAGGTCGCCAGTGATGCCGACTGGTTTGTCGTCCGAGTGAGAGCCAGCCATTGAAAGACTCGCCATACCTGTAGCAACTACGCCAACTAGGCCCATTACAAGAGATTTACGGATCATGTTTGATTCCTCAGTGATGTTTCTTTTTTAATAATTATTGAGTGTTGAAATTAATCACACTCTGGTTCTGGCTCACCCTCTGGTACACAAAGTGAACCGTCATCGCAGTAGATAGACTTTGCTTCGCCCTCATCAGCTGCATGAGCTGGTGATACAAATGCGAAAGCCATCATCAACGATGTAAGGATTGCGGCTAGAAATTTAAGATTCATGATGTTCTCCATTTTTAGAAGTATCAGAATTAACTTTGCAGTCAATTTCTGACTTCTCCCATAACAATAGATTGATATTTATCAATTTTCAAAGTTTACGGCCTGAAAACGTATATTGATTAGTAATTAACGTAAATTGTTAAGAGATATCAGTTATTTTCGACGTTGGTCGCACAAGGGAAGTTGTTTAGCATCATCTGAGTGATTGCCTCAGTTCCACTGTCGGGAATTTGGCGGTTCTGCCAATAGTCTAAATAGGTTGAATAGATAACGGCATCCGCATCGGGACGCATAGGAATCACAAAACAGCTACTGGAATCTGTGCTGTGCTTCAGTGCATCGGTCACGCCTAACACATACCCCTGAACGACCATCGACTCCTGTGATAAAGCTTCGTAAATATCACTTCCCGATATAAAGGTGTAGTTATCTGTATCGGCTAATACCGGTGCTGTTACAGACAGGGCCAAGAGCAAAGCGGTTATGTTTGTCATTTTTTCACTTATGAATCTGCGGTCTAAGTTGGTGAAGCCTGGTTCGATCGATACAATAGACGATCAATTAATCAGGATTACTCTAAGCCATGTTCAACGGTTCAGCAAAGCGACTCAATAAATTTATCAGTGAGAGTGGTATCTGCTCTCGACGAGAAGCCGATCGCTTTATTGAACAGGGTAATGTCTTTATTAACGGTAAACGGGCTCAGATTGGAGACCAAGTACACCCTGGAGATCAGGTTCGCGTCAATGGTCAGATGATCGACCCACCAGAGCCCGATGACTTCGTCTTTATAGCCCTGAATAAACCTGTAGGGATTGAATCGACTACAGAGAGCTCACGTCCCAACAATATCGTTGATTTCGTTAATCACGGTGTGCGTATCTTCCCAATCGGCCGTCTAGATAAAGACTCTCAGGGTCTGATTTTTATGACCAATAATGGCGATTTGGTTAACAAAGTCCTGCGCGCGGGTAATAACCACGAGAAAGAGTATGTGGTCACGGTTAATAAACCGATCACTCCGGCGTTCATAGAAGGGATGGCGGGCGGAGTCCCCATTCTTGGCACAATGACCAAAAAGTGCCCCGTGAAAAAGTTAGATACTCGTGTGTTCAACATAACGCTTGTTCAAGGGCTTAACCGACAGATTCGCCGTATGTGCGAACATTTTGGCTATGAGGTCGTAAAGCTAGAGCGTACCCGCATTATGAACGTCGACCTGAAGGGCCTAGCGCTTGGCGATTGGCGAGATCTGACACAAAAAGAGTTAACAACGCTTTTAAAATCAGTAGAGCACTCCTCGTCAGAGGCGAAGCCCGGAACACGCAAATCACGCAGCCCGAACCGATCAAAACCCTCCCAATCCACACACAAGAAAGGGCAAGCAAATCGTAATAGCCACGGAGAAGGTAAAAAACCTAATGCCAAAGGACCAAAACGAAATGCGGCAGGCAAACCGATCGTGCGTAAACCGACAACCAAACATCCTGATCGAGGAGCAAAACGCGGTGGCGCGGCTAAAAGCGGAAAGTCTTCCAGTGGGTCTGGCGGTCGTGCCAGAAAGCGATAACCGATTAGACGGATATCTCCAATAAGCTATTCTAAATTCGCACTGCATAAAGAAGCACTATTAGCTGCTTCTCCTCAATTTTTTGTAACTCCAATCTCATAATAAATTTTTAAGCTTGGTTTTATCTTGCTCAAGGCAAGATCTCATTCAAGTTGAGAAATTTGAATAAACCTTTGGAGTATTCAATGAAAAAAGAGATCAGGGTTTGGGATCCATTAGTCCGTGTTTTTCACTGGGCGCTCGTGTTGAGCTTTGCGATCGCTTGGATAAGTGCAGACGAATTTGACACTCTACATTTCTGGGCCGGTTATACCATTGCCGCTTTAGTAGCTTTCCGTATTGTGTGGGGTTTTATTGGCACCCGCCACGCACGCTTCAGCGATTTTGTTTACCGTATAAATACGATTAAAAGCTATCTGATTGATCTGGCTGCTTTGCGTCCTAAACACTATGTGGGGCATAACCCGGCAGGTGGATTAATGGTGATTGTCCTGCTTCTCTCTCTTGGATTACTCACTTTTACAGGCATGGCTTCTGTAGCGCCAGATGGCATAGGACCGCTTGCTGGCACTTGGGTAGAGTCGATTTCAGGGTACTGGATGGAAGACGTTCATGAGGCCGTTGCTAATCTAGTTCTAGCCTTCGTGTTGTTCCATATATCAGGTGTCTTAATCAGCAGTTTAGTCCATGGGGAAAACCTAGTTCGAGCGATGATCAACGGGAAAAAAGAGATCGAGGAGAAGGGCGATGAGAATTAATAAATTTGCTATCGCACTGATAGGTTCACTCTTTGTAGTGGCTGCAAATGCAACGCCAGTGAGTGATCGCATGGTGGCAGCCTTCGAGGCGGCTAGTGGTAAAAGTGCTAATGCAGACGCAGGTAAAGCGTTGTGGAACCGAGACTTTAACGGTAAGAGCTGTACAACCTGTCATGGGTCTGATGTGAAACTGGTAGGCCAGCATGCAAAAACCAAAAAGGCGATTGATCCTCTAGCGCCAAGCGTAAATCCGGAGCGACTTACGCAGGATCATAAGATTAATAAGTGGTTCCTAAGGAACTGTAAATGGACGCTTGGCCGCGAGTGCACCCCAGCAGAGAAAGGAGACATCCTACTCTGGTTATCTAATCAATAAGAGCGAGATAGAAATATGAAACTTAGCATTAAAACGGTCCGTTGGATTTTGGGTACGACACTGCTTACTAGTGCTCTAGGGGTTGGAATGGTTGGTGTTGTTAATGTCGCCTTCGCTGATGAGGGCTGGAAAATCTTCGGTCAAGATGACGATGAGTACGGTGAGCGTCGAAATGGTGCTTTAAAACAGACAGATAATTCGCCAGCACGCCAGCTCTATATTGATGAGTGTGCAGACTGTCATATGGCCTATCCTACAGGATTTCTACCTGAGCGAAGTTGGCAGAAGATGATGGGTAATTTAGATAATCACTTTGGTGAAAATGCCGAGTTGGATCCTACATCACAACAAGCGATTACTCAGTATCTGGTTGATAATGCGGCTGAAAACAGTTCAAATCGAAGGGCACGTAAGTTTTTACGCAGCGTATCAGATAACGCTACACCACTGCGTATTACTGAGTTACGTTACTTTAAAAAGAAGCATGATGAGGTACCGGATCGTATGGTAACCGGTAATCCAGATGTTGGTAGTTTTAGCCAGTGTCAGGCTTGTCACGGGGATAGAGCAGAGCAGGGCTACTTTGATGACGACTCGGTCAATATTCCGAATCACGGCCGCTGGGATCATTAATCTCCTAGCACTTTCGTTGCCTTCTATTGCGGGAGATAACCTCTCACAGCGGGAGGCGAGGGAGTTGTTGGAGTCGGGTCATATCCTCTCACTTTCGGAACTACAGGACAGACACGCACAGACATTTATCGGCAAAATCTTAGATCTTGAGCTAGAACGCAAAGATGGCAAATTGATCTATGAATTTGAGGTTCTCGGTGGTGACGGTGAGGTGCGTGAGTATTACATCGACGCAGCTTCGGGTGAGCTTCTTCAAGAGAAATTGGAGGATTAATGATGCGCCTACTGCTCATTGAAGATGACACCGAACTCATCGATCAATTAAAACCCCAATTGCAAAAAGCGGGCTTTGCAGTGGAGGTGGCCCGAGATGGAGTAGATGGCGAGTTTCTTGCTCAAGAAGAGTCATTTGACGGCATTATTCTCGACCTGGGGTTGCCTAAACGCCCAGGAATTGAGGTGCTATCTAACCTGAGAGGTGCGGGTATTGATACCCCCATTGTGATTCTTACGGCTCGCGACTCCTGGCAAGAGAAGGTGGATGGTCTTAAGCATGGTGCAGATGACTACCTTACTAAGCCTTTCCATTTTGAAGAGCTCCAAGCGCGTATAGAAGCGGTGATGCGCCGTAATCAAGGGCGTGCAGATAACACTTTAGTCTGTCAGGGCGTTTCTTTAAACGTTGATACCCAACAGGCAATTGATGCGTTAGGGCAGAGTATTTCATTGACCGGCAAAGAGTTTCGATTGCTGCGTTATCTGATTACTCATGCAGGAAAAATCGTATCTAAGACGGAGCTGAGTGAACATGTCTATGAAGAGGAGATGCTCAAAGATAGCAACGTGATCGAGGTCTACATCAACCGTCTTCGCCAATATTTTGGGAAAGAGTTCATTGAGACCAAACGTGGCCAGGGATACATCGTTCAGTTGGATGTGAGCGAATAAGATGTTTAAGCAGGGATACTCAATTGAGGCGCATCTCCAGTCTCGCTTAACTAAACTTCTGCTGCTTCTTGCTGTTCTGCTGTTATTGCCCTTACATCTTACTGTTCGCTCGTTTGTTGATGACATTATCGAACAACGCCTTGGTCATGATGCAGAGACGATTATCACCGCTTTGAGTTTGGATACAAACAGTCAGTGGCAACTGCAACAAGAGCGTATCTCCTCTATTTATCAACGCGTAGAGTCTGGCCACTATTTCAAACTTCAGTCCGAGCAGTTTCAGGCACTCTCTCGCTCTCTTTGGGATCGCGAGCTTAATGTATCGTCAGTTGCCCCTGGCATTGTTGATATTGCGGTGATTATTAATGATGACCAGCGCTGGATGATTCTTACTCAAGGATTTAAAAAATCAGATGTCAATTTTACGCTTGCGGTTGCTGAGGATGTAACGGAGCTCTATAACAATCAATGGCTATTAGAGCTGTTGCTATTTCTAATCATGGTGGTTGTTTTTGGGGTGGTCGTTTGGCTACAAAGGCGAATGGTTAAATCAGGTTTTGCTAGCCTAGAGCCAGTTCGGCAAGCGATTGAGGCTGGTGACATCAGTTCATCGATTCAATTCCCGGATCAACTTCCTCGAGAGATAGCGCCTTTAGCCTCTGCGCTCAATCGATTATTGGCTCGCTCAGCTGCGCAAATAGAGAGATCACGCACAGGTTTAGGCAATCTAGCTCATGAGCTGAAGCGGCCTATTCAGAAGTTACGCTGGCTCTCCTCTGAACTAGATTCAAATGAAAACTCTGCCAAGGCAATAGCTCTAAGTGAAGAGTTTCAGCATTTGATGGACCGCGAACTTCGACGAGCTCGTATTTCAGGAACACCAACGCCCGGCAAACTGTTTGCTCCTTACGCTGACTTGACCCCTATGGTTGAGCTCTTTAAACGAATTTACCCCAGTAAGGAGTTACACCTAAAACAACTGCCCCGATATGAACTCCCCTATGATCGAGATGATATGCTCGAGCTTATTGGCAATTTGCTAGATAACGCCCTAAGGTATGCGACTTCAAAAGCTGAGTTATCGATAACCTACTCACGTGAAAATCACCGTTGGATTCTTTTAATAGAGGATGATGGAACAGGGGTGTCGCAAGAGAATATGATTCGACTAACTCAACGAGGCGTTCGTTTAGACGAAGATTCTGCAGTGTCAGGTTCAGGCCTCGGTATCGCCATCAGTAAAGCGGTAGTAGAAAGCTATTCGGGTAATTTAAGCTTTAGTGACGGATTGCTTGGTGGGCTTGGCGTTAAAGTCGAATTACCCATTTAAACGGATTGGTTTTGCTTGGTGAAGGTAGAGATGGCGCGCCCGGGATTACTCGGTCAATCCTGACCTCGGCCTTTCAGGCCCGCACTGGCGTGCGTTCAAAATTGTTCCCGACAATTTTGTCGAACCCCCTTCTTAGAGTCTCAACACTCTCCAATAAACCAAAAGGCCCCGCATACTGCAGTATGCGGGGCCTTTTGGTTTATATGGCGCGCCTAGAGGGATTCGAACCCCCGACCAACAGGATCGGAACCTGCTACTCTATCCAGCTGAGCTATAGACGCTAAACTTTATCCAGCCCTGCGGAGTTCCGGTGAGCTGTAGGTGATTTATTTTGAGGCGTGAATCTTACTGATACCGCCTCGCTTTGCAAGTGAGTTCTAGCGTTTCAGCTTCCACTGAACCTCACTTCCGGCCATGAATGGGATGATGGGGCGGCCATTCGGTAGGGTGATGCTCTCTGGTAGTGTCCAGGACTCTTTCACCAGTGTGATGGTGCCGCTGTTTTCCGGTAGGCCATAAAATTTAGGGCCGTGTAGACTCGCAAAGCCTTCCAGTTTATCCAGTGCCCCTAACTCATCAAACACTTGAGTGTAGAGTTCAATGGCTGCCCAGGCGCTGTAACATCCTGCACAGCCACAGGCAGTCTCTTTTTTAGCCTGTTCATGCGGTGCTGAGTCGGTGCCTAAGAAGAATTTGTCAGATCCTAATGCAACGACATCACGAAGCGCTTGCTGGTGAATGTTGCGTTTTAAGACTGGTAAGCAGTAGTTGTGTGGGCGAATACCCCCGACCAGAAGATCATTACGGTTCAGCATCAAATGCTGCGGTGTAATGGTGGCACCAATGTTACCGCCCGCCGCAAGCACAAACTCAGCTGCGTCTTTGGTGGTGATGTGCTCAAAGACAATTTTAAGCGTTGGGTACTTCTGTGTGATTGGCCCCATGCGTTGATCGATGAACTCTTTTTCGCGATCAAAGATATCAATATGCGAATCAGTGACCTCACCATGGACCAGTAGAAGCATGTTGTTCGCTTCCAGCGCAGCGAACACATCGGCTAAGCCATCGATGTTCGTTACTGCAGCATCCGAGTTTGTAGTCGCACCGGCAGGGTAAAGCTTAACGGCTTTAATGCCCGCTTTAGCCGCTTCATTGATATCTTCAGCGGTGGTTCTGTCGGTGAGGTAAAGCGTCATTAATGGCTCAAAGTTCGAACCCGCTGGTCGTGCAGCAAGGATGCGCTGTTTGTAGGCCTCTGCGTCAGCAGCGTTACGAACCGGTGGTGCAAGATTAGGCATGACAATCGCACGATCAAAACAGCGAGCGGTAGCTGCTACTGTCTCAGCAAGGATATCGCCATCACGAAAGTGAAGGTGCCAATCATCGGGTGTTTTGATGGTGATTTCGTTCATGGGATCGCCCACTCCTTAAAAATTTTCGATCTGAATATTTTACACGGTTTGGTTAGAGGTCGCTGTGCATTTTATAAATTAGTTGCTTGTTTAATTAGTAAAAACTAATATATCGATATTGGTTCTAGTTGAACCACTTAATTTCAATTTTGAGAGGGACGGAACATGTCTGTAGAACGTATGGTATTTGCCTTTGCTGGCTTTATGGTTTTGTTGAGCTTGGCACTGGGCGTAGCGGCTAGCCCGCTGTTTGTCAGTGAGTACTGGTTGTGGTTCACAGCCTTTGTTGGTGCGAACCTATTCCAAACAGCCTTTACTGGATTCTGCCCATTGGCAATTATCCTGAAGAAGCTAGGCGGTAAAGCGGGTACAGCGTTTTAAGTTCCGCTAAGTGATTGAAGAGCCGCTCTATTAAGCGGCTTTTTTGTTGCGTTCAAAACCTGCAATCAGTGACCCACCGACAATAGCCAGACAGGCCCAGGCAAGAGTCCAGCTCGGTTCCGCTAATCCAAACAGAACCAACAGTACGACCGAGATCAACGGTGCCGAATAGGCTAGTACCCCCAGCAGTTGAATATTGCCGTGCTTTACCCCGTAATCCCAAGTGAAAAAGGCGATGCCGACTGGCCCCAGGCCAAGGCCAATCACTCCTATCCATTGAATCAGATTGGCTGGCATGACGGTTGTCTCCCAGGCGAGGTGACAGAAGAAGGCCAATACCGCTGTGGCACCACAAAACCAGCCAGCCGCATCGGTCGGTACATTGGCGGCCAAACGGCTGGTGACAGAAAAGCTAGACCAGATTAGAGCGCAGGCTAGGGCGATTAGATAGCCTGACGTGTATTGCGGTTCGAAGGCGTCACTGCCACCCCCAATCAATAACCAACAGCCCGCTAGAGCTGATAGAGCGCCGACTAGATGCGCCCATCTAAAACGGTGGCCTGGAAGTAGGGTAGAGAATAGAACAATCAGTAGGGGCCAAAGGTAGGCTAATAGACTGACCTGCACAGCCGGCGCTTTCGACATCGCTAAAAAGTAGCAGAAGTGGTAACCAAAATAGCCACTTACGCCTAATAGCCAGACAGGCTTTTTCTGTTTTGCGTAACGGACACCCCAGTGACCCTCTTTACGCCATTTGGTAAGCATCAGTAGAAAAGCAATGGCGAAGGTCATCGACATTAATTGAAAGGGTGGGATCTGGTTATCCGTTAACCGAGTTAACAGAGCCAAGGCACCCCAGAGCGCTATGGCTGAAAAACCAATCAGTGTCGAGTTACTTCTGTTCATATGAGTCCAGCGTTGAAGAGATCGTATTCAGTTGTTCTTCCAAACTCAGGTTTGGGTCCATTTGGACAGTGGGTATGTTCATTGAGCTAAGTTGCTTAACGCATTCATCAGGCAGCAGCTCAGATCTTTGGTTGAATGTAACCACAGCTTGAACATGATGTCGCTGAGCCAGTGCTTCTATTTCGCTTGGATATCGAAGCGGGGCTCCAAGCATCTCGGTTTTATGGCTCCATGGCTCATCATCGACAAAGGCTATTATTTTTCCACCTCTCTCAATCAGTGCTTGGGCGAGTTGATGTTCTACAAAATCGATACCCACGATAATGAAACTTGAGCCTCGCCATTTTGAATTGCGAAATGCATTCAGGATTTTGTCGAGCACTTAGTTCCTCTTTTTACTTGTTGTCGCGTTGGCTAAAGATCACAATAGTGGACCTAACTGAAACACTATTCTCACTTTTTCCGTCCCATAAGGAAACCTCTGTTGTTTGGTCGTAATAAGCTATTTTGGCAAGGCGCTAGGCGTGGTTTTATCTCGTCGCTCCCTTTCTATATCGTCATGGTTCCATTTGGCACACTGTTTGGGCTTTTAGCCACAGAAGCAGGTTTAAATGTGCTTCAAGTGATGGGGTTTAGCTTTGCGGTCTTAGCAGGCGCTGCGCAAATTACAGCCGTGACACTTATGGAGGAGAATGCCCCTACCGTCATTATTCTAGCCACCTCGCTTGCGGTGAACCTGAGGATGGGCATGTACTCAGCTGCCCTAGTGCCACTGATTGGGAAAGCGAAACTCTGGCAGAGAGTCCTAGCAAGCTATTGGATTTTTGATCAGTCATACGCTGTGACAGCGCTAGAGCACAATAAAAACCCCAACCTTTCGTTGGATGAGCGGTTAGGTGTCTTTTTTGGGGTTGCGATTCCGGTCTCCTCTCTATGGTATCTCGGCACTTATCTTGGAGCGGTGGTGGGCAATCAAATTCCATCCGAATTAGGGCTGGAATTTGCGGTCCCCGTCACCTTTTTAGCCTTGGTTGCACCACTTTTAAGAAGTATTCCACACCTACTTGCAGCATTTACCTCAGTCCTGTTTACCTTGTTATTTGCAGATTTCCCATTCAGTTCAGGACTTTTGGTGGCCGGAGTCATGGCGTTGGCGGTGGGCTATCTATCGGAAGTTTGGCTTGAAAAGCGCCGTTCGAAGGAGGCTGTATGATTCACTCTGATCTGTATGTTTGGATGATCATTGCGGGCTTAAGTCTGGGTAGCTTTGCGATTCGTTTCTCTTTCTTAGGGCTAATTGGTGATCGTCAACTTCCTAAACCGGTTGAGCGAGCTTTAGGTTACACATCAGTGGCTATTTTGCCGGGTATAGCTATGCCTATGGTGTTAAGTAGCAGTAGCGGAGAGTTAGAGCCGACTCGACTGATCGCTGCGTTTTTAACCCTGTTGGTTGGCGCTTGGACACGAAGTTTGCTCTACTCATTGTTAGCAGGAATACTCAGCTACACCCTTCTGATGGCGGTTTTGTAGAACAGATGCCTAATTGGTTTCGCCCGCTCTCTTTGGATCGATACAGCGCTTTGTCTGCCTGATTTAAGAGCTCTTCGCCACTCATGAATTCTGTATCAGGTGTCCAGGTGCAACAGCCCAAACTCACTGTGACACACCCAATGGGTGAAGCACGATGCGGAATGTTTTTCGATTCAATCTCTTTACGCAGTTTTTCAGCAAGCGCTTGTGCCGCTGGCGCAGGCGTGTCGAATAGGAGTGCAACAAACTCCTCGCCACCGTAACGAGCGACGGTATCAGTAGAGCGATGAAATACATGACTCATCGCTTGGGTTACACGTTGAATACAGGTATCGCCCGCCTGATGGCCATAGGTATCGTTGTACGCTTTGAAATAATCGATATCTAGTATGATGACCGATAGTGGAAGGGCGCTGCGTCGGGCACGATTAAAGTTTTCGACCAAGCTTGCATCGAGGAAGCGTCGGTTATAGATCTGCGTAAGTCCATCTTTTACCGATAGATCTTTTAACCGGTGATTCGCTTTCTCGAGCTCTTTGGTTCGTTGTTTTACCTTCTCATCGAGTTGCGAACTGAGCTCTTGGTATTTATCGAGCAGCTTCTGTGTGTTTTCGTTGGCTTCCCTAAATGCCTCTGCTGAAACAGCCAGTGCCGCTATCTCATCTTTAGAGTCGTAAGTTGGGATGAGGACTTTTCGCTCGCCATTGGAAAGTCGATCAAAAATCTCCCTCAATCTGGCAATGGGTCTCTCTATGCTTTTGCCGACGACCATGCCGATAATGATCGTCATCAAGATAAAAAGAATGCAGAGTGCAATCAGCTGCTGTGATAAAGAACTGACTATGCTTGAAGATTGTTCTTGAGTGCCGCTTAGGGCCTGCCTGAACTCTTGAGTTAATTTCTCAGAAAGATATTTAATCTCAAAACTCTCGGCCGCCATGACAACATTAATTAAAAATAGATAGTTTCGGGTGGTTTGAACACCCTCATTGAATGTTGAGTAACCACGAGTTAATGAGTCATGGATGATATCTAAACGGGTAATTTGTGGGGGGTAGCTCTCTAGAATGTAGAGATCTTCTATCAACCCCATTACGTGTTGATAGTACTCATCCACCAGTTCCAGCTCGGCTGGGTTGAGTGACTCAAAATATTGCCCCATGTGTTTTTCGATGATTAATAGGTCTCGCCAAATATTGTTGCTAATCGCTAAAGAGCCGGCCGATATGGTCTGCTTTTGATAGGCTTCGATTAGAGCGCCCCAACTATTCGTGACACTGGGAAGTGTTGTCTTTACAAGCTGTTGTCGGCGCGATCGCTGAGTTTTAGCTGCCTTAAACGCCTTTTGAAAAGTATGAAGATGTGCATCCACTCGTTTTATGATCGGTTTGGCTGTTTCGCTCTCTAATGACGAGAGCGTTGATAGCTCGTACAGTGCAGATCGGTAGGCAATGTCGACAGAGTCGGCTGCTTGTGTCTGACCAACTCTTAAAAAGGTTTCAGCGCGGCTCTGCATCTCGGCTGCATGAAAACCTAATTGCGTTGCATGTTTTAAATTGCTCGATAGATCGTTTTGTTGATCAAACTGTTTGTTAAGGGTTGTGAGCCCGATAAAAGCAATAATCCCCAGCGCAAGGGTAATCAGCCCCATTAAAAAATAACCGGTGTAAATTCGAGTGGTAAAAGGAACTCTTTGAGCAGGCATTCAACTCCCCTAACTCAGCACAAATTCTTTCCATTTGGGCAGTGTATAGTCATAGGTGTCCATGACACTGTTCCAAACGGCAACATTGCTGAAGCGTTGTTCGTAGGATCCGCCCGTTCTTATGGAACCTTCCGCTACTGAAATCGAGCCATCTGTCCCTTTTAGCGATGTAGCGGCGGGTTTGCCCGCGTACCAATAGTCCCACTCCTCTGGGCTCATAAACTGTTTAGAGCGTTCTGGGTTGGAGATGTAATACCCCTGCCTTGCAATAAAGGCTCCTGGGTAACCCGATAACCACCAATTCATAAATTGGTAAGCTGCGTCCTCTTGCTCGCCCCGCGTTTGGCTGGAGAGACACATGACCCCATGCCATGCTCGATAGCCCTCTTTCGGCGCAGCGTAAATGCACGGGATCCCTTGCCCTTGGAGTGCAGAAGCACCGGGACTGAACATGCTCTCAATGATGACTTCGTTGTTCGCCATCAACTCAACGGAGTGGGGGACGGATGACCATACCCCCCTGAAATGGCCGCGTTTTTTGTAATCAATTGCGATCTCAAACAGCTGATCGATCTCACTGATACTCATGTTACCTATGTCATTAAAGGTCATAAGTCCTTTTGCTTGAGCGGCTAAGGCTAAATCAAATATGCCGATCGTGGGTTCGTTCACAATGGCGACCTTACCGGAATAGTTATCGTTTAAGAGCCAGCCCCAGCTCTCTGTGATGTAGGGTTCGCCAACATCAATGTAGCGTGAGTCATAGCCAAAGGAGTCGGTGTTGTGCACATAGGGTAGGAAACTAACGTTTTGGCTAGGCTCACGGCCTAAAGTTTTATCCTTCTGTACATAGAGAATACGGTGTGGTGCATCGCCGCGGCCGATCTTGGCGCCCTCCGAAATCTGACCGTTTTTCGAGAGGTTATTGATCTCATTCCAGTACTGAATTCGTTGTGTATCGATTGATTGAATCGCACCGGCATTCCATAGAACTCTTATGGAGTTTGACCACTGCTCATACAGATCAAATGAGGAGGGGTTGGTTGTTGCGCGCATGAGTACTTCAGCACTACCGCCTGGGTAGAACTGAATATTAATCCCGAGCTCTTTTTCGGCACGCAGACGTAGCTCTTCCTGCAGGGTAACGTGAGTTCCCATGACACGAATAGTCGGGCGAGCATTCTCTGCTTTTAAAATCGCAGGGAAGCCCCCAATTGCTGCAGGCAGTGCAATACCCGCAGCGTTTTTAATAAATTGCCTACGTCGCAATTTACAACTCCTGAATTCAGTAACTTAACTCTATCTCCTTCAATATAGACCTATTTTTTGAAAGTGGTATTAAATATGGCTAAAAAATATACAGATAAAGGCTGAGTATTTTTCACCAATCGTTGCTATAAAAAGCTACGTGATTGGGGATTTATGAGCTATGGTTCGCCCCATTAAATGGAGAACATTATGGACAAACTGATCGTTGGTTCTGAGGAGTGGTGTGGCCTTCCTCTATTGGGCCTGCCCGCTGTTAAAGCTCGTGTCGATTCGGGGGCAAAAACCTCATCACTGCATGCGTTTAACATTCGTAAATTCACTCGTAATCGAGACACTTGGGTCTCTTTCGAGATCCACCCTCTGCAAAAAAATGATGAGCTAGTTGTTCGTTGTGAAGCTCAGGTAGTTGATCGCCGTACTGTAAAGTCATCAAGCGGAACAGCCGAGAGACGTTACGTTGTAAAAACCAACATTACCTTGGCAGATCAAACGTTTGAGGCTGAGTTAACACTCACTAACCGTGATTCTATGGGTTATAGAATGTTGCTGGGTCGTGAAGCGATGTCAGGTCGCATGATCGTTGATCCTGAAGGTAGTTGTCTGCAGGGTGAGCGCACCATTACTGAGTGTAATCAGATGTACGGTGTGAACCCAACAGCTCGCACTGCTCTGAAAATTGGTGTGTTGGCTAGCAATCCGGATCTCTACTCAAACCGTCGTTTGATTGAGGCGGGTGAGGCGCGCGGACATGAGATGGTCTTCTTGAACATCAAACAGTGTTACATGAAGATGGATGCTGATAATCCAGAGGTTCACTACCGTGGTGGCGCTATCCTGAACGATTTTGATGCCATCATTCCTAGAATTAGACCTTCAATGACGTTTTATGGCTGTGCACTGGCTCGTCACTTTGAGAGTCTTGGCGTCTATGTTCAGAATACGGCAGAGGCGATCACAAGTTCGCGTGACAAACTCTTCTCGCTGCAACTGCTGCAGAAGTCGGGTTTGGATATTCCTACAACAGGCTTTGCCAATTCACCGATGGATACCAATGACCTCATTGAGATGGTCGGCGGTGCACCTTTGATCGTAAAGCTACTCGAAGGCTCGCAAGGTCGTGGAGTTGTGTTGGCCGAAACGGGTAAAGCAGCTGAGTCGGTAATCAACGCGTTTAAAGCGCTTCGAGCTAACTTGTTGGTACAAGAGTTTGTCAAAGAGGCGGATGGCAAAGATCTACGCTGTTTTGTCATTGACGGCAAAGTAGTCGCTTCGATTATGCGTACTGCGGCACCAGGCGAGTTCCGTGCAAACATACACCAAGGCGGTTCGGCCTCTTCGGTTCGCATTTCAGCAGAAGAGCGCAAGCTAGCGATTAAAGCGGCTAAAACCCTAGGTCTGAAGGTGGCGGGTGTTGATATCATCCGTTCTCGCAAAGGCCCTCTTCTATTGGAGGTTAACTCATCCCCAGGTTTAGAGGGTATTGAGGGGGCTTCCGGTAAGGATGTTGCGGGCGCTATGATCACCGCTATTGAGAAACGTTTTGCACGACGTTTAAAAGGGTAAAACCAATAAATAAAAGGGAGAGGTGATGGCTGACCGACAGACGGCTGAGGTACTGGTTGATTCGATGAGTTTGAGAGAGCAAATCTCTCTACTGTCCGGTGAAGATGTTTGGTCAGTTAATGCTATCCCTAGACTAGGAATCCATAAGCTGCGTGTCACTGATGGACCTAATGGTGCACGTGGTGGTGGTTCTCTATTTGGCGGTGTGACGGCAGCCTGCTTCCCCGTTGGTATTGCCTTAGGCGCAACCTGGAACCGAGCCCTGCTTGCGAAGGTGGGTGGCGCTATTGCTGATGAAGTTAAATCTAAATCGGCACACGTGCTGCTTGGTCCGACCATCAATATTCAACGATCTGTG
The DNA here is from genome assembly GCF_013282925.1 of Marinobacterium sp. xm-g-48. Taxonomy (NCBI): domain Bacteria; kingdom Pseudomonadati; phylum Pseudomonadota; class Gammaproteobacteria; order Oceanospirillales; family Oceanospirillaceae; genus Marinobacterium; species Marinobacterium sp. xm-g-48. The sequence continues at coordinate 104,329 of NZ_WBYQ01000006.1, forward strand.
ACTAATGGCCGTAACTTTGAGTGCTATTCAGAAGATCCTGAGCTAACCGCTGCACTGGCGGTCTCATACATCCGAGGGCTTCAAAGCGCAGGGGTTGCTGCCACACCCAAGCATTTCATCGGAAATGAATCTGAAATTGAGCGCACAACGGTCAGTTCCGATATTGATGAGCGCACACTGCGCGAGATCTACCTTCGCCCCTTTGAAGCTGCCATTAAAGAGGCGGGTACTTGGGCTATTATGGGCTCATACAACAAGATTAATGGTACCTATGCCGCCGAAAATCACTGGTTATTGACAGAAATTCTTCGCAACGAGTGGGGTTATGACGGCATTGTGATGTCCGATTGGTTTGGTTCTAGAACAACGGCACCAACCATTAATGCGGGTTTAGATTTAGAGATGCCAGGGCCAACCCGAGACCGCGGTGACACATTGCTCAACGCCGTGGATCGCGGTGAAGTGCCTGTTGAACAGGTTCGTCAGCTGGCCGTTAACATGGTTCAGTTGATGGAGCGTTGCGGTGCTATTAATGATGCTTCGCCGTTCAAAGAGATTGCCGATAATCGCCCTGAACACCAGCAGCTGATCAGACGTGCCGGTGTTGAGGCTAGTGTGCTGCTTAAGAACACTGGCTTGCTACCCCTGTCTACTGACCTAAAGAGCGTTGCGGTAATTGGGCCTAATGCCATCGAGGCTCAGATCATGGGCGGTGGCTCCTCGATGCTTAATCCCCACTATTCAGTTTCACCTATGCAGGGATTAACAAACCTTCTGGGTGGCGATGCTATTCATTATGCACAGGGGTGTACTAATCATCGCTGGGAGCCCCTGGTCAACCAAAAGATACGAGTCGATTACTTCGCTAATCGAGATCTTTCGGGTGAGGTGGTTTTCACTGAAGAGGTTGATGAGAGCCAGAGTTTCATTCTGCCCCCTGTTGCGAATGGACTGGTCGATCAACACGCATTTTCTCTGCGAGCGAGTGTTGATTATATAGCAACGGTGACGGGCGATTTTAATATTGGCCTTCACAGTGCAGGCCTTGCCAAGTTCTATGTGAATGGCGAGTTGGTGATCAATGTGTGGGATCACTGGCAGAAAGGTCGAACCTTCTTCGAGGAGGGATGTGATGAGGTCGTTGCCAGTTATCGATTCGAGGAAGGTAAAACCTATACCCTTGAGATGGAGTTTGCTACCAAGGATACGGACAATCTCGACCTTGCCGCTTGGCGCTTTGGTCTATCAAAACCCTTAGGGGATGAGGCAATACAAGCTGCGGTAGAACTAGCAAAAAGTGCCGAAGTAGCCATCCTGTTTGTTGGTCGATCCGGTCAATGGGATACGGAAGGAAGTGACCTTGAAGGCATTAAACTCCCTGGACGTCAGGATGAGTTGGTCGCAGCCGTGGCCAGTGCTAACCCTAACACCCTAGTGGTATTGCAAACGGGTGGACCGGTTGAAATGCCTTGGGTAGATCAAGTATCTGGCATATTGCAGGCTTGGTACCCAGGACAGGAGTGTGGCAATGCGATTGCCGATGTTTTATTCGGCAAACAAGATCCCTCCGGCCGTTTGCCTCAGACCTTCCCAGTCAAGTTGGAAGATAATCCTACCTACACCGATGACCCACTGGTCTACCCTGGACGAGATGGCCATGTGCTTTATCGTGAAGGCGTGTTTATCGGCTATCGTCACTATCAGGCCAACAAGATTGAGCCGCTATTCCCCTTCGGATTTGGCCTCAGTTACAGTGATTACCAACTCGAAAATCTAAGTTGTCGAAAGGTGGCTAATGATTATGTCGAATTGAAGGTGAGTGTTAACAATATTGGTCAGCGACAGGGTCAGACCGTTGTTCAGATTTACTGTGGTGAAGTTAACTCTGACATTGAACGTCCAGAACTCGAGTTGGCCGACTTTGAGAAGCTGGAACTGAAAGCTGGAGAGAGTGCTGATCTAACATTTCATCTACCTCTTCGTCGTTTTGCATACTTTGATATCAAAACAGGGTTGTGGACGGTTGCGGAAGGTGACTATCGAGTGCGGGCTAGTTTCCATGCCAAGGACCCAGGTTGTGAAGCGGTGATTAATTTGTCAGCCAAGACGCTCTGTCCATCAGCCTGATGCACTAACGTTATAGAGAGACTTTTATTTGTGGCAAAAGAGTCTAAATGAATCACTGAGTTTTACAGGTTGTGTCGTTACAATGCAGCCAATTGATAATTTTAAGAGTAGGGTTTAATGATGCGTGCCTTAATGACCTCGTTGGTTACGATTTTATTCACATTTAATATGTCTGCTGCGGTTGCCAACGAAGAGGCGATTGAAGCGATGAACGACTACATGGCTTTTCAAGAGTATGAGTCGGGTATTATGGTCCCTCAGCAGATTGATCAAGTCGTATTTGAAGCATCAACCTTTATCGATACTCGTGATGCAGAGCAGTTCGCAGAAGCGACTATTCCGGGTGCGATCAACATTGAGTGGCGCCAGGTGTTGGATCGCATCGACGAAATTCCAGAGACTGGTAAGGTGATTCTGTTCTGTAATACAGGTTCTCTCTCAGCACAGGCCACTTTTGCACTGCGTGTCGCGGGTCGAGAAAATGTTGTGGTACTCCAGTCAGGCTTTATCGGCTGGCAACAAAACGCCGCCTACAGACCCTAGTCAGTAAATCAAAAATAAAAACGGCGCTTTTGAGCGCCGTTTTTGATTCTTAGGGTGTGGCTCTTGTGATTAACCGAACTCAGGCAAGTTCTGGGTCACAACCGGCTTACCTGCCTCTACCCATCCGTCGTAACCGCCGGCAATGGATGTGACATTCAGGTAGCCCATCTCGGCAAGAGATGCAGCAGCAAGAGCAGCACGACCACTGGTCTTACAGTAGATCACGATGTTTGTATCACGTGACTCTAGAGCCGGCATTCCACCGATTTTAAACTCGAGTAGGCCACGCGGAATATTGATTGCGCCACTCAGATGACCCTGCTCATATTCGGCCGGTTCACGCACATCAATAACGATCTCAGCGTCGTGAATGGCACCATCGGCATCTGCAACGCTGACCTCTTTAATGGTCGCCTTTGCGGCCATGACTAGATCTTGTGCTGTCTTCATTGGAACTCCTTTAGCTGTTCGCTATTTCCTGCAGAGCATCTCTGTCAGATATCGTTAACAAGTTCTTTGATTCGCTAATAATGCCTTGGCGTTTCCACTCCGCGGTATGGCGTGAAATGGTCTCGATGGTTAAGCCGAGATACTGAGCGAGATCTCTTCGACTGATCGGGAAGCTGACCGCTTCTGCAGTCTCACCCACCCATTGAAGCAGGAACCAAGCCAAACGAGGTTTGGATTTGAGTAGACCTACCTGGGTTAGGTGATCTTCTGTTTTCATCACCTGCTGCAGTGCACGTTCAATAATGGCTTGGTTGATGGCGCCACTCTGATCACGCAGGTGGTTCAACTTCTCAACCGAAAGCTGGCAGAGCTCGATCGGTTCCAGCGCCTCGGCTGTGTGCATATAGGTGCCACTGCTGATCAGCTTTTCATAGCCAAAGAGATCGCCAGGACGAACTAAGCGAACAATCTGAGCATTGCCCTCATTGTTGAATTTAGTCAGTTTGATATGGCCGGCTCGAAGAGTGTAGATCAGTCCGAGACTCTCGCCCTCGTTGTAGATAATGTCGCCCGTCTCAAATTTAATGACACGCGTCTGAAAATCTTCAATCAGCGAAAGCTCGGACTCTTTTAGACATCCAAACAGACTCGACGGCCTAATCGGGCAGGTTAAACAGTGCCCTTGACCAACCAGTGTTCCCATACTCAACGCTCTTATAGTTAATTAGTTCCACTATAATAGTTGGCTAATGAGTCAATTTCACTACTTGTGAGTCTTTGACTTGCTTGTCGCATGACAGAATAGAGATCAGAGTCACGATCACCACTGCGATACATCTCTAACGCACGCTTCAAAGTCTCGGCAGTTTGGCCCGCAATAGCAGGGGTTCCCTTAATACCACCTTGGCCACTTAGACCATGACAAGAGGCACAGGCAGTAATCAGTCGATCTTTATCACCCTCGGTTACCAGTGCCGGTGCTGACTGTTGCGCTAGGGTCGGTGCTGGTAGCGATGCGTAGTAGGCTGCAACATCTGACATATCCTGTTCTGACATTAGGTCAGCGACGGCCGTCATGATGTTAGCTCGGTTATCCTCGCTTCGCGCGCCGGACTGATAGTCCAACAGCATCTTGTAAGTGTAGCTCTCCAGCTGTCCTGCAACGGCTGGCCAACGGTTAGTCGGTGGTAGCCCCTCTTTACCGTGACAGGAGCTGCACATCATAGAGTCATTCAGCGCCTTACCACGAGATATATCACCAGTAGGTCTTGAGCTTGTTGCCAAGCGAAGCGAATGAGAAGTCCACTCAGTTGCTTGTGTGACCTGATCTGATGCATAACTTGTTGTGGCTGCTAAAAGAAGGCCTGAAAGTATTAACTTTTTCATGCGAAAGAGTCCTCCGTGAAGGATTTCATCCATGCTTGCTGGTAAACAGCAGCAAGACGATGTTTTGTCTCACTGACATCCAGTGTTTGGAAACCAGGTCTCGGCAGGTTAGCTATCTTTCCATCACGCATTCCGTAGACGCCGATTACCATGAATCCATAATCTTTACCGGCTAGTGCGTAACAGGTGTTTTCCCAAGAGGGCTCCTCAACTGGACGCCCTGCAAATAGATTGATGATGGCATACGCTGCGACTTTGGCCTCATTGTTGGCTGCAAAGCCAGATTTAGGGAGAGGGCTAGCGGATGCTGAATCCCCTAGCACGTGGATATTGGCCACTAGCTTAGATTCAAAAGTATAAGGGTCTACGGGGCACCATCCTGATTGATCGGTTAGTCCGAAAGTTGTGGCAATCTTGCCCGCTTTCATCGGCGGCACAACATTGATGACATCAGCTTTAATGAAGCCTTGCTCTGTTTCAACTTGCATCTTTGCTGCGTCAATCGACAGTGGTCGACCACCGTCAACTTCACGAATCCAATCGATCATGCCAGCTTCACTGTGCTGTTTGAGTGTTGGCATACCCGCTTGAAGATCTTCAGGGACGTTGTAACCATACATTCGGTTCCAGCCCAGACGCATGTCAGGGCCCGTTACGAAATCATTTTTTGGATCGGTAATGATTACTTTTCCGGTTGGATTGTATTTCTGCATCCACTCTGCAACCAGCGCGCCTCGCTCATATGGCCCAGGTGGACAACGATAAGGGTTAGGCGGAGCTACGATCAGAAAGGTGCCACCCTGACGCATGTTTTTGATCTGGTCACGTAACAGAGCAGTCTGTGATCCCGGAATCCAGCCAGAAGGTGCTTTAGTCTCTGCTATCTCCCGAGAATAGCCGTCTAGGCGCTCGTACAGCAGCTCTATACCAGGTGAGACAACTAAACGATCATATGGGAAGTTTGCTCCCGAAGCGGTTGTGACAATGCGTTTATCGGCATCCAGTCCAACTGCTTTATCGATCACAACGTTGACGCCGTATTTGATTCTTAAAGCATCATAGCTGACCTCGAGATCAGACATATCAATGTGTCCATTGAGCACTTCAGAGGATCCGTACGGGCGAATGTAAATTGGATTTTGCTCAATTATGGTGACCTCAATTTGAGGTGCCTTCATCTTCATATATTTAGCGAAGGTTGCACCGCCGACACCGCCACCAATAACGACAACTTTACCGGTTGCAGCGTGCGCATTTAGTGGCAGCAGACCTGCTGCACCAGCAGTCAAAGCCATGCCAAGGAAGTCTCTACGTGAAATCATTGTTCACCTCCAACTTCAAGTGATTCAAAGTATTTACCCATTGCTGCGATCTCATCGTCACTGTATGCAAGAGCAAGACCTCTCATCAGAGTAGAGTCGCGTTCACCTGTCCGGAAATCCAACATGGTTTTAACAAAGGTCTCGGCACTCATTCCTGCTAACGGCATGAACGCTGAATTTTCAACCTGTCCATTGGTGCCGTGGCACACAGCGCAGGGGTTCGCCATAATTTCCGCTCGCTCATCGGCAAAAGCTGAAGTGGATAGGAGTAGGGCGCTTAAAATCATTACTTTTTTCATCGTCATCTCCTTACTGTGCCCATACCCAGAATCCGACGGCAAAGTAGTGCACGATCCAGATTAAGATGATGTAAATGGTCCAGTTACCCAGGCGAGAGATAGCCACAGATGGTGTGTAGGTGCCTTCTGTTTGTCCCGCCTGCCATGCAACCGTGATTAGGTAGGTGCAGGCCATGCCACCGACAACTGCGAAAGTCGCGAAGAACAGAATGGTGCTGTACCAATCCATGTTAATTGGGTAGTCCATTGGGTTGTAGCCAGACTCAACGACTAGGGCAACCCAGCGAATGATTTCACGATCAACCGCGACCAGTGCGATCACTACAAAGGCGACCGCTACTAACCAGTAGGCGGTGTAGCCGTTGTTAATTTTGCTGCCAAACAGAGTCGGCACCATCGCTAAAGCGATCAATGCTAGGGCTGTGATGTAGAGCATCGGGTTGGTTAAAAACTCAATTTGGTTCTCTGGCAGGCTAACCATCCAGATTGCACCAATAAGAATCGATACCACAGAGCCTTGAGCAAGCAGTTTACGCGCCAGATTATGAACAAACTCAAGGTAACCCGAGTCGCTACCAGGACGAACGCTGATGTAGTGGCGGTAGCCGTAAAGCCATGCGCCGGTTACCGGTGCTGCTAGAGCAATCATAAAGATGAAACGCGCCCAGTTGATTGAGTGAAGCTGAGTACCGCTGGCATCGATCTGCCCCTGCGGTGCATACCACTCCATCCACTGATCAGGGGAGAGCATCTGGTTGGTTAGGGTGTGCATAATCAGACCCACAACAATGAACAGTGCGAGCGATAGAATCATGCTGCCAGGACATTTCGTCTTATTCTGCGTCAGATCTTCATTTTTAAAGTAGAAGAGGTAGATCAACAGATAAGCGACTGACAGTATGATAATGAATCCAATAACCCACCAAGCGGACAGCACATTAGAGGTGTACCAGAAAGGATCATAGATCACCTGCACAAACAGTAGTGGCGCAACGCCGATAACCACAGCAACCGACACCGCAATTTTTGCGGTCGATAGCATGGCATTAGCAAGCTGACGCCAGTAACTGTCTTGGCTTAATGCACCACGAATAGTCAGCGCTGCACCGCCCAACATAACGTGAACCGCAAACATATGAAGTGCAAAGGTGACGACACCTAACACTAAAAATAGAATCGGATGTGAGGGAACCCCGGCCACATCACGAAGTGCGTATAAAGAGTCTACATTCATCGTGATACTCCTTAGTGAGACTGAGACACAGTGATCGGATTACCCTGATCAGCCGCGACAGCAATAGATTGATCTTTCAACTGACGAATAAAGCTAGCCAAGGCCACTGCTTCATCTTGTTGAAGTGGAATTTGTGGCATGTAGAGCGTTGTACCACTCGACAGTGCAGCTCTTAGGTAGGCCGCAATATCCGACTCGCTTGAGTCGTCACCAAAGTAATTTGCCAGTGGGCGAATCCCTGTATCGGTCAGTGAGTGACAGTTTGAACAGGTGTTCAACGCCAGAGCTTGACCAACCGCCTCTTTATTAGAATCAGTCACCGTGCGAAGCTCTTCGGGAAGGAAGATTAGAGCGTTAGTGAAGCCATGCTCTTCAATGGTCGGGATCTCACTGTGAATACCAAGCCCCGGAACATCACGACCAATAACCTGGTTAGAGTAGACGTATCCACCTGCAACATAAGGCTTACGAATCGACTCACGCGCAACCTCTTCTGGCCAAAGTCCGAACACCAAAATGACGACCGTCATGACGCCCGCAATGGCTGGTTTTAGCAGCTTTGGTGCGGCCAGAGTGGCTGCGAAGTAGGCCATGATGCCGCCCATTACAGAGATTAGAGCGGGTGTGAAGTACTCCGGTAGACGATTCTCCATCACCAATTCAGCGGTCGCTGGAATCGTTGATAGGTACCATTTGAATAGACCAAGACCGGCTGCAGTCGCAACCAAACCTAGAATCGCCAGACGACGAACCATCTCTTTGCGGAAATCGATATCTTTAATTGAAGAGGCAACAATGCCTCCGACTACCGCTGTCATGGTGAACATAAACGCCGTTCGCATAGCCAATTGCGCAAAGGTGTTGGCGCCATAGAAACCGTTCAAGTAACCGCCTTCGGTGTACCAGTTTTCATTACCAGGCATCAGCATGAACGACAGAATACCGATAATGATTAGCATGGTGGTGTAAGAGGCTAGGCCAAAGATGATACTGATGCGCAGGTGTGTTTTCTGATCCACCTTATTCACCAAGTAGACGATCATGTAGACACCGATGACCTCGATGACAAAGAAGACCCACTCGGTTGCCCACTTCCAGACAAAGCTATGAATCAGTGCAGAGATACCACGCGGACTGCCGACCGTAGTTGAGAACCAGATGCCTGGTCCGGTAATCGAACCTAAGACATAAGAGAAGACCAAAAGAAACAGGCCGTAACGACGAATGTAGTCGAGAAGCTCTGGGCGGTTCTTACGGTAAGCGACCACCGCAAGGTAAGAGAAGACCAGTGCTGCACCCACAGATGTGTGTGAAAACAGAACGTGTATGGTCGCAATGATACCGATGATCCAACCTGAACCGAGTGTCGGCTCAAACCAGACTGGATAGAGTCCTAGCATCTCCATTGAATAATTCCCCTTGAAGACGATACGTTTTGGGGAGTACCTCCCCGCTCAATGGTCGAGTCATCTCGACCAGCTTGGCGAGCAGTATCTATTCATGCAGTGATCGTCGCATTGAGAATCCGCAACCGGATTTATAGGCTTTTGCGATAAATCAAAAGGGGATGATTAATATCTATATTAGATATTGCTAATTTAATGATTTGTTAATATATTAGAAAAGTCTAATACATTATGGTTTAACTAATTAGGAGATCTCCCATGTTCAGAAGAGACTCAACTCAGCCTTGGCATCCTAGCTTTTTCTTAGCTGCACTTGGCGCTGGCGGTATGTCAGTGGCATTTTTTATGTACCTAATGTGGATGGTTCCGCATAAGGGTTACCCTATGCCAACTTGGGACCACTGGACGAGTGCCTGGAGTGCTGACATTGCCAGTGGTATTCCAATGCCATTGATTATCGTTTTTGCTATTGCCGGTGTCGTTATTTTTGGCTTGTTGCACATTGCGCTGTTGGTTTGGAATATCCGCGAATACAACGCAGTTAAAGGCACTGACGCCCACGAGAAGATTTTGAACTCACCCGCTGAAGTTCAAATGATGGCCTTGCCTCTGACCTTCTCCATGACAGTGAACGTGATGTTTGTATCGGGTGCGCTATTTGTTCCGGGTCTATGGACGATTATTGAGTGGATGTTCCCCGGCGCGCTGATCGCCTTTTTGATCATCGGTTACTACGCGCTAAAAATGTACGGACGTTACTTGGGTCGCATGTTGACGCAGGGGGGTTACCGCAGTGAAGAGCACAACCACCTTTCACCTTTGATGGCGGCCTTTACCTTTTCGATGCTATCGGTCGGCTTTGCGGCGCCTGCAGCGATGTCACACATTCCCGCTGTTATTACAATTGCCGCGGTGTTCTCTTACCTGTTCTTAATCGCCGCAGTGTTGGTTGTTCTGGTCGTTTTGGTGTCGGGCGTCAATGCGATGATGCAGCATGGTCTACAAGAGCAAGCGACGCCAAGTCTTTGGATGTTGGTACCGATTGTGACACTGCTCGGTATTGAGTGGTTACGTATGGAACATGGCATTGCTCACCTAACCGGTGGTGCATTGGATGCTGGCGATAACTTCCAAATGATGACGTTGATGGTTGCCCTGCAAGCCGTGATCTTGATGGTTGGGTACCGTGTCATGAAGTTGAATGGTTACCTAGACAAGTATCTGCACGGAGGTGAGCACAGCCCAGTTGCCTTTGGTCTGGTCTGCCCAGGTGTTGCCTTCTTTGTGCTGAACCTTTTCTGGTGGCACGTTGCGATTGTCGGCAACGGCATTGTCGCTAAGTTTGGCTTAGTCTACTGGTTGGGTATCGGGGTTATGTTCTTGATTCAGGCCGCGACGATTTATGCGATTGTCCGCCTTACAAACAACATGCTTCGCCACCCAGAGTTAGTGGTAGAACCTGCAGTATAAACAGTAGGAGCGATCTCGAAGAGGTCGCGATTAACTGAAAAACCCCATGAAATGTCGTTATTTCATGGGGTTTTTACTTTACGGCTCCGCAATATCAATCAGCTCCTTAAACGTGTTCTCGATAAACTCTTTGCTGACGTTTTGCGTGATAAACACTAATCGTGTTCGCTGATCATCGTTTGGCCAGGCTGGTAGAGGAACGGGTGGGTGAAACAGTTGCTGTACCCCATGAATGACTAGGGGTTCTGCAACGCCTTCAATATTTAGTAGGCCTTTGATACGTAGGATGTTGCTGCCGACTAGACTCATTAATAACTGCATCCAATCTTGAAGCGCTTCTTTGCTAATCGGCTTTTCAACGGTCAGGCAGAAGGATTCGATGTTGTCACCATGACGTTTGGCATGATCATGATCGCAGCCATGCTGATGGCAATCATGGTCATGGTGGTGATCATGTTGTTCAGAATAAGCCTCCTCTTTTAACCAGGCCTCTACATCGGTTAGTTTGCCCTCAGTAGTGAACAATCCTAGGTTGAGCAGCTGATTAGGGTCTGCTTTACCGCTGGCCACCTCAAGCTTACGCGCACTGGGATTGATTTGGGTAAGTCGGCTGATTAACGCCTCTTTTGCCACTTTATCGGTCATATCCCCTTTGGTGAGTAGCAGCAGGTCTGCCAAAGCAGCCTGTTTTACGGACTCTTTATGCTGATCTAAGGTGTGTGACCCCGTAGCCAGATCGACCGTCGTGACAACACCATCTAATTGATAGGCTTCGGCAATCCAGCGATCGGTCATCAGAGTGTGAATGATGGGCGCAGGGTCTGCCAACCCAGTTGTCTCAATGATGATGCGCTTGAATTGTCGACCCTCAGGCTCTGAAATTTGTGCGGTTACTTCGTGAAGCGTGTTGACCAGATCACCCCGCACGGTGCAACACATGCACCCGCTGTCCATCTCCATCAAGACATTCTCGTTGCTCTCAGCCACCAACAGATGATCCAAGGCGATTTCACCAAACTCATTAATGATAACCAGAGTATCTGATAGTTCAGGCTGATTAATTAAGTAATTCAGTAGTGTGGTTTTTCCACTGCCTAAAAAGCCTGTGAGGAGTGTAATAGGGGTTTTCATAACAATGTCTCTCTACAGCTGGTGTAAGGCGTCCTGCGAAGCTCGTTGCTCAAGATCATGTGACACCAGAATAACCAGCTTATGTTGCCAAAGATCTCGTAGCGAATTGACGATGGTGGATTGAAGCTCAGCATCCATTCCAGCGAAGGGCTCATCTAACAGCAGGATGTCAGCCTGTTTCAGAAGCAGACGCGCCAAACCAATGCGTTTTAACTCACCGCCAGATGGCTCCCATTCACCAGGACCAATCCAAGTGTCGAGTTGCTTGGGTAGTGATTCGACCCATTCGCCTAGCTCTACTGTTTGCAGTGCACTGATAATCTCTTCGTCGCTTCGTTGGCCAGTGAAGTCCAGGTTGTGACGCAGTGTAGAGCGAACAATCTGTACTCGTTGAGGTAGATAAGCGATTTGAGATAAGGCGGTACCTTCAACGATCAGGCTGCCCTGCTGTAGCTCAAGTTCGCCAGCAATTAATCGAAGTAGTGTGGTTTTACCGCGGCCACTCTGTCCGGCAATCCAGTTTAAACCTAGCTGATTAAACTCAACAGATCGCGCTTCGAAGACGCTCTGTGCACTCCCCTCATAAGCGTATGAGAGCTCTTTGATTGAGATACCAAAATAGGGCTTTTCTATGCATATAGTGCGTTTTTCTTCGAAGTTTTGCTGATTTTTACTACTTTTGCCTAAGCGACTTAAAGCGCGTTGGCCTAACAGAAGGTGCGAGATGGCTCCATTTGCAGCGGCAAAGACCTCAATGGTTCCGAGAGATAACAGCAGCAACATAAAGATTAATGCGCCGGCCAGTTCACCCGTGAGATAGGCCTGCAGAGCCATGAGCAGTGTTAAGCCGACCAAAGATAAATTAATCAATTGCGATAGAAGGTTGATGAGTTGCTGGCGCTTTAGGGCTTGGAGTTCGAATAGATCCGACTGTCGGCTCTGCTGGCGCAACCTATTGCCCTCATGTTCAAGCTGCTGCGACAGGGTGAGCAGGCGCAAGCTTGAGAAGATACCGCTGGCGCGTGACCAGAGTGCATTTCGACTCAGATGCAGCTCAGACTCGGGCTCCAGAACCGCTTTAGCATAGAGCCAAGGAATTCCGATCAAAGCTAATAGAATTAATGGCAGGCTAGCTATCGCTAGACCGGGTAGAAACAGAGCCGTAACCAGAATAAACCCAAGCGCTGAAAAGAGAGCGGTAATGGCAGGCACGAGCGAATGCAGATGGATCCCTTCAATGTTTTGAATATCCTGCAGCATCTGACTCGCACTGTCGTGTCGATTCATCCGTGCGCTGATGTTTTGGCTGTTGGCTAATCGAGAGAAGATATCTCGTCTTAGTGTCGATATGAGCCTAAAGGTTGCTTCGTGATTGGCCAATCGCTCCCCGTAGCGACCAGCTGTGCGGGCAATGGAGAGACCACGAACGATGGCGCCGGGGGTGAAAAAGTTAAATGCATGAGCGGCGGCTGCCGTCACACCGGCTAAAGCCGCTGCACTGATGAACCAGCCTGATACAGCCAGTAGAGCGATGCCGGCAAATGCAGTGACAATGGATAGGGTTAAGCCGAGTAGAAAGACGCCTCGCTCTGCTAGCAGTAGAGACCAGTAGTGTCGATTCATGCATCTACCTCCGCTTTAGCTAAAGTGAGTCGTTGCGTGAAGTTGAAGCGATTGGTGCGGTGACTGGCCATGATGATCATGCCACCCTGTTCAACATACTGGTTTAGAGCATTCATAAACAATTCGGCGGTATCAACATCTAAGTTCGCTACAGGTTCATCAAGAAGCAATAGTTTAGGTCGATGCAGAAGCGCTCGCGCAATCGAAAGACGTTGTGTCTGACCTCCCGATAGAAAGTGCCCAGAGTCCGTGATGAAGTAGTCCAAACCCTGCGGAAGTTGCTTAACGACGGTTTCTAATTGAGCCGATCCTAGGGCAGCCCAAATGTCATCATCAGAGTAACTCTTACCTAAGCAGAGGTTCTCCCTTAACGATCCATAGATCAGTTCTGGGTGCTGGGTTATGTATCCAATGGTCTGCTGCCAGTGAGGGTTGCTGTAAGGTTCGATTGTTGTTTCGTCAGCAGACAGGGATCCAGATAGTGGGGGACGAAGCCCTGCTAGGGTATCGAGTAAGCTCGTTTTTCCTGTGCCAGAAGGCGCTTCAATCAGTAGTGATTCACCCGCTTTAAGCTCAACAGAGATAGGTTTGTGAATGGCTTGATCACTACCTGATACTAGGCCTTCGATTTTTATCGATGCTTTAAAAGAGCCTGCTTTTGAAGGTTCACTAACTACCCTTGACTGTTCAGCGGCCTGTTTGAGTTGCTCAATTTGCTCGGCGACAGCCCGAGCATTCGATTTTGCGTGGTATAGCGCGCCCATCTTACGCAGGGGTAAGTAGTATTCGGGCGCTAGCATCAATAGAAAGGCACCTTCAGCAAAACTGATGTCTGTTCCCCATGCACCGAGAGAGTATTTGTCCAAAAAGAAGAGTCCTAAATAGACTGCGACCAGTGCCACGCTGATCGCGGCAAAAAACTCCAAGAGCGTCCCGGACAGAAACGCCAAACGCAGAACTTTCATCGTGCTAATACGGAACTGATCCGATTGATGATGCAACGCCTCGGTCTCTCTATCGACTGCTCTCTCTTGCTGAAGCAGATCGACGTTACGAAGACGATCTTCGAGTAGATGGCCAAGCCGATTGAGCTGCTCTAAGTTGTTGCGTGACGCTTCCCCCGCTTTATTACCGACAATGATCATAAAGATCGGAATCAAAGGCGTGGTCAGCAACAAAATCAGCGGCACTAACCAGTTCACAAAGCTAGCGGCAATTAGAATCAAAACGGGAGTCCATACAGCCATCTGCTTTTGAATCTTAAACTCTGCGTAATACTCTTTGAGCTTGTCGACTTCACTGGTCAGCAGGTTGGCCAGTTGTGCCGGCTTGAAAGCAGGGAAGAGCGAAATCCCAGTTTTAAAACTGAGGCTAAGAATCTGCTCTCGCAAGCGATCGCGGATGGTGACTGAGTTGCGCAGATTGATAGTCGATTGCCAGAGTGATGCAGCCGCTTTAACGGCAAGAATGAGGAAGGCCGCAGCGACCAAAAGAAGCGGGCTGTGATCTAAGCTGCCCTGAGTTAATACCTGATCGATCAACAGAGCGACCCAGTAGGCGAATCCAATAGTACAAAGCGTTTGAATCACGCCCAATAGCAGCGACAGGCGCATGGAACCCTTCAGATCAAACTGGTGCTGATCGAGGATTGCGGTCGGGTTGGATTTTCGTTGTCTGGCCAACTTAACACTCACTAAGGTTTACAAAAAAAGGGGCTCGAAAGCCCCTTGATTACGTACAGCTAGAGCGTACAGATTAATCGTCTGCGCGCTGCTCCTCTTCAGCATCCAACCACATCGCGTTGATGATGCCGAAGCTGCAGGCTAGGAGTACGCCAAGGATCCAAGCAAAATACCACATCTTCTTAATCTCCTAGTAGTTTGAAACGCTGTTTTGTTCGATGAACTCAGGTTCAATTCGACGCCACATTTTGTAGTAGCCCCAGAAGGTGTAACCCAAAATGATCGGTACAAAGAACAGAGCCACCCAGAACATGATCTCAAGTGTCAGTTCACTCGACGTCGCATCCCACAGCGTTAGAGCGCTGGCTAGATCAGTCGATGAAGGCATCACGAATGGGAATAGGGTGAAACCGGTCATAAGAATGATCGCTGCGATCGCCAGTGAGCTCAACGTAAAGGCAAAACCACTTTTACCCGCTTTAGCCATTAAGCTTGTTAGCAGAGGGAGTGCCACAGATGCCGCTACCAATGTCCAAAGGATTGGGTAATCGGTGTAGTTACCGAACCAGTTGTCAGTGGTCGTTACGGTTTTGCTCAACGGGTTAGAAGGAGCATCACCCACGACAGTAGAGCTGATTTCGTAACCAGGAATACCGTAGTACAACCATGCACCCGCAACCGCTAAGAGTACCGTTAGAACCGGACCTAGCAGAGTTGCCATAGTTTGAGCGCGGCCTTGAACCTCACCGCCGGCACGCATCTGCAACCAAGTTGCACCCTGCAGAGCAAGCATTACCACGCTGGCTAGGCCACAGACAATGGCGAATGGGTTCAACAGAGCCCAGAAAGAACCGGTGTAGATTGGGCGGGTAAACTCGTCAAAGTAGAAGGGCACGCCTAAGAATAGGTTGCCGAATGCCACACCAAAGACCAGTGATGGAACAAACGAGCCCACTGCCAGTGCATAGTCCCAGTTGCGACGCCAAGCGACAGAGTCCTTCTTAGAGCGGTACTCAAATCCGACAGGACGGAAGAATAGTGCGAACAGTACCAGTAGCATGGCCCAGTAGAAGCCAGAGAATGCTGTTGCGTAAACCAGTGGCCAAGCGGCAAAGATGGCACCACCGGCAGTGATTAACCACACCTGGTTACCGTCCCAGTGAGGCCCGATGGTATTGATGATGACGCGGCGCTCAGTGTCCGTTTTACCCAATACAGGGATCATCATAGCAGTACCCAAATCCATGCCGTCTGCAATGGCAAAACCAATCAGCAGTACACCAACCAGCAGCCACCAAACAAGTCGAAGCGTTTCGTAATCAAACATCATTAAGCTCCTTGAGTCGCTGTGTTCTGTTCAAAGTGGTAACGGCCAGTCTGCAAGGCGCTTGGGCCTTTGCGGATGTATTTCACCATCAGGTAGATCTCGATGACCAAGAACAGAGTGTAGAGTCCAATAAAGCCCGCCAAGCTCATCCACAGATCCGTCTCAGTTAGGTGAGAGGTTGCGACATAGGTCGGAAGAATTTCACCGATCGCCCAAGGTTGACGGCCAAATTCAGCAACGAACCAACCCATCTCACTGGCAATCCAAGGAAGCGGTAGAGAGAGAAGTGCGAACCACTGCAACCAACGTGTCTGGTAAGCCTTACGCTTAGCGGTGTAGTAGAAGGCTAGGACAAATAGAAGCAGCATCGTAAAGCCTGCACCGACCATGACACGGAAGGTCCAGAACATCGGAGCCACCTGTGGAATGGTGTCCCGAGCCGCCAGTTTGATCTGCTCTTCGGTCGCGTCAACAACCGCCTGCGTGTAACGCTTCAACAGCAGACCGTAGCCCAGATCAACGCTGACTTTAGAGAACGCAGCACGATTTTCAGGAGTGTCTTCACCGTTACGCAGTTTCTCTAGAAGGCCATAAGCGACAATGCCGTTGCGAATGCGATCTTCAGCATGAGCCACTAGATCTTTAATACCGGTAACCTCCTCATCCAAGGAGCGGGTTGCAATTAGACCCAAGGCGCCCGGAATTTTCAGAGCGTAGTCAGTTGTCATGGTCTCTTCATTGGGAAGGCCGACAACGGTAAAGGCTGCAGGTGCTGGGTGTGTATCCCACTCCGCCTCGATCGCTGCCAATTTAACCTTCTGCACTTCGCCCACTTCGTAGCCAGATTCGTCACCTAACACGATGACAGAGATCGCAGAGGCTAAACCGAAGGCTGAAGCGATCGCGAATGAACGACGTGCAAATGGAATGTCACGGTTACGCAGCATGAAGTAGCTGCTGACGGCTAGAACGAAGATAGCGCCCGTTACATAACCTGCAGAGACAGTGTGAACAAACTTAACCTGCGCCACTGGGTTTAGCAGGACTTCCGCGAAGCTGTCCATCTCCATGCGCATGGTTTCAAAGTTGAAGTAGGCCCCAACAGGGTTCTGCATCCAACCGTTGGCGATCAAAATCCACAACGCAGAGAAGTTAGAGCCCAGTGCGACCAACCAGGTCACAGCAAGGTGCTGTACCTTGCTCAGGCGATCCCAACCGAAGAAGAACAGGCCGATCATAGTGGATTCAAGGAAGAAGGCTACCAGACCTTCAATCGCCAGCGGTGCACCAAAGACGTCGCCCACGTAGTGCGAGTAGTAGGCCCAGTTGGTTCCAAATTGGAACTCCATGGTCAAACCGGTGGTCACACCTAGCGCGAAGTTAATACCGAACAACTTACCCCAGAATTTGGTCATATCGCGGTAGATCTGCTTGCCGGTCATGACATAGACAGATTCCATGATGGCCAGCAGGAAGGATAGACCGAGGGTCAGTGGTACAAATAGAAAGTGATACATCGCGGTAATAGCAAACTGCCAACGCGATAGTTCCACAACCGATTCTGAAATCATCGGGGATGCCTCCAGTAGACAAATTAAGCACAAAAATTATGTGCACTGCACAAAGTTTCAGAATTGTAATCGGTTATATAGTCAAAAGTAATTGATATATATCTAAAGTCTTAACGATAAATGCTCACGACTAGTTGAGAAAATCTCAACCTTGGCAGCGGTTAGAGGGGCAGATGTTGACCGATTTTATGATCAGAACGCAGGGATCGCCGATCTTGAGGTTTAGATTGTTAAGGGAGCGTTTGGTGATGTGTGTTGAGACGATATCTGTTGCAATGCACACGTTAATAAGTACATCACTCGATGAAGTCGTTTCAATGGATTCAACCCTTCCGGAAACCTGATTCAAGGCAGAGATGCCTGCCACTTTTGCGGTCGATAGGATTAGATCGTTCGCGACCAGTTCAAGGCAGACCGCTGAACCTATGGGTGCATCAAGGGTCGGCACATAGAGTGTTTCGCTGGCCACTTGAAGCTCGGACAGTCCATCGGGGTGTTGTGCCACTAACTGGGTTGTCAGTGTCGACTTGATCGCACGATTGGCGGTTCGCGCGACCTTGCTGTTGGCCATCACCTCTCGCGCAGGCCCTTGAGTCACAATGCGGCCCTGCTCCAGTGCGATGACATGGTCAGCCAGCTCTAATACCTCTTCGGGTGAGTGGGTTACGTAGAGCATAGGAATACCCAATTCCCGGTTTAATTTTTTGAAGTAGGGGAGTAGCTCCGCTTTTCGGGCGCCATCGAGTGCTGCAAGGGGTTCATCGGCCAGAATAAGATCTGGTGCGCTTAATAACGCACGACCAATCGCAACACGCTGTTTTTCACCACCAGAGAGTGAATTTGGCGTTCGCCTAAGTAGGGGTTTTATACCTAAAAGTTCGACGATCTGGTAAAAATCGACGCTTTTGTCGACCTTATTGAAGCGTTTCGCGTAATTTAGATTCTGCTCTACTGTCAGATGTGGAAAGAGTCGGCTCTCTTGAAAAATGTAGCCAATGTTGCGTTGATAGGGCTTTAAGCTCGTGTTTGAAGCGCTATCAAATAACACCCGATCGGACAGAGTGACGCGGCCTTGGCTGTTGCTTTGCAAGCCGGCTATCGCATTGATTGTGGTGGTTTTCCCTGAACCTGACTCGCCAAATAGAACCGTGATGCCACTGGGGGCTTCAAAGGCTATATCAAGCGAGAAGTTTGGCATCGACTGCTGCAAAGTGACTGACAGTGTCATGACTGCAACCTCCGGCTCATACGACGTGACAGCCATTCAGAGGCAAGAAGTGCACTCATCGCAATGATAATAGAGATGATCACCAGTTTGGTCGCAGAGCTTTCACCACCGGGTACCTGAAGAAACGCATAGATAGCCGAAGGGAGTGTCTGAGTCTGACCTGGAATATTCGATACAAAGGTGATGGTGGCTCCAAACTCACCCATCGCTTTGGCAAAGCCCAGAACGGAGCCGGCGATCACACCAGGAAGCATTAAAGGTAGGGTGATGGTGATAAACACCCAGCGCCTTGAGGCACCCAGGGTTGCGGCCGCTTCCTCTAATTTAGGATCAATGGCTTCAATGGAGAGACGAATAGCGCGAACCAGTAATGGAAAAGCCATGATGGCTGCTGCTAATGCGGCACCGCTCCAGCGGAAAGCAAACTCAATTCCCCACTCAGCAAGGAATGATCCGACAGGCGTGCGTTTTCCGAAGGTCATTAACAGCAGATAACCCGTTACAACGGGCGGTAAGATCAAGGGTAGATGGACAATTCCGTTGAGAAGCTGTTTCCCTGCAAACTCCTTTTTCGCCAGAAGATAGGCAACGCCAATGGCCACAGGCAGGCTAAGCAGTGTTGCCCAAAAAGCTACCTTAATTGATAGGAGAACTGCCGCCCACTCGTTGGGGCCTAGCCAATCAGTCACGTTGTTGCGAATCCATTAAAAAGCCGTTGCGCTCTAGTATCGCCCTAGACTGCTCTGAGCGCAAAAACTCTAAAAATGCCGCGGTTGATTTATCACTCTCTGTAACAGCCGCAACCGGATATAGAATTCTGTCATGGGACTCTGTAGGGAAGGTGGCAGCTATTGAGACCTTGGGTTCAGCCACCGCATCCGAGTGATAGACGATCCCTAAAGGTGCTTCACCTGAAGCAACTAATGCAAGTGCAGACCGCACATTGTCTGATTGAGCGACTTGCTGCTTAAGGGGGTCCCAAAGATCAAAATAAGTAAGTGCTTGCTTACCGTAAATGCCAGCAGGTACAGATTCCACAAGACCCATGGCCAGGTATTCATTGTCCAGCCAATCGAGCAGTTCTTGCGACCTGGTGAGGGTGAGTTTTGCGTCTGGAGTATGACTTATCAGTACCAACTGATTACTGGCAAGGTTGAAGCGAGTCGGTTCATTAATTAGCGCCCTATCAGATAGGTAATCCATCCAGGCAGTGTTGGCAGAGATGAAAATATCGGCTGGTGCGCCCATCTCTATTTGACGTGCTAAGGTGGCAGACCCCGCATAAGAGACAACAATCGAGTCTGAATGGTCTGCCTCGTAATGTTCTGTGATCTCATCGATCGCATTTTTTAAGCTCGCTGCTGCAAACACAGTAAGTGTGTTTGCAACGGCTTGTGAGGATGCAAAAGCAGCCAGACTCAGCGTGAGTATTGATCTAAGTAGGACTGCTTTAAACTGCATAAGTTATGCGCTGATTCCGTATTCGTCACGGTAGGCTCGAATGGCCGTTAACTCAGCATCACGACCACCTTGCTCTTCAAGGTACTCAACGAGATCATCTAAGGAAATGATGCTAGCAACTTGCATGTTGTAGTCACGCTCAACTTCCTGAATGGCGGAAAGCTCACCTGTACCTCGTTCCATACGGTTCAGTGCGATCACCGTGGCGGCTGGTGTTGCACCATTTTCGTCGATCAGCGTCATCACCTCACGGATAGCGGTACCCGCGGTAATGACATCGTCGATGATCAGAACACGGCCAGCGAGTGGTGCGCCCACTAGGTTGCCACCTTCACCGTGATCCTTAACCTCTTTGCGGTTAAAAACATAAGGAACGTCTTTACCGAAATCATTTGCCAGTGCAACGACGGTCGTTGTTGCAAGGGGAATGCCTTTGTAAGCAGGCCCAAGCATGACGTCGTAATCGATCT
Source organism: Marinobacterium sp. xm-g-48 (assembly GCF_013282925.1). Lineage (NCBI taxonomy): Bacteria > Pseudomonadati > Pseudomonadota > Gammaproteobacteria > Oceanospirillales > Oceanospirillaceae > Marinobacterium > Marinobacterium sp. xm-g-48. The sequence goes on from NZ_WBYQ01000006.1 coordinate 125,059, forward strand.
TCGCGTCTTCAATTGCCGCTGCATAGAAACGACCCAGTTTTGCTATGGCATCACCGGTATTGAAAAGGCCTGCGTTAAAAAAGTAAGGGCTAGTTCTACCCGATTTTAGGGTGAACTCACCAAATTTAAGAACGCCTTTTTCGATTGCGAATTCGATGAACTCACGCTGGTAGCTTTGCATAATAGTGAAATCCTTAGAACTGGGTTTAATCCGCGTAGGATACCTGAACAGAGTTCAACTCCCAAACCAACTTCTTTCAGCTTTAAAAAATTCCGTTTTTATGAATCTATCGCTACAATTGCAATCTTTAGTCTAACAACAATAGTTATACGGAGCGCTTCGAACTCATGCGCGTAATTACTTTTAATACTCAAGGCATTGTTCAAGCCGCTGATCGGGGCTTTTTCGATTGGATGGTTAAGCAGGATGCGGATGTTGTCTGCTTGCAAAACATTCGTGCACGTGAGTATCAATTAGATGATTCTCGCTACCACCCTGAGGGTTACGAAGCCTACTTCTTTGAAGCCTTTGATGATGACTACAGCGGTGTAGCGATCTACACCCGCCGTCTACCTAAAGCGATTATGATCGGCTTAGGTTTTGAACAGTGCGATTTCCAAGGCCGTTATATTCAGGCTGACTTCGAACGATTCAGCGTCGGTTCTTTTAATGTGCCATCGGGTCTCAAAGGACCAGACGCTCAAGCAGAGAAAGAGAAGTTCATTGAGCAATTTGAAAGTCACTTTGAGAAGACTCTTCGCAAGCGTCGTGAATTCATCTTCGCCGGTAGCATGAAAATTGCGCACAAACCGGTCGACTTGAGTAACTGGTATGCCAATCAGACCGTATCTGGATTCCTTCCAGAAGAGCGTGAGTTCATGGAGGAGCTATTCGGTGAAATGGGCTACGTCGACACAATGCGTGAGTGTACAAAAGCGGATCGCGAATACACTTGGTGGCCAGACTACAACCGTGCCCGTGAGCTAAATGAAGGTGCGCGCTTGGATTACCAGATTACGACTCAAGGTCTGCGTAAAACCATTCAGCACTGCAGTATCTACAAAGGTCAGCAGTTCTCTGAGCATGCACCCTACATCGTGGATTACGATCTCGATTTTTAATTGAGAATTGGATTTTAGAAACCCTCTTTACGAGGGTATTTTATTGTTAGTGCGAGAAGAAAGCTAACATCATGATCTGAATCGCTGCGAGCCAAGAGCAGGCTACCCTGACGGCAATTCGTGAAAAGGTTGCGGGCAGCTTTTCCAGTAGTAACTCACCGGTTGCGGCGCCAAGCATCACTGGCAATATCGCCCCAAGTGTCACACCGACATAGATGGAGACGCTTAACTCCATCCAGACATGCCCCTCCAAAGAGACCATCTGGACAAGCAGGCCAGTAAACAGTGCAAGGATCAGTGTTAGCGGTTTGAACTGCTGGTTCAAGCTAGCACCCAGGGTTGCAGTGATAGCGCCGACAACCGTAGCCCCCATCATCACCCAGGTGGTTACTGAAGGCGCCAGTAAAAAGCCCAAGACTAACCCCACAACAAAGAGGGGAAGGGCTTGAACCACACCGCGATTCTTCCACAGTGCAATCATTAGGCCTAAAGAGAGGGTGGCAAATAGAGTGACTTGATCAAAGATCACCACGCTGGCCCCTTCAACAAAACTAGCAAATTGATCGGTGCCAGCCCCAAAACTATGCGCTACTGCCAGGTTAGGCAGTAACACTGAGGTCAAAAGAAGCAGTATTGAGCGTGATGGATAGACCATAGGTTAAAGCACACCAAATAGGTAGCCAGCACCGACTAATGCAATGATCGCCCCACCTAGACGAACCAAACTCGCACCAAAATCGAGTTTGGTTAGGAATCCAAATGCGATACCGATAAGGTGCAGTAGACCAGTCGCAATTACAAATCCAACGGCATAACCGTAAGCGTTAAACTCTGTTGGGAACTCTGTGCCGTGAGCGTGACCATGGAAGATCGCAAAGATGCCCACGATCACAGCGGCTATCCATAGCGGTGCCTTAACAGCAAAGACAATCAGCAGACCAAGAACCACACCCGAAAGCGCAATACCCGTCTCCACTGCAGGAAGCGGCATACCGGCAATGCCTAAAGCACCGCCAATTGCCATGACCAGTGGAAAAACGACCGGAAGTATCCAGATGGCGGGTGCGCCTAAAAAAGCACCCCAAAGGCCGACTGCAACCATTGCAACGACATGATCCCAACCCATGATGGGGTGCCAGAAGCCAGATGCAAAACCTGTGTTGATACCTTCACCAGTATGGGCAAACGCCATGCTGCTGAAAATCATCAAAGATAGAGCTGTAGCGAGTTGTTTGATAGTCATTCTTAGTTCCAGGAAATTAAATTTTAGTTGCTTACGCCAGTGAGGCTTTTTGGATTGCTGTGAGCTCTTCAATGCCTTTCTTAGCTAAGGTTAGCATCTGATTCAGTTCATCTTGAGTGTAAGGAGCACCTTCTGCTGTGCCTTGGACTTCAACAAAACCGCCGGTTTCAGTCATGACGACGTTCATATCAGTTTCGGCTGTTGAATCTTCTGCATAATCCAAATCCAATACCGCTTGGCCTTTATAGATGCCCACCGAAATAGCTGCGACTTGGTTTTTAATCGGGTTGCCTTTTAGTGCGCCGTTTTTGTCTTTTTTCAGTTCGTTGATCGCATCAATCAGCGCAATGTACGAACCGGTAATTGAGGCGGTACGAGTACCACCATCTGCTTGCAGAACATCACAGTCGATGGTGATGGTGTTCTCGCCTAGCTTATCTAGATCAATCGCAGCACGCAGTGAACGGCCGATCAGGCGCTGAATCTCAAGCGTGCGTCCTGACTGCTTACCGCGCGATGCCTCACGATCGGTGCGGCTATTGGTTGCACGAGGCAGCATGCCATACTCAGCGGTTACCCAACCTGAGCCTGATCCGCGCAACCAGCGAGGTACACCTCGAGTAACTGACGCATTACAAAGGACTTTTGTATTGCCAAACTCGATCAAAACCGAACCTTCTGCATGCATTGTAAAATTACGAGTGACTTTAACGTCGCGCATTTGGTCTGGTTGACGCCCACTTGGGCGCATTGCATCTAAACCTAGGTTTTTCAATTGATCAGAGAGTGGAGAGCTCATGTAGGTACCTTAAAAGTGCCGGCATCGGCTGTTATAGTGACAATCAATCTATGGTAATCGAGTTTGACAGTATATGACACAGAGTATGACCGCTTTTGCCCGTTCAGAAGCTGAATTTTCATGGGGTACCTTGGTTTGGGAAATTCGTTCGGTTAATCAGCGTTTCTTAGAGCCTCATTTCAAACTTCCAGACTTTATGCGTCAGCACGAGATAGCCATTCGCGACAAGCTGCGCAAACGCCTGGCCCGCGGCAAAGTTGAATGTTCGCTTCGGTTCCATGAATCGGTGGGTCAGCAGAGTGTTCAAGTGGATCAAGTGCGGTTGCAGCAGATTAATGAAGCGCTACAGCAGATTAAACTCAGTGGTGCTTCAGAGGGAAGGGTTGATCCTTTGGCTCTGCTTCAATTCCCGGGCGTGATGAACAGCACTTCAGCTGATCCTGGTGAGGTAGGTCAGGCCGCGCTAGCGCTATTTGATGACGCATTGGCTCAACTTATTGAGGGCCGTCATCGCGAAGGGATTGAGTTGGCGGGTTTGATAGAGGATAGGTTGCAGTCAATTGCGGCGATCGTCGGCAAAATAAGATCAAAAATTCCGCAAATTATCGAAAATCAAAAAGCGAATCTAGTCGAAAGAGTGTCGCAATTAGGAGTCGACCTTGATGCCGAACGTCTTGAGCAAGAGGTAGTGCTGTTGGCACAACGTGCCGACGTTGCAGAAGAGCTGGACCGTCTAGATACCCATGTGACTGAAGTAAGACGCATCTTAATAGAGAAGGGGCCAATTGGTCGTAAGCTGGATTTTCTAATGCAAGAGTTGAACCGTGAAGCTAACACACTGGGCTCCAAATCCGTTGTCGTCGCAACGACTCAAAGCGCGGTAGAGCTTAAGGTTTTGATTGAACAGATGCGCGAGCATATACAGAATATAGAGTAGAATCCTGTAGGATCTTTTAATCCTTATAAAGCCCAGTAATTACTGGGCTTTTTTGTGATTATTGTCCTGTAGGATTTCCTGGGACTCTATTAAATCCTGAGATATTTGGGGGGTAAATAGGTGGGTATTTAGTTATTTACTCAATTTACAGTGGTGGGTATTATTGAGCGTAATAATTTAATTACACTGAATGGTTAGATATGAGTGAGAAGCTGACGGTCAAAGAGATCCAGTCTCTAGTGAGTAAACATGTAATAGGGAAACACCCTGATGGCGCTGGTCTTTACTTTGTGATTCCTAAATCTGGTAATCCTTATTGGATGCTGCGTTATACGTCTAATAAGAAACGTAAAGAGATGACGCTGGGCCATTATGCAGACTTGTCTCTAAAAGATGCTAGATTCGAAGCTGCGGCTAAGCAAAAACAGAATCGTGAAGGTATGGATCCATTATTAGCTAAGCAGCGTTCTAAACAAGAAAGTATCAGAACAGTAAATGACCTCTTTAATGACTGGTACCCGACACTTGCTAGTAGGCTAAAGCATCCGCAGATTCCAAAGAGAATTTATACAAAAGACATAGCGCCACATATCGGTGAATTCAAACTAGATCAGCTATCAGCACGTGACATCCGAAATATTATCGAAGCAATTAAGAAAACGGGAAGGATGGCGATAGCAAATGATGCATTGGGATATTGTAAGCAACTATTTAACCATGCAATCAAGCTTGATTTGATGGGGTTGAATCCAGCGTCAGCTTTCACATTTAGAGATGCAGGTGGCTTGGAAAAGAGTCGAGAGAGAGCCCTAAGTGAAGGCGAATTAAAGCAATTCTTCTCAGTGGCAAAAGCAAATAGTAAAAGTTTTAGTCGCGAAAATTATTTGGCGTGTCTGCTATTAGTATCAACAGGGGTTCGTAAATCAGAACTTTGCGAAGCTAAGTGGGAAGAGTTCTCTTTGGAGGAAGGTTTATGGAAGTTGCCTGCGTCTAGAAGTAAAACTAATGTTGGTTTTGATGTCCCGCTGGCTCCACAGGTGCTTGAATGGTTTGGAGAGTTAAAGATAAGAGCCTTTGGATCTGATTATGTGTTTCCAAGCCGACGCACAAGCTCTAGACCTCACATGGGATCAGATACCTTAAATAGAGCGATATCTAAACTATTCGGTCATGAGGCTGGAAAAAAGAAGCAACCACCCAATCTGATGGGTGATATGGAGCACTTTGCCGTTCATGATTTGCGAAGAACTTGCCGTACGCTCCTGGCACAGCAGGGTACTCCAGGATATGTGGCCGAGCGGTGTCTCAATCATAAGCTGAAGGGGGTAGAAGGTGTTTATAACAAACATGATTATTTTGATGAACGAAAGGAAGCGTTGGACTTGTTGGCTAAAAAGGTAACCAGTCTCCAGCCAACTCAACAAATTTAGGTGCGCAAAACATAAGCATCACTAAAAATTTTTAGGTGCGAAGTGCGCAATTTTTCACACCCCTGCAATTGTGCACACTTCTTGCATAGATGCTGCGCACTTGTTGCACACATCCTGCGTACTTCTTGCGCACCCTAACTCTCTAATAAGTATCTAATCAATTGCTCAACGCCTCTTATCCGGTATATTCAAATAACTAGATGGAGTGATTGAATGTGCGGTAGATACAACCTAGAAGACAATGACGATACCCAGGCACTAATGGATCGCCTAGGTGTTACGTTTGGTCGTAAGGACATCCCGAGCTTCTTTAACCTAGCACCTACTGAGCAAATCCCAGTTATCTCGGAAGAAGAAGGTATCAGAGCCTTAAGACCTATGCGGTGGTGGTTAACGCCAGTTTGGGCTAAGGAGATCACTACCCAGTACTCTATGTTTAATGCTCGAGCTGAGACTCTAGATAAGAGCAAGGCCTTCCAGGGTAGCTTTAGACATCACCGTAGCATCATACCTATGACGTCGTTTATTGAATGGCGTAAGGAGGGGGCTATTAGACAGCCATATCTAGTTAAGTATGAACACGGTTGTATGGCTGCAGCAGGTGTTTGGTCTCAATGGACTGATGGCGAGATTGTTCTAGATACCTGCGCAATGGTAACGACAAACGCGAGTAAGGACTTTAAACCATTCCACTCCCGGCAGCCCTTGTTGCTGGATTCAGATCAGGCAAATACTTGGTTAGAAGAGAGGGCAGATTTAAATGATCTACGAGAGCTTCTGAAAGCTCCACTACCGCAAAATATGCTTGTTAGAGCGATAGATCCATCAATCAATAATAGTCGGCTTAAAGAGGCCCCTAGATACCTCAACAGTAGCCAAGAGGTTGTAGTATCCAGCTGACTGTTGGGAGGCGGCTCACGACCCATAAGAGACATTCGTAGAGAGACTCTAATTGGTATATAGCGTTTTTCTTGGGAAGTAGGTGCTTGATAGCATTGAATATTAGTATTATCTAATATAAAGTATCCGCAGTTGTGAAGTTCTAGCGATTAAGCGGGATATTGCTTGTACATTCGCAGAAACATTATTTGAAATCTTTATAAAGATGAGAAGGCGCTATGGTTAAGCAACAAGAGTCGGATCTGCCCCTACAAATCAATTACCCAGAAAATGCCCCTAAAACTCCAAAGATGAGTTTTAAAATGAAATATTTAATCATTCTGATTCTCCCTTTATTTATGTTTTTAGGTGCTGTCTTAGGAATGTATTTCCAGCCACCAGGGCTTCAAAAATTTTACATTATGACAGGCTTAGAGCCTGGTGCAGGATCTAAGTCACCAATTGCAATTCCTCCAGAAATCAACCTTCCTAAAGAAATGGAACTAACCTTACTTCCCAGTGATGTGGTTGGTTTAGCTAAAATCATACCTCAAGGTGATATTGCGATAGTTGCATCTCCATACGGTGCAGGTGATGCACGAGTTGCAAAAATTAATGTCTCGATTGGTGATGAAGTATCTAAGGATGATCCCTTAGCATATCTCGATAATAGAGATACTCTTGAAAGTGCAGTATTACTTGCTGAAGCTGGACTAGCTGTTCGGGAAGCTTCAGTTATACAAACTAAACACGCTGTTCAAGCCAGTAGAGATGAAGCTCAAGCGAGCTTGGATCTGGCTAGGGCTTCAGCTGTAGATGCTCAAGCCAATTTTGAACGTACACAGGCATTAAAAGATAAAGGCTTAACAACCGCTGCTGCACTTGATTCTGCTAAATCTCGCCAGCTTGAAACACTGCAATCAGTCACTCGTGCGGAGGCCACATTGGCTAGATTTTCATCGATAGCCATTGAAGAGCAACCTGATGTAGTGGTTGCAGAACGAAATTTTGAATCTGCAAAAGCTGAATTGGCACGAGCTAAACTAGATCTAAATCGTTCCGTTGTTCGAGCGCCTATAGATGGTACCATTCTGGATATTCATGTAACTCCAGGTCAGCGCCCGCCTGTCGATGGGATAATGGAAATGGGGAACACGAGACAAATGATGGCTGAAGTTGAGATTTGGCAAGATCGTATTGTTGAGGTACAGGTTGGACAGCCTGTGGAGCTGACGGCAAATTCTTTAAAGGAAAAATTACTAGGAACAGTCCAACAGATTGGTATAACTGTTGGACGACAGGGACTTATATCAGATGACGCTGCCGCCAACTCTGATGCCAGGGTGTTTACGGTGTTGGTTAAGCTTGACCAAGCATCTTCTAAAATAGCTTCCCGTTATACCAACCTTGAGGCTATAGCTCGTATCGATAGCGGAGCAAGTATTAGGTTGGATAAATGAGTAGCTTACTTCAGCGAATACTTGGTCGACTACCTGTAGGGTGGTTACAGCTAACTTATAAGCGTAGCCGATTTGCTTCAGCACTAGCTGGTGTGGCCTTCGCAAATGTTCTGGTGTTCGTCCAACTAGGCATTATGAATTCTATGGAGATTGCCACATTAAGACCTTATGAGTTTTTTCAAGCGGACATTATGATTTCTGCTGTTGATGCAAATTCACTAACTGAAGGTGGAAATGTCGCTCGTCAATGGATGCTGAAAGCCTTATCAGATTCTGATGTAGTAGGCGCTACAGGATTGTTTGTCGGCAATGTTCCTTGGGATAGGCGAGAAAAATCAATTTCACTGACTACCTTTGGTGTTGACCCTCTTAAACCTGATTTTATTTCAGATGATGTTTCTAAAGATTTAAGGTTGCTTCAGATTCAAAATTCAGGAGTTTTGGATCGATTGGCGAGAGGGTTGTCTTCTGAAGAGGCAGCTGCAATCAGACCGCAAACACCACTTAGTTTTGAAACTCTTAATAAAACACTTACGGCTATTGATACATTTTCAGGGGGTGGTGGATTTGGTGGTGATGGTTATATGTTTGTATCTGACCAGACGTTCCTATCCCTTTTTCCATCTCGGAGTTCGTCAGCGCCCGATCACATCTTACTGAAACTTCGCGCAGGAGCTGATACCGAAGTAGTTGTAGGTCGATTAAAAACTCTAATCTCAGATAAATCCCTCAGATTGCGTAGTTACTCAGAAGCCTCAAATGAGGATGTTCAATACCAGCAGACTCAGAAGCCTACAGGTCTGATCTTTGGCTTTGGTGTTTTGATAGGTGTGTTGGTTGGAATAGTGATTGTTTATCAAGTTCTATCCGCAGATGTTGCAGACCACTTGAGAGAGTATGCAACGTTTAAAGCGATGGGCTATGGTAATAAGTTCTTCCAAAGCATTATTGTTGAAGAGGCAGTAATTCTAGGTCTTTTTGGTTTTGTGCCAGGGTTGTTTGTAGGGACTGTCATTTTAACTTTCATGGGGAAAATGACGAATCTACCATTGACTATGACGCCTCTAATGGCGGTATCAGTGTTTATTGGTACTGTAATATTCTCAATTTTTTCTGGTTTGATCGCCACTAGGCGTCTAGCAGCTGCTGATCCAGCCGACTTATTTTAAGGGGAAATCATTGTGGATAAGCCAGTCGTTGCTGTTAAAGATCTGAACTTTTGGTTCGGGAGTGGTGAGGCAAGTAAGCAAGCTCTCTTTGATATTAATTTAGAGTTACCAAGGGGAAGCTTAACTGTATTGATGGGGCCATCAGGCTCAGGAAAAACAACGTTATTGACATTGATAGGTTGTTTGAGATCAATTCATGAGGGATCAATTAACTTACTTGATCAAGAGTTAAATGGAGCTTCCCATGAAAAACTAACTTCAATTCGTCAGCGTTTAGGTTTTATTTTTCAGGCTCATAACCTGCATGAAAGTTTAACAGCGGTACAAAATGTTGTTATGGGTGTTCAAGTTCGTTCGGGCGTGTCTGATGAATTAGCATACAAAGCCGCTGAACAAGCGTTACATTTGGTAGGTTTATCAAGTCGGTTACATTATCTCCCTGCCAATCTTTCAGGTGGACAAAAGCAAAGAGTAGCTGTGGCAAGAGCATTGGTAGGGAATCCTACATTGGTACTTGCAGACGAGCCTACTGCGGCATTGGATAAAGATAGCGCATCAGATGTGGTTGACCTTCTTAAGCGGCTTGGTGCAGCTAGAGGCACAACAACACTTCTAGTTACTCACGATGATAGGATTTTGGATCGTGCAGATCGAATCCTTAAGTTAGAAGATGGAAAAATCGTAGATATAGTATGAGCTTATGCTATGTGCCGTTAAGCTAAGCATATCAGAGCGGTTAAAGACGACCCAAAGCCACCATAATCGACAACTATATTGATCGTTATCAATTATTTACCAATAGCCATCTATTATATTAGACAAATCTAATATCTAAGTGGTGCTTCTATGAAATCCTATAATCGAGTTCAAAGTGTCGTGCATTGGCTAAGTGCTGCGGTAATCTCATTCCTTCTTATAACAGGTACATTTATCCTGTCTGAAGTTCCAAACTCTGATCCTGATAAACTTGGCAAACTGACCATTCACTCAATTGTCGGTGGTATTGCTTTGGTACTTATACTGTTCAGAATCATATGGGCACTTAAAACTGAACAGCCTGCGCATATTGTGTCTGACTCACCTGTGATGGATAAGCTCGGAGCATTAGCGCCCAAAGTGCTTAACCTATTATCACTTGTGGTGGTGATCTCAGGTGTAGTGATGGGAATTGGTTCAGGTTTGATGGAGTTGATTGTGACTGGAGTAGGTGAGTTACCTGAAGACTTCTTTGGCTCACCTGTACGAATCGTGCACGGGTTAGGGTCTAAGCTACTTCTCGCTGGCGTTGTTATTCACATTCTTGCTGCCCTAATGCATCAGTTTGTTAAAAAGGATCAGATCATGAGTCGCATATCACCCTTTAAATAACTTCTCTTGAGTACCACCTGCATATTGTAGGTGGTGCATCCGCTTAAACTCTCACCATGTTTAATATCACCAGCGTTAACCCGTAAGACGCTATCATGGCGCCTAGCCCTGCAAAAAGACTGACCTGAAAACTAAAACCTTTATCAATCATAATGGGCATTACGATAAAGAGTATGAGAGAAGGGATGACCAACCATACGATGCTTGCCGCTAAATCTCGGACCTTTTGAATATCTCCAGTGTCCATATAAAGCCAGATCATTGCGATGACTGAAATTAATGGAACAGATGCGATCACAGCGCCAAAAACTGAGCTTCGTTTGGCAATCTCAGATACAAGAACAATCAGAATGCTCGAAACTAGCACTTTTACTAAATAGTAAGCCATGTACGCCTCTCAACAGAGTTGGTTCTGACTCAGATTATATCCATTAATATTTGAAAGCGTCAGTGTCCGTTCTGTGCCGGTAACAGCCCCTCATTGTTACTGGTGCATACACCAAAACTAGCCCTCCTGAATTACCTACACAACCATACACCTAGTTCTCATGTATCCATCCAAGAACCTTTACATACAAGCCTCTACACAGAACTGGTTTTGACGTACAAGAACGTACAGATAAGTTCATGATTGAGTGTTCTTGTAACTAGGCGCCTAAGGTTGTGGACGGACGGATAACAAATACCTAGTGATACATAATCCGTCCGCTTTAAATTAGGGCTGGGCGGCTATTCACGACCCAAAGCTGACATTAACGCCTTGCTAGGTGGCCTGAAAAGTAGCTATAACTGCCCCTCTTAGCCAGGTATAGCAGACGCAGTACACTTGAGTAACTTATTAGATGCACTGGATTAATGTGCGCTAGTTTTTGAAAGCAAGTTGAGAACAACAACGCCACTAACGATTAACCCCATCCCAACATATCCCCAAAGGTCAAGTTTTTGACCGTGCATACGTAGACTTCCCCTAAAAGTGCACAAGTCAAAACTAGAGATTTCTGACATCATAAGTCGATGGAGGAGATCCAATGAGAAAGTCAAAATTCAGCGAGAGCAAAATCGTCACTCTGCTTAAAGAAGCT
>NZ_WBYQ01000007.1:0-96942 GCF_013282925.1 Marinobacterium sp. xm-g-48
CGATGACATCGTCCAGTACTTCGCCGTTGCTCATAAGCGTCAGGGTTGGCAGCTTCGCGCCCGGTGTCACACCGACCGCTTCATCAAACACAACAGTCAGGGTGACTTTATCGCCAGGCAGGTAGTTACCGCTGACAACATCTACAGAGGCTACGCGCGGTGACACGAGGTCGTCAGCAATATCTTGCAGTGAGGTTTCAATAGTGACAGCAGCGCCAGCATTGGCAGTAGAAACGATCTGGCTATTAACACCTGAAGTGACAGTGGTCGCAGCGACAGAACCATCAGCGGCGAGAACTGATGCGCCATTTAAAGCAAAACCGGTGACTGACAGAGACGGGGTAGCGTTGTCAGTATCCGATACAAAGTAGTTGAATGTCAGTGTGGCGTCGTCGGTTTGACCGGCGTATGTCGCAATCGCGCCGTTAGACAACGAAAGAAAAGGCACAGCGCCGTTTGACACTGTGACACTGTCACTGAACGTTGCGCTGATAGGCACAACGGATCCGGAATTGTAGCGCGCTGATGGCACGCTGAAACCTGAAAGAAAAGTCATCTCTACCCCTAGATTTGCTCTTCGTTTAACTTCATTCGCCTCTGGCTAATAGTGACAACTAGTGACACCAATCCAACCAGGTTTGTCATTATACTGACAATTTGTCACTGATGTCAAACATGTCAGGTATTTTTTGTCACACTCGACTATGTATGACATGGGGTAGATATGCGGGGAACTACTTTAGGGCATAAAAAACCGCCCCGAGGGGCGGCTGTTGGATTCACGGATAACTGAATTACCAGTTGAACTCCCAGGTATCAACCTGTTGGGTTTCTGTGATGTGCGTCACCTTAAGCCCAAGCGAGACAGATCGATCTGACGATGCATCGTTGCCAGCCACATCGACACCGGCAAACGTGACTTCACCACTGGTAATGTCGCTTCCGGTTACTGCGTGGGTCGACACAACCACACCGTCGACGACTAACTCAAGCGAATCGCCTTCGGCTATATCGACAAGCTTAATGACGATATCAGGGGTAGCGTCCGCGTTAACACCACTGTCATCAACGGCGGCGTTAGTTCCGTTATATACAGTATTCGTACCGGTTATTATTTCCTTGAATACTGCATCTGCCGTGTCCGTAGGAGATGCGTCAGTCACAGTTACAGCGTTACTGCTAGTGGCTGAAAGATTACCCGCTTCATCCATTGCATAAGCGTAATATGTACCAGCCGCCAGGCCTTCGGTAGACAGATTGGTATCTGTGTTAGTCGACGTAATGGCGACCCGGTTAACTTTGTCATCTGCCAACGCGACTATATCAGCAAAGGTCGAGATTGCATCGTCGTTATTGTCGTTGATTAGATAGACAAAGCCTTTCTCATCTGACTGGACAACAACATCATCACTAGCATTACTCACAGATTGAGCAGCCATGACAAGGTTAGGATTCGTTGTGTCAACAACAATAGTCGTGCTGTACTCACTGGTCGCATCGTTTCTGACTCGAATCTTCAGGCTGGCACCGTCAGTCAACGCAGAGGCAAAGGTTATCATCTGCCACGGCCTGTTGTCGGAGAGGTAGCCCGAGTTCGAAATACTCGAAGAGGTCCAACTAGAGCCTCCGTCAAGAGAGTATTCAATCTGCTTGTTGTAGAAACCGTCAGGAGCATTGGCAATCGATACAATTGCTGACTCAATTGTTTGGGACGATATATGATTATCATCGAATGTAATCACTTCAGCGCTGTCGATCGTCACCGCTCCTAGACCGTTACTCAGCGTTATATACCTGCTACTGGAAATGGCGGGTGAAAAATCAGTGAAGCCATTTATGGCATCTGCCAACTTTCCAACCATGCTATTGTTTCCAGTGGCGCCACTAAGCGGGAAGGTTACGACTCCCGATGTGCCACCTGCATCTGTATAACTCACCCTCAGGATATCACCGTCCGACAAGTCAACTGTATCAATGCCGTTACTGACCACGCTAACTGAGGCACTCACCATTATCGGCGTGTCCGAGATCAACGTAACATCTAGTTCAAGCGGTTCAGGTACCAAATTGAAAGATTGGTGTGCAGCCGAACCCTTGTTACCCGCCACGTCAGCGATGCTTGCAAGCAGAGTAACCGCCCCACTCTGTCCTGCGAGATCAGACGAAGTCAGGTCGATATCAACATACCCATTTGTGATGTCATTGGCTGTCAATTCTATTGTTGTTAAGGCACTAACGGAGATCTCATCCACCGAGCTCTCGCGATCCAACGTCACAAGGTTGTTCGTCAGGGTAAGCGGCTCAGTTTGATCTACTGGCACGGTAAAGCTGATCTTCGCGCCGGATGAGCCCGGAGTTCCGATCACGGTGATAGTGATTCCACTATCTACACCACCCTGCAATAAGCTGAACGAGGTGCTGCTATCGAACATTGGATAAGAGACGTCATACTCATAGGTGTTACCACCGACCAATGACGGCGCACCACTAACTGACACATCGGACGCGTAATCGTTGATCGTTTGACTAGGTTGAGTAATCACAACAGCCGGCGTGCTTGCGGGTAGCAACACCTCGCTCCACGATGAGCCGTCCCACTGTATGAAATAGGCCTGTGGATTATCCAAGGTACCACGAGCCGCATTATCGTAGTAGCGCGCGCAGTGATAAGTGATGGCTGTATTCTGCAAAAACTCGTTTGCATTTATGAGGTTTATTAGATCGTTAGAACCAAAATACTCATCAAGATATAGACCCGATATAGGTTCTCTGTATCCTGCCGCGGCAAAGGCTGTATCGGTCATCTGATCTGCCGCAGTAATGATGCCATCACCATCTGTATCCACAGCATAAAATGCATCGTGCACGAGATGAGCTTCAATTAGCTTCAAGTTATGCGATGAGTTTAGCGTATAAGTAGTCACATCTGGCGATGCATCGTCGTAGGTTAGATACTCCTTCATTGTCCCGACAACGTTCACGCCACTCATTGCAACGCTGGCCGTAATGGTCTGAGCACCGTCGGCACTATCAAGTTGCACGTAGTCACCGGCACTCGTGCTGCTCGTATCCAAATTGACTCGAACGGTACCACCAGTGGAGTACAAATCGACATCTGTAATGCTCAACGGAGCAGTTACAGGAGCCGTCGTATCAAAAGTTATTGCCTGAGTGAATTCGGCTCCAGTGTTACCCGCCGCGTCAGACACCCGGAACTTCACAGTGGTATCACTGTTGAGATTCGCATCGCTAAAGCTCACAGCAGTAGAACTGATAGCAGTTGCGGCGACCTGGCTCCATGCAGCACCATTCCAGTACTCTAGAATTTCACCAGTAGCCAAGGCTGCCGAGAGTGTCGCACTGATTGTGAGGCCATCTACATCATTGGTGATGAAATCGCCTTGTACCCCCGAGTCATCACTGATAGTTATCGCAGTGACAGCCGTCGTGGGTGCTGTGGTATCCAGCGTGAAAGTAAGGCTCTGACTGGCAGAGACATTCCCGGCAACATCAGTCTGTCGAACCTCAACAACATAAGCTCCATCGGCCGAACCGTCGGTTGCCGGAGCGGTGTAGGTTTCACTCCACGAACTGAACGCCCCCGCATCCTTCTGCACTCGATATTCAACAATAGCGCCTGATTCTGCATTTGCTGGTGCAGTAATAGCGCCAGAGTTAGTTACTGCATCTGAATCATTGCCGGAGACACCGTTGGTACTGTCAACAGCCAAAGTTGCGTTTGGTGTAGCTACAGCCGTGTCGATGGTAATTAACTGCGAATCCACAGTTCCCGCCGTTCCGGCTGAATTCACAACCCGCATCTGTACTGTCGCTGTAGACGTTAAACTTGAGGCATCGTAGCTAACTGCAGTACCTGTTACTGAATCGCTGATATCAGTCCAGTCTGTACCGTTAGTTGAGAACTCAAGACGCTGGCCCGTTGCCAGCGCGGCATCAAGTGTCGCGGTGATGGTTAGACCGTCGTCGTCGCTGGTGATGAAGTCTGGAGTGGACGGTATTCCGGCTTTGACATTAAGAGCAGAAACGTCAATATCTGTCGCAGTTGGGCGAACCAATATCTCACTACCGGAACTGTAGAATTCATCTATCCCTACTGCAGCTTTCCACGTAGTTAACGCTGCGGGCTCGGGATTTCCTCCTCTGAAGGTCTGCAAAATCTGATATTGCAGAGTATAGATCGAATCACCCGGAGCCGGTACCGCAAAATCAGAGGTGTAAGTGGCTCCATTTAACTCCAATGTTAAGTAGTCACCAACCTGTACCGAGCTAATATCAATTAATACGTCCCCTTGCTGTCGATTGGGGTCAGTACTAACTGCAACAGCTAAATCTGCCATAGGCGGATATGCTGAGGTGTCATCCGAAATCGCATCGATCGTAACCGATGGAACTGGCAGAAGAGCGGCTAATTCCGCCGGCGTATCTGCGGCATTAACGCCGGCTGACACTGCCGCGGCGTTTAGCGCAGCAACTTCAGCGACAGCGACAGTACGGCCCAAGCCTATGGCGTTGTAATCATCGGCATCCGGTGCAGCACTGCCCTGATCGTCGATGTAATCCAAAACTACCTGCATCGCTGTCAATTTGGCGTGTGCCGCATCGAGCGCTGCCTGAATAGCCGATGCACTAAGCGTTCCGGTTATCCCACTGACAATCTCATTCGCAAGAGAAACAAGCTCTTGCGTCAAAGGCAGATCAGAAGATCCGTCGTTGTAGGTGTCTATGCCAAGAGCGAGATATCCAGTGAACGCGGGTAACTGAACCGTCGACATAGCCGTAGGATTTAACGCCTCAATAATAATGTTGAGGGATTGTACTCCCCAAACACCGGCGCTATCGATAATGTCCTTGCCAGCATTTGGTACGGACGGAGATGATTGATAATACTGCTCTCCTGAGTATCGTTCCGACACTACATAATCGGTTAAGCCAGCACTAGTCCATGCGTTTGGCAAACCGTTGAAAGCGTCGACAATTGCGTACAGACCGCCGTCAAAAGCTGGATTATCCTCATTTCCAGAAACCGACGTGTTCAAGTCAGTCGTATCAACTGAAATATCGGTACCAGTACCTCCCCTAATTGCTAGCGCAAAACGAGCACCATTAATCGTCGCATAGCGGTAGGTCACATTCGGACCTGAGCTTGGGTCAGGGTTAACATTTCCATTGACGTCTTCTTTGAAAATGTTCTGTGCTTCAGCCAAGGTCAAACCATCATTAGATCTTCCAACAGCGTTATCCCCGTTTCGGTCGAGCAAGTAATAGACTCGCCCACCATCAACGGTCACTGGCAAGATAAGATTGCCCAAACTACCCATATCAAATGTCGACGGTACGGGAGGTGTAACAAACTCTTCAAAGGCCTCCAGCGCGAGCGCAGCCGGCGTAATTGCAACGTTATTGGATAGCGTCACACTAGTTAGGCTATCTGAGTTCCCAGCCACATCAGTGAATTGGAAGTCCACCGTAACATCGCCACCAGCTGCCACTTCGGTATCGCCTGCCGAGACGATGTAGGTAGCTGAATAGGTACCATTACCGTTGTCCGTAACACCTTCTAGCGTTACACCATTGAACTTGGCTGCTGAGAACGTAATTCCAGTTTCGCCGCTCGCGGATGTAAGAGTAATTGCCACCGAGTCACCCACGCCGTAGGTTCCTGGAGCTACGCTCACCGACAGGTCAACTGCAGTATCTAGCGTCAGATTAATCATTTGCGTCGCGGTATTACCCGCAGCGTCAGTGTGCTTCACCTCAACCTTATAGCTGCCATTTGTGGTTGGCGCAGTGTAGGTACCAGCCCAGTCAGAGACAACACTGTCATCAGCTGCATTCAAAATGCGGTACTGCAGTGTATCCGAACCTGTATTTGTGGGTGCTGTAATGCCCGCCGTATCGGTTATGCCATCTGTCGCGCTGCTACCGCTGTCGGTGGTGATAAGCGCATCAGGCATTGGGATCGTTGAATCATATTCAAACGTGATTGTCTGAACTGTAGAAATGTTGCCCGCTTCGTCGGTCTGACGTACTTCTACTTTGTAGTTACCATCAGTTGTCGGCGCTATGTAGCTAGTCGACCAATCCGTCACGACAGCATCGGAGTTGTCAGCATCAAGCACACGGTATTCAACTACCGCCTGCGTCTCAGCATTGGTAGGCGCAGTGATAGCCGCACTATTTGTAAG
Source organism: Marinobacterium sp. xm-g-48 (assembly GCF_013282925.1). Lineage (NCBI taxonomy): Bacteria > Pseudomonadati > Pseudomonadota > Gammaproteobacteria > Oceanospirillales > Oceanospirillaceae > Marinobacterium > Marinobacterium sp. xm-g-48. The sequence goes on from NZ_WBYQ01000007.1 coordinate 6,207, forward strand.
GCTGTCATTCGCAGTACCTGAATCGCTTGTCAGCGCCGCATCGGTGGTAGCAGGAGGTGTGGTATCCAACACAAAGCTGGAAGTTGCTGCAGTACTTACGTTGCCTGCATCATCTGTCGCTACTACAGATACGGTGATCCTACCGTCGGTTAGCTGCGTCAAATCTGCAGAGGACAACTGTACAAATTGACCTCCGCCAGTTGCTGTCAGCGTTTTCTCAACTTCGTTGGAACCATTAGTGAAGGTTAAAGTGATCTCTGTGCCCTCTTCCGCAGAGACGTTGTAGAGACCCTCAGTTGCATTCAACGACGTGATCTCAGTTTCGGTCAATGCACCGGAAACAGCCCCATTAACCGCAAGACTTGGCGCATCTGGAACGACTGTATCAATCACAACAGGTTTCCCGGTTGGTACCGTCTCTTCACCCAGGGCATTACGAATCTTCAGTGTGATCGCCGCAGACTGGGTCAGCGTTGGATCAAGGTACGAGACAGACGTACCTGATACGCTAGAGCTAATGTCGACCCACTCACCTGCACCATTGAAGTACATAAGCTTGTGACCGGCAGCTAGTTCGGCGCTCAGAGTCGCCTTCACGGTCAAACCAGAAGTCTGGTTTACAATGAAATCACTCTCGGAGAAATCGGTGCTAATTACACCACCTAGTTCAATTTTGAAACCTGTGGTGGACATGTCAGCGCCGTCTCGGTCTCGGACATACAGGTTTCTAATCGAACCCGAGCTCGAATTGCTAGCTTGATAGCCGGCTGCGTAGATCTTTGCATTCAGCTGATTGTAAATATCGATGTAACTCGCATCACCGTTCCAAGTCGTATCGAATGTTGCAATTACTCCGTTTGAGTCACTTACCGTATACGTGCCAGAGCCAAAATCTTCGTAGTCAAAATAGATCGTATCGGAACTCGTGCTAACGCGAGTGTCGGATGGTCCAATCTCTCCAGATACATTTTCAGTGACCGTGTAACCAAGACTATCGAAGGTAATTGCCTGAGTCGGTGTTACTGGTTTCACCTCCTGCAATGCCACCGTCACATCAGTAGTATTGTTGAAGCTATCCGTGAATCCGGCTGTCACGGAGATAGTCTCAGTACCCGCAAACTTCGCATTTACCGCGGTGTAGGTGTCCATGTTATTGGCTGTCGACTTCGTAAAGTACGCAGCAAGCTCGGTATCGGTCAGTGCTGTTCCGTCAACCTTCACAACAACATCGGCATTCTCAGTTACCGTAAAGCCGTCATCATATGAGGCGTCACCTAAATTCACTACTGCGGTCAGAACTGGGGCATCAGGTGCCGTGGTATCCAGAATTCCTGTACCCGCCAGCTCGGTGGATGCGTAACCCAGGTTACCCGCCGCATCCTTAAGTGCGGCAGTAATAGAAAGGGTTTCGGTACCATCGAATGCATCGGTAATCGCCGTCGCGGTGTAGGTACCTGCAGGGCTTTCAATGATGTCAAAACTATCGGTAATGTCGGTTGAACCATCCATCAACACCACGGCTGCGGAGTGTTCGCCAACGATCGTGAGCACATTGCCGTCACTTGAAAGGGTCGGCTGGTTAGGACGATCGGCATCCAAGCTAAAGCTTGCAATATCAGAGCTGGTGGTTTGGTTGCCGGCCAGGTCGGTGGAGATCACCGATACTGTTATCGTGCCTGTGCCAAGGTTGTTTACATCCCCAGCCGTCAATACCAACTTCTGCGCGCTGCCATCATTGGCTGACAGTGTCTTCGTAACCGAAGTGCTGCTAGATGCATCACTTGTTAGGGTTACTTCGAGCGTTTCACCCTGCCCGCCTTGAACGGTAATGACACCTTCAGGAGCTGTGGCTTCTACGACACTTGCTGCATCATCGCTTATCGCCACTGGAATGACTACTGCGGGAGCAGACGGATCTGTGGTGTCGACTACGATATCCTGTGAGGCTGTTGCGCTGGCCTCACCAGAAAGATCCTTCACACGGATTTCGAGTGTGTAGGTCGCATCTGCGCTAAACGCAGTTGAACCGAATGCGATAGCGGTGCCGGTAATAAAGTCATCGGCAATCTGAGTCCAGGCACCATCATCAATACGGTACTCGGCCAACTGCCAAGCTTTCAGTTCAGCGCTCAGCGTTGCAGAGATCGTTTGAGCGCCGGTATGCGACGTGATGAAGTCAGTAGCAGAACCACCCGCATTATCAGCATCAAACGTATCCATGCTAATAGCGTCGATGCTAGCGACCGTCGGCAGTGGCTCAGCCACAAGGTCTACGAGGCTTTGAACGGCTGACTCAGTGAGCGTTGCTAGATCTTCACCGCTGTCCGTACCAATTGAGCTGTGCGCCAGAATTGCGTTCGCTACAGCGACATGACGCTCCTCCAGCGTTACCGCAGGTGAGCCAAAGGCGGTTATACCTGCATCTTGGTATTGCGCCAGCGACGGTGCAGCGACATCGACACCATCGGCTTGCGCGTACTCAGCGATTGCAGCTAGGGCTAATAGATGATACGAGCCTGTGGTGATCAGACCTTGGATATCGGTGAAACTGGTGTAAGTTCCTGACGCAGCATTTAGTTGCTGCAACAGAGCAGGAATTAGCTGATCCGTGATACGCGAGCCATCACTCAGTTCAAGGCCAGCTTCACGCAGATCATCGACATCAGGCGGAGTGTTGTTGCTGTCGGCAATATAGGCAGCGATTTTCGTCAGCGCGGTTGTCTGAGCCGTCATCACGGATGACGCAATTGCCGCGATCTCAGACAGATCTTCAACATTGCTTAGATCCGTTTCAGCGCCGAGGGCTTCGTTGAACAGCCTCAAGTTAGATGCATCGATGCTCAAGCCAAGCACCGCTGTATCGGTCTCTGACAACAAGACATCGGCTTCGTCATTGATCTTGCCTATTAGGCGATCTGTTACTGCAGTGAGTGCAGCGATCTGTGCCACTGTGGACACATCATTCTCATCCAGACCCGCAACGATCTCGCTGACGAGGTCGGCTTGCAGATCGGCCTGCGCATTATCTGCACGTAGGGTCACACCAACTCTGGTCAGATCTGTTGCAGCGATTGCGCCACTATCGATTGCTGCAACATCCAGAATGGTCTCCATGCTATCGAAAACAGCCTGGATTGACTCGCCCGTGGTCAGCGTCTCATTGGTTGATTTCAGGGCTGAGAGTACCGCATCCTCGCGGCCTGCAGTGACATCTAGACCCACATCTACAAATGTCTGGGCCCCCATAGCACTAGTATCAGCCTCTGCATCGCCTGCTGCAGCAATCAGCTGCCCATGAGTGGTGATGGCTATCGCCATCAAACTCTGGAGCGACGCCAGATCAGATACAGCACTCAGGTCTGTCTGCTGTTCAAGTACTGCCTGCAATGTGGAGAGGTTATCGGCAGTGATGTTGGTGACACCTAGATCTTCCAAATCGCTCTGAGCGATATCAGCTGTGCCTGCCACATTTGCAAACAGTGCCGTGGTAAGCGACAACAGTTCGTTAATATCAGCAACGCTTGCAAAGTCAGACTCATCCGCAGCCGCGAGAAGATCACTCACTAGGGTGAGCTGCACAGTTTGCGCTGTTAGATCAGCAACCGGTGTCAAACCAATGGCAGTCAGCATTTGCGCTGAAACGGCTCCTGTATCGCTGTCTGCGATATCCAACAGGCTATTAATCGCATCAACAGCGGCTTGGACGTTAGCAAGGGTTGTTGCACTGCTGGTGTTCTTCAATGCTGACAAAGTCACTGCCAGACGCGTGTCGTCTAGAGCGTCGATCCCCATGTTGGCAAAGGTTGTTGCAGTAAGCAGAGAGGTATCCGCACTGCTCTGCCCGGCAACAGCCGTGATGTCGGCGAAAGCTTGAACAGTGGTATTCAGTTTGCTCTGCAGTTCCGCCAGGGTTGAAACGGAGTCCACCGACCCAAGGTCGCTGAGCACCTTCTGTAGCGCCGGTAGGTTATCTGCGGTAGCTCCCTGAATACCCAAATCTAGGTACTCAGCGTCGGTCACCTGAATGTCAGTGTCACCGGCAGCACGTGTCAGAACGCGGTCGACAAGGTCAACCTCTACCTGCAGGTCAACAAGACGCGCAACATCGCTGAGCGAAAGTGTAGCTAAGAAATCTTGCAAGATAGCGACCTGAGCGGGTTGGGCACCGGCTGTCGCTGTCAATTCAACACCAATGTTGACGAGATCAGCCTCATCAAAACTTGGTGTACCGGACTGTGCTGTCGCTAGAATAGCGGTGTAGCTGTCGACAAGTGTCTGAACAGCAGCGAGGCCGGTCACCGTGTTACCAGTATTGGCCAGCGCGTCTTTAACGGCCAGAGCCATATCGTCCGCGGTTAGGCCCGTGATAGCGTCATCTGTGACGCCATCTACGCCCATTTCACTGAATGTCGCAGCATCAATAGCGGCTAACGCTGCGCTTGTATCCGATTGAGCTTGGGCTGTAGTTGTTAGCGCAACCACTGCATCAAAGGCATCAACCGCTGTCTCCAGCAGTGTTTCAAGGTTCGCGTATTGAACCACTGCAGCACTGCTGGTTTGATCAGCCAGCACCTTCAGCAGAACAGCACTTCGACTGTTGCCAGCGCTGTCGGCCAGCAGATCAGCAAACCCGAGTTGTGTTAGCTCCGCATCGGATATCGCGACGCTTTGCACATCGTTTGAATCTGCGAGTGATAGAACCTTCTCTACCGTGGCAACGTAGCTTTCGATCTTAGCGACTGTGTTTATCAGATTCGCCTGATCTGCCGCAGATTGTCCGTTTCCTACAGACGCAATAACCCCTTGCAACAGCGCTACCTGATCTTCTGAACGAGTCGCACTTAGGTTGGTGACTCCAATTATCTCAAACGCCTGTTCAAGTTCCGCAGCGCTTGGTTGAGCGCCGGTTGCGTAAACCGTGTTAAATACTTTGTTGTAGCTGCTGGCCAGGCTATCGATTTGAGCGTAGAGATCACCCTCAACTTCAAATCCATCGCGCACGCGCGCCAAGGAATCCAGTACTGCGCTGAGATTATCGGCACGCACTTCAGCCAAACCGATATCCGCAAATGCCTCGAGACCAGGTTCTGCCGCGTCAGCAGCCGACGAGTATGCGTGGATCAACGCAGATGCGGTGGTGACTTTGTTCACCAGCGCTTCGACGACGGCAACCGTCATCAGATCTATTGCGCCTAGTTCGGCATAACCGCTGGCGTTATTAGTGTCTGCGATGACTTGTAGCGTCGGATTACCCGAAGCATCGAGAACTTCAGCGCCTTCGCTATCAAGAACCTTCTCGTATCTTAGCGAGGTGTTGACGATGGTACTGCTTGCCGTGAACGTCGCTGTCCAGTTAATACCGTCGGTGCTGCTCCAGATTGGCGCACCCTCGGCAGCAGTGAAGTTACCGCCTACCAGTTCCAGTACGTCGTCTGGCAACTGCCCCACCCGCTCTGGGAAGCTGATCGTCACGACAGACGACTCCCCAGCCACCAACGCAGTTCTTGTGAATACAATGGTTGCCTGACCAAGCGTGTCAGCCAACTGATCAGCGAGTACGCGGTTGATCGCACCCATTTGGGTGTCATCAACGTTTTGAATATCCAGCGCTTCAAGCTGCGCTGTGGTAATACCTGAGGCTCCCTCTGGCGAACTCGTAAAAGTTGCCAAATCAGAGGTTGTTACCTGTACATAATCGCGGTTCAGACTGAGTGTGTCTGTCACCTCACCGACTCGCTCCCAAGTTGCAACCAGACTATCGCCTGATTCAGCCAAAGTGAGGGCAAATGGCAGATCGGCGTAGGCGTCCGCTGCCTGCAATTGCGCAAGCAGATCAGTGATGAGGTCGCCTTCGGACACATCTACCGTAAGTACAACATCACTAAACTCTAGACGGACTTGTCCTGGGGAAAGCTCAAATCCACTTTCAACAACAGTACCTGCAGGTGCGATTGCCTGTACAGCAAAGCTAGCAATATCGCCGCTCTGAACGACAGTCGAAGTGATTTCGCTGGCTGCAACAGTTTCAGTCAGGGTCGACTGGAAGGTTGAGTCGGGCTGAGGTCCAAAAGACTTGTAGAGCACTTGTACGTTGTTGCCGTCGGCAACCACGGTGTAGTTCTTAGCAGAATAACCAGGCTGCGCCTGAATTGCCGCGACCAGGTCACTGACGCTCGGGTTTACCACACCAGAGAGATCCAACGACAGTGCATCGCCACCAATATTGATCGCAAACACAGCGGGCTCTAGCGTGCCATCGGTGCTCACTGTCAGGCTTTGCTGCGCCTGAACCATGGCATCTGCCGTACCCGCTTGTAGCGCAGACAGATTCTTAACCGCTTCAGCTAGCGTGATAATTTTATCGCGGGTATCCACGGCGGTATCGCCATAGCGACCTGAGAGCCTGTCAAGAAGCTCATTCATTACAGCGCGCTCAGTAGCGGCAGTTGCAGGCAGAATATTATCGACGCTACCAATAATAAAGTCGTTGCGTGAAGAGCTCTCTGCGGGGTTACCCACCAAGTCAGCAGTGCTCGCTTGTACTTCGAATACTGCGCGAGGGTCATCAACCACAAAGGTAGGCTGGGGATCTTCGCTTTCGGCAGCAGCGACGGAGATCGCTTCGGTCAAATCTAACGACCATTCGAACTCAACGGTTCCATCTACAGTGTTGTAGGTGGCGCTATTGACAGTAAGCCCAGCGGGTAGCAGTGAATCGTTTATCACGACCGCGCCATCCACGATCTGCAGGAAGCTTGTGTCCAGCGAGTATTTGAAGCTATCGTCTAAGGAGTTGTTCAACAGCACATTGAGGTTGTCGCCTGGGCGAATACCCTCAATCGAGCCTTTTACAAGCAGGGGGGCGTCGCTTGAAGGCGCAGTAACCTCAGCAACTGGCGGCACGATGTCGACTGCTACTAGAATTGGGGCACTGAAGTCCGCCTCTTGCCATACCTGTGTTTCGCTTGCGGCTATTGCGAAGCTTACAGGGATACTATTGGCATCGCCTTGTAGCTCAATGATCTCCATCGGCACAGGCACCGAGATCGAGCCATCTTCAGCGATATGAGAGGCATCGATTACCACCTCAAAGATATTGGGCTGACCATCATGATCACCGCCAACGATATTACCCCAGCGCACAAAAATAGTGTCGCCAAGTTGAGCACCTTTAATCGGCAGCGTTGCTGTCTCGGCTTCCGCTAAGTTCAGACCAAAGCCCGAGGCTGCAGCGGCATCCATATAGGCCAGATCCATGAGATCGCGGTTTACGCCAACGGAATCGAGTGACTCGATGCTTGATGAAGCCTCGAGGGCTTCGACCAAAAGATCGGCACCGGCCTGTTGAATCGCAAAACCGGCTGTACCGTCGATGTTAGTGACAGGCTCAATCTGCTCTGCAAGCTCTGACAATGTTGCAGCAACAGAACCGCTGAGGCTGTCTCGCGCTGATAGCATGGCAAGCACTTGACCGTATTTAACAGATGCTTCGGAGACACCTTCTTCTCCTGGTTGTAGCAAGTCTAGGCCTGTATCCGCCTCAACTGCCGCAGCGTTTGTTACCGCTGGTGTAGTCGCAGTGATGTCATTTAAGCCAAAAATTGAACCAATACCTGCGTTGTACTGATCAACAGTTGCAACGTCGAGCTGAGCGTCAGGCCCATTGATCGCAAAGAATTTTGCAACGGCCAACTCAGTCAGAGGTGATACGGTCACGTCGACCGCACCCGGCCCAGTAACATTGAACATTGCACGAATAACGGTATCCAGGTCTTTCGCTTCACCGGTGTACTCGTCGATGTAATCAGGATCAGAATCCTCGTCGAGAACTTCAAGAATCACAGGTCCACGATAGCCCGCAGGGTAGGTTTCGCTTGGCGAGACTACGATGCTTGCTTTACCCGTTGCCGGGTCGATATTAATTACAACCCCATCTTCAAGAAGCGAATTACCCGCTTTGTCTAGCAGATCAATCTGAGCCGCGGAGTTGACGACGAGACCGAGCACGATCGATGGATTAAGCTCGAATGACTGAGTATCGACACGCTGCGTGTGACTGAGATCTGACTCAGAGAGGTTCTGAGCAAAATCGCCTAAGGCATCACTAGCGATGCTTACCTTCAGATCGGCATAGGTCAGATCGGGAATCTGAACGTCTACACTGAAGCGCGTCAGATCCATTTCACCCTGTTCATTGAGCTCAAAGCGGAAGTTCTCTGCTACTAACCCTGTATTCCAGCCGGGATCCGATTCAGTTGGCTGAGGCATCGCATGCAGGTTGCCATCAGAATCTTCGTAGGCACGAGGTGCAACCGAACTGCCGGGGATCTGAGCCAACTCGATCGAGAAGAAATCCAAAATCTCAGCTTCGTTATCAGCCACCAGCTGTGCAATTGCAGCAGTGTCCGATGGATCAATACTCTGGTCAGTCGCAAGAATCCAATCCATCACCTCTGAGAATTCAAAGGTGAAGCTAACGGCCTCTAGCGTGTTAACCACATCCTCACCGTCATCATTGGCAGTGAAGCTGTCGGTGGCAGCAGTAAGTTCCGGCGCTTGGGTATCGACCACCGCCGTGGTGTAGTTACGCTTATCGCTCACCATCTCAACAAGCGCGGGGTTACCGGCATCATCAGTCAGCACGGCTGACTGCTCTGCCAGACCGAGAACCTCTAGATCATCGCTGTTGATATCCCCCTCAGCGACGGTGTATTCAAATCGAAGGGTGTCTGTTCCATCTCCTTCGATGTAGTAAGCAAGCTGACCATTACTCAAGGTCAGTACTGGGCCATCGTAATCCTCATGACCTATTTGCGACTGAGTAACAGCGTTCAAGTCAACGTTGATGACAGAATCAAACGCCACTTCAAACGCAATCGTGGTGCCTGCTTGGTAGTAGCCGTCATTCGCTACATTAGTCGCAGCAGAGGCGCCCGTTGCGCTAGAAGTTGTCTCGACAATGCTGATTGTCTGCACGACCGGCGCATCCGTATCAACAACAACGAGGTTCGCCGATGTCAGAGACCCGCTCTTAATTCGGCTCACATCGAAGGCATTACCATCTAGGGCATTGCCGGCGGCATCCGCAATCACTCCGCCGTTCATCACTACGGCGTTAACTGCTAGCTCAGCTGCAGACTGGTGATTATCCAGTACGTCGTATCGGAACAGGAGTGTGTTCGAGTAACTGCCCGATACATAGCTGGCGACACCGCCATTCGACAGTGCCAAGGTAGGTCGGCCCGCCGTTGTATCGACTGAAACCCACTCAGTGGTATGCATTTTGATCCAGACTACATCACCGGTGTTGTACATGCCGATCTGTGCAGGATCCACCTCAGCGCTGTTGTACTGCGCCTCAATTGCACTGAAGCCAACAAGTGCCGGGCCCTCTGCGTCAACAATAACCGTGTTCTGTAGACGGTTAGACGATCCGAGCTGCGTTTGCGTCAGGTTACCCGCCTGATCAACAACCAATTTGTCATTCTCTAGGAAAGTGACAACCTGCAGGTCTCGGACCTGTGCATCACCCTCACTGAAGGTGTATTCAAAACGCCAGCTGTCAGTACCCGAGCCAGAGACGTAGGTCGCCGTCTCACCATTGGATAGTGTCAGCGTCGGCACTCGATCACTCGCCGGCTCATCGGCTCGATCCATTAGGGTCACCGCCTCAGAGAATTTAACGTCTAGGGCTAGCGTATCGCCGATAGCATAAGCACCGGCAACAGTTTCAATACCCTCGATGCGCGCGTTGACTGTATCAACAGGCTGAACCAGCACGTTAGAAGCAAGATTTGCGTTGAACGCCATATCAGCGACTGCACCATCAGCAACACGTACTTTTACCGGATCAGTGCTGTTGTCATTCGGTATAACAACGAAGCTGTACTCGCCTTCTGGCCGCCCGGAGTTATCAGGCGTTTCGAGACTGTCGAGATCAATCTCGCCGTTGAGAACATTGATCCAGCTGAAATCTTCAGGGGTGCCCGGGATGCTCGGTGCAATCGCAGAGTAACTAATCTCTCCCGTCTGCGCGTCGACTGTGCGTAACTGGACCGCTTCGGAGAAGTTGATAACGATACGGACTTCATCACCCTCACCGGCAATCCCTCGAAGGTCGGAGCGGATCTCTACCGTTGGGTAGGCACTGTCGAGTGTGTACGCAGCTTCCGCTGACGTTCCCAGACCATAATTTCCTGCCAGGTCCGACACCTGAGTCATATCAAGAGAGATAGACTGTTCACCAGCTTGAGTACCTTTGAGTGGTGTGAAACTACCCGTCCAGGTTACCCCGCCATCATCACTAGAGAGCGCGCCAAGCGAGCCATTTTCAAGATTGAAAAATTCGGGGCGCAGCTCTTTTACCGCTGCATCAAAGACGACTGTCAGCGTCGCCAACTCACCCGCACCGAGGGTCGCAGAGCCATCTGTATCTAGCAGGCTGATCTGCGTCACCTCTGGTCGCGAAAGATCGATCTGCACGCCACCCTGATCATCGGCTAGAGCGCCATCATTTGGCAGACTCAAATCGGCTGATTCACCCGCAACAACGCCGGTAAAACGGGCAAAGTTAGCGCGAAACTCATCGATTGCGAGCTGGGAAGCCTCGCCATCGGTTGCTCGTACTGTGTAACTGAAGACTAAGCGGTTTGGCGTTGAGGCTGCTGCATTGAATTGCGCAATTTCACCATTGCTCAGTTTCAGCTCTGGAGTACCCAGCGAATCGTCCATCGCAACGGGTTTGTTCCAACCCAACGCAATATCGATAATCTCGCCTGCCTGATAGTTCCCCGCGTTAACGGAGATGGTGTTGAAGTAAGGCGTTGCGGCATCAACGACGACATCAGAGCGGTACGATAAGCGGCTATTGTTACTCAGAATTGCCGGGTTAACTTCATTACCTGAGATATCTTTTAACAGCGCGCCGTTACCAATTAGAGCGTGGACATCGAGGTCTGAGGTGTCGAAATCGTTCGGTTGAACGACATATTTAAACTTGAGGTAACGGCTCTCATCGCCGCTTACATACTCAGCGACCGCACCGTTACTGAGCGCTAAGATTGGACTCCCGTTGGTGAAGTCGACATAAACGTTTTCGCTGAACTGAACCGTCAAATCGACCTCATCACCCGCGAGATAAAGCTTATCCTCAGCCGCGGTGATGGTTACGATGACCGGCGCGACACTGTCGATCTCAACGGTTCGCAGATCTGCCAGATTGGTACCGGGCTCTATCTGAGCTTTCGCGGCATTACCGGCAAAATCAGTAATAACTGAATTGTTGCGTACCAGAGCGAGCACATTGAGTGCATCTACCTGATCGTTCTCAACGACTGTGTACTCAAACACCAGTGTGTCGCTCTCACTACCGCTGATATAGCTGGCCTCTTGGCCGTTGTTTAGAGCGAGGAACGGACGGAAGCCGGTCGATGTATCAACCTTTACCTTTTCGTCATACTTCACCGCGATACGAATAGTCTCGTCCACTGTGTAAGGCGTAGTATCAACGGCAGTCACCGAAACAATCTGCGGCGGGATCACATCCCACGCGCGGGAAAACGACTGCTCCGCGTTTTCATTGCCTAATAGATCGGTCACTGTACCCTTGCGCAGCGCCACAGTGACTTCACCCGTTGGGTTATCAGCTAGCGGCTCTACCTCCAGCGTGTAGACCCGATTCGGGACTACCTCGGTAAAACCACTGGTCACTCGCAAACCGTTGGTAATTGTCAGGTCGTTGACATCGAAACCGACAACTTCTTCACCAAAATCGATGGTAAAGAGACGGTTATTATTGAACAGGATCTCTTGCGAGAAGCTGACTATCGGGCCTTGAGTATCGATGCTCAGAGGGTTTGAAGCGCTCAAGCCTACACCCGCGTTGCCAGAGTCATCAACGACCAGAGCGTTATCGAGTGTCAGCGTTACACCCTCTGCCTCCTGACCTAGGCTAGGGATGAATACCCCTTTCCAGACGGTTCTCGGTAGTTCGGTACCGTCCACCGCTACCAACGTATTCAGCGTTCCGTTAGAGACTGTGATAGCTGAGCGCGGATTCGATACCGGCTCAGCAAAAGTCAGAGTTACACCGACGGTTTCACCGGCGACAACCTGCGAGCTATCAAAGCTGATTTGTCCCTCTGGGCGGGTTGTGTCCACCTCGATATCGTAAGTAGTTGCAACGGCAGTAATATTACCCAGTGCTAGAGAGACCTGATCATTTGCATCAGCCAAAGAGACAACGTCCACACCATCGGCATTGAAACTCAGCACATCCAGGTCAGATGAGTCAGCGTCACCATCCTGAAGGGTGTAAATGAACTTGTAGGTGCGGGCATCTATCTGCGCAGCATAATTTGCAGTAGTGCCGTTACTCAGGCTGAGGTTCGGTGAACCATCGCCTTCAAAGTCGACCGGCTCAGAGAACTTAACCAGGAACTCAACACTGTCGCCGATAGAACGAACACCATTGGTCGATTGAATCGCGCTGATATAAGGGGAGCGCGCATTGATCTCAACATCGTTGAAGGTCGATAGATTATTTGCGCTGCTGATACGCAGATCGACATTTTGCCCCAAGGTGCCAACAAAAGCGCCATCGTTCTCCGCAACACCGAGAACCGTCAGATCCAACGTATCACGGTCGCTCGGTTTCACAACGTAGCGGAATGTCAGCGTATTTGTTCCACTTCCCCCTTGATAGGTGGCAAAACCACCATTTTTAAGCACGAGCGTCGGCACACCCTCGGTGGTATCGACGTTGACAACACCGGTCGTACGAACCGTCAGATCTAGAACATCACCCACCACAAACTGCTCGGTGTCGTTATCTAGATAGCGGACACTCTCGATCGTGATCGGCTCATAGGTCACTACATCCGGAGCATCTGGATTCTGGTCACCGAGTGATACAAATAGCGCGTCAGCAAGACCTGGCACTGGGACTTCACCCAGTCCGTTACCAGCTGAGTTACCATCACCATCAAGGATGGTACCGCCATTAAGTAGAATCGTCCCAACCTGAAGGTCAGCAACATTCATCGTCTCGGTAACAACAAACGAGAATGTGAGAGTCTGTGTGCCTGACCCTGCTGAGTAGACACCGAAAACGTCGAGTAGTTGTTCCCCATCGCTGGTCAGCGTCAGCGTGGGTGTACCGTTACGGCTGTTGACTAGCACAGGCTCATCAAAAACGACTTTGAAAGATACGGTTTCACCCACCAGGTAGTTGCCGCTGACAACCTCAACCGAACGGGCTTGCGGGAGAACAAGGTCGTTATTGGTTTCAGTGTTCCCAACGATGGCGATTTTATCTTGCAGCGTTAGGTTGGCATCATTTGCTAGGTCATCTGGGGTTGCACCGATCAGATAGACATCCCGGTCCTCAATCGCCACTGTGGTAACAGTAGAGTTGATAATTGCATCGCCCAAGTAGAATCCGTTAACGCTCAAGTCCGGCGTTGAATCGTCAGTCTCGGCTACGGTGTAACGGAATACAAAGGTATCATCGGAGTTTAACGCTGCAGTCGCCTCAGCGTCATAGATCGCCCAGCCGCCATTGGATAGATGGAGGTAGGTTAAATCCGAAGCCCCCTGGATAGAGACCACGTCATTGAAACGGGCCTCTATGAGCAGACTTTCATTGTAATTGGTCAGTATCTGACGCGCTGCAAACTGTTGAATTGTGATAGCCATTGTACTCTCCTTGCGCTAACAGCGCACTAGCCCTGCCACACAAGCAAAGCCGGTAAATTCTTTAAAATCTGATGCTTATATAACTTATCTAGACTTGGCTTTGATTTTTTCTATCTTGCGATACAGCGTGCGAACCGTGCATCCGAGCTCGTCTGCAACCGCCTTCTTATCACCGCCATGCTTCACTAGCAGTTCCTCGATAAACAGGAGTTCGCGCTCCTTTAGCGAAAGGTTTTCTCGCTGTGCGCGTTGAGCTGATGGCGCTGTTGATGAGACTGGCGAACCAACCACCGGTTGGGGTTGTGGGCGCGCCTGAGGTGCAGGCGCACTGCCCTGATCGGCTGTACTTAGGTCGTCAAGCGACTGATTGGTTGCAGAGAACTCCTGCAGTTTTGAATCCACGGTATCGGTATCAACCTGAGCCCCTGGAGCACCAGACCAACGCCCTTTTCGACGAGCATCGTTAAGCTCAGCCGGCTCTACTACCGGAGCAGAGTTTGCTTCTTGAGTGGTCAGGGTATGTGTCTCAGTCGATCGTTCAAGAGCCATTGGATCATCGGCGTTATCCACCATAGTCGATTCAATGCTGAACGTGCGATCCTGCAAGTCTTGGCTCTGGCTGAACACTGAGCCGCCGGTAATCGCGAACTGCATCACACTCTCATTGATGACATAACTCGTGGACTGCGAGATTGCTCGTAACAGGATGTTGCGCAGCTCAATCAGGTTACCGGTGAAGCTGTGCGAAAGCAGGCGGTTGTAGGCCGAACGATCCAACTGGTAAGGCTGACCCGGCGCAATTTCACGCAGGATATTTGCCGAGAGCAGATCGATATCCGCAATACGCTCGTTCAGTGTTGGCGTATTAATCACCATCTGGGCGAGCATGTGATACAGATCGTTTCTGAAACGACCCGCTTCAACAAGTGCGGTTAGGTTAGCGGACGTTGAACAGACAAGACGCACGTTGGATGCGATCACATCATTCGAGCCAACCGGCGTAAATACACCGCTCTCCAGATAGCGTACCAACTGTGCCTGCATATCCAGTGTTAGCTCTGCCACCTCGTGCAGATAGAGTGTGCCCTCTTCTGCCAAGAATACGGCACCTTTGCGCACCATCTCAAAAGCGGAGTTCTGCATGCCGAACAGTTCGATACCAAAACGGCTATCGTTCAGTGCAGTACAATTGACCGTTACAAAGCGGCCATCAGCCCTACGACTCGCCTTGTGAATAGAGAGCGCACACTGTCGGCGACCCGTTCCTACCTCACCGTTGATCAAGACGTTGGCATCCAAACGGGATGAACGCTGTAGGTTTTCAATCAACAGTTTGAACGCTTCACTGGCAGCCATGGCACACTACTCCTAATGTAATATTTGTCATATGTGGCAAAAATATTCTTGTTTGTCGCATCTGTCAAACTCCTATTTTTCACCAAATGACTGATTCAATGTCTTGACAACTGGCTTGAGCAGGTATGTCAGGACTGACCGGTTACCGGTCTTAATGTCAACCTGACCGGTCATACCCGGGATCAGCTCGACCTCTTTTCCAATCGATGTAAATACGGGGTTTGCAGGCATCATCAGGTGGACGATATAGAAGGTTTGCTCCTGCCCTGGACGGCTCCCATCTTCGACAACTGTGTCGCCCGAAATGAACTTGACGTTTGCTTCAATTGTCCCGTAAATGCTTGAGTCAAAAGGGTCAAGACGCAAAGTTGCCATTTGGTTCAATGACAAGTCAGCAATGTCTTTGGGCGCTACTTTCGCCTCGAGAAGTAGCTGATCATCTTTAGGGATAATCTCCATCAACTCTTCGCCCGCTTTGAGGACTGCACCCATGGTCGTGACGTTGATGTTCTTCACATAACCTGGAATCTGAGCCACTACATCTGAGCTCTCTACCATATCGGTGCGCTGGTTCAGCACTTGGCTCGACTGCGAGAGTTCATCGCGCGCTTCAGCTAGTTCGGTACTGGCTTTCTCACGGTATTCATTTATGCGGCTGCGCAGTTTTGCTTCAGCGTCGATGACCGCTTTTTACGCGGTAAGCACCTCCATCTGATCCACATCACCGGTGGCCTTAAGCTGATCAACAATCCCCTTTTCGCGTTTAGCTAGGCGCAGGTTGTCGCGCAATGCGCTGACATCGTTGCGAAGACTCGCTTTGCGACTCTCGTAGAGTGTGCGTTCGATATCAACGATTTCAGCAGCCCCTTTAACGAGCTCCGGCTCAAACTGCGGCTCTTCATCAGATATCTCGGCAGTTAAGCGTGCGATTTTGGCTCGCAAAGCATACACACGGGCTTGGATCTCGTTACTTGAGGCTTCAAAACGCTTGGAGTTAATCTTTGCGAGAATCTGCCCCGCTTCAACGAAGTCACCCTCTTTTACATACAGCGCATCAAGAACACCGCCATCCACAGACTGAATCACCTGCACACGGCTCTGAGAAAACACTTTTGCCTGTGCCCGAACAAACTGGTCCAACTCGAAATAGTAGGACCAGGCGATAAAGCCTGTGAAAGCAGCGAAAACAATCCATACAACGGCTGTTCCGCTGTAAATCTCTTTAGTCTTAGCCATTGCTCACCGCCCTAGCGCTCTTTGGGCGCAGTTGTACCGCTGACGCAGGCGCGTCATTCGCGATCTGACCGTTATTCATCACAATGACTCGGGTAGCCAGATCCATCGCCAATTTAGGATTGTGGGTAGCGAAGAGTAGAATATCGGTCGGACGCATCCGCACTTTGATCGCCTCAACGACCGCCGCTTGAGTATTCGGATCGAGTGACGCAGTGGGCTCATCAAGCACCCAGACGCTGGAGTTGCCCACAAACATGCGCGCAATAGCGACGAGTTGCTTCTGCCCGCCCGAGAGACCAACACCGCCCTCGGCAATCTCAAGGTCTAGGCCTTTCTCGCTCTGATCAGCGATAGCGTTGAGACCTAGAAGGTTGACCACACTGAGAATTTTGGTGTCGCCGATTGGGCGACCCAGAGTGAGGTTGCTCTTCAAAGTACCTTTGAATAGTTCTGGGGTTTGCGGCAGATACGCTAGGTTCTTAGCGATGTATTCAGGGTCGAGTTCCCAAAGGTCGGCATCGCCCAGACGAATGCGTCCGGCACTGGGTTTGTAGAGACCGGCCAGCACTTTTAGAAGAGTAGATTTACCTGAGCCGATACTCCCAAGGAGCGCGATTCGCTCGCCCTGCTTCACCTCCAAACGCTCTACATTAAGGATCTTCTGCCCCTCTTCCGAGTACTGAAACTCCAGATTTTGCACGGAGATGCGAGCTGGGCGAACATCCGGATAGACATAGTCGACGCCCTGATTACGCTGTTCTGGAATAGCCCAGAATGCGTCTATCATCTTCATTGACTGCGCCACGCTCTCATACTGCACAAGATGACCTACCGCCTGGCCCACAGGGCCCAGTACTCGGCCACCCAAAATTGAACAGGCGATCATGCCACCCATAGTCATCTCACCCTGACCGATCAAGTAGACGCCGATAACGATCGCAATTACATATGAGACCTGTCCCATTGTTTGAGATGTAGTGGTCGCGTTGGTGGAGATACGCTTCTGCTTGAGGCTGTACTCGGAGATTGAGTCGTTGATCTCATTCCACTCATGCTCAAACATCTGGTAGGAGCCAACGCTTCGGATTGTTTCGCGTCCGCGAATACTATCGACCAAGACACCTAGCTTCTCGTTCGAGCGCATCACTAGGTTTGCCGCTAGGTCCTTGCAGCGCTTCTGTGCAATCAGTGCCATGATGATGCTGACCACCAAAAATGCGCCGTAAACAAAGGCGATCTGTCCACCGATAAGGTAGATAACACCGAGGAACATCAGTGCAAACGGCATATCCACTAGCGAGAATACAATCGTCGAGGAGAAGAACTGACGTACCGACTCAAGACCATTGATCTGGGCCGTCAGTGTACCAACCTGATTTGGCAGCTTGTCGAGCTGCACATTGAGAAGGCGCTTGTAGATGTCCGCTGAGATCTTCTTATCGATAAACGATGAGTTGTGATCGACAATCTTGGAGCGGGTGATTTTGAGTAGCCAGTCGACCATGTAGATGATCGATACGCCAGCCACCAACGAGGTCAGTGTCTCCATCGCCAAGGTCGGCACAACACGGTCATACACCTGCATCGCAAAAAGCGACGAAACTACAGCAAAGAGGTTAACGATGACCGTGGCGATCGCGATATTCACCAACCACACCGGATGCTCTTTGAAGTTCTTAAAGATCAGACCCTTGGTCGTGATGACCTTCTGCTCCGGCGCGCTCTCATAACTGGTCTGTCTGCGCTCTAGCCAAGTGACGACGGTTACAGGCAAATGCTCAGGTTCAAGCTCAACCTCATCCAGCGTGACCTGATCGATGATGCGATAGAGTGTGTCGCTCTTCTCGATAATCTTCCACTGTCCGTCATGGAAGATAATCCCTGGCAGGTTGCTATCTTGTAGCTGAGACGTTGAGGTATGCGCCACATTAAGATCATTTAGACCCAGACGTTTAACTACGAACTGCAAGGTCTCGAAGGGCGTAAAGTTTGTCAGCTCCTGGAGGTCCTCAAAGGCCTTATCCAGAGCTCCGACATCATATGTGGCGCCACTGTTCGCCAGCAGGGCCATGGTTAGTTCTTTAGTAATCACTGCTCAGGCCTCACTCGATCTTATCGTTCTTATCCGCAATGATCGGTCGATCACTGGGGTTATTCATTTTTGCCAGAATGGCTTTTGCTTCGGCCTTTTCTGCCTCCGAACCATCACGGCCGATCTCTTCGAGCAGCATCCGAGCCATCACTTCATCACCCATGTTCATGTAGACAATGGCTAACTGCAGCTTCTCGCTCTTGTCGGCGCCGGCAACTGCAGGCTTGGCTACTTTTTCTGGTTGTTGCTGAACCGGCGCGCTTGGCTGTGCCGGGGGTCGTGCCGGCGCTGGGGCAGGCTGAGTCGTCGGCGCCTGTGCTCGCGGCGTAGCTGGATTCACAGGGCCTGCGGGTTTAGCCGGATTAGCTGGCGGCGGCGCTGGCGGTACTGTTGGTCTGGCTGGCCGGGGTGCAGGCGCGCGCTGTACTGCTGGGGCCTGGGGCTCTTTGGTTGGACTAGCCTGAGCCTGTTCTACCCTCGCAGGTATCGCTGGGCGCTGCGGTGCTGGGCGCACTGGCGCTGGTTCTGGATCATTCCAATGAGGCTGTTGGGGGCTCGGTTGTTGCGGGCTTGCCTCTAATGGGTGCCAAGGTTGCGGCATCTGCACGGCCGCTGTTTGAGCCTGTGTATGCTGAAGCTGCTGATTGTGGCCCATCAGTGAGGGCAACGCCTTGAGTAGATCACTCATCATGGAATGCTGGTCGTGCTGCACCGAATGATGACGCGAGTCTGAGTTCTTGTGCATAAACAGCACGACAACAAACATCGCTAAGAGAAGTAGCACCGCCAGTGCGATAACGACAATGTAGAACGGGAACTGCTCAGTGCCATTGGAGACTGGTTGGCTGCTCGACTGCATCGGCGGGTAAAAAATCTGTGGTTGTGGAGCGGGCGTGGAGTAGATCGCCGCTGGCTGCATCGGCTCAACGACCGGCGCCGGCTGTGCCGCTGGGGTCGTCACTGAAGATGACTGCGCAGCAGGTGCTACAGCTGCCACAACCGGTTTTGATACGGCTCTTACCGCGGTTTTAGCGGGCTGATCGTACTCTTTAGCCGGCGCGAAATTTGCAGCTACCTGCCCTGACTGAAGCGACAACTCTACAGGATAGACGCGACGAAACTCTTTGAACTGCACATCCAGTATCAACGTGAAATTAGCACTATCGACTGGGGTTGATGTGGTAATAAGGTAGCGATTGACGCCTAACTTGCGCACGGTCGCGGTATTGAAAAACGCAGGTCGGGTGTAGCCAGCTTTTTGGTACTCCGCTTCTGATGCCACAGTGACGCTAACTGGGTCAGTAACAGATGAACCAAATTCGGCGACGCCATAGACCGGCTTACCGATGGACGGAAATATATTGAGTTTTAACCCCTCATTCGCCAAAGCGACATTGAGCCCTATAACCAGTAACAGAGCGACTAACGTAAGCAGTCTAATGAAGCGTTTGGCATGGATTGATGCCATATAATTTGAGTTAACCATAGATATTTACATCCGTTTCAGCGTCAATGTGGTCGACACCAGCGGGTGTAACGACCTGTGTGTTATTCAAAATTGAATCTGGTGTTGCAGGCTGAGCAGCTGCGACCGCATCGTCAGTTGTGCTCAGTTCCTGAATTTCGCCATCGATCAGCATCTCGAAATCGGACTCGTCCGAGAGGTAAGCTGAGAGGTCAAGTAGATCGGTATTCGGTTCAATCCCTTCGGGGGCGATGAACGGTGCAATTACCATCGGGTAATAGTCATAGAACTGCTCGAGTACCTGAGTCAGCTCTGGGGCAATCTGTTGCACGTATGGGTTTTCGCTTGCGGCGACGGCTTGAACAG
Organism: Marinobacterium sp. xm-g-48; assembly: GCF_013282925.1. NCBI lineage: Bacteria > Pseudomonadati > Pseudomonadota > Gammaproteobacteria > Oceanospirillales > Oceanospirillaceae > Marinobacterium > Marinobacterium sp. xm-g-48. The sequence goes on from NZ_WBYQ01000007.1 coordinate 26,417, forward strand.
CGTCGGCAATTAACGGGTCGAGCTCGCATTGATCTAAACCGCTCGCAGGGTCAAGCAGATCGAGCGTTGAATTGATTCCACCGGTAAGGTTATCCAGCGTAGAGAGAGCCGCTAATACCAGACCGTGGTTCTCTGCAGCAGAGATTCCGTCAGCTGTATCAAACCCATCCGCTGTTGTAACTGTGATTTGGCCGCGGGTGTCGGTGAGGCTAAACAGCCCATACAGCTGTGCCATCGCCTGATCATAAGCGGCATCCAGATCCAAAACGCTATTTGCCTCTGCTAAACGCAGCGCCAGCTCTGTCAGTGGCGTCACGCTGATCGGTTCAAGCGCTACTGAATCTTCGTAGTTGATGAGCGCGCGTAGACCAAATCCTGCCGTGGTTTGGCCGTAGTCCTTTAGCTCGCCGCTAAACTCATCGAGGTAATCAAGCTCTGCTGAGCCGTCCAGAATATTGATGATCGCCGGGCCGCTGTAGCTAGCTGGCATCAGGTCGACATAGTCGATTGCACCGTTGAGTGGATTGAAGTCGGTCTCGCCGAGGAGTTCGCCCTCTAGGGTATAGGCTTTGACAATTAGGGAGTCGGTGACGAATTCGCCGGCCACAATCCAGGTGCTCGTGTCACTGTTGTAATCGTGTACAGAACCATCGATATCGACAAACGTCGTTTGATCGTAATCGTAGTAAGATTTTGCGGTGTTATTGCTGTCCACGCCCGTAAGTTGGCCCAACACCAAATCAAACACTAACGAGCCACCTTTCAGATCATCAAGCGACACTCCATTGGAGGTCGCTAGATCAAAGACTAGAGTATCGCTTTGTGTCGCATCCGTGCCCGAAGTAAACGTGGCGACAATCTCATCTGTGCCTACCTTCGTGACATTAATTTCTGTGTTGGCGGGAATGATCAGTTGTTCGCTGTAGCTCAGCGTAAAGCTTGTTGTTTCTAGCTCCACTGTCTCGACAGTGGGTTGAATATTGTTAAATGACCACTCTCCTGCAACATCAATCGCTGAAAAAATGAGATCGGCGTTACCGCCGGCGCCAGTCAATGTAACGCCGTCATCGAGGACGATGGCGTGAACCGAGACTGTTCCAACAAAGTCAGTATCCATGGGCTGTGTCACCTGGAACAACAAACTGCTGGCATCATTTGGGTCGACCGATTGCAGTGCGGCGTTGAGTTCTTTCACCACTGGATTACCCAATGAATCAGCCCCAGTCAGGTGTAGTACAGCCTTGACCCCTTGTACATCAGACGGGGTCACCGGCTTATCGAAGGTGACTTGTAATGGCAATGTAGCACCCTGCAAGGGCGAAACATTCCATTCGGCACTGATCACTTGCGCAGCATTTGGAGCAACATCGGACACAGCGACAGTCAATGTTTTGTCTGAAAATTCATCACCATTGCTTGCGCGAAGAGTAAAGCTGAAACCATTGCTCGCATTGCTCTCGTAATCTAAGTTCTCCAGCGCGGTAATTGCACCCGAACTTGAATCAACTGAGAAAGGCACGGTGATAATTGGCTCGTCATTCACATCGAGCTCTGAATTCTCAACGATCGAATACTCAATAGTTCCGTTAACGCCAGATGCCAGCGTTGCGATACTTGGCTGGAAGGTTGTCCCGGCCAGAACTTCTGGGGTCTCAATATTTTCTAGCGCTGAATCAAACACTGGATTGGTGCCGTCATCCAGTACAGCGACCGTTAACGGAAGGTCCTTGGGAACGCCCTGCTCATCGGTTGCACGAATTCGGAAGTTGAGCGTAGACAGCGTTTCATAATCGAAAGTCACGTCATCTTTGAATACAAGATCCCAGTACTCCGGCGAATCTGCATTCTGCGTGATGGTAAAGAAGTCAACGGATCCGTCTAACAGAGTCAAAACTGCAGCGGGATCATCAACGCGCAACTCCCAAGCATAAGCCGAAAGATCTGTATTCTCTTCAACTGTCGCAAGACTCAAGCGCATTTCGGAGAGTTCGATACTCTGCCACTCACCAGTGGCGATATTTCGCTCTTTCAGGGCAACGAAGTTAGCTGCGGTACCGCTCTCATTGACATCCAAGCGCACATTTTGAGTAGCCGTTTTACCGTCTGCTCCAGTGGCGATAAGCGTGAAGGTATAGACGCTCTTTAGATCGTAATCTGGTGATGCATTGATACTGACGTCACCGGTATCTGGGTCGACGGTCAGGAGTTGGAAGTCACCGGTACGTGCTAGCGAGAATACAACTTGATCCGACACATCACGCTGACTATCGTCATCATAGATGTCAGTAACTGTGCCCGGACTGTAGACCAGCGCGCCCGCTTCCACATACTCCTCAACCACACGCACAGCATCGTAGTCATCCTCAGCAGTACCATCATCTTGGAATTGAGGTGCGCTCTCATCCAGGTTACCGATATGAGCTGCAATGCTGGCTGTTCCGCCGATATTACCTGCCGCATCGACGGCATTTACCGTCAGGGTTATCTCTTTCGTATCCTGATCAACCAACCGATCTTGAACCAAGGATTCGAAGTCAAATTGCCATAAGCCGCTGACTGCGTCTTGGCGGATACTGACACCGCCGGTATCAGGGTTAATTTGGAAATATTGCTGATCTTCGGCGCTCAGTTCGTATGTGATTGATGAGGTATCGTCCGACTGAGCGATGAAGAACAGAGTGGACTGATAAGGCTGATTCTCCAGTAATTCAATCAGACCACCAGTGATCTCATCGCCATTGGAATCAACAAAGATAGGAGCCGTAGGCGGCGTCGAGTCAAAAGTAAACACACCGCTTTTCGTCGGCACACCAATAATTAGGTCACCGGCTGAGTCCAGCATTCTTATGCTGTAGTTGATATTGGTGTTATCTAGCTGCGCGGATTGGAGTGCGGTTAAGGCGGTCAGATCGAAAGTTGAACTGCCCAGATACCCCGCACTGGTAACGCTCGTATCGATTGATGCAACGAGAGAATCATATCCATCCAAGGTAAATTCAATTTTTGCGCCAGCCGGCGACGCAAAGCTGAGAATAGAGAACTCTGCATCAGGACGCAGCACCCCTTCAGTTGTATCCACACCCAGAATTGAGGCACCTACGTTGTAGGTGACCGTGGTCATCTCATCAACCGGTGAATACTGGGGAATCTCATTACCCGCAAGATCACTGACTACCAGTGTGTCGAGGAAAACCGCGTCCGGGGCAATGTTCAGCGTTGTATCGTCAACAGTGACACCCTGCACCACGAATGTTAGTTCTGAGGTGACACCGGTTGTGTCGGCTGGAACTACCAGGGCTGCTTGATTCGGCTCACCAACTAGATTGGATAACTGCAGATAGCTGGCGTCTGTTTGAGCAACTAGCGTAGTCCAGTCGATAGTTGCACTGGCATCCAACTTAGCGACTACTGTGACGTCTGCTTGGTCATTTTCATCAATGACATAGCTGACCAGCATCTCGGAAAAATAAGGGAGACTGGTGTCGATCGTGTAATTTCGATCCAGAAAAAGAGAAACCTGATCTCCGGTGTTACCGCTGGCATCGACTTGGTAAGCTTGAACCTGCTTTGACGTTAGGACACCCTCGGGCAGTGCAATGGTCGTTACGTAAGTGTCGCCTGAACGAGTCCAGCCACCAGAAGGGGGAAGAGCTTCGATAAAGGTCTCCCCTGCATCCAGCGAGTAATTGAGAACTGCGTATTTCTCCAACCCGAAGACCTGAACGATCGAGGTACGTGTGATGCCATCCGAGGCAGAGGCGCCTGTATCCGTTATCGAAAGTGAAAGCTCGCTCGGCGCAACCGTGTCAACCTCGGGATTAAACAGCTCCAGAAGTTCAAGTCCATTGCCAGCCAAGTCAGCGTAGGTGTCGGCTGGTATTACAGCCGAGCCGATTCCCTCGAACGGCTTATCAAGCACAAAGTCCGCAGTAAATTTCAGCGGATTTTGTGGGTCAACTATAGGGGCAATAAGGGTGTTTTGATCATCAACGGCAAGACTCAAACCACTTATTTGAAGACCTGAAAAATCAGGCGGCCACTCAGCCAATTTTTCAGAAAACAGGATGTTCAGCTGATACATACCAGCGTTGTTCTCGGTCAGGGTCTCAGTGGTATCTATCCAGAGTTTGACAGTCGGTGCGGCCTGATCAATATCCAGAGTTCCTGTGCTCTCCAAGCCAGATTCAGGAACTACGGCTCGAACATCAAAAGACGTTTCACTCCCCGCTGCTGGTTGTACCCATTCTCCGCTTACGGGTACCGCCGTTGCTAAATCAATCGACCATGCACCATTAACGACCGTGACATCCTCAAAGGTAACGATAATCTGCTGATCGGTCCCAATAACGGAAACATCTAACGTCTCACCCTGTTTTAAATTTGCTGTACCGCTGACCGTCGGCGAAAGCTGGCCGCTAACCGAATCAGTCACTACGGGTGCGACGGATGCACTGAGATCAACAGTGAAATCATCTACGGCTAAATCACTGCTCATCAACTCCGTACCATCAAGGTACATCGCGATCCGTGCTGTGACTGTGTAGTCGCCATCGTTAAGTGGCAGGCTTAATTCAGTTGCAAATCTTGAGGTTTCTAACGGTGTTGCTGTTGCAGTATCGAGCGTCCACTCGTATACGCCCGCCTCTGTCTGACTGGCAACCGGTGTCACCTCGTATTCAATCAGCTCTTCACCGGTTGAGGTGGTTTGGCTCAGTTTGACGATGAGTTTGAGATTTTCATTCAGCTCAGGAGATGTGCCGGTGAAAACAGGTGACTCGACATTGACGATCGCTAGATCGTTGACTGTCGGACTTGGCGGCGCCACTCGCAGCTCGCTGGTCGTTTCATCTGTTGAACTTAGCTGCGACTCACTATTCGTAACAGTTGCCTCTACGTCGTAGATAACACCCTGCTCCAGCTCTGAGAGTGTGCCAGAGACAACATCAAGATCCTCCGCGCGTAGATTGAGGGCCCAATCGCCATTCTCATCGGGTGTGACATTGACAACGACGCCATTCACGGCGACGGTTAATTGCTCGCTCGCCCCCAAAACAGCCGTGCCCTCAATGATGGGGAGCGTGTCAGACACGTTTTGTGTGTCGACCGTAGGAAGTTCAGGCGCCGTTGTGTCACTCTCATCAACATCTAATACTTCGATTGTGATGGCTTTTTCAGTGACATTTCCGGCGATGTCAGTCGCAATCAGTGTCAGCTCATAAATATTGTCGCCGTCGTCATCGCTCGGCGCTTCAAAATCGGGTGCCTCTTTAAATTTGATGGCACCGGTTAGCGAATTAACCGAGCAAGCAGCTTTGTCAGCACCATCGATAGAGTACTCCAGGGTTGTTTCATCCGTTGCAAGCGCAACACCTATATCGGCACTGTCCAGCAGAGAATCTGTCGTTCCCTCATCAAAACTGAGTGCAAGCTCATCACTGTCAAACACAGGCGCGATACGATCGAGCGTGATGCCGACATCATTTGTAACAGTGGCGTCTGACACCAGCGTCGCAACCATGTCATACAGCCCGTCATCGAGGGCCTGCAGTTCAGCCGCTTCTATTGCAAACAGTGCTTTGTTATTGCTGACAACCGCTTCGTAAGTTGTACCGGCAAACTCCAATTCGATGGTTTCGCCGTTGTCTATGTTCGCTGTTTTAACCGTCACAACGGCATCGTCAACATCCTCATCGATACCAAGCTCTGTTCCGAAAGTTGTTACGATACTGGTGATACTCGCGGCAGGTGCCGCTACTGTCCCACCGACGCCACCAACGCTAATGTTGATATCCCCACCCTCCGGCGTAGGGGCAAGGAGGGCAGCAGCGGGCGCCGCAGCACCCATCGCCATCATCGCAGGACTGATACCACCCGCAGCAGCCGCTGGTGCGGCAGTTCCAAACATTGGGATCGCACCTGACAAACCACCGTAAGAGGCTTGCATCAGGCCGGGAACGTAATCGGGGAAGTAGACCTCAGTCTCGGGTCCGAAACTGGCCAGCATTGTCTGAGTGCTATAGGGCGTGCCCATGTCACCGAAGAATTCACGAATTATGACAATGGTGCCATCGGGTAGAAGCAGTTCTAGATTGGGTCCGTTTTGTCGCCCCTCTACAAACGGAATCGGACTGAGAGAGGAGCCGTCCAATAGGGTATAGCTGGCCCCTGCTCGTGCGAGCAGCTCACGCATTTCGGCCACATCGTACACAGTCGATGCGGACTCGAAATCTTCTTTGATCAGGACCTGCCTTTGGTCAAGGATCATCGTGCCATCGTTACCCTAAATTGGTCAAAACTATGTCAAATTACAAATTGACACACTTATGACAATTATGTCAGGTATGGCAAATAGCGTCAACGATAGACGTGACACTATTGTCAATGATGGCAAAAATAGACGAATAACCTTATTAAAATCAATATCTTGAATGAACCTAGCGTTCAAGCAGGGCTCATTAAAAATATGACACACAGGCGCGAAAAATGGGTAGAAGATCCATTCTTGACAGAAAAAACAATATGAGTGTCAGTCGTAATCAAACCGCTCCAGCAGAATACGATCGTCAGATACGCCCTTCTGTTTGAGTGCCTGATACACCTGGTCCATCATCGGTACAGGCCCGCAAATAACGAAGAGCCAAGTGTCAAACTCAGCGTCGGAAAAGCTCTGCTCAATCAGCTTCTGATCGATTAAACCGACCTCACCCTGCCAACCCTCAGTTGGCTCTGACAGCACAAGTATTGGGTTGTCATCAGCCAGCTCGTCACGACAGACAATCTGATCCTCAGTCCGGTTAGCGTATATCAGACGATACGAACGCGGATCATCGGTTTGTTTGAGTTGCTGAAGTATTCCAAGTATCGGTGCCACACCCACACCCCCTGCAATCAGAGCAACACCGGGTTCCGAGCGGCCATCGACGATCAAACTACCATAAGGGCCATCCAAGTAAGCACGCGCACCCACCTTGGTTTCACCGAGCGTTGAGGTGAAATCACCGAGCTCTTTGATCACAAAACAGATCTCAGGCCCCTCTGCGGGTGCCGACGCGATAGAGAACGGGTTCTCGCTGATTGAGAAACTTGAATGACCGAGCTTCAACCAGGCGAACTGCCCGGCTTTGTAATCCATCCCCGGATGCCCATCCGGCAGCAAACTCAAGCGCCACTGTCTCTCTGACAACCTTTCCACCCGACTCACCTTCCAGGGTTTGCCCAGTTGTTGAATGGGCGAAATCAGATAGCGGTACACTAGCGTCAGAAGCGCAATCAGCGCCATGACTTGCCATAGCAGCGCTACAGTTTCGTGTGCCGCATACCGCCCCGCAGACAAGGTATGGTGCAGAAGGAGTCCAACCAAGGCTGCGGCGATTAAGCCGTGCAGCCGTCGCCAGGTCTCATAGCGATAGTCCAGCGACGAGCGCCAGACTGCCAACACAACAAGCACTGGTAGCAAAATAAAAGCGATCACACCTGTCGAGATCGCGGCAAAGTCAGTGGCGACTGCAAATTGACGCGTGCTGTCCCACGGCCAAGGGCCTGTTGTTGGGGTCGATTCGTAAAGAAAGGGATGAAGCAGAGCAGCGATCAGCGCACACCATCCAATGATGCGATGAAACCTCATCGTTGCATCCATGCCAACCTTGCGTGAGAAAGATTTAACCCGGCCAGACAGAACAAATTCAGAGAGGATCATCGCGAACGCAAGGATACCCAATACTGAACCAAGCTCTTGCCAGAAAATGCGTGGATGACCTACGAAGTACCAGGAGGCCAGCAGGGGTATTGCAATAATCAGTACATAAAAACCTATCAACAGTCCCTTCTTCATCTCAACCCCTCCGTAACGCCCCGTATCAAAAACTCTCAGTATCAATATAGGTCAACGTTACGATAGCGGGCTAAACTAAACGCCATCTGCCCAATCCTGCGTACCAACCCAAACTAGTGACAGGAGGTTTTTACATGTCGAAAATCAATGTTAAACGCCGCTCCCTACTAACTGCCGCGGCACTGCTCCCGTTGGCTCCCGTTGCCAATGCGCTTGCTCCAACCCCGTCAGCAATGGAGGGACCTTTCTACCCCACCTCTTCGATGCGCTTCGATGATGTCGACAACGATCTGGTAAAGATCGAAGGTGCGGTAAAAGCCGCCGGCGGTGAAGTAATTCAGCTGAACGGTAGACTCGTAGATAGCGATGGGGATGCCATCGCCAATGCGATCGTAGAGATCTGGCAATGTGACGCGACGGGTCGCTACTTGCATACGGCGGATCGCCGCGCCGAACCACGCGACGCTGGCTTTCAAGGGTTTGGCCGCGCCCGTACCGATGCTGAAGGGCGCTTTACGTTCAGAACCATCAAGCCTGTGCCCTACCCGGGCCGCACCCCGCATATCCACGTGAAAGTGATTGACCAAGGGTTTGAGCTGCTCACCAGCCAGCTCTACCTCGAGGGCCACCCCGGCAATACGCGCGACTTTCTATTCAATCGTATGAGTAGCGAACAGCAGCAACAGGTCAGTATGCGCTTTGAGCAGGATCCGGCGCAGACAGAGGTGTTACTGGTGGTATAACATTCGCTAGAATTAAGTTCGCCCGAGAGCCCTTCAATGACAAAATTTTCCAAGCTTGGCTTAACACTCACGCTAGCTGCGATGCTCAGCGCGTGCGGTACCAGCCCCACCGGTCGCAGCCAGCTGATGCTGGTCTCACCCTCGCAGGCTATCAACGCCTCCAAAGCGGCTTATACCCAGATGTTGGCCCCGCTCAAAGATGAAGGCAAAGTAGACACTGATGCAGAGGTGGTTAAGCGCGTACAGACGATCGCGGGGCGTATTGTCTATCAAGCGATCGAGCGCTTTCCCAACACCCGTAACTGGGATTGGAGCATCAGCGTTATTGATGACCCAGAGACTGTAAACGCCTGGTGTATGGCAGGCGGTCGCATGGCCATTTACACCGGCTTAATTGAGAAGCTAAATCCAACCGATGATGAACTGGCTCAGGTGATTGGGCATGAGGTCTCCCATGCCTTGGCCAATCACACGGCGGAGCGTATGTCTGTGGCGATGGCGACTCAACTTGGGATGTTGGCACTGAGTGTTGCAACCGAGAACAGTGAATACCGCGATCTTGCGCTTACAGGTGCGCCTTTGGCCGCTGCAGTCGCGATTACGCTGCCCAACAGTCGGACCGGCGAGCTTGAAGCCGATCGTCTTGGCATGGAGTTGGCTGCGCGCGCCGGTTACAACCCGAACGCTGCTGCCACCCTCTGGCAGAAGATGGGCGCTAATAGCAAAGGTGCTCCGCCCGAGTTTCTAAGTACCCACCCTGCCCCAGGAAACCGCCAACAGACGCTGGCAAACTTGGCACCGCAGATGACGGGCTTATACAACCCAACTGCAGCGGCCCTTACCTACTCGTTTAACTAGGTTGCAAAGACAAGAGCGGACTGAGATGCAAACGAGCTCATCGCACGAGGCACATAGCTTTGGATTCACTGGCGAAGTCTGGCGCTGGGAGTCGGAGAAAGCCTCTTGGTTCTTCGTCACCCTGCCCATCGAGACCGCCGAGCAGATTCGCTTCTTTTTTCCGTTAAGACGGGGCTTTGGCAGCATTCCGGTTCAGGTACAGATAGGCTCCAGCTGCTGGAAAACCTCTATTTTTCCCGATAAGAAGTCGGGCTCGTTTATCCTCCCACTCAAGGCACCCGTTCGCACCAAGGAGGGCTTTGGAGAGGGAGACGACATCTCTGTGGAAGTGACCGTCTCACCTTAAAAAGCGCCATGCTCTGGCTAGTGCAGCTGCTCATGCGAATATCGCTTGAGCATCTCTAGATCGACTCGTTCCAACGCAGCGATATTTGTGGAGCTAAGCTTTACCGGCGGCGCACAGTGGAAAGCCTCCGCCTCAAGCCATCGCGAGGCACACAGGCACCATGAGTCGCCAGCCTTTAGACCCGGGAAGTCATACTCCGGCCGAGGGGTAATCAGGTCATTACCGCGACTCAATGAGAACTGCAGAAACTCGTCGGTAAGAATCGCACAAACGGTGTGTGAACCACGATCATAGGCATCGGTATTGCAGCAGCCGTCACGAAAGTAACCGGTCATTGGGTCGCAACCGCACTGCTCCAACGCCTCTCCCAACACGTTTTTCTGTTTCTCAGCCATCATCCACTCCTAGACGTCTTGACGTGAGTACGCATGGCGCTCGACAAAGGATTTGAATACGCTCGCGTGACGCTGCAAAAACTCGATAGTGGGTTGATCTACGATTTTCCCAGCCTGCACTTTCTGATTCACACCAGCAATCATTACCTCAGGTTTATTCATAAAGTGAAGGTCCAAGTAGACGCCCACCTGACGCAGGTGATACTGCATCCGGGCCGTGCCTTGGTTACCGGGGCTCGCACCAATGATTGTGGCCGGCTTGCCTGCAAAGGGCTGAGGTTTGCAGCGCGACAGCCAATCAATGGCGTTCTTGAGCCCACCGGGTATCGAAAAATTATACTCGGGGCTAAAAAAGATCACGCCATCAGCTTCAACTATCTGAGTTGACAGCTTCTCAACTGCTGGGTGACTCTCATCTTCCCCATCGTAAAGGGGAATACCTGCAATAGATCCGAGCTCCAGCTCAAACTTACCCGCTGCAATCTCGCAGTAATGATTAAAGATTTGTCGATGCACGCCATCGTCACGACGGCCGTCCTCAAACTCAAAAAACAGTTTTTTATCGAGCTTTTGACTTGTAAGTTCAAAGAGTAGTGAGAGTATCTTGCTCACTAAGGAGCCCTCCACCCTTGGTGTTTAGTAAATCAATTAGGCTGCTCTCGAGCGGCCATCTTTTTTTGTACTAAACTCAAAGCAAGGAGATCATATGACTAAGCAAAAGTGGATTACATCTATCACATCAATCTGGCTGACCATTTTGACAGGGAGTTTTTTACATAACGCGCTTTTTGCAAACACAAGCACGATAGACTGGAACATATTCGATGAATTCATAGTCATCGCTACACCGTTACTCATTGTATTGATGCGTTCAAAACTACTGACACTTCATAGGCGTGCTAAAACATTCACGGTCTATAGATGGATATTCCTGCGTACTGGTATGCTCGTGATTGGATTAGTGACCCTCCTCGCGGGACTGTTCGGACTAATATTCAGTGCCAGAGCGATTCAGGTAACTTCCAATCCCACCTATCACTCTCAGGACCAAAAAGACCCATTAGGGAACGACTCTCAAAATCCTAACTTTTGGTAAAAGAGTATGAAGATCTCATTAGCGAGATTTGTAGATCATTATTCATCATCCATTTTTACCAACCTCTCCTGAACTACCACCCATTGAACCAGGTACACGCGTTGATGAACTGCCAAGAGTGCCTGAAGTCGGACTAACAGGGTTACCCGACATACCTGATCTGGGTGACCCCCCTACTGACTGAAACCCTTTCGCCAATGCTAATCCAACGCCTGTCATAATCATTAACCAAATAATGGGAAGAATCAGAATGATGCCATAGGAGAGCATGACACTGATGACCGTTTCCAATGCAGAGGCCTCACTTGCATCGGTGGACGTCAATAAGGCCAGACGGTGCTGGAATAGATTACCCAGCCCTAAAATCGCGTGCATGAACTCCAACGTGAACCACATGCCTGCCATCGTAAAAAATGCCTTAAAACGATAAGACGTAAACACCAACACGATGGGTGTCGCAATGACAATCACAGCCTGAATCAAAGCAATAATCATCGGTATGAAGACCTTTACGGCTTTATTGGCTGTCATAAGCTGAGCGGCCTCTATGGCTTGAGTGCTAGCACCCACCGCTGCCACGACATTCTCTGCCATGCCAATGACGTTATTCATTATATTACTGACACTGAAGCCTTGATCTTGGTATAACTGTGTCTCGGCACATAGGAACTTTGCCCTGCTCGAGTGACGGCGTCTGTGTTAATGCCCTGAACCTCAAGCACCGTTCCAGACCTCTGAGCAATACGGGTTAGTACCGCGTTCAATGGGTTCTTGCTTATCAGGCTGATGATTTCTTTCATCCCGGATGAATCCATAGGCCTCTTGATTATGGAGATAGGCCTCGGGCGATTGATAGAACGTACCGGGCGTTTGGAGAAAAGTTTTCGAGCCTAACCAATCAACATCCCAAAGCTTATTCAGCGCAGAGCGATCAACTGGTATCGTGGTTAGCTGCTCACGCGCCACGCTGTAACAACCCGATTCGAACTCGCCGATGCGTTGAATCAATTCAGCATCATGAATTTGTGCTTTTGCTGTTTCATACAGGTAATCGTTATAACTGTATGAGCAGCCCATTGACCGGATCGCAGCATGGGTTAAGCCCGATGAATACTGCGTAGTGATCCCCCAAAGAAGCGGTATTCTTGCTTCGTGAGCCGACGTCAGATAAGAACCGAAATCAGCCAAAAGAGCATTACCTCTTAAGGAACACGAAGCTCCAGCTTTCCCTCGCTTTGAACAAAGTCGAGGTGTTTTAGAAAACTCATCCCTAACAGAACAATCTGACTGTCCAGCTCAGGTACAATCATTGCGGGTACGTTAGCCATGGAGAGCCCACCCAAGCTAACCTCCTCCAACTGCGTTAAATCGACGGGCACTCGACCATTGGCGGTTATCGCAAAGCTTTTGCCCTCACGGGGTAACGAGAGCTCATCGGCCAGAGCATCTGAAAGTGACACATAGGTCGCACCGGTATCAACCACAAAAGAGACAGGGTATCCATTGATCGTACCGGGTGCTCGATACTGCCCTTTTCGATCGGCAATCAGGCGAACCTGATCGGTGCCGTTTGCCAAAGATAGTTGTGCATTGGGATGATCGCGCTGTTCAAGATAGGCGTTAAAGCCATAGGTAAGCATCACCAGAATAAGAATCCAGGTCATATGCGCAGAAAAACGGGCCATTTTACGCTGTGTACTCGGAACCTTATTCACACAAAACCTCTCTAGAAAAGCGCTCTCTGTTTATCTATCAGATCATTAAAGCTGGCACCAAGAAAGGGTAATACTGTGTCAGCGACCGGCTCTAACTGTTTAGAGACATAGTGTTGATAATCAATGATTGATTTACGACAGATGGTTGGTTCTGGACCGTTAACTGTCATGACGTACTCAATAGGGTCGCCTCGCCCTAAACGCACGTTTAAACCCTGCCTATCTAGGTATGACTGCATTTTTTTAGCCGCTTTCACATGCGGTGGATTACTGGCCTGATAGGCATCTAGAGGTCGTCTTAGTCGACGACGATAGGTCAATTGATGATCTGCATTACCGCTGAGTAGTTGCTCCGTGGTTTCGACGACCAGATCACGCCAAGACTCGTCATTGAATATTCTGGACAACAACTCTGTCTGGAATTTTTTGGCCAAGGGTGTCCAATCGGACCTAACCGTCTCCAACCCTTTAAAGACCAATTGATCCTCACCACCCGATCTCTTAAGACCCGCATAGCGTTTCTTAGTGCCCTTCTCAGAGTGACGCATGGTTGGCATCAAAAAACGTTTGAAATGAGTCTCATATTGCAGCTCAAGTGCACTCTCTACACCGTATTGCTGTTTAAGGTGCTCTTGCAGCCAGTGGTTAGCTTGATCTGCCAATTCAGCACCGTACTGTGCGATATCACCCTGTTGGCAGTCATCGCCCAACCAGACAAAGACTGAATCGGTATCGCCATAAATCACCTGATGGCCCCGTTCAAACTCAAACCATTGCGCGGTTTTTTGCAGGAGCTCATGGCCTCTCAACGTAATTGCTCCCGATAGGTTCTGATCATAGAAGCGACACAAATTGGACCCTAACACCCCATAGCAGGCATTCATCTGTATCTTGATCGCTTGTGATAACGCAGAGTTACCTTGCGCCTTGGCTCGATCTCGGGCTAACCAGAGCTCTTCAATGATCGCGGGAAGAATGGCCACATCGGCATTGAACTGCGCACCAAAGAATCCTGGTACTAATGATGCCTCTGAGGCCTCACCCGCCAGAGCGAGTGCTAAAGGATCCACTGAGAAGGTACGAATGATACTGGGATAGAGGCTCTTAAAATCGAACACTAACACATCACGATAGAGTCCGGGTTTAGACTCCATGACAAACCCACCAGGCACAGAGAGGTCACTGCGACCTGAGGCATAAGGAGGTGCTACATAGCCAGCGCGATGCAGCTTAGGCAGATAGAGATTATCGAATGCCGCTTGGGAACCACCCACTTTGTCCAACGCCAAACCAGTAAGACGAGTGCGTTCGATAAGATACTCAAGCAACTCCGCTTTTTTGAAGATCTCTAACACCAATCGACAATCTTCAATGTTATAGGTCGCTAATGCTTGTTTATCCTCTCTAAAGAGTTGCTGTATCTTCTCACCACGATCGTAAGGGTTATCAATCGCTTTACCACGCCCCAGCAGTGCCTGAGCGACACTCTCTAGGCTGAAGCTATCAAATTGCCAGGTAGCCCCTTTTAAAGTCTCGATGCCGTCGATGGCAACACGACCAGCAATGCGACTGAACCAGCGACCATTTTGACCAACATCGACGTGCATCTCACTGCTATCACGTCCAAGTTTGAGTCCAACTCGATTAGCCTTAGCTCGCCGTGCTAGCACGCGCAGATCAAAGCCAATCAAATTCCAGCCGACGATCAAATCAGGATCCCAATCTGCCACTATCTCGACAAAGCGTTGAAGCAGAGTTCGCTCATCCGAGCAGCCCTCACACCAGGCTAGTTCGGGTGCCTCACCATTAAATAGCACAAGACTCTGATCGCCCTGCTGCAAACCTATAGAGAGCAATTGATTGGCATTTAACGTGGTTTCAATATCTAACGAGAGTAGTTTTAAATCAGGTGTAAAATCATAGGGGCGTAACTCAACCCCTTTAACAGTTTCGAACTGAACAGCCCCAGTGCGAATAAACCGTTCCATCAAGTAGCGATCAACCGGCCTGATATCCTCTTCCATGAGAGCAATTTGTTCCGCCTCGAGTCGTTTTAACACTTCCCAGTAAACTTTTAGGCTTTGGCAGTAGAGACCCATGACAGGTTTTAAAGAGAGGGATTTCAGTTCTAAATGACGCAGCGTCCAACCCGATATATCTTTCAGACAGGACTCAATGGCAGCTTGATCAATAGCGAAAACAAAACAGACCGCTTCTGCATGTGTGACGGTAACCGCATGAGCCCCCTCCACCCCAGTCAACCAGAAGGTGTATTCAATACCCTGCGAACCATCTCGCTGAGTTCGAGTAAGAGGGAAGCCAGTGATTGGCATAACCGCGTTAGACACCGAAAGGGGTGACTACCTCTAGTTCAGGGAAGTGAGCCAATAGATCACTTAAGGACTCTTTCTGGAAAAGCAGCTTCAAGTTAGGCCCCGCATCCATGGTGAAATAGACCTCCAACCCCTGCTCACGAAGGTGCCACACCTTATGCATCGCCTGTAACGACTCTGGTTGCCAATAGACGAGCGGTGGCCAGCTGGAAGCAAACGTGGCATGCATAGACATAGCATTATGCTCTGCCGTAGAACCCAACAGGGTAAAGTCCTTATCTGAGATCGCCTGATGCAGCTTCGACAGATCGGCATTTGCTTGAGCGGGCCAACTGTTATAAAGGTGGGAGGTCTCCTTGGTGCGCTGCATCCCAGATCGGCTATCAACGGACTTTTCGCCGATATCTACTTTGACCAGACCGATTCGAAGATCATCCCAGGTCGCATCAATCGGGTGTGCATGACTGTCCAAGCCATCTTCACGGTGCCCCATGTGCCACTCTACAAATCCATTAAAGATGGATCGACAGGCACTGCCGCTCCCCATACGCGCAATCATGGATAGCGCTTCATTGGATAGATGAAGTGATAGTGCATCGTTCATCGCCAACGTCAGGGCCGCAAAACCAGAGGCAGAGGAAGCGAGGCCTGCCGCGGTAGGAATGTTATTTCGAGTCTCCACTCTGAAAGCGAGTGACTTGTTACCACGAAAAAGATCGATGAACCGACTGACACGACGTGCAAACTGTGAATCCTGGTGCATCTGTTGGCCGTTTAACCATACCTCATCAATCGGCTGATCAATCGGCGTTACTCGAGTTCTAGAGCCCAAATCATTCAATGAGACAGAGAGGGAGGGGTTGATCGGCAAATTAAGTTCAACATCTCGCTTGCCCCAGTACTTACACAGAGCGATGTTACTCGGAGCAAAGTGTTCCGATGAAGCGGAGACAGCCCCCAACTCGGGCAGCACTTTAGTCAGTACTTCTTGCTTAGTCATCACATTGACTCCTGTTTGAGACCTACACTGTGTATCGAGACGGGCAGATGTTGATAGGGTATCTCTGAAGGATTGGTCAAACCTAACGAGATGACAGAGTCACCCAAACCAGATCCTGAAATCTTAGCACCCAGAACACCAGACTGCTGACGCATTCTAAATTGCAGGTCTGCTAAATTAGCATCACACACTCCTAGCGCATCCATAAGCCCTGAGTATTGATCCATCAATTGCCCTAGCCGGTTCCACTCTTGTGACTCTATCGCTTGTTCTGCTGCGCGAGTCACCTGCCCCATTAATTGATAGATTGAGGTATAAATATCGGGATCGGCGTCAGCTCGCTGATTTACCAACGCAATCACCTCAGGTGTTTTCATCTTGTACCCGACGTAGAAGAGATCAATATCAGGGGTGCCTTTCAGTGGACGCACCTTGGCACCGTTCATTTCGTAGGCGATCATACCGCCCCAAATTGAAGCGGCTAAATCGGTGCCCGAACCACGACCGCCTTGAACCCTGTGAACGGCCTCTAGAGCCTGTTTGAATACCTGTTCATTGGTCACCGGCTCATTACAAAAGTTTAACAGGCAGGCAACGGTTGAAGCGGTGACAGCGGCCGATGAACCCAGGCCAACTTGATCTGAAAACTGACTGGAGACGGTTAAATCAAAACCCTGTTTTAGCTTGGATTGACATAGCTGAATTGCAGTGACCATAAAGCTGAACGTTGAATCGTCTGCTAACTCACTCAAAGCGCTCTGGTAACGGCCCAGTTCCGATTCAATAGTGACGACCTCATCCACTCGCGGGATCAAAGAGACAGACAGCCGGTTACCAACGGCCAGAGCAATGGCAGGTTGACCATGCAAGATGGCATGCTCGCCCATTAACATCAGGTTACCGGGGGCCGAATAACAGATCATACATCGTCTCCGAGACTGACACCCTGACCATCCGATTCAACCCGCCCCCAGCGCATCAAAGACGGTAACTTCAAAGCATCCGGTGTTTGATTAGGCAGATAGGCCAGCACAAGCCCACCGGCATCACCGGATACCGCACCAGCACCAGCGATTTTAGCCACACCGCCTAACCTCTCGATCCGCTCAATCAATGCGGCGACTCGGGCGGGCACCACCCCGATACGGTTTAAAAGGCGGTGGTTATCTTGAATCGCAGAGAAGAGCTGATCGAGATCGGTTTGAGCCGTTTCGATACGATGCGTCACAGCAGCAAACTCACTCCATATATCCGACTGTTCAAATTGGCTGCGAACACGCTCGACACAAACTCCGGTACTTGTTGCAGGAGTTCCGGTAAATATCCAGTACCAGTCGTTATTAAAAATATCAGGCAACAGACCCAATCGATTCGCTTGATCCTGCTCCACCTTGACCAAACCCCCCATGGTTACTGTAGCGGCATCAATCAAACTGCCGCGACCGTGTTGTAAGCGTTCGCAGTGCCGCACCTGCTCAATCAAAGTGGCTAAATCTTCATGTTTGGAGAAGAGTTTCAAGAGTGCAGCGAGCAGAGCAGCAGACGAGCCCATACCGGCACCCACCGGAATGTCCGATTGAATATCAAATTTGCCGCGCGGAATGCGTTCAAGGTTACCTAGGATACGGGCCACATCAACGGTGTAGAAAATCAACTCTGCCGGTCGAGAGAAGATCTCGCTGATGGAGCGTTCACCTCGAAGGTAGCCATCAAACGCCGCATCCAATTTATGACGAAGAGTGGAAAACTTTTCCAGAGCCATCTCATGTGCTCTGTCTGGAGTAAACCAGCTAAGTCGAGGCAGAAGATCGGGAGTAAAGTTAACGGTCAAACGCTGTTTAACCGAGAATGCTAGAGCTGGAGCACCGTACACAACGGAGTGCTCACCACTTAAAATAATTTTTCCGGGAGCACTTGCAACCGACATGACTAACGTTCTACGTACTCACGTTTATGATCGCTAATCGCCGCCAAGCGGAAGCGGCCCTGTGTATCGGGTGCAATCACATGCTGCCCACCATCACGTGGATCAGGGTAACGGTAAAGGGTGAGATACTCTTCGTAGCTCAATTCAGTTCGATCGTTTAGCAGCTCAGCGTGGCGGCCTGTATTCAAAGCCGATTGGTAGCCCGCCACCACCTTAGCGGTGAAGAACTCACTGACCGAACCCGAACCATAACTGAACAGTCCGATACGTTTATCGGTTAAATCTTCGTTAAGTTGCTCAAGGAGGGAACAGAGCCCAATGTACATTGACGCTGTGTAACAGTTACCAATCAAACGGTTGTAGATAAGTGTTGGTTCAATCTGAGCAGCAAGCTCTTCCGGAGATTGACCCGTTTTATTGACACGGGCCAACTGTGAGTGAGCTTTCTGTGCCATCTTGCCAAAGGGTAAGTGGTAGCAGAAATAGTCGATATCACCGTAGCGAACGGAACTCTCTTCACAGAAGTTTTCCCAGCTACGTTTCAAAGATGTTAGGTAAATTTTGGTCGAGTATTTGCCATCGACCAGCGCCGTTGTACGGTAGTTGGGACGCCAAAAATCCATCACATCTTCAGTGTGAGTGCCCGATTCTGGTTCAATCTCTAGAACTCTCGGGTTTGCTTTGATCAACATTGCAACCGCACCACAACCTTGGGTGGCTTCACCTGGAGAGTCCAGGTCGTAACGAGCCACGTCAGATGCGATCACAAGCACCTGTTTACTTGGGTTACGAGCAACCAGTGCACAGGCCATTTGAACGGCCGCTGTTGCACTGTAACAAGCGTGTTTAAGCTCAACGACACGGCAGTGACTGTTCAATCCCAACAAACGATGTACATAGACACCCGCCGCTTTGGATTGATCAATACCGGTCTCAGTGGCAAACAGAATCGTTGAGATGGCATCAGTTCCAATGCGTTCAACAATAGGAAGCGCAGCGTTCGCCGCAAGCGTAACGATATCCTCATCATGCGCCGCCATCGCCATCTTCTCTTGACCGATACCATCGTAATACTTGTTCGGATCAGTGCCTTGACGTTCAGCCAGCGTGCGCAAATCGAGGTAGTAGCTCGATGTATAGAAGCTGATTTCGTCGATACCTACGGACATACTTTGATCAAATCCTTAAAACTGTTCGATGACAAGCGCTCGCTGACCCTTAAGCGCTGTCGTACTAGGCACACCTAAAAGAAACAGTGCCGTTACATATTCACGTTTTATACGTTCAATTACGTCGACAACCGCATCAGCCGATTGCATTGCAGGTTGCAGTAGAGGTGCTGCAAATCCCCCCAACGAGGCGCCGAGTATAACAGACTTAGCTAGATCAATCCCATTACGTAGACCACCGCTGGCAATTAACGTGCTCTTATCTTGCCAAGACTGACATTGATCTAACGCCACCGGTGTCGGTAATCCCCAATCTTGGAATAGTAACCCAAGGTCATCCTGATCACGACGATGATGTTCGATTCGACTCCAGGAGGTTCCGCCGCTGCCTGCCACATCGAAATAACGAACGCCTGCTCGGTAACCAAGCTCCACATCGGCGGCCGACAGGCCAGAACCCACCTCTTTCAACCAGACTGGAACGGACAAACCCTCGACAATCTGCTGGATCTGATCGGCAAGATTCTCGAAATTACGGTCACCCTCAGGCTGAATGGCTTCCTGCAAAGGGTTCAAGTGAAGATAGAGAGCATCGGCTTTCAGTAGGTCGACAGCGGCCTGACACTGCTCCAGTGAAAAACCATAGTTGAGCTGCACAGCACCAACATTGCCGATCAATAGCGCATTGGGAGCAACCGATCGAAGATCAAAACTACTCCTAGCCGAATCGTCACTGAACATCACTCGCTGCGAACCCACCGCCATCGCCACGCCACAACGCTCGGCTGCTTCAGCGAGATTACGGTTAATGGTCCGGATCAACTCATGATCGCCACCGGTCATCGATGAAATGAGCATGGGGAAGCTTAGCGATTTACCCAACAATTTAATGGACGGATCGATCTTTTCGAAATCAAGCTCTGGCAACGCCCTGTGCGTTAACTTGATACGATCGAAGTAGCGCGCATCACGATCGGTCTCGGCATCCTGCAGAATCGCATTGATGTGCTCAATCTTCCGATCGTTGGTCAACTGACTCATTTGCGTTCCATCTGAAGGTGCGACTGCATCAGCTCACCTGGGTTAGTCTGCGCAGCAATAAGCGACAGCTCACCACACAGAACCGTCGCACCACAGATTGCAGCTAATCGACGAGCATTAGCACCCGGCTCACGATCATCTCGACAGCCAAGGCGTTCTAGGTTCTCTTCTACAAAGTCGATCCCTTTGCCGTTACCGACACTGCCGACGATGAGGTTGGGTAGCGTACAGCTGAAGTAGAGATCGCCGTTGCGAACCTCTGCGTGAACCACACCTTGTGAGCCCTCAATGATATTGGCCGCATCCTGCCCTGTTGCCAAGTAAAAGGCGAGCAGCATATTGGCGTAGTGCGCATTAGCACTGCGCAAACCACCAGCGATCATTGTGCCGATCAGGTTTTTCTTGATGTTCAGATCAACAATTTTTTCCGGCGTAGAGTGAAGGCGGCGCTCAACAATATCTCGTGGAATCAGGATTTCACAAACCACATACTTTCCACGACCAAGAATACCATTAACAGCGGTTGCCTTTTTATCGGAGCAGTAGTTACCCGATATGGAGCTGTACTGAAGGTGTGGATACTCTGTCAAAATCCAAGGAATCAGATGATCAGCGGCGTTAGTCACCATATTGTGACCAGAGGCATCACCTGTCGTAAACTCAAGGCGCAGGTAAATAAGGTTACCAACCACCTGTGAATTGATATCAATTAACTTGGCGAAACGGCTCGATTTAGCCACTACCTCATTGAGGTCATCCATTCGTGCTTTTAGAGACTGGATCGCTTGGTGCGCTGCATAAGCATCTTCCGCTTCAAGCAAAATCGAGCGAGTCATACGCTCATCAATCACACTGACTTTAATCCCCTCTTCACAGAGTGTAGAGATACGTGCACCACGGCCAACGGATGGCCATAGAGGGGTTTCGTAAGTGGCTAGAGGAACACTCAACTTCTCTTCAATCAGATGACCTGACAGTTTCATCGGACCGACCCAGCGCATTGGGATCGGAGCTTGAAGAATTTTGTGTGTTTTCATCCGCTGAAAATCCAATAAAAAAGGGTTGTAGTAACAACCCTTTAGGTTCAATAACTATCTAGAAACAATTTTATCGATCACATCTACCTGATGCAATTGATTGAACTCATAACAGAGCTACTGAGATCACTAAAAAAACAAAAAACCCGAGTCATCAATCGATGATTCGGGCTTCGATTTAGCAACCTAGGCTAGTTGACGATCAGTCGAACTTACGACCTTTGCTAGCTGCGATACGCATACGAAGGGCATTCAACTTAATGAAGCCTGCAGCGTCTTTCTGATCGTAGGAACCTGCATCATCTTCAAAGGTTGCAATGCTCTCGTCAAACAGACTCTCTTCAGAGCGACGACCAACAACCGTCACGTTACCTTTGTACAGTTTGACACGGACTTCACCGTTCACGTACTTCTGGCTCTCGTCGATCATCGTTTGAAGCATCTTGCGCTCTTCTGACCACCAGAAACCGTTGTAGATTGTCTTAGCGTAACGTGGCATCAGCTCATCTTTTAGGTGAGCCGTTTCACGATCCAGTGTAATCGATTCAATCGCACGGTGTGCAGGAAGCATGATGGTTCCGCCCGGTGTTTCGTAACAACCACGTGACTTCATACCTACAAAGCGGTTCTCTACGATATCAAGACGGCCGATACCGTTTTCGCCGCCCACCTTGTTAAGGTAAGTCAATACGGTAGCTGGAGACATCTCTTCACCGTTGATCGCAACAATGTCACCCTGACGGTAGGTCAATTCAAGGTAAGTTGGCTGATCTGGAGCCTCCTCTGGAGAAACAGACCAACGCCACATATCGGCTTCAGCTTCTGCCCAAGGATCTTCAAGAATGCCGCCTTCGTATGAGATGTGAAGCAGGTTCGCATCCATAGAGTAAGGTGACTTTTTCTTTTTGTTAGAGAAATCGACTGGGATGTTGTGAGTTTCACAGTAAGCCATTAACTTCTCGCGCGAGTTAAGATCCCACTCACGCCAAGGTGCAATAACGTGCACGCCCGGTTTCAGTGCGTAGGCACCCAATTCGAAACGTACCTGATCATTACCTTTACCGGTCGCACCGTGTGAAATCGCATCGGCACCTGTCTCGTTGGCGATCTCAACCAGACGCTTAGCGATGAGTGGACGAGCGATCGACGTACCCAGTAGGTATTCGCCTTCGTAAATGGTGTTCGCGCGGAACATTGGGAATACGTAATCACGAACAAACTCTTCACGAAGATCTTCGATGTAGATCTCCTTGACGCCCAACGCTTCGGCTTTAGCTCGCGCTGGCTCAACCTCTTCACCCTGACCAATATCAGCAGTAAAGGTTACAACTTCGGCATTGTATTCATCTTGTAACCAACGAACGATTACAGAGGTATCCAAACCACCAGAATAAGCTAAAACGACTTTTTTAATGTCGGACATTGACGACTCCAACTCCATGCTCGCCCGATCAGGGCAGAGGTTAATACGGCGCACTGAACTCATGAATCAGACAGCACTGAAATTTATGGGCGGGAATTATAGCGAACATTTAAATAAATATCAGTAGATCTGAGTTTTAACTCTGCCCTTATCCATTGGATTTGTTAAACTCCACAAAACCCCATCGAAGAGTAAGGATCTACTGTGCCAAATTCGAAACAGCGTCACCCAATGGCAGACCGTTTCCGTGGTTATCTTCCCGTTGTTGTTGATGTTGAAACAGCTGGATTCAATGCTCAAACCGATGCTCTCTTAGAGATTGCAGCGGTCACACTGACCATGGATGAAGAGGGTTACCTGATCGTAGATCAGTCGATTGAAGCACAGGTGGAGCCTTTCGAAGGGGCAAATCTAGAACAATCGGCATTGGATTTTACCGGCATCGATCCTTGGTCACCGGATCGTGAAGCAGAGCCTGAACTCATGGCGATGGAGAAGATCTTCAAGCCTATCCGCAAAGCGGTTAAAGCACATGACTGCAAACGAGCCATTCTGGTTGGCCACAACGCTCACTTCGATCACAGCTTTGTCTGCAATGCAGCCGATCGCTGTGACATCAAGCGTAATCCCTTTCACCCATTCTCCACCTTTGATACCGCCACACTAGCAGGTCTGGCTTATGGCCATACGGTGTTGGCAAAGGCCTGCGATCTCGCTGGAATTAGCTTCGACAACAAACAGGCGCACTCTGCTCTCTACGACACAGAGAAAACGGCCGAACTGTTTTGCATGATTGTGAATCAGTGGAAAGAGATGGGGGGATGGGACATGATGCTCGCCCTCAGAGAAGAGAGCGAGCAGGACTAACAAGCGTCAGCGGGGATTAACCCTCAGCGCTGTCACCCTCTTCAGATTTAGCCGCTTCAGAGACCAATGTCTGTAGTTCACCGCTCGCTGCCATATCACAGATAATGTCACACCCGCCGACTAGCTCACCATTAACCCACAACTGAGGGAAGGTCGGCCAGTTAGCGTACTTGGGTAGCTCTGCACGAATATCTGGATTCTCAAGAATGTTTACGAAAGCAAAACGTTCGTTACATGACATCAACGCTTCAGATGCACGTGATGAAAAACCACACTGAGGAAAGCGAGGTGTGCCTTTCATGTAAAGAAGAATGGCATTGCTTTCGATCTGTTCTTTAATTGTCTCTAAAGTGCTCATTAACTCACCTCTTAAATCTCATTGAACGAATGGGCGCACTATACAGTAAATCTGAGTAAAAAACTCGGTTATATCCTCTCTAAGATTGCTTATTTTGTAAGCACAAAATAATATTACTCTCCAGCGACAGCCACGGCTGTCTTTTTGCGTTTTACGGAGAACACTTTCAATGACCATGACCCCTGTAATGCCCACCTACGCTCGGTTACCTGTTGCTTTCACTCACGGTGAAGGCGTTTGGTTGTTCGACACTGAGGGGCGACGCTATCTGGATGCACTCTCTGGCATAGCCGTCACTGGTCTTGGTCACGCTCACCCTGCCGTCACTCAAGCGCTCAGCGAACAAGCCGCTAAACTGATTCACACCTCCAACCTGTACGAGATCTCACTGCAACAGCAGCTGGGCGAAAAGTTATGTACCGAGACCAATATGGAGGCTGTCTACTTCTGCAACTCCGGTGCGGAATCGAATGAGGCGGCAATCAAGATTGCACGTAAATACGGTAACGACCGCGGCATCACTAACCCGTCAATTATTGTGATGGAACAGAGTTTTCACGGCCGCACCATGGCGACGCTGTCAGCCACGGGAAATCGCACCATTCAAGCAGGGTTCGAACCGCTACTGAGTGGATTCGTGCGCGTCCCATACGATGATATTGAAGCGATTAAGAAGGTCGCATCAAACAACCGCAGCATTGTGGCGATTCTTGTAGAGCCTGTTCAGGGTGAAGGTGGCGTACATGTCCCTACCGACGGCTACCTAAAAGCCTTGCGTGACATTTGTGATGAGAATGAATGGCTGCTCATGCTGGATGAGGTTCAAACAGGCAATGGCCGTACTGGCAAGTATTTTGCGTTCCAACATGAAGGTGTAAAGCCAGACGTATTGACCACAGCAAAAGGTCTTGGTAACGGAGTACCTATTGGTGCCTGCTTGGTTGCACATCATGGCAACCATGTATTCGGCCCTGGTAACCACGGTTCAACTTATGGTGGTAACCCATTGGTATGTGCGGCGGCCCTTGCGGTTTACAACACCATCCAAGATGAAGAGTTGATGGCCAACGCGATGGCTCGCGGCCAACAAATTCGTGATGGTTTGGCCGCTCGCTTTGCCGACCTTGAGGAATTTGTTGAGGTACGAGGCAAAGGGTTGATGATCGGTTGTCAGTTCAAGACTGACATTACTGGCTTAGCTAAACTTGCCTCTGACAATCAGCTATTGCTCAATGTGAATGGAGGAGGTAAGGTTATTCGATTGCTACCACCTCTAATCATCTCTGAGTCCGAAGCAGAGCAACTGATAGAGACTGTATCTGAGCTAGTTCATCAGCTACTTGCAAAGTAATCAAAACTAACTTTATTTAGGGTATCGTCAGTCATATTTGTGGCTGACGTTTTAATTTTTATGGGAACAAGACACTTTTTAACTCTTCTAGACCTAACTCCTGAAGAGCTTAACAAACTGATCAATCGTGCGATTGAACTTAAACGCATGCGCAATGCGGGAGAGATCTACGAGCCACTCAAGAATCGCGTTATGGCGATGATCTTTGAAAAGTCGTCTACGCGAACGCGTGTCTCCTTCGAAGCAGGGATGGCACAGTTTGGTGGTCATGCGATGTTCCTATCCCCTCGCGACACCCAACTAGGACGCGGCGAGCCGATTGAAGACAGCGCTCGAGTCATCTCTAGCATGGTTGATGTGGTGATGATTCGTACCTTTAGCCACGAGTTAGTTGAAACCTTTGCAGCCAACTCAAAGGTTCCGGTTATCAACGCGCTAACCGATGAGTTCCACCCCTGTCAGCTACTTGCCGACATGCAGACCTATCAAGAGATCCGCGGATCCATTAAAGATAAGACCGTGGCATGGGTTGGCGATGGCAATAACATGTGCAGCAGCTACATCAATGCAGCTCGCCAGTTTGACTTCCATTTAAACGTCGCTTGCCCTAAAGGTTTTGAGCCAGATGCAGAGCTACTTGCCGCAAACCCAGGTCGCGTAACTATTACCCATGACCCCAAAGAGGCCGTTAAAGATAGCGATCTGGTTGTCACCGATGTTTGGGCATCAATGGGACAGGAGGAGGAAGAGGCCCTTCGCCTGAAGCGTTTTGATGGATTCCAAGTGAATACCGCATTGATGGATCTCGCTAAACCGGATGCTCTATTCATGCACTGTCTGCCTGCTCACCGTGGTGAAGAGGTCAGCGATGAAATGATGGACGACCCACGTTGCGTTGCATTCCAGGAGGCTGAAAACCGCCTTCACGCCCAAAAAGCACTTCTCGAGTTCCTTCTAGTAGGCATTTAACCCTTGAGTAAGCAGTCCATGGGCTGCTTACCTGTTATGGTCTATACTGGCCTCAAAGCAAATAGCCGGAGTCAGCCATGATCGATCTTCGACATCTTAAAACTCTTGTGGCACTGAGAGATGCCGGTAGCCTTGTCGAAGCTGCAGAGCGGGTTCACTTAACCCAATCGGCCCTGTCACACCAAATCAAAGATCTCGAAGAGCGCCTAAACTGTTCATTGTTTATCCGCAAAACCAAACCGATTCGTTTTACCTCAGCTGGACAACGCATCCTATCGTTGGCGGATGATATTCTACCGATGATCCGAACAGCCGAGCGTGATATTGCTCGCTTAGCGGGTGGTGAAGTCGGTCGTTTGAATATCTGTATTGAGTGTCATAGCTGTTTTGATTGGCTCATGCCAACCATCGACTCGTTCCGCAAAAATTGGCCTGACGTTGAGATGGATCTCTCAACCGGCTTTACATTCCAGCCACTGCCTGCACTGGCTCGTGGTGATATTGATCTCGTTATCACATCGGATCCAGAGCCAAGAAACGGCATTCACTACGTTCCACTGTTCAGTTACGAATCGATGCTAGCGCTAAGCCGCCAGCACCGACTCAACGCTAAAAAGCAGATTGAGCCGTCCGATCTATCGGAAGAGACCTTGATCACCTACCCCGTCGATCAAAACCGTTTGGATCTGTTCACACGATTTTTAGATCCTGCAGGAATCGAACCTCAAGAAATTCGCACTGCGGAGTTAACCGTTATGATGGTGCAGCTGGTTGCTAGTGGTCGAGGCGTGGCTGCGTTGCCAAACTGGGCACTGCACGAGTACCTTGAAAAGCAGTTCATCGATGCCAAGTCATTAGGTGAAGAGGGTTTGTGGTGCACACTCTACGCGGCCATACGCGAAGAGCAGAAAGAGTCAGACTTTATGCTGGACTTCCTAAGCACTGCGCAAGAGATCAGTTTTAAACGACTCAAGGGCATTAAAGCCGCGATCACCAAGTTTGAACACAACGATGAGTAAAGCTCAAGCCGTTACACGATCGATCGAAGCGATCAGAGATGAGATGGTGCGTTTATCACTCTGGGAGGCATCGCCACCAACCCAGGAAGCGTTAAACAGTCAACAACCCTTTTGCATCGACACGCTTAAGTTTACTCAGTGGTTGCAGTGGATTTTGATCCCTAGGCTTGAAGCCCTTTTAAAAACAAACATTCCTGTTCCCGACTCCAGTGCCATTCACCCTTATGCCGAAGAGGCACTGAAGAGTCGTAAAGAGAACACGCACTTAATCGCTCAGATTCAACAACTCGATAGAGCACTCAGCGGGGATAGTAATGGCTGAAAGCTACGGTCTATTTGAACAGATACTGCTTATTTTCATTGGTGCCGTTGTAGCCACCACCCTGTTTAGACGCTTGAAACTACCCGCCATTCTCGCCTACCTAGCTATGGGCGCCCTGATTGGCCCGTTTGCACTTCAAGTTGCGCACCCTGATCAGATGGCGCTGCTTTCAGAGCTAGGCGTTGTATTCCTCCTTTTCATGCTGGGTCTAGAGTTCTCGTTGCCGAAAATGATTGCCATGCGCAAGACCGTTCTCGGCTTAGGTTCAGCCCAAGTAATTACCACTTCCGCTATTTTCATCGGCTTATCACTACTCATGGGGATGGAGTTGGCACCATCCATTGTTCTCGCCGGTGCATTAGCTTTATCTTCAACGGCCATCGTTACTAAGGAGCTCATTCGACTCCAGCAGCTAGGCCAACCGCATGGGCAACTATCCTTTGGGATTCTGCTATTTCAAGACATCGCAGCTGTCGTCTTTCTGATCTTAGTCCCTGCGCTTGGAACCAGCACCGCTGAAAGTAGCGAATCCATAATCTGGCCTCTACTGCAAGGCGCTGGATTACTCCTACTCCTTCTCATTCTTGGGCACAAAATTCTTCCCGCACTGTTTAATGAGGTTGCACGTGAGCGCTCGGATGAGCTTTTTGTTCTAGTTGCACTGGTCACCGCTATGACAGCGGCTTGGATTACTCACGCAGCCGGCCTTTCAATGGCACTGGGTGGATTCCTAGCGGGCATGATGTTGGGAGAGAGCCATTTTAAGCATCAACTTGAGAATGACATTCGCCCATTCAGAGATGTGTTGCTAGGACTCTTCTTCGTCACTGTGGGTATGCAGCTTGATCTGTCTGCACTGGTTGAAAATATCCACTGGGTTATTTTAACGACTCTGATGTTGGTCACGGCGAAAACCCTCGTCATTTTGCTGCTAGGTCGTCTATTCGGTAATAACGCAAACACCTCCCTGAAAGCAGGCATCAGTCTAGCTCAAGGCGGTGAGTTTGGCTTTGCCCTACTCGCGGTTGCTCTGACCTATCACGTGATCGACAGTGACCTAAACGCTGTCTTAGTCTCCACCATTATCATTTCGATGGTCATTACACCTAGTCTATTAAATAAAGCCGATTGGATCGCAGAGCGCTTTTTCCCAACCGAAAACAGCACTGAGTCTGTGCCAGAGCACCAACATGCTGATGCCGCCAGCCAACATCACGAACTCGCCGACCATGTCATCATTTGTGGCTATGGTCGTGTTGGACAGATTGTGGCTCGTTTTCTGAAGCAGATGGGGATTCAATACGTAGCCATCGATCCGGACCCGATTCGCATTAAAGAGGCCTCTTCAGCCGGTGAGCCTGCCTATTACGGCGATGCCAAACGTGTCGATATTATGCGAGGCTTAGGAGCTGCGAAGGCTCGCCTTATTATTCTGACGCTGCCTAACCCCAAGTCGAGCCTTGAGACGTTAAAACAGATCAAGCGCGAATTCGGTGATATCCCAGTACTCGTTAGAACCCAGGATGATTATCACTTAGAGCAGTTTCAGATATACGGCGCAGCAGAGGTGGTACCTGAGGCCCTTGAAGGCAGCCTAATGTTGGTCTCTCACGTCCTCACACTGCTGGATGTTCCCGCAGATATCATCAAGGAGCGCATTCGTACCGTAAGATCACAACGTTACCGAATATTGCATGGTTTCGTGCACGGCGGACAATCCCTGAAAGCGGATTTAGACCCAAGCCGAGTGATTCAAAAGCACGCGGTTACTCTCTCTGAAAACGCCTATGCTTGTGGCAAAACCCTAGACGCCCTCGACCTAGAGTTGGAGATCAGCTCACTGATTCAACAGGGTGAGGAGATCGATAACCCATCGGGAACTCTGCTGCTTAATGAGGGTGACACTTTGATTCTGAACGGATCGCCTAGGGAGATTGAACAAGCAGAAGAGAGGATTCTGCTCGGCAACCTGTGATTCGCTCGCCGACATGGTAAAATCGCGCGCTTAGAAAATGGAGTCAGCGATGAGCGATCAACAGGTAACTTTAACCGCACTATTCAAACAGGCCGGAACCGCGATGCGTATCTACGATCTCGGCCGTCGCATCAGGGCATTCAGTGCTGACGAGTTTGAACGCATCGAGACTCAAGCCACCCCTTACCCTACTCCCTATCTGCAGCACGCCTGGATAGCTCTCCTACTTTGGAATCCTAAGTCTGCAGATGAGAATGCCGTCTGGTTTTTAAAGTTACCGCTCGATGAGCAAGGGTTTCTGCTCAGCGCTGTTCGTGATGATATCGTCAATCGCCTCCTGCAAAACGTTCAATCCAGTATCGACGGTGTTCCGACAGAAGACAGCCTAAAGGAGAATCCTTTCGCGTTTAAACCAATCGATGAAAAGATGGCACTGTTTCATGCGAAAGCGGCTCTAGATAACCAGCAAGCAGCATCTGCCTATTATGAGCCTGTGCAGCAGTTTATCAGCCAACCCAACCTTGATACAGGCTGGGAGAACTTGTCACTTCAGGGCTTGGCTGATTTTGTTGTAAGACTTGAACAGTCCGGTAATGAAGCCACTCTTGTGAACGCACTCAATCAGCTTCCAGAAGGCTTACACGCACAGGTTCTTGGGTTGCTTGAGCACGCAAAGCCTAGCAGCGATCTATCCAAAATGCTGTTGCAGCAGCTAACAGAGGCATTAAACGAAAACAGAGACCCAGTGCTCATCTCGCTTCTTGTCCGTGCGCTCTCAAGTGCTAAAACAGAAAGTCATACGCATCAGGCGATTGAAGCTGTTCTTAATAGCAGAGCAGCACAGAGTGCTGAGTTGCTCGCTGCGATCGCTACCCGTTGTGAAAACGCGCTGCTCGAGCCAACACTTCTAACTCTGTTTTTAGAAGCGTTAGCCCAGTGTGATGCTGGGCAGAACGCCTTCAGTCGCATCCTGGCAGACCTAATGTACCTGCCTGTTCATCGAGTATTGATGGTTCAAGCGCTTCGCTCATCCTCGGTGTCCGATGCACTGAAACAGGCAACCGATCTAATGTTCGGCCCACACTTTCGCCAACCACAATAGGCTCTTGCAATGAACAGTGTTCGCGCTATCGCTCACCGATTAACTCGTCAGACTGGCGATCAGTCATTTCACCTGAAAGAGCAACCTATAGGGTCAGAACTGAATGCCCGAAAACTGCTAAACGAAATCGATCAGGTCTTCACCCGCAGGGCCACCAAGCGATATGGCCGCTTTGCGGATGAAGCAACGAGCTTCAAAGGACTACTGCTGAACTGGCAAGAGAAGGGTCTAGACCTAACTCAATTCAGCTCCAAAGTGATCGAGTTGTTAGCGGTGATGTTTGAGACTGAGGATTTAGAGACTGATGGTTACTGGGCGTTCATCGAGCAAGATGAAACTGACCTACACGAACTCTGGATAGCGCAATTAAAACAGACCGATGGTTGGTGTTTTGATGAGAGCAATGAGCTGATTGAATCAGAACAGATTGAGTTTTCAAAAATGGGGCTCTGTTGCTGCATCGATCTAAAGCGCCTGTTTGACCCTAGCGCCAGTCGCTACCTAACCTTAGGCTTCGGTTTTGGTGACCGCTCTGCCACTCGAGCTTTGGGAGAGTTTATTGGCTTCTTCGATACGGTGGATACCCAAGCTGACACAGAGCGCTTCATGGAGGTGGTTCGTGACTACAGCGCCAATATGCCGGAAGAGGCTGGTAAACGTTATCAGAAAGAGGTTGCCGAGTTCTGTATAGAGCAATCCAAAGCGGGTGAGTCCGTTAGTTATCGTGACCTAACCGCCTCGGTTGAAAGCGACCAAGAGGTTGGGTTTGATCAATACATCGCTTCTGAAGCCCCAGAACTTAAAGAGCAGTTCATTCCCGATCGCGCCAGTCTGAAAAAATACGTTCGCTATACGGGTAGAACGCGTGAGGTATCGATCAGCTTCAGCAATGAATCGCTTGGAAAATCGATCTCTTTCGATCCAAACAGTGAAACTTTGACAGTAAAGGATCTGCCTGCGAACCTGATCAAGCAGCTCAAAGAGCAACTCGGGCCAGAGACTAAGGAGTAACCGATGCACTTTTTCATCATCATCGCGGGGGTCGCTTTCTTCATCTATTGGAAGTTTTTTAGACCACGCCAATTAGAGGTATTTATCGTCTCGGTCATTGCCACAATGATCACCATGACGCTGGTCGCGATTGTGTTTGATGATGTGAAATTGGGCTTTCTCTTTTCAGTATCGATTCTGGGGTGGAGTAAGCTGTTTGATCAACTGATCAGCGATCAAAATGCCTCGAAAATGTCGAAGCACCTTAAACGCTTTCTTGGAAGAAAATAGTTCTCTTGGATCTGACTATTGAGTAGTTGGCAGCGTCCAACCACGATCTTGAGCCGTTGCTAGACTCTGCTGGTACTGTCGCGAGCGCACATTGGAGCCCTCAGGCAAGGTCAAGTAATAGAGCAATTTGCAGGCTTCCGCCTCATCGATCTGATGGGTTTTAGCAAACTCGAGCATGGTGGTTGCATGCGTCAATTCGCTTTTGTCTTCAATCGCAACAGGCACCGGTTGATCAATCGTCTCACCAGCACGCACCCGCTTTGAAATCATATCGTAGTAGTATCGAAAACGTGGGTAGATATTGGCTTCCGCCTCCCCTCGAATCTCATACCAACCGGTCTGCTTAGCCGCCTCATATACTGCAGGGTGAGACCAACCGTGATGATGATCACCCGCGTATCGACAAGCCTCTTGGTAAGCTTCATAACTGCTAGGAAGACCAAAGTCTGCTCCAACCTCTTTTAGTATGTTGAGGAACTCTGAGATGGATGGCATCCAAGCTAAGGTCTCTTTACAACGATTAATAGCCGCTACCAGTTCATTTTCACCATAGCCAGAGATGCTCATTGCCCACTCACGTTTGGCAATCATAATCTCCTGCTCGGTTTCAAAAGCACTTTTGAATTTATGGCCATAGATCGCCATGAAACGAGCAAACACCATGTTGACCATCGCTTTGGTCTCTTGGCTGATCAGCTCGCGTTGCGGCGCCTCATGTTCAAGCGTACTGAGTGAGCGATTACCAGTCGAGGTTTTTGAGGTCCATGACGGCTGCGGTAACCCGTTTTCGGTTTTCCCGAGTATCTCGTCGACTTTTTTCATGCTGCCCACCGGCTTGTGAAGATTCGTTAAAACGTTCAGCTTTAGCCGAACGGCTCTCTTGATCACGAACGGCACGTTTTACCCAGGCTAAGAATTTCTGGTTCCAAACGCTCTGGTGATCAAGTTTATCCAGATAGTAGAGTGTAAATTCATCAAGATGCGATTCCGCAAATCGAGCTTCAATACCATGCTGCTGAAGCAACTGATAGAAACTCTCATCAGGCCTCCAAGAGACATCCATACGAATTTGAAGTTTGCGTTTTTGTTCAGCCGCTTCGAAAATTTCATCCAACTCATTGGTTGATCGACGCCAGCCACCACCAAAACTGGGCGGCACGTTCCGTCTAGAGTTTGGCAAACGATGAGTTTGAGGTCGAGCAGCTGTCGCCTGGATGGCTGCAGGCGCTTGTTTTGTCGCAGGCGTTGCTACGGATTGAGAAGCCCCCTTTTCAAAACTAATCAGCAGTTGATCATCAGATACTTGCAGACCAAACAGGGATTCAGATGCCAGCGTGTAAAGAAGCTCAAGCAACTGTGCCTCACTCCAGAAGGGGCAGCGCTCCTGCAACGCAGACAATGAGAGAGTTAACTCATCTGCTTTGACAATAAGGCGGTACTGTTCAATCAGACCCAACAGCAGCGCACCATCCACACCATACTTGGATGCTAGGGATGGGGAGACAGATAGAGGCTGTTCGGGTAGATCGTTCATCAATACACTCTCAAAGTTGATCAATTATTTTAACAGCGCCGATTGATCCATAACAGTAGAAACCTCATTACTGTTTGAACTCTTGTGGAAAGTATCCCGTTTTTAAGTAGACTGAATTTAGTCTTAGTATAAGAGTGACCTATGTTTCCAGAGAAAATGAATCCTTTAAGGGCACGCCGTTTAGGGATTGATACACACCACGAACCCAACATCTACCTTCGTTCAGACAGTTCTGTCTGCAAATCGGAAGGGTTTAATAGCTTAACGCGTGTCCTCGTCTCGACAGAACAGAATCACATGATCGCCACGTTGAATATCGTGACGGGAGATCTGATCGACGAGGGGGAGATCGGACTCTCTGAATCGGCTTGGGAGAAACTTAAACTGATAGGACATGAGTCCATATGGCTGTCTCACCCAAGGCCTGTTCACTCGCTGTCGCATGTGCGATCAAAGGTCTATGGCCATAAATTGAATGAAGAGCAGTTTAGCGAAATTATTAATGACATCGTTGATGAACGTTATGCTGATGTTTACCTAGCCGCCTTTATTACGGCCTGTGGTGACGACAAGTTAGATGATGAAGAGATCACCTCTCTCACTCGCGCAATGATCAATGCTGGTAGCACAATTGATTGGGGGCTGGATCAGGTCCTAGACAAACACTGTGTGGGTGGCCTACCCGGAAATCGCACCACGCCCATTGTGGTCTCCATATTAACAGCTGCAGGCTTAACCATTCCCAAAACCTCTTCACGAGCAATCACATCCCCAGCCGGTACGGCTGACACCATGGAGACGTTGACCGACGTCAGTCTCACTTTAGATCAGATGCGAGAAGTAGTTCACTCGGAAGGAGGTTGTCTAGCCTGGGGAGGGTCCGTGAGGCTGAGCCCTGCTGACGATCTACTCATTCAAGTAGAACGCGCACTCGATATCGACAGTGAAGGACAGCTGATAGCCTCTGTTTTATCAAAAAAAGTAGCCGCAGGCGCGACCCACGTTTTGATCGACATTCCAGTAGGGCCAACCGCTAAAGTTAGAGATGATGAAGCCGCCGATAAGCTAGCAAACAGTTTTAAACGAGTGGCTGATAACTTAGGTATCACCTTAGCCATTGTTAAAACAGACGGGACTCAACCGGTCGGTGAAGGAGTTGGACCCGCTCTTGAAGCGCGAGATATTGTCCGAGTTTTAAAATGTGATGAGCAAGCACCTCAGGATCTGCTAAATCGCGCGGTCTACCTTGCCGGTGCAATGCTCGATTTAAGCGGTAAAGTTTCACCTGGCGAAGGTGAAAAGCTCGCCAGAGAGTTGGTTACAACGGGGAAAGCTTGGGAGAAATTTGTTGCCATCTGTCAGGCGCAAGGCGCTTTTAAAGAGCCACCTATAGCCCACTATCGTTACGAAATGTTAGCGGAGAAGGATGGCACTCTCGCCACTGTTGATAATCGTATTCTAGCCAAAGTCGCCAAGTTGGCCGGTGCGCCAGCTGATGCGGCGGCGGGGGTTGATCTACACGTTAAAGTAGGCGATCTGATCAAACGTGGGCAGCCCATGCTAACGATTCATGCTGAACACATTGGCGAGCTAAACTACGCGGTAGACTATCTGCAATCACACCTACAAATTTTAACCTTTGGTGAATAGGTGACGTATGAAAAACTCCATTCTATTTAATCTATCTCCAAGCCACCCTATTCCGGAGAAACTCGCTGAAGCTACCGGTCTACCATTAGGTCAATTTGAAATCCGTCACTTCCCTGATGGGGAGACGTTTCTCAGGGTTGATACCGACGTAGCACAATCCAACGTGGTTATTTTCTGCGACCTCTACCAACCCAATGAGAAACTGTTTCCGCTACTCAGTTTTGCAGAAAATGCGCGCGAGCTTGGCGCTAGCAATATCTGTCTGATCACGCCCTATCTTCCGTATATGCGCCAAGACAAACGTTTTCATACTGGCGAATCGATCACCTCTAGACACTTTGCTAAGCACCTATCCCTCGCCTTTGATGCACTGATAACGGTCGATCCACACCTACATCGTTATCCAACACTGGATGCGGTATATACACTCAACGGAATGGTCTGCACGGCGCAAACGGTGATTACCGAGTTCCTAAAAACTCAAACCGATAACTTATTGTTGATCGGCCCTGATGAAGAGAGTGAACAGTGGGTAGCTGCCATCGCTAACGCATCTAATCGCCCCTATCAGATCCTGTTGAAAGAGCGATCAGGTGATTACGATGTCGCTGTGACAGAGCCTGAACTGGCCCAATACAGAGGCTATCGTCCTGTATTAGTCGATGACATCATCTCCAGCGGAAGAACCATGCTAGCGACCATCGAACACTTGGAGTCAGCGGAGATGGGTAAACCTTTGATCCTTGGGGTACACGGTATTTTTGCTAAAGATGCATATGCACTATTGAAAGATATTGCCGAAATTCACAGCTGCAACAGCATCGTCCATGAGACAAATTCCTTAGATCTGACACCGGTCATAGCCGATCAACTGCTAAGCTATCTTAAACAACTTTAATGAGTAGTCGTATAAACGTTGAACTGATCGAGGATTTTCTCAGTTCGAGTGAAGCAGATGAGTTGCTCATGGAGCTCACAAACACCTTAGAGTGGCGCCAAGAGAGTATTACCCTTTATGGAAAAAGCCACCCTATTCCAAGACTGCAGTGCTTTGTAGCATCAAAAGGTGTTAGTTATCGCTATTCTAATCTGACGATGGAGGGTAGCGGCTTTCCGAGCATTCTCGAATCCATTAAAGACAAAATCGAGTCAACGGCCAACCACACATTTAATGCCGTTCTTTGTAACCTCTATCGAGATGGGCATGACAGTATGGGGTGGCACAGTGATAACGAGCCAGAACTGGGCGAACAGCCTGTCATCGCGTCACTGTCACTAGGGAGCTCTCGCACCTTTCGATTTAGAGATTTAAAGAGTAGAAAAGAGACCGTCGACTTTGAACTCAGCCACGGCTCTCTGCTGATCATGAACGCTGGAGTTCAAGAGAGTTGGGAGCACTCAGTGCCAAAACGTCTTCGCGTTAAACAACCGAGAATCAATCTAACCTTTCGACTAATCGATCCAGCTCGCTAGCCAACGCATAACAGGTTCTGCTGGCTCAGGATCTTTATTGGCATCAACATAGAGCGGCTCAACCAACGATTGAGCCTTCAGATTTGAAAACACTTCAAACAGTCGTTTGGCCGCCCCGTTGAAATAGTCATAACTTGAATCCCCTAACCCTACCAATGCAAAGCGCTGATGGGTTAAATCGGGCTCTTCATCTAATAGATCACAGTAGAGCGGCATCAAACCGTCTGGGATGTCTCCCATTCCTGTCGATGCCGTCATAATCAGCAGGGAAGCTGATGGATCAAGATCAGAGAGCTCGGGTGTATCTAGCCATTCACACTGATGTCCCTGAGTGGTCAGAAATTCCTGACACTCATCAGCCAATTCAATAGTTGAACCATAAACGGTACCGACGATGATTTGAAACTTAGACATCCAATAACCCTGCTGGAGAGCCGCTTATATTAGTAAAGTTAATAAATAACCAAGAGATCTATAACCAAACTAGTTAAGAAAAACTTAACCTAAGCAGCATCTATTATTAACGCTTATACCTAGCCTATTATTAGGAACAGTTAATATAAAAACAATAGAGGATCACTGATGAGAAACCCACTGTTTCACCCAATGAGTTACGACATGGTCAACGACAATGTTGTTAGAACACGTGCCGCTTTTCTATTCTTAGTACCCGTCTCTATATTAGTCATCTTCTACAACACCATAAATGGCTCGGCTTTCATTGTTGATCCCAGCACACTGGAAGATACTTGGGAAACCAACATGGCTGGGCAGATCATCTACTCCGCTGAGGTCGTTCGCCAGGTCTACGACTGGACCCCACAAACTTACCTATTGCTCTATGTCCTTTGGGAGATGGTGCTAAGTCAAAGCAAACGCACCGCTTGGCTCTGCCCTCTGTTCTGGATTTCCGCTGCCATGAACCGTCACCACAAGCCGGTCTACCGCCCATACCAGCCTAAGAAGTTTGCTTGGAAGATTGGTACCGCACTGGTTGCAGCCTGCCTGCTCTTCTTCAATCCGGTACCGGTTGCCGAATTTGTAAACAGCCTCACAGGAAGTGAACTGCTGACAACCACACAAAACTGGATGCCTCGCTGGACCCCGCTAGTGACCATTCCTCTCTGTCTAACCTTCATGTGGCTTGAAGCCGCTGCAGGTTGGTGTGCCGGCTGTTGGTTCCACTCGGTGCTGGTAAAAGTCGGTATCTTCAAAGAGCACTGTGACACCTGTGTTGACAGTAGCAACGACTAAAAGACGATAGCTAGTTCACTCAAATCCTTATAAATTGTGAGGATCTTATACGATCTATACGGTCCTCACTGACATGCCACATCGATCACGTTTTAATTCGGTACTCCCTTTCACTGCTCTGCGTGAGGTCTTTAAAGGGGGGTACCGTTTTGATCATTTCATCAAAGACCTACTCGCCGGTTTAACTGTCGGTATCATCGCCATTCCGCTCTCTATGGCACTCGCCATTGCCAGCGGTGTACCTCCACAGTACGGTCTCTATACAGCGATCATTGCCGGTATATTGATCCCTTTAACCGGTGGCTCTAGATACAGCGTTTCAGGCCCAACGGCTGCATTCGTAGTCATACTCTATCCCGTTGCTCAAAGTTACGGCTTGAATGGACTTCTACTCGCAACGCTTCTGGCCGGTTTGATCATGCTCACGCTCGCTTTCGCGAGGTTAGGTCGGTTGATTGAGTATATACCCGAACCGGTGACTCTCGGCTTCACCAGTGGCATTGCCGTCGTTATCGCAGTATTGCAACTCAATGATTTCCTAGGCCTTCATATAGCTGAAATGCCTGAATTCTTCTTTGCCAAGCTTGTCACCCTGTTTGACCATCTTCCTGCCATTCACACCGGGGAGCTCGTTGTCGGGGTGGTGACACTGGCCTCATTGATCATTTGGCCAAAATTTAAAACGCCCATCCCAACCTATCTTCCAGCAGCCATTGTCGGAACCCTAGCGGCTTTTCTCTGGGGCTTTAACGAGATAGAGACTAGCTGCTTCTCGCTGACCGTCATCTTTGACATGGTGATCGCCATTTGCGTGGGCGTCGTGCTAGCGGCACTGCTCTTCATGCGAGACATAGCACAGATGACCCAAGTAAAAGATATCAGTGGGGTGCGTAAACATGTCCCTAGGCCGCTCTCTGAAAGAACCGCCGTCTACAAAATCAAAGGTCCGCTTTTCTTTGCTGCCGCTGATCGAGTTTTTGACCAACTGGAGCACCTAAGCCAAGGAAAACAAAAAATCATCTTATACCTAGATGGTGTATCGATACTGGATGCCGGCGGGCTGTCGGCACTTGAACGTTTCATTGAACGTCGAATTCAGGATGGCTGTGAAATCGTTTTGGCAGATCTGCAGTTTCAACCGTTAAAAACTGTCTCTCGATCTGACCTGACACCTCTACCGAACCAGTTAAGTTTTACCGCCACCTTAGCAGAAGCGCTAGAGTAGATCTGATAGAATACACAACATAACCATTTCGAGAGAGACTATGGCCACCGCATCTGCAGTACACATTTTGGTAAAGACCAAAGAGGAAGCTTTGGCGATATTAGCTGAGCTTAAAAAGGGCAAGAAGTTCGATCAGCTCGCTAAAAAACACTCTATCTGCCCATCAGGCAAAAAAGGCGGTAGCCTCGGTGAGTTTCATCGTGGCGATATGGTCAAAGCCTTCGATGATGTGGTCTTTAAGCGCCCGATCTTAAAGGTACACGGCCCTATCAAAACCCGTTTTGGCTACCATCTAATTAAGACCCTTTACCGTAACTAAGGTCAAAGCCTATCTAACCAACCAGAAACAGTGTCGACCAACTCAGATTTATGCGTTTTAAAGTAGTGCTCTGCCCCTTCAACAACCAGCTGTGCCGACTTTGGATTACCTGCTTTTTCCAGCATAGCCAGACGCTCTGGCGCTTTTCTGATAACAGCCGGGAAATCTTCACTGCCATAAAGGTCTAAGACTGGCATTGGCATTTTATCGAGCTGAAAAGGTTCTACCATCGGTTGTTTGTAATCGGTGGCTCCCATCCCGATTCCGACATAGGCATCAAATGAGGCTAAGCTCGCTTCAGGTTGATTCTTAATCCAACGCTGCGCCATGTGTGAACCACAACTGTGAGCGAGCAAAACAACTTGACCACCCTGCTCCTTAGCAAACTCAGTCGCAGCCTGGAAACGTGGGGCAGCTTCATCAAAGATATCGACGTAGTCAAAATACTTAGCGCTCTTTTCCAAAACCGGAAGTTGAATGCTGAGGGTATTCCAACCCGCTTCAACCAAACCCACTCGCAAAGGGTTTACAACGCTCTCCCAGTCGGCGTGATAACCACGTCCATGAGCGATGATCACTGTCCCTTTTGGCTCGTCGGCCTCCATAAAGATCGCTAGAAACTCCCGATCACCGTCACTGAGTTCTATAGGGTCGCCATCAAAGATGACATCAACTATTTCATCCACCATCCGTTGTTCACGTTCAAGATCAGGGACTCGTTGAGCATGAGCGACAGTGGCAAGCATCGATACCCACAGTGTAAATGCTAACGGGAAGGTAGATAGGCGCATGACAAACTCCTAAGATGAATCAGACAGGTTAACTGTATTAAAGCAGAATACGAAAAGGTGTAAATATTGAGTCACTTTTAAAATAAATTAATAACTTAGGGAACTTTTCAGGAAAACCTGTCTCTATATAGATAAGTGTCACAATGTTCATTAATGGTACAAAAGCAAAGTCCAATGAGAATCATCGCAACCTCTTTAATCTGCTCAACACTGCTGGTAAGTGGATGCTCTAGCGTGAGTTACGACACGGCTCATAAGCTACGTATCAATGGCGATGTAGTCACTGCCCAATGTGAATCATCCATGTCAACGGTCACTGAGCATGAGAAGTTAAAATGGGGACGTAACATTGCAACGCCTATTTTGACGGTAGCGACCGTTGGATTGGCACCCATCATCATCGGTGCCAACGCAGCCTTGGACTATGTCGATCGCAAAAATGCATCCAACATGTTGGAGAGTTGCGGCAAGAATCCACTCAATGAAGAGCAGATACTTGCCGATGTTGGTACTAACGCCATGGTAAACGTCGCATTAGGCGCGGTTGATGTGGGTGGTGTGCTATCACCTGTTAGCTCAAACGCCGCAAACTAGCTCTAGCTTCTACTCTGCGCCCAATCGATACGCATCGTGGCAGGCCACACACTGCGACGTAAGATCGGCCATTTTCAGAAAAATCTCCTGGCTATCTTCGGTAATTTCCGCATCCCTGAGCGTCGTAGCTAATGCATTGGCTTTAGTGTGCATCCCGTGACCCAACATCTGCATTCCAGGAGGCATGTACTCTCGAGCCGAATGCAGACCATTGGCGCCGTGACTGTTGCCAAAACCAAGATGCTGCTCAATCGCTTCTGCAGCCTGAACATAGTCTCCAGAGGCCACATTCATTAGGGCTAGGTTTACCCCCCTCAGGTGGTCTCGCATGTTCTGCAAAGTGAGATGGTATTCAGCTTCAGGAAACAATACGAGTTCTCTCTGGTCATTGACGACAGGTGTAGCCTCCTCTTCAGACATGCCGAGATGCTTCATCATCATCTCGTGATCATGTTGAGTCATTTTGCTGTGATCAACGGACATCTCTGCCATTGAGTGGCTAGAAGCCGTCATCAAAAACAGGGCTAATGAGAGTGGAGTCAGTTTTTTCATGCCAGGACCTACGAAGTAATTATTCGATCAAAGAATAATAGCAGAGGTTAAAAATTAATAAGACTTTTCCAAAGCAGAAGAGGATAATGGTAATAAGACTCTTGTTTATGGTTATAAAAAGTAAGAGTCGCTATTAACACTGAGGAAAGATCATGAAAAAGCTTTTAAGCATCGCTACCGCTGCAGTATTTGCGGGTACCACATTAACTGCAATCGCCAGCGACGAACACATCCAGCTATGGGACAAAATGAACGCTTACACCGTTGAGCTTGAAGATGGCCCAATGGAGATCACTCGAGTTAAAACTCCACCTGCATTGATTAAGGGTTACCTACAACCAATGGTTCCAGCAGAAGGTGTCACGCCAGTTGGTGAGATCGATGTGATCGAAGCGATTGGTAAAGAGAACAACATGATCGTTGATATGCGTATGAAAGATCACGTTCTTCAACTAGGTACCATCCCTGGATCTATCAACATTCCATACACTGAAGTTGCCATGAACATGGATCAATTCGGTTGTGAGAAAAAGGGTGAGGGTTGGAGCTGTGCAGACGTTACAACTAAGATCTACGCTTTCTGTAACTCAAGCACCTGTCCACAAAGCCCAAGCGGCATTCGTGCCATGATCCGTGAAGGCTACCCAGCAGAACTGATCTACTACTACCGTGGTGGTTACCAAGATTGGACCATTCATGGACTTACAACGGTTGAGGGTGAACTCTAATTGAGAGAGTGAGCTGATAAATATTCTAAAGAGGCCTTAGAGCCTCTTTTTTTATTCCTGTTCAATGAATAAAATAGGCTAAATTTTGATCAGGAACATGAATTGAAAACCTACTCTCTAAAAGCCCTTATTATCTCAGCCGTGTTATTGGTCAGCGGCGCTCTCAAAGCCGATGATTCTGCTAGAGCCTTCTACCAACTTGCAGAGAGACCGGTCACACTGATTGATATGGGCTTTTACAGACTCAACCTTGATCTAGATAAGCAGTTAATCCCGAATATTGCAGATCTTCTTAATACCCGAGACGAGCAGATTGGCATGCGCGCCTACATCTCCTCTTCACCTGAAACCGATATTATTTTAATCGTTGAGACACGCCTTAAGGGTGCGTTTGATGATTCCCGAAGTACGCGAAAAGCAAAAGCACTGTGCGACAAAATTACCGCTGAATCCGCACTCTATTTCTTTAGAAATCCTTTAATCGATTACTTTCAGACATTTGACCCATTTGAAGAGCCACTACCTAAGGAGTTAGCGGGTCATCTTGAAAGCGCACTTCGCCTCAGTGCGATTGTACCCACCAAAGAGGGGTTACCTGAGTATCGTTGCATGCGCCCGCTTAAACTTCGTTAAAGTTCAACGATTCTGCGCTTAACACCGCTCAAGGTGAACGCATCACGATCGGCGGCCGCCGGGAAGCGAGATCGATACTCCATAAGATCGTCTTTATTCAGCGAAACAGATTCGATCGTTGCTTGAAACGGTTCACTCTCTTTTAACAACTCCCCATCAAAAGAGATCACCAGGCTGTCGCCAGAATACTCCAGTCCATTTCCGTCCGTACCGACTCGATTGACTCCAACAACATAGGCTAGGTTCTCCACGGCTCGCGCCTGAAGCAGAGAGCGCCACGCGACTCTTCTAGCAGCCGGCCAGTTAGCCACATAGAGAAGCAGATCATACTCATCACAATTTCTTGACCATACCGGGAAACGAAGGTCATAACAGACCAGCGGCATAATTCGCCACCCTTTGTAGTGAATAATGACGCGCTCTTCACCGGCCGAGTAGTGATTTGGCTCATCACCCATAGTGAACAGATGGCGTTTGTCGTATTTAGCGACACGCCCCTCAGGGGTGATAAAGAGGAAGCGATTTCGATACTCCCCTGCAACAGAAACAGAGAGACTGCCTGCCAGAGCTTTTCCGCTTTGAGACGCGAGTTCAATCAACCATTGTAAGTTCTTGCCATCAATGGGTTCTGCACAGGTTTCAGGTGACATGGTAAAACCTGTCAAAAACATCTCAGGCATAACGACAATATCGCAGCTATCTAAAGCTAATACCTGCTCTTCGATAGC
This sequence comes from Marinobacterium sp. xm-g-48, assembly GCF_013282925.1. NCBI lineage: Bacteria > Pseudomonadati > Pseudomonadota > Gammaproteobacteria > Oceanospirillales > Oceanospirillaceae > Marinobacterium > Marinobacterium sp. xm-g-48. The sequence continues at coordinate 70,056 of NZ_WBYQ01000007.1, forward strand.
CTTACGGTTGGCCTGAGAGTCCTCCCAAGCAAGATCGATTTGAAGATAGCTCAGCGTTAAATTCGACATAGGCGTTCAATCGCTTTATCAAGGGTGTCATCCGCTTTGGCGAAGCAGAGACGAATACAACCTGTCTGCTCACCGTTTGAGTAGAACGGCGAAAGAGGAATGGCTGCGACACCCACCTCATCAATCATACGCAGTACAAATTGATCATCAGGCTCATCGCTGATCTCAGTGTAATCAACCAACTGAAAATAGGTACCACTCGAGTTGAGCAGTTTGAAACGGCTGTTTTGCAGCCCCTTAGCCAATCGATCGCGTTTTTGCGTAAAGAAATCCGGCAGTGTTCGTGGGTAGTCTGGCTCTTCAACCATAAAGTCCGCTATCGCATGTTGAATCGGGGTGTGGCTAGTGAATGTAACGTACTGGTGAACCTTGCGCAGCTCTTTGGTTAATGGCGCAGGTGCAACACAATACCCAGTGCGCCAGCCTGTGACGTGATAGGTTTTGCCGAACGAGGAGACAATGAACGAACGCTCAATCAACTCTGGATGAGTATTCACACTTTGATGCACCTGTCCGTCATAGACCAGGTGCTCGTAGACCTCATCACTGATGATCAATATGTCGGTGCCCCTGACAACGTCTGCCAGCGCATCTAAATCGGATCGCTGCCAAATAGATCCCGTCGGATTATGTGGCGTGTTAATGATGATCATACGGGTTTTAGAGGTGATGGCTGCTCTTACCTCGTCCCACTGCACCGAAAAATTGGGCGGTAGCAACTTAATGTGAACCGGCACTCCACCATTAATCTCAATGGCAGGCTGATAGCTATCATAGGCGGGATCAAAGACGATCACCTCATCACCGGGCTGAATCACGGAGGTAATCGCTGAGTAGATCGCCTCTGTAGCACCTGGCGTTACAGTCACTTCATTGGCCACATCCAAATCACGACCATAATAGTTTTTCACTTTGAGTTTAATCTGTTCCAACAGTTTGGGAACACCGGCCAAAGGGGCGTATTGATTGTTGCCTGAGGTAATCGCACGACCAACACCGTCTAGTAACTTCTGTGGGCCTAGGTAATCTGGAAAGCCCTGTGACAGGTTGATTGCCTGTTTTTCAGCCGCTAATGCAGACATTGTTGTGAAGATGGTTTCACCGACAGAAGGCAGTTTAGTTTTGGGGTAGTTCAGCACGTTTGGCTCCTAAAACTCTCGTATTGTGGGCTCTTTTTTTATCGCTTTTTTTAACCGTTCGAGAACCTCTGCAATGCGCTCTCGACCTTTTCGATCATATAGATAGTTGGCGAGACCTTCACTCGCTTTTTGTTCGCCATCAAGTCCTTCATGTATCCTGAGGCAATCAATCCTTGCCTCTTCCAGTAGTGGATCTGACTGTATTGGCAAGCCTAGAAAGAGATCCCACTCGGTCACTTTGGCTTCCCCAGAGAGCACACGTTCAAGTAGATTGATCACCGATCCTCTTGTTGGACGATAACTGGGTGTTCTGCCAAAGGTCAGTGCCGCGACCAACAGTAGAGTTGCCAGCAGAGTAAAGATAAATACTGGCAGTATGGACATCAGTGCACCCTATGCATCTCATGATCAATCAGACGTTGAGCCGCGACGTGGATTCTTTCTTGGCATTCAGCCTCTACTTTCAGCATCTCCATCTGAAATTTTCGCTGTGACTGTTTATCCAAGGCTTTCCAATCTTGAAGGATAGGAATGTGGGAAGTTTTACCATAGACCTCTTCAATCACTTGGTAGTCAGGGTCTTGATGCAGCGATGCGTCATAATTATCAATCATCACTTTTAGACGCATGCACCCCTCTGTCAAAGTGATCTTGTCATCGTGCAGTATGGCATTAGAGATGATACGAATGCTCTCTGTTAGGTAACGTCGATTGGCTGCTGCCTCTACCGCCAATTTCTCCTCTTGCTCGGCTAACTGACGCGTTATCTCTCGCTGTTCACGCAACTGTTTGGTAATAAACCAGGCCAGCAGTGCAATGGCTATCACACCAATTAAGATCAGGGTGTATACTAGACTCTCGTTCATGTTCACTAATCCATTACCATGTTAATTCTCGATTCAAACGCACAGCTAGGAACTCTTATTGAAGAGCTCTACTTAAAACCAACCGGGATGACTGCAGAGCAAGCTGCTGAGTTATGCGGTCTTGATACGAAAGAATTTAGCGCTATTCTAGCCGGTGAGCTGCCAATGAACCACAAAAGAGCACTCGCTCTTTCTCGTGGTTTTAATACCCACATCAGTTTTTTTCAGAACTACATCCCTAGCAAATCCGATCAATAACTCAAAACCGGCCGACCACCGACAAACGGCTTGAAAGCTGATAACATTGCGGACTTTCGTTTTTAATACCCTGAAGGTCCCAATGAGCCCATCATTACACTACAACTGGTTCTCTAACGTACGTGGCGACATCCTCTCTGGTTTGGTTGTTGCTTTGGCTTTGATTCCAGAAGCGATCGCCTTCTCGATCATTGCAGGCGTTGACCCTAAAGTCGGCCTATACGCCTCTTTCTGTATCGCTGTCATCACCGCGTTTGCCGGTGGACGCCCTGGCATGATCTCGGCCGCCACGGGGGCCATGGCCCTACTGATGGTCACCTTGGTGAAAGAGCACGGTCTTGAGTATCTTCTGGCAGCAACTCTATTAACGGGTGTTATTCAGATTGGTGCCGGTTATCTTCGCTTAGGCTCGTTGATGCGCTTTGTATCCCGCTCGGTAGTGACCGGGTTTGTAAACGCTCTGGCGATCTTGATTTTTATGGCGCAGTTACCTGAGCTCATTGATGTTACTTGGCACGTCTATGCCATGACCGCAGCAGGCTTGGTGATTATCTACACCTTCCCCTACCTAACCACTAAAATCCCATCACCACTGGTCTGCATCCTTGTTTTGACCGCGGTTTCAATGGCACTTGGACTGGATATTCGTACGGTAGGCGATATGGGTGAACTGCCTGACACACTCCCTATTTTCCTATGGCCAGATGTGCCTCTGACACTAGAAACACTGTGGATCATCCTTCCCTACTCACTACCTCTTGCAGTCGTAGGTCTTCTTGAGTCTCTTATGACCGCCACCATCGTTGATGATCTTACTGACACGTCAAGCGATAAAAACCGTGAGTGCAAAGGCCAAGGCCTTGCCAACATCGGTGCTGGCCTGTTTGGTGGCATGGCAGGCTGTGCGATGATCGGCCAGTCAGTGATCAACGTGAAATCAGGTGGTCGAACACGCCTATCAACACTGATCGCAGGTGTGGTTCTGCTAATACTCGTTGTTTTCCTAGATGAGTGGGTCTCGCAGATTCCTATGGCGGCACTGGTGGCCGTGATGATCATGGTCTCTATTGGAACCTTCTCTTGGGAGTCGATCTTTAACCTACGCAAACACCCAATGTCGACCAACATCGTCATGTTGACGACGGTCGCCGTCGTTGTGGCGACTCACAACCTAGCCTTTGGCGTCTTTGCCGGTGTGCTGTTAGCGGCCCTATTCTTTGCCAACAAAATTGGTCAATTCCTCTACATTGGCAAAGAGGATGGCGAGGGCGAAAACCATCGTGTCTATCGTGTTGTCGGCCAGGTATTCTTCAGTTCAAGTGATAAGTTCACCGCTGCGTTTGATTTCAAAGAGGACACAGATCGTGTCACCATTGATCTATCACGTGCACACTTCTGGGATTTAACTGCCGTCGGCGCACTGGATAAGGTGATTCTTAAATTCCGTCGTGAAGGGATTGCGGTTGATACCGTTGGTTTGAACGAGGCGAGCGCGACCATCGTGGATAAATTCGCCGTACACGACAAACCTGATCAGATCGATGAGCTGATGGGACACTAAGGAGTATTTATGACTCAAGTTGTAGCCTGTATTGATGGCATCGGTGAACGCTCAGAAGCCGTGTGTGACACGGCCGCTTGGGCGAGCCGAGTTCTTCAAGCACCTCTTAAGCTTCTGCACGTTTTAGATAAACGTGAATTCCCAACGGAAGAGAAGAGTCAACTCAGTGGCACCATTGGGCTCGGTGCCCGCGAGTCTCTTCTAGAAGAGCTCGCCTCTCTTGATGAGCAGCGTGGACGCATTGCCCGTGAACAGGGTCGTGTCATGTTGAATGCCGCTCTAGAGAGAGCCAACCAAGACCGCGCATTCGAACCCTCAACCTCACAACGTCATGGCGACCTGCAGCAGACCCTTGAAGAGGAGCAGTCAGATACTCGTCTGCTCGTGTTAGGCAAAGGCGCGCATGGGGATGCAATGGGGGTTCATATCGAACCGATCATTCGCGCACTGCATCGCCCTATTCTGATTACAGATACAGCACTGGTTGAACCCAAGCGTTTTATGATCGCTTACGATGGTAGCAAAACCGCTCGTAAAGCTCTGGATATGGTTGCCAAAAGCCCACTGTTAAAAGAGGCTGATTGTGAGCTATTAATGGTAGGGCCAGCGACATTCGACTTTAAACAGGAGTTGGAGATCGCTGAAAAGGTCCTAGTGGAGGCTGGCTTTAATGTGAATGCCACATTAGCGGCAGGTGAAGCAGAAGAAGTTATTCTGGAGCATGAGTCTAAGACGGGTTCAGAGCTGCTGGTAATGGGCGCTTACGGACACTCGCGTATCCGCCAGATGCTGGTTGGCAGTACCACTACCTCACTTCTAAGACGAACACCGACGCCCGTCCTTCTGTTGCGTTAGTCTTATCTGTTTTTGATAGCATTGCCTAGGAGGTTTAATACCCTCTTAGGCAATGTACATAATTACTTTTGAGCTTGATACTGCTCGAACGCCTCGATTGCTTGTGCACCATAGACCATTGAAGGTCCACCGCCCATCAACATAGCAACCCCAATCATATCGTCAAGCTCTTCTCGAGTAACACCAGCGTTGGTCGCGGCATTCATATGGTAGGCGATACAGCCATCACAACGGATCGCAATTGCAATGCCCAGCGCAATAAGCTCTTTCGTTTTAACATCCAACACCCCCTCTTTCATGGTGCCTTGATGCAACGCAGCAAAGCCTTTTCGCGCACCGTTCGGCAGCTTAGCGGCAAATTCATTAAGGTGATCGCGATATTCTGGGTAGTTATGACTCATAGCCTGCTCCTAAATTAAGTTAGAAGCAGAATAGAGAAGTGGGTAGGAAAGGTATTGAGATAGGTCAGTTAAATTAGAATTCTCTAAATTAAGTGCATAGATTCTAATAGGGCTTCAACTAAACCGATCAGGGCCAGACCAATAAAGAGTCCCGTTATCCGTTTAATCGACTCTTCACTAAAACGTGAAAAGAGCTTAGAGGCCAACGGCAAAGAGACCACACAGCCGACCATCAAGGAGGCCACCAGTGCATAATCCATGACACCGCGGCTACCAAAGGTGATTGAGACTGCCAGTGATAGAATCAGTCCAACAGGAATCGACGTCGCTACGGCAGATTTTACAGAGAGCCCGCCAGATGAAGAGAGTGCTGGAACCACTAGGACTCCGCCACCCACACCCGTAAGACCCATCAAAAAACCAGTGATACCACTGAGCCAAGAGAGGCTGAGTCTGCTTAAATATTCTTTAATCCGTTTAGTAAACATCGAAGCGAGAGAGAGCAGGCCAGCAAGAAGAACGAGTAGCATCAGCACTCGATCCACTGTCACTCTCATCTCTGGATCCGAAACGAGTGTTAAGCTCAAGGCACTGAGGATGGTGACCGGCAAGCATAGGTAGAGAAACTTTCGACCAACCGTCCAGTTAACCCCACCCTGCTTCGCATGACCAACTGTCATCAACACCTTCGCTAAAAAGGCAAAGAATGAGCCACTGGCAACCGCCAATGTTGGATCCAGATTAAACAGAACAATCAGGGAGGGAACCACCAGAACGCCAGCGCCAACACCCGATAAAAAGATCAGCATCGAGAAGAAGAATCCTGCCACAATTGCATAAGGATCCAGACTACTGAAGAGAGAGAGTTCCATCACATTGTCCTAAATTAAAAACCGCAGCTTATCGCTGCGGCATATCTGCTCGACCATAACCCAAACTAACAGAAGCATCGTCAGGGATGCTTGGAATAGTATCATTCCAATCCATCCAAACTTGACGCATCTCAGCCAGTTTATCTGGATAGTTCTTAGCTTGGTTCGCACGTTCGCGTGCATCGTTGACGACATTGAATAGATACTCATGCTCATCAACTTTCAGGTATTTCCAATCGCCCATACGGTAGGCACGCTGATCACGGTGATTCATACGCCAGAAGAGAGGACGTTCAAAGCTCTCAACTTGACCCGTTAGAACAGGTGTCAAATCTACTCCGTCCGTTGCGTAGCTTGGGTCCGCTTCGCCGCCACCGATCTTCATCAGAGTGTATGACCAATCCATTGTCATACAGTGCTGAGTCGTTTTCTGGCCAGCCTTAATGCCCTTAGGCCAACGAACCACCCAAGGGACACGAATACCGCCCTCTGTTAGGTCCATTTTACCGCCGACCAGAGGCCAGTTATCGGAGAAACGCTCACCACCGTTGTCGCTGGTAAAGACGATCAGGGTATCCTCTGTTAGGCCCTGCTCTTCAAGCGCAGCCATGATGTTCCCGATCCCCTCATCCATGTGGTGAATCATACGCTGATAAGTATGAATGTTACCGCCATCAAGATGGAACAGATTGGTGATGTTTTTAGAGACCTCTTCGTCGTCGCGCGTCTCCCAAGGCCAGTGTGGCGCCGTGTAGTGAAGACTTAGGAAGAAAGGTTTACCGTTTTTCGCATCATCTGCTTTACGGTTTACAAACTGAACCGCACGCTCTGACAATAGATCCGTCAAATAACCCGGCTCATGGTGCTCCTCTTCATCAATGTAGAGGTCATGGTCACCCTTACCACTGACATGGCTAAAGTAATCTACACCACCCGCCATAATGCCATAGAACTCATCATAGCCCGATTTGAGTGGGCTGAAATGAGGTGGGTAGCCAAGGTGCCACTTGCCGATTAGACCCGTGTTGTAACCCGCTTTTTTTAGCTGTGAAGGCAAGGTTGGGATTTCTGGTGGTAAGCCTAAACGGGGGTCACCCTTTGATCGACTGTTGATTGGCTCTTCCAATGCACCGCGCAAGCGGTACTGATAAGCCATAGTCATTAAGGCAAATCGTGTGGGTGAACAGACGGGGGAGTTCGCATAACCGTCGGTAAAGATCATACCCTCTTCTGCCAAGCGATCGATGTTTGGAGAGATCATGCCAAACTGTGCTTCACGACCACCGTAACAGCCTAGATCTGCATAACCCAGATCATCAGCAACAATGTAAATAATATTGGTCATAGTGCCCCACCTTCCTTAATAAGGCTGTTAAATCCAAGAATACGACGGTGAGCAAGCAGGATAAGAACCGCTCCACCAAGACCGACTAGATCCCAGTAACCGTCAGGAACAAACATCAACACGACACAGCTGATGCGCAGTGCAATTTCGAAGATATTCAGTTTTGATTTATCAAAACCGATCAGTGCACTTGAAAGAACGGGAATGCTGACAATCAGTTTCAACATCAACCAGGCCCAAGGCAGCCAAGCGAACTGAATATTCTCTTGATCGACACTCAACATCATAGGGTTGTAAGCAAACATGAAAGGTATCAAGAAGATCATGATACCGATTCGAGAGGCATCAACGGATGTCTTAATCGGCTTACCCCCTGAGATGGTGGCTGCAGCGTAGGCCGCAATTGCAACCGGTGGGGTGATGGCTGATCCCACTGCGATCATGAACACAAACATGTGAGCCGTTAGCGTGTCCAAACCGAGCATCTGCATCGCTGGAATCGCGATCGTTGCTACGGTGACATAAGCGGGCAGCGTTGGCATACCCATACCCAAGATCACACACCCGACTGCCGCGACAATCAACGAAATCATCAATGAATCGGTCACCACTGAGTTTAGAAGTACCCCAAATTTGACCGGCACACCCGTTGCTGAAAGCGCAGAGATAACAATCGAGACTGCCGCAATCGCCATCAAAAGGCCTGCGAAGGTGGAACCACCATCCGACAGACACTTAATCAAACGAGCAGGCTGTTTACGAATCTCAGGGTTAATGAAACTCAATGGGAATAGCAGTGCTAGAGCGGTAATCGAAGCGCCCGATGGTGACATACCTCGAATCAGAAGAACCACGATCACAAGCAGCGGACCAAAGATCATTAGAAGATTCAGGTAGTCCTGTCTCTCTGGAACTGGAGTATTGGCAATATCCTCTTCGTTAGGCTGAATTCCCAAACGCTTAGTCTCGAAGTAGATCATCGTGCAGACACTGACGTAATAAGCTACAGCTGGTACTAATACAGCCACGATAACCGTCAGGTAGCCAACACCTGCAAAGTCCGCCATGACCAGTGCAGCGGCACCCATGATAGGTGGCATAATCTGACCACCAGAAGAAGCCGATGCCTCTACAGCGCCAGCAAAGCTTTTCGTGAAGCCACGACGCATGATCATTGGGATGGTCACGACACCGGTGCCGACAACATTAGCTACTGCACTGCCCGACACGGTACCAAACAGGCCCGATGACATGACCGCTGCATAGGCAGGGCCACCCGCAGTGCGACGCATCCAGTAGAATGCGATGCGAATCATCGACTCACCGGCACCAACGCCCTCTAAAACGGCACCTAGAATGATGAATGGGAATACTGTTGTAATAACGATTGAGAAGGTACTTCCCATAATGCCTGTATCAAGCGAGAAGAGTAGATTCTGCGCCAACATCTCTTCGATACCGCTGTTAACAGTACGTAAAGGCCCCGGCCAAAGGTGCCCTGTCCACATATACGCAATTCCGATCACCCCAAGGATTGCAACCGGAATGCCCCAAATACGCCAACAGAAAAATAGAGCACCTGCAGCCGAGCAAACTGCGACCCACATCTCGTATGAGCCAAATAGGAACATTGCATCATCAATATCGCGCGCGACGAAATAGAACTCGAAGCTACCCCAGAAGAGGCCAGCAGTAGCTGCCAATCCTGTAAGAAGAACCCACCATGGCGTTTTCTTGCTTGAATCAGCCAGATCAACCAACACCATCGCTACACAAAGTGCGAAGAAGGTAGGTCGGAACCAGTGCATAGGGAAAGGCCCTAAACGGAAATCACCAATAGCTGGAAGGATATTTGCAAGGCCGTAGAAGGCCACCACAATACCCAAAACAAAAGCGATCGACTTTTGCACAGTAGCTGCGAGAGAAGTATTCATAATTAAGACTCTAAATAAGCGAGGCAAAGCTGCCCCGCTTTATAGGTAACGAGTAACTGAATAGTTACTTAAGGTTTGCAGGAACTTCAATACCCTGCTCTTCGTAGTACTTGATAGCACCAGGGTGAAGTGGAGCAGTTACACCTGTAAATGGGCTGTACTTAACTAGGTGGTTAAGTAGACGGTTGTCTTTACCCATCTGCTCACGTGACTCCATGTAAACCTTAGTCATTGTGTAGGCAAGATCATCAGACATCTTCTCGTTCACACCGATAAACATCAGTGTTAGGAATGCGCCTGAATCAGTCTCATTAGCTTGATCTGGGTAGGTACCCGCAGGAACGACAGAAGCTTCCATACCCAATCCAGCTTTAGGCTGTGTACCTTCAGGAATTCCTAGGATCCGAATTGGACGCTTAAGGCTTAGCTCAGCAACAACCTGCGAGCCTACTGGGAAAGAACCTACGTAAACGTCAAACTGGCCATCCTGGAAAGCCTGAGCTGCAGCACCCCAAGGTGCTTTGATGCCCTCGTATGCATCTTTAGCTAGGCCACCCGCTGCTGCAAGAGAGGTGATCTGAGCGTTAGCAGCACCCGCTGGTGGACCGATGTATACGCGTTTGCCGGCTGCATCCTTCCACTCGTTGATGCCGTTATCAGCCCAAGTGATCGCGTGGTAAGTACTGCCAGGGAAGCCGTAGAGTGCACGCACAGTTTTAGCCATTTCAGCGCCTTTCTCAGCGCCCATCTTCTTGTAAGGGGCCTTTACCTACTGTTAAAGCTTTAAAAGCGCCTGGTGGAATAACGGCTGAATCTAGTTTGCCCGTAGCTACTTTTAGTAGTGACTTAGTCAGTGTCTGACCCATCGCTAGCTGAACATTGACATCCTTATCAGCAAGGTAAGAGGCCATAGTCTGAGGCATTAGACCGACAACAGACTGAGCAGTTGCTGCTTCCATACTGATATCTGCTGCTTGTGCAGTAACTGACGCGAGGCCTAATGTAGTCGCAAGGACAGTTTTACGAAGTGCGTTCTTGAACATCATTTAACTCCAAGGGTTATTATTTTTAGAACTTAGCCAGTCTAGTAGATTGCTTATAAATGTGTAAAATGCATTTTTAAATAGCCAAATTAAAAAAAACGTATGGATCCAAAACACCTCTATTATCTATCGGTGGTCCTTGAGAAGGGCTCTTTGACAGAAGCCGCTAAACATTTAGCACTGACTCAGCCAACCCTGACTCGCACCATGGCGACACTGGAGATGCAGGCTGGAACACAGCTGTTCAGCCGAAGTCGATACGGCGTTAAAGGAACTCCTGTTGGTGTCGCCTTGGCTCGTGAGGGTCGAACGATCAATCGAAGCATGGAGGCGGCACGATTTCATGCATCGCGTTACAGAATTGGTTTGGACAAAGAGATTCGCATTGGCATTGGTCCACTACTGTCGGCAACCATCATGCCAGACGCCATGAACTCACTGTTAGAGCGGCACCCTAAGGCCTCATTGACGATTGAAGTCTCTCGCCCAACGGCTGTCATTGATCATCTAATCGATAATCAACTGGATATTGTGATTGCACCCTCTGCGTCTGACAAAATGATACCTGGCTGTGACCGACAGCTCCTCTTTAATGATGAAATCGCCATCTACTGCAGTAAAAACCACCCTTTAGCCGACAAATCGGATTTAACGATTGAGGATTTAGCGGCAGCGAATTGGTTAAGTCTTGGCCACGGGTCACCTTTTGAACGTGAGGTGATGGAACTGCTTAAAGAGTCTGGTCTAGCAAAAATACGTACTCAGATTGTCTTTCGTAATGAGGGGTATCTTCTGTTAGAGACTCTTCGTCAAGGGAAGCATCTGGCGGTATTGCCCAACGTGCCGATGCAGGTATTTAAAGATTCTGAAGAGTTTAAGCGGATAGAGTTCAAACGAGAGCTATCTCAACCGAGAAATATCTATCTTTGGGCGCGTGAAGAGATGCTGGAGAATAGCATCTATGAAAGTATTAAAGAGGTGATGCTGGCACAAGCAAAGACACTCATCGCCAGCACTCAGTAGGATTAATTAGCCTACCTTTTCACCTTTGGCTTGTAGGTCAGCATGGTAAGATGAGCGGACCAATGGTCCACTGGCAACATGACTAAAGCCCATCTCTTTTGCCAACGCCTCAAACTCTGCAAACTCATCAGGTGTGACAAATCGATCAACCGGAAGGTGATCACGGCTTGGCTGTAGGTACTGCCCAATCGTAATCATGTTGACGTCATGTGCACGAAGATCCTTCATCACCTCAACAATCTCTTCGTTCGTTTCGCCGACGCCGACCATCAAACCAGACTTGGTACGCACTTCTGGACGCAGTACTTTGTAGCGTTTTAGAAGCTCCAATGACCAAGCATAATCAGCCCCTGGGCGAACCTGTTTGTAGAGACGAGGCACTGTTTCTAGGTTGTGGTTAAAGACATCGGGCGGAGTATCTTTAAGGATCTCCAATGCGATATCCATGCGGCCACGAAAGTCAGGCACCAGGGTCTCTATTTGAATAGAGGGCAGACGTTCACGGGTTTCACGAATACAGTCAGCAAAGTGCTGTGCGCCACCGTCACGTAGGTCGTCTCGGTCTACAGAGGTAATGACCACGTAACGAAGACGCATATCCGCAATCGCTGTGGCTAACTCAATAGGCTCGTCTGGCGATAAGGCATTAGGACGGCCATGTGCAACGTCACAGAACGGACAACGGCGAGTACAGATATCGCCCATGATCATGAAGGTCGCTGTACCATGAGTAAAACACTCACCTAGGTTTGGGCAGCTCGCCTCTTCACAGACCGACGCAAGTTTATGCTTACGCAGGGTATCTTTGATGCGCTTAACTTCAGCATTAGAGCCCATGCGGACACGAAGCCAATCAGGCTTACGTGGCATATCCTCTTTTTCAGTCGGTATTACCTTAACCGGAATACGTGCTAACTTTTCAGCGCCACGCAGCTTAACTCCCTGCTCCGCTACACCCTTAGGTTTGATTGTCTCTTCACTCATTCGCTATCCCATCCATGAATAGTGTGCCACTCTGCGTAGCCAATTGCGTTTGCCAGATATTGTACTAGTTCAGACCCAACCTTTTCTACTTTAGTCGCAGAAGGATCAAAACTTGATAACTGTGTCATCTGAAGCCCTGCATAGCCACAGGGATTAATTCGTAAGAAAGGCTCAAGATCCATATCGATATTGAGCGCTAAACCGTGAAAGCTACGACTCTTGCGTACGCGCAGTCCCAGTGAACAGATCTTGTCTCCATCGACATAAACACCCGGCGCATCTGGTTTTGCGGCGGCTATGACTCGATAATCCGCTAACAGAGAGACAACCGAATCCTCCATCAGTGTGACCAGATCTCTAACACCCAACTTATTACGTTTTAAATCAAGCAGTAGATAGATCACCAGTTGACCCGGCCCGTGGTAGGTAACCTGACCACCTCGATCGACTTGGACGACAGGAATATCACCGGTGCCCAACAAATGCTCCGCTTTACCAGCTTGCCCCTGGGTAAAGACAGGCTCATGCTCTAACACCCAGAGCTCATCCGCTGTGTCTGCTGTCCGCTCATTAGTAAAAGCCTGCATCCTATCAAAGGCTTCTAGATAAGGCTGACGCCCTAAATAGCGAACGTTTAGAGGTAGATCAGATACCACTAAAGCACCATTTTGACGCGACCTGACGCCTTCAGATCGGTATGAATCTGCGCCAACTGCTCTTCACTGGTTGCAGTGATCAATACACGAACTGAGGTAAAGCGTCCTTTACTACTGGCATTGATCTCAACTTTAGACTCATCCAAATCCGGGTCGTAAAGCTTCATGGTATTAACTACGAAATCTCTATAGTCCGGCGCACTGTCACCGACCACCATGATTTTGTAGTCAGGACAAGGAAACTCAATTTTAGGAGGTGTAGGTTCGCTCATAGGTACCTCTAAAGTGAACGAAAGGTGGTTCAATCAGCGACTAACCGAACAACCCTTGGAAAAACAGAACAATGCTGTGCCAGATCGCTTTCACGAAGCCAGCCTCTTCAACCGACTGAAGCGCAAGCAAAGGCTCACGAGCGGCCTCTTCACCCTCTAGGGTCACTAGAAGATGACCTACCACTTCACCCGCTGCTAGAGGTGCTTCAATAACCTCTGGAAGGTCTAAAGTCGCGGCTAACTGATTCTCGCTGCCGCGGGGAATGGTTAACGACAGATCACCACCCAAGCCGAGAGAGACTGAATCGGTCATACCCTTCCAAACCTTTGGCTTATTCAGCTCTTGACCCGCTTTGTATAGTGGGTAATTTCTGAAGAAACGAAAGCCGTAAGCCAACAGCTTTTGACTCTCTTGGGCACGAGCTTGATCAGACGTCGTTCCTAGAACCACAGAGATCAGACGCATATCATCACGCACGGCTGACGATACCAGGCAGTATCCCGCCTCTTCCGTATGACCCGTCTTGATACCATCGACCGTTGGATCGCGCCACAACAGACGGTTACGGTTAGGCTGTTTGATATCGTTGTAGGTAAAGTACTTCTCTTTGTAGATGGCGTACTGTTCAGGGAAGTCCTGAATCAACGCACGACCAATCAACGCTAGATCTCGTGGTGAAGAGTAGTGACCCTCAGCAGGTAAACCGGTCGCATTTTTAAAGTGGGTATTGGTTAGACCCAAACGCTCAGCATGCTGGTTCATCAAATCAGCAAAGGCCTCTTCACTCCCAGCTACATACTCAGCCAAAGCAACCGACGCATCATTCCCTGACTGGATGATGACTCCACGAAGCAGATCCTCCAAACGAACTTGAGTCCCTTCACGAACAAACATCCGTGACCCTTCCGTTTTCCAAGCTTTAACGCTGATTGGCACAAGGTCGTTAAAGCTGATGTTACCCTCAGACACTTCGTGCTCAACGATGTAGCTGGTCATCATTTTAGTCAAACTAGCTGGTGCAAACTGACCATCTGCACCTGACTCAGCAATGATGTCACCCGTCGAGGCATCCATTAAGACATAAGCTGTTGCCGCTAATTGGGGTGGTGGAGGCAGAACGGCTGCCTGAATTTGAACCGTCGCAACCGCGACAAACAGTAGAACTAGGAAACGAATCTTTGAGAGCATCTTTACAACTTTTAAATAGGTTAAAACAGTTTAGGGGGATTTTATCAGCAATGGCGATGAATAGCCCATCGACTCCAAACTTTGCACCATTGAGTCAATCGACAGTGTGTCAGTCAGCGGCCCCACGAGCACTCTATGAAACTCGACATCACCCTGGCGAACTCTCTTGATGACGGCTTGGACGCCATCCATCGCTGAAAGTCGACGCTGAACCGATAGAGCCGAGCTCTCTTTACCAAAGGATCCTACTTGAAGGAATGCACCGGTATCGTCAGGTTTTGGCTGTTGAAGAGACGCAACAGGTTGAGGCGTTTTCTCTACTGTTTCAGTGGTATCAGCATGACTTCGAGCATCAATGGCCTCGACCCTAACTCGACCGGTACCCTGTTTCAAAATTTCCAAACGCGCCGCGGCTGAGTAACTTAGATCGATCAAGCGATTTTCATGAAAAGGGCCGCGATCGTTAACGCGCACAATAACCGACTTACCGTTATCCAGATTAGTCACTTTTGCGAAGCTGGGAATGGGCAGGCTCTTATGTGCAGCAGACATCTTGTAGATGTCGTAGATCTCACCGTTAGAGGTTTTGTGACCATGAAACTTCAGGCCGTACCAAGAGGCGATACCCTCTGCTCTGTAACCAATGTGCGAAGGGAGCACATTATAGCTTTTACCCCAGACCTCGTAGGTCGAACGATTGCCCCCACGACTATAAGGTATATCGACAGGAATAGCATCGGCCACATTGGAAACATCCGGTGGATTATCAGGAGCAAAGTCTTTGCGAACTTTATATCGACCGCCTGCCGTTTCACGATCGTAGGTAGGCTTGGAACTACAACCCACCAGAGCCAGGGCGAATAGAGCTACGATTGCTTTCAGCGTGAACCTTGTCACCAGTTAACCCTTGTTGATCTCAAGACGAATGGCTTCGCTAAGTTCACGAACCGCATTGGCATAGAGACGACTGTGATTGTAGCGAGTGATGACATAGAAGTTATGCAGCCCGAGAAGATATTGATCGCCTTGATCGCTGCTCATACGCATCAGTGTTGCTAGTTGATCGTCTGCAACCTCGCTCTTGGCAATCACTCCACGTCGACGCCACTCACCCAGTGTAAGCTCTGGTTTAAGGCCCTTGTTAAACCACTCTGAATCAACACTGCCGTTCAAAAGGACGTCACTGACAATAGGATCACCCGCACGCCAGCCATGACGAGCAAAGTAGTTCGCCACACTACCAATCGCATCAACAGGGTTACCCCAAATATCGCGCTGTTGATCGCCGTCAAAATCGACGGCATAAGCTAAGAAGCTTGAAGGAATGAATTGACCATAACCCATGGCGCCAGCGTAAGAGCCTTTCAAAACACCGGGTTCAACACCCTCTTGGCGTGCTAAGCGAAAGTAGTCACCTAACTGCCCTAGGAAGAAGTCGGCACGTTTAGGGTAGTCAAAACCCAAGGTCGACAGCGCATCCAAAACTCGATAATTACCAGTGATACGCCCAAAGCGTGTCTCCACACCCATGATCGCTAAAACTATCTCAGGCGGAACGCCATAAACTTCTTCAGCTTTCAACAGCGTCTCTTTGTGCTCTTTCCAGAACTGAATGGCTTGGTTGATGCGACGCTGCTCAATAAAAATCGCTCGGTACTCACCCCAATTTAGGCGACGCTCTGCTGGACGGCTGATCGCATCAATAATGCTCTGCTGATACTTTGCTCGACCTAACACATCACGAATGTAACTCTCTTCGAAACCGTCAGCCTTCAGATCATCAATCAATATCTGAGCTCGTGGATGGGCCTCATAACCAGCAAAAGAGGCTGTTGATACCGCTAAACAACCCACTAACACCATCATTTTAAAACGTTTAAGCATGCTTATCTCCAAGCAATCATCTTATTATTCTAGCGTCGCAACATCGATTTATGGGTATGAATCGACATCAGAATTCCGAAACCTATCATCAACGTCACGATAGAGGTTCCACCATAGCTCACCATTGGTAGAGGGACCCCTACGACCGGCAGAATACCACTGACCATGCCGATGTTGACAAAGACATAGACAAAGAATGTCAGCGTGATACTTGCAGCTAGCATACGGGAAAAACTGTCAGGTGCCTTAACAGCGATCATTAAGCCACGACCTACAATTAAAAGGTATAGAGCGAGTAGCACCAATACCCCTTTCATTCCCAGCTCTTCGCCGATTACTGCAATGATAAAGTCTGTATGAGATTCAGGAAGAAAGTCCAGTTGAGACTGAGTACCACTCAAGAAGCCTTTACCTGAGAGGCCACCCGAACCGATCGCCGTTTTAGACTGTATGATGTTCCAGCCCGAGCCAAGAGGGTCGCTCTCTGGATCTAAAAATGTCAGCACCCTCTGTTTCTGATAATCCTTCATGATCATCCAGAGCCCAGGCAGTGAAGCCGCTACAATCCCAGCACTCAGAAAGATCCAGCGCCAGTAGATTCCCGAAAAGAGCAAAATAAATACACCAGAGGCACCGATCAGCAGCGAGGTACCAAGGTCCGGTTGCTTCATAATCAGTGCAAATGGGATCGCAATTAAGATCAAACTCACTATGATCGCTTTGAAGTTGGGTGGCAGTGTGTAGCGAGCGATGTAACCCGCCACCACAATAGGTAGTACCAGTTTCATTAACTCTGAAGGCTGAAAACGAAAACCGGGCAGCGCCAACCAACGTTGAGCCCCTTTAGCACCGACCCCAAACAAGATAACGCCAACCAACAAGGCCACTCCTAGTAGGTAGAGCCAGGGCCCTACCCTCATAATCACCCTTGGAGGGACTTGCGCGAGAAAAATCAACGCGGCAAATCCTGCAGCCATGCGGATGGCCTGACGCTCAACATAGGCCCAGTCTTGCCCTGATGCACTGTAAAGAATGACCAGCCCTGCTATACAGAGCGCCAGCAATAGTAGAAGCAAGGGTAAATCTAGGTGAGTGTAACTCCACAACGAGCGCTGCTTGCGAAGTCCTGACTGATCTGGCGAGACGGAGCGGTGGAAATCTTTAGACATTAATCATCTCCCAACTCACTGGTGTAATCGCCCAGTAACCAAGCATCAATCACTTCACGCGCGACCGGTGCTGCAGCTCTAGAACCACCCTCGCCGTTCTCGACGACTACCGCCACTGCAATTTTAGGATCATCAGCCGGTGCAAAGGCAACAAAGAGTGCGTGGTCTCGCTGACGTTCTAGCAGAGCCTCTGAGTCATATTCAGCATCTTGAGCAATGCCGACCACTTGGGCCGTACCTGTTTTTCCTGCCATGGTATAAGGCGCTCCCGCACCAGCTTTTCGAGCCGTACCGTAGGGAGCATTCACCACATTCACCATACCCTCAATTACCTTTTCAAAGTACTCGGGGTGATTGAGTTCAACATCGGGTAGTGTCGGCTTCTGTTGTAGCTGTTGGATAATCTCTGTCTGTTCCGCCGTTAGCTCATTTTCAGCGATGAAGCTCTTGATCATCTGTGGACGCACCCACTTACCTCGATTGGCTAACACTGCAGTGGCGGTCGCGAGCTGCAGTGGCGTAGCTATCATATAACCCTGCCCAATACTTAGATTGAGTGAATCACCGGGGTACCAAGGCTGTTTCTCGCGACGCTTCTTCCACTCATTGGATGGGAGAATAGCTCGGCCCGCTTCAGGCAGATCCAGACTGGTGACCTGTCCAAAACCGAAACGCCCTAAATAGTCACTGTAAACATCAATCGATGTTTTAGAAGCCGTATCATAAAACCAGACATCACAAGACTCAGCCAATGCGTGATTCAGATCGACTCGACCGTGACCAGATTTCTTCCAATCTCGCCATTTCCGACCATTTTCAGAGAGTTGATAGAAACCTGGATCCCAAACTTTGTGATCAATCGGTACCGATTTAGAATCAACTGAGGCAAGCGCTGTGAAGGGCTTTAGCGTTGATCCCGGTGGGTAGGCTCCACGGATGGCCCGATTATAAAGAGGCTGGTCTTTATCATCGCGAAGCGCATTGTAGTTGTCGAACGATATACCTGTTACAAACTCATTGGGGTCGTAAGAGGGGTTGCTCACCAATGACAAGATTTCACCGGTTTGGGGTTCAATCGCTACAACCGCAGCTCGCTTACCCTCCAACAGTTTCGCTGTAAACTGCTGCAGCTTTAAATCGAGACTTAACTGGATATCCAAACCTGGGGTTGGGTCCTCTTGCTCCAAAACACGCATGACTCGGCCGCGCACATTGGTTTCAACACGCTGCAAACCGACCTGTCCATGCAGTAGCGGCTCGTAATATTTCTCAACCCCAAGTTTGCCAATATAGTGTGTTGCAGCATAGTTATTAGGGTCTAAGGTTTTGAGTTCACGCTCATTAACACGCCCAACATAACCAATGGCATGCACCAGTGAATCAGGGTGAGGATAGTAACGAACAAGATCAGCTTCAATCTGTAGCCCCGGTAGACGATAGAAGTTCACTGAGAGCTTAGCGATCTCCTCTTCGGTTAAGCGAGATTTGAGAGGAACGGTGGAGTGTGGACGACGACGGTGCTTAAGGCGCTTTTTAAAGCCTTCTACCTCTGCCGCAGAGAGCTCTACTAGAGAGGCGACATCCTCTAATAGCGAATCCACATCATCGACCTCCTCTTTAAGGAGCGTCAAACTGAAGCTAGGGCGGTTTTCTGCCAACAGTTCGCCATTACGATCGTAGATAAGACCTCGTCTGGGGGCGACTGGCTGAAGTTTAATGCGATTGTTTTCTGATAACAGAGAGAATCGATCGTGCTCAACGACCTGCAAGAAGTAGATTCGACTGACCAGAATGGCCATCAGCACTAAAACGAAAAGAAACGCGACGACTGCTCGGTTAACAAAGAACCGATTCTCTTTCTGGTAGTCGTTAAATCGTCTCTGATCCATCTAACTCACTTATGGTAGGGATGACCTTGAAGTAAGGTCCAAGCTCGATATATCTGCTCAGCAAGAATAATGCGAACCAGCGGGTGCGGTAAAGTCAGCGCTGATAGCGACCACTTTTGATCGGCAGCGGCGATGCATCTTGGATCAAGACCATCGGGACCACCCACCAAAAGCGTTATATTATTTCCTTCCATCCGCCAGTTTTCAGCCTGTTCTGCAAGCTTTTCTGTCGACCAGTTCTTGCCATCAACACAGAGAGCGATCACTCGATCCCCTTTTGGGATGGCCGCCAACATGGCGTCACCTTCAGAGCGCATAGCCCGTTGGATATCAGCCCCTTTGCCACGATGGCCAGGCTGTAATTCAACCAGTTCTAGCTGAAAATCAGAGGGAAGACGCTTGCAGTACTCTTGGTAGCCGTCCGTGACCCATTTTGGCATCTTAGTGCCGACTGCAAGCAATCGTATGCGCATAAGGCTTAGGCGTCGCCTACTGACCAGAGGCGTTCAATGTCATAGAAATCACGAGCATCTGGCATCATCACGTGCACAATGATGCTACCAAGATCGACCAATACCCAGTCACCAACCGTTTGACCTTCAATACCCATAGGCAAAAGACCCTGCTCTTTCACCTTGTCGATCACCTCTTGAGCAGCGGCTGCTACTTGACGCTTAGATGTACCACTTGCAACCATCATGTAGTCAGTGACGGTAGAGCGGCCACGAACATCGATTAGGTTGATATCTTTTGCTTTCATTCCCTCAAGCGCATCTTGCACTAGGGCGATCAATTGATCATCTTGCATGTAAATTAAATTACCTTTCATTGGCGTCATAGAGACGCTCATTTCTAATAAAATTCCAAACGCTGTCTGGAATTAAAAATCTGGGGTTTGAGCCCCGCTTAATAATCTTTCTAACCTGAGTCGCAGAGACATTCATCGGAGTCAACTGATGCATCGCCAAATGACCTGAAGGACGAAGGCTTAACGCTTCTAAATCCTCAACCCTATGCTGATCAATAAAGCACTGAAGCTCTGAATCAAACTCAGGTTCATAACCGGGTCGAGCAACGATCAACAAGTGACCGAAATCCGTTAACTGCTGCCAATGGGACCAACTCTTAATGCCCAGCAGAGAGTCCATCCCCATCACCATTATTATGGGCAAATCCTCACCCACTTCGGCACGTTTTTTCATCAACGTGTTGATGGTGTAGCAAGGCTCATCACTGATCAATTCACAATCATCAGCAACCAGTGCAGGCTCCGATTCTACCGCTAGCCGAACCATCTCAAACCGCTGCACGGCAGAGCCGCCGGTTGATGCTTTATGGACTGGCTCACCGGTTGGGACCAGATTAATGTGAGGCACGTTGAGCACCTCCTGAAGTTCTAGCGTAGTTCTGAGATGTCCATAGTGAATAGGATCAAAGGTACCACCAAAAAGAACCAGAGGAGGTTTCTGCATTACTTACGAACCTGCCCTTCTCCGTAAACAATGTATTTCTGAGACGTCAGCCCCTCTAGACCGACCGGCCCACGAGCGTGAATCTTATCCGTAGATATACCGATTTCAGCACCTAGGCCGTATTCAAAGCCATCGGCAAATCGAGTAGAGGCGTTGATCATGACAGAGCTGGAGTCGACCTCACGCAAAAATTGACGCGACAGCGTGTAGTTTTCAGTAATGATCGCGTCGGTATGGTGAGAGCCGTAGTGATTGATGTGCTCAATTGCACGATCTATACCCTCAACAATTTTGATTGAAAGTATCGGCGCCAAGTACTCAGTCGCCCAATCCTCTTCAGTCGCTGCATTGGCTTGAATAATGGCACATGTCTTGTCACATCCACGAAGTTCTACACCCGCCTCAGCGTAGGCCTCAGCTAGCTCTTTAAGAACCTCATCAGCAACCGATTCATGCACCAGCAGTGTCTCCATGGTGTTACAAGTACCGTAGCGATGAGTCTTGGCATTGATGGCAATATTGATAGCCTTAGCTAGCTCAGCCTCTGCATCAATATATACATTACAAATACCGTCGAGGTGTTTAATAACAGGCACGCGCGCATCGTTCGAGATACGCTCGATCAACCCCTTACCGCCACGAGGCACGATAACATCCACAAACTCTGGCATAGTAATCAACTGACCAACGGCTTCACGATCCGTGGTTTCCACCACCTGGACAGCCGTTTCAGGCAAACCAGCCTGTTTTAGGCCCGCCATAATCGATTTAGCAATCGCCTGATTAGAGTGAATTGCCTCAGAACCACCGCGAAGAATCGTAGCGTTACCCGACTTTAGACAGAGACTGGCGGCTTCCATTGTGACATTCGGGCGTGACTCATAGATGATGCCTATTACGCCTAGAGGAACACGCATCTTACCTAGCTGAATTCCGGATGGCAGAAAACGCATGTCGGATACATCACCGACAGGGTCTGGTAGAGCGGCAACCTGACGAAGACCCTCGATCATGCCATCGATACGCTCTGGAGTTAGCGCTAGACGATCCAGCATCGCATCATCAAGCCCACGAGCCTTTCCAGCCTCAAGGTCTTTCTGGTTAGCTTGAGTGATCGCATCACGATCGGCATCAATAAGTTCAGCCATTGCAAGCAATGCACTGTTTTTCTGTTCTGTATTAGCACGTGCTACGACACGTGAAGCTTCGCGCGCATTCGCACCAAGCGTCTGCATGTAATCCGCTACATTCATCAGGTCTTTACCGATCAATTTATTGAGAAGTCTAGTATAGCGTGACAGCGATAAAGAACCCACCAATAACAAGAAATTACACCAGCAAAAATCGCTTTTAATGCCTATGAAATAGTTACAAATTTTAGGAACCAACTGGTCGATCGGTCGAAGACAGACTGGTATTATGAAACTCTTATTTTGTGTACTGGAAACAAAGGCATGCTTGAACAAGACGGCGAACAATACAAAGGTTACCTACGTTGGTACCAGCGCCCAGCCTTTGCTGCAGCCATCGCTCTGGTTTTGCTCTTCTCTTCGACCTTGGTTGGCTCCTATCTGTTGGCCAAAAATGCCGCAGAAAACGAAGCACTAAAACAGGCCAAAATTTGGAGTAACAGCGCCTCCATGCTGGTTGCGCCTCTAATTCTCTCTAAAGATTTAGTCAGCCTTAACTTTGTCACCAATCAGATTGCAGACGACCCTTTCGTAGCAGGCATTCAAATCACCGATAGCCAGACCATGAGACTAGCTGCAGCTGGCAAGCAAGAGGGTGTCCACACAGCAAAATCCATCGCACCTAATAACGAAGCCATTGCTCAATTAGAAGTGTGGATCGACCCGACTCCCGTTCAGCAACAACTCAATTACCAGACGGGACTGATCAGCAGCGGCGCTATTATCGCTTTTCTGTTATCACTGTTTATCTATCGCCGGCAGAGCAAACTTCTTGAAGAGGAAGTGGCTTATATTGAACAAATTGAGCAACATTTTGACGATCAAATCACAGACTCAACGGAAGCTCAGGAAACAATCGACGACAGCGATGAAGAAGTTTATGAAGACGATGTAGAGGCAGAAGCGCTAATCGAACAAGAACCAGAGCTAGACGATCAAGAACAAGACACTGAGATCAACTCCCTAGATAACCACCTTGGATCCGAGGCGGAGAAAGAGATTGAATCGACTATTGAGACTGAAGTGGACACTGAAGTAGATTACGATGACATAGGCAATTTCGGATCCGCGTACGATGACCCGATTGTTGAAAACAGCACTTCAGATGAGCCTAGCGAACCTAACTTTGAAGAAGTTCACGAGCCAAACACTGATGAGGCAGACATTCCGCCTTGGGAACCTAGCGAAAATGAGACAATGGTAGAGACCAATGAACCTACCAACATTGAACCCCCTATCGTCAAAATGCAGATAGATGAGACCGATAAGGATGAGATCGATCTGGTTGAACTTCTAAAACCAGAGAGACGCGAACCGAGCGTACCGCCCTTCAAGCCTCTATCAAAAGAGCCCGAACAAGAGCGTGAAGAGCCCAGCTTTGAAACGTTGATGTTTGATACAACGCCAGAGCGCCAAGAGCCCGTGAAGAAACTGGCGCGCAAACTGCCTATCATCAATGAAGAACAGCTCGATCTATACACCATTGAACAGGAGCTTGATCTGTTAACACCAGCCAGTGAAGCGGCCTACGTTGTCCTGATCGACTTTACCAGCCCCCACTCGGCGCTGATCTCCAATGAAGAGCAGTTACAGATCAAACGCACTTACCGAACACTGGCGAACTCCGTTGCCAATATTTACGAAGGCGAGGTCTCCGCACTTGGCGAAGACATACTGATTCAGTTTGATAATGCCAGCGAGGATGACGAGCATGGCGTTAATGCGGCTTGTGCAGCCATGCTATTTGCCCAACTTGCCCGTTCGTACAATAGAAGTCGTTCAGATCAGCAGGAGCCGATACTGAACGTCCACACCGCAATTGTAAGAGGTCAACAGGGTCGTCAGGATAGAATGGCCGACGAAGCCCGCTTCTTAACTCGCTCAACCAAAACAGATCGATTGATTAGCCATACAGCACTCTCAGAGGCACCCGATCTAAAAAGCGGTGTTCTATCAACCGCTGAGATCAAACGCGAAGATGAGGACAAGGTGCTGATCCTATCGTTGAGTAAAAGCTATCAAGATCTGTTAGAAAAACAGGGGCGTTATCTTCTGGCAAAACTGGCACAGCAGGCCGCACAGTAATCTTCATAAACCGCACATTATTGATTCAACAAAAAAGGGAGCCAGCGGCTCCCTTTTGATATTTAGGTAGTCATTACTCTACCGATAGATGGCTCACTCGCTGATAGCCCCTTGGCAGTTTATTGCCTCGACGACCGCGCTCTCCACGGTAGTGTTCTAGATCGGCTTTGGTCATTTTAAGGTACTGCTTACCCGCATGAACCAGAAGCTCCTGATCTTCATTAAGAACCGCGACAGCAACCATCAACTCTTCACGAGCTTGAGCCCTTGCCGACGGGATGTTAATGATCTTATTACCTTTACCTCGTCCCAATACAGGCAGCTCAGAGACTGGGAACACCAGTAGACGCCCTTCAGAAGTTACGGCAGCGATCAAACCATTTTCGCTATCAGAAATGGAAGCAGGCGCTACGATATTGGCCCCTTTGGGTAGCGTCAGTACTGCTTTACCGTTTTTCGTCTTACTGGTCATATCACCTATCGACGTGACAAAGCCATAACCAGCATCTGAAGAGAGAAGAACCTTATCACTCTCTTTACCCGCGGTTAGTGCCTCTATCGAAGCACCCTTTTGCAGACTAATGCTACCGGTAACAGGCTCGCCTTGCCCCCGAGCTGAAGGCAGGTTATGAGTCTCTAATGTATAACTGCGCCCCATACTGTCTAGCAGGATCGTCGGCTGGTTCATGCGTCCAGCAATCGAGAGTTTATAACCATCACTCGCTTTGTAATTCAGAGTAGCCGGATCAATGTCATGCCCTTTAGCAGCACGGATCCACCCCTGTTTAGAGAGGACGACAGTAACAGGATCAGAGGTAAGCAGATCTTTATCACTGAACGCTTGAGACTCTTCACGCTCAACCAGAGGAGAGCGGCGATCATCGCCAAACTCTTCAGCAGCCTGTTCAATCTCCTCTTTAATGAGATTACGCATCAACTCATCAGAACCAAGAATAGATTCAAGTTTTTTACGCTCTTCATCTAACTCAGACTGCTCTGCACGGATCTGAAACTCTTCCAGTTTCGCCAAATGACGAAGTTTGAGATCGAGGATGGCGTTAGCTTGGACATCCGTTAGACCGAAGCGCTCCATCATAACCGTTTTAGGCTCATCCTCGTTGCGGATGATTGCGATCACTTCATCGATATTAAGATAAGCAATGATCAAACCATCGAGGATATGCAGTCGATCTAATACTTTCTGCAAACGGAATTCGAGACGGCGTCGAACAACCTGGGTACGCCAAGTAAGCCACTCCGTTAAGATCTGACGAAGATCTTTAACCTGTGGACGGCCGTCAATGCCGATCATGTTGAAGTTAACTCGGTAGCTTCGCTCTAGATCGGTGGTTGCAAACAGGTGAGCCATCAACTGCTCAATATCGATACGATTTGAGCGTGGCACAATCACGAACCGAGTCGGATTCTCATGGTCTGACTCATCACGCAAATCGCTAACCATTGGCAATTTTTTCTGCTGCATTTGAGCTGCAATCTGCTCAAGCACCTTAGCACCAGATACCTGATATGGAAGAGCCGTAATGACAACGTCACCATCCTCAATTTCATAAATAGCACGTGCTTTTACAGAACCACGACCGGTCTCATAGATCTTTTTAAGATCAGCCGTCGGTGTAATGATCTCAGCAGCGGTTGGGAAATCAGGGCCTTTTACTTTCTGACAAAGACGCGCAACACTGGCATCAGGATTGTCGAGCAGATAAGTACAAGCCCGAGCGACTTCGCGAAGGTTATGGGGAAGAATATCAGTCGCCATACCAACGGCGATACCCGTAGAACCATTCAAGAGTACGTTAGGTAGACGCGCTGGCAGAACCTCAGGCTCATCCATCGTGCCATCAAAGTTAGGTACCCATTCAACCGTTCCTTGACCTAACTCTTTTAACAACACCTCGGCATATTTAGAGAGTCGCGCTTCAGTGTATCGCATTGCTGCGAAAGATTTAGGGTCGTCAGCAGAACCCCAGTTGCCTTGACCATCTACAAGCGGATAGCGATAACTGAAAGGCTGTGCCATAAGCACCATAGCCTCATAACAGGCCGAATCACCGTGCGGATGAAACTTACCTAAAACGTCACCTACCGTACGTGCTGACTTTTTAAATTTGGCGCTCGCCTTTAGTCCAAGCTCAGACATTGCATAAACAATACGGCGTTGTACTGGCTTCATACCATCGCCTAGATGAGGCAATGCACGGTCAAGAATGACGTACATTGAGTAATCTAAGTAGGCTTTCTCTGTAAAGGTCTTTAAAGGAAGGGTTTCGACCCCTTCATCTATCAGATTTTCCACAAATAGTGTTCCCAGACGGGTTAGCATTTACAAAAACAGTTGTTTACGAGTATGCCACCATAGACACGCGCTTGCATCTGAAAAGCACCAAGATAGGATCAAATGCGTAGAGTGAAAACGAGTATCAACAAAAAGACACGGACAAGATGAACCTGTTAAAAGCTGTTTCTATTTCAATTCTATTTGGCATATCAGCCGTATCAGCAGCTGAGTGGCAAACTGATATAAAAAGTAATAATCCCATTGTTGGAAAAATATGGGATAACGCAAACCAGCGTTTCATAACTCAACAGGGCACCTCGAAAAACCCGGCTTATACGTTGCCGAACGGGCTGAGCTAACCGCAAGACTCCAGTTTTAATCGATTACGTCTCGTTTTGGGGCCCTCTGGACCTGCAGCGGAGGTCTCTGTGTGCC
>NZ_WBYQ01000008.1:0-83585 GCF_013282925.1 Marinobacterium sp. xm-g-48
TGAAAACGAATCATATAAGGTGTTACTTGATCAACTTTCAAGCATCTAAGGCGATTCGGGGCTTGCCAATGTTTTAATTGGCTAGATTCTGATTTAATTCGCAGCTGTAAACGACTGCTATGTGCCGACAGCAGCCCCTGAGGGTACGTAATCCCCCCCTATCATCGTTCAAATGTGCACATATCGAACAACAATCCAAAAGAGCTTAGCACTCCAATGCTAAGCTCATTCTTCTTCAAAGACTCAACTCAACCTCACTCTCTCTTTCAGAGTCCGAGCTTGATTCCTTGA
Source organism: Marinobacterium sp. xm-g-48 (assembly GCF_013282925.1). Classification (NCBI taxonomy): domain Bacteria; kingdom Pseudomonadati; phylum Pseudomonadota; class Gammaproteobacteria; order Oceanospirillales; family Oceanospirillaceae; genus Marinobacterium; species Marinobacterium sp. xm-g-48. The sequence goes on from NZ_WBYQ01000008.1 coordinate 292, forward strand.
CGCGCTTTGCAGCACGCCAATTATTGAACTTCTCTTGATCACAAGAAAGCAATTCATCGACAGTCTTTTTGATATCAAGTGCTAGACCTGCATATGCGCTAAGTTCAACAAACCGCTTAAATCTCTCCCCCTCGTTACTGGGCAGTCTAAATCGTTCAGTATCTAAACATGGCACAGGCAACTTCATAGTCCTTGCCCACTTTAGAAAATTGAAATTAGTGTCTTGCGCTAGTGAATCATAGACAGATTGAGGTATAGCTTTGTGATCAATGACTTTGGAGTCAATTACGAACTGTTCTACAGCATCAGAAAATGCTGCGGACCCAAAACCTGACGAATGCACTTTAGGATCGTCCAGCAAATCATAAATTATCTGCCATACCCCTAAATTTTCATCCTGATATAGCTCAGTCGGGAAGGACTTATACCCCTCTGAAGAATAGTTTCTTGATATGAACTCAAAAGAGTCCATAAAGGACTCTTCGAATTCAACATAAGAGTCTAGATCCACATCAGGAATTGACGATGCCAACCTGCAAGATTGCAACATCAGAATTCTAAGAAACCCATCTTGTACGGTGCTGTATTGCTCGTATTGAGATTTAACAGCAAGCTCTGCTGGCAAACTGTCTTTGATTGAATCCAAATATGACTGCTCAAACAAAGAGTTCATAGAGGAGTTCTGAATTACATTTTTTCCAAGTGCCACCCTTGCGAAATAAGCCAATTTGCAGGCAATGATCACTTCACCGTCTGTAAATAGATTCTTGATTGAGCCATCAAATGGCTCTGGCGTAACGCCAGAAACATTCAATAGACGCACTTGATTTGTAGTTGATGTGTTTTTATTCATAAGTGTACCTTTTTATTATTGTTATCTACACGTTTCAGAAGATCATCTCCTGGAGTTGCTCATTGGTGAGTCGAGTCGAAATTGCCAGCAAAGCTCTCATAGCTCGGGAATCAGGACAACTTGGAGAGCCATCAATCTCACAAATTCGTTTTTTAAAATCTTCCAGTCGATTGATATCAATTTTTGTAAATCGAATCGCCTTCGGATTGATAGCTGACCGCAAAGTTCCAGAAGCAATCTTTGGCTTTTCCGTCTTTGGTTCCTGATCATTTATTTTATTTGCTAACTTAGACATGATTACTACCCTCTACCAACGCATAGGTGATTACCTGGTAATCTTCAGCGCTATCTGATTTAGGACTGTAGAGCGCGACAGGCATTTTGGCATCAATAGCCTTTCTGATATCAGACCTAGATTTGCACGTACGCTTGATAAAATACGGTTTGATAACCTGAAGCTCCTCCCCTATTTTTTCATTGAGGACAGTGGAACGAGCGTCATATTTGTTAACAAAAAAACTCACCACACCACTTTCCAACATCTCGGCTACATCATCAAAATCTTTGGTCTCTGTGATTAAATCGAACATATTGCTGATGGAGTTAACCGCAAAACCATCCAGTTCTACTGGAACTATCACTTTGTCTGATGTGTATACTGCGTTCAAAACGCCCTCCCCGATCGATGGTGGGCAATCTATAAGAACATAGTCATAACCCAGTCTTTCTAAAGATTTCGCCAGGATCGTCTCTCTGCGCGTCCTCTGAGGTATGTTTATTAATGCTTGCTCAAGCAGACTGTTGGAATGAACTATAAATAGATTATCAACTTCAGTACCGTTGATTCTCGCTTGTGAGATAGCTTTGTTGATATCAAAGGATTTGTTGGCAAAGAGATCTGAGAGCGACGGTGAAGCGCTCTCGTAATCTTCTTTAAAAATTGAAGATGTGTTCGCCTGAGGATCCATGTCGATAACCAATACTCTTTTGCCAAGGTTGGCTAAGGTATATGAGATATTGATAGTTGCAGTTGTCTTTCCAACTCCCCCTTTGTGATTTAGTAATGACCAGATTTTCATATTGTTACCTTTCTTCTTATTCTTATTAGTCTGAGTATTTGATGTTGTATTTGGCAGCAACAGCTAAAACCGTATCTTCAAACTCATCCAATACGTTGAAAGTCGTCCCAGTCCTTTGAGCCTTGATCTTCCAATCTTTGTTGCCAAACCAGATTTCCAAAAGGTAATTACCCTTCCCCCTTAAAGAGCAAAACTTCTTTGGATGCCAAAACTTGAATTCACTGCCTGGCAGTTTAATTAAAAAGGCATTTACCGTTTCAGCACTGATTGAATTCGATTGCATGTGTAGTTTCATTTCCATACCTCCATGTATGTCTTAATTATTATTTGTATTATTATATTAATACTTATAATAATTTAAGTCAATGAAAGGCTGTATAAAAAAACAGTATTTGTTTAATGAGGTATGGAGGCTAGTTGGAATTGTGAACAAGGCACTATCACTGAAGAATAAAGAAGCAACTAAATCTTCAATGTTCAAATAACTTCATAAAAGTTAGTATTCAAGTTCATTATTTGGGAGCTATGTGTATGAAAACTTTTGGATTTGGAGAAAATCTAGTAAACCTAAAGAACATCAATGTGAATGATGACAAAAACATCATGGCATTCGAATTAATTCTTGATGGGGAAAATCTCGGGTTATTCTGCTCTTTCTTTGATGAGATTGATGTGGGTAAGATCCAATCTGCAGCTGATGGTTCAGATATTTCGGATTACCCAGAAAGCGAGAAAATATCGGATTACTGTAAAGCAAACGGAATTGATCTAAGTAACCTCTGCGAAAGAGTTTCAGAAGAACTTTGTGCTGTAATCAGATAAAAAATTGATACTTCAATATAGCCTCGCTGATGCGGGGCTTTTTTGTATTCAATTATGGAAAGGATTTCGGGGTGTTAAACTGCAATCTGACCCTTGACCACTATGCATGGGGTGCCCATGGGTGTCAGTAGGATTTTTACACACTAATTATCAATATTTTTTAGAACATTGTGTTATATACTGACTATTTAAAAGATACATTGAGCTCACAGCAATATATAGAAATCATATGTTAGTGAATACTATCACTAAAGTGGTCGGGATGACTGGATTCGAACCAGCGACCTATCGCCCCCCAGGCGAACGCGCTACCAGGCTGCGCTACATCCCGTTTGTATTAAATCGTATAAAAAACAAACTCCTTTATATAATATTTAGAAATTAAAACGTAGTCAACAAGGGATTCGAACCTCCGACCCCCTGCACCCCATGCAGGTGCGCTACCAGGCTGCGCTACATTCCGGAAACTTGGCGCGCATGTTACAGGATGCGCTTTCGGGTTTAAAGCCTAGTTGGCGTTAATTCTCATCGATTTAAGAATATCTTCCAGCTCGGTAATCGATTGGCGAATCAACTGCTTATACCGCCCTTGATCATCGTGTGTATTACCTGCTGTCAGATACTGTTTTGCTCCAGCAATAGTAAGGCCTTGTTCGTAGAGAAGGCCCTTGATTTCACGAATCAGAAGAATGTCTTGGTGCTGATAGTAGCGGCGATTACTGCGTTTAACCGGCTCAATTTGTTCGAACTCTTGCTCCCAGTAGCGAAGCACATGAGGCTTTAGATCACACAACTTGCTGACTTCACCAATCGTAAAGTAACGCTTGGTTGGGATGGTAGGAAGATCGCTCGACATTATTGTTGCTTAGCTGAATGCAGCTCTACTCGCTCTTTAAGCTTTTGCCCCGGACGGAAGGTTACCACTCGACGGGCAGAGATAGGCACCTCTTCACCCGTCTTAGGGTTACGTCCAGGACGCTGTCGCTTATCGCGTAGATCAAAATTACCAAAACCCGAGAGTTTGACATGCTCGTTATGCGAAAGACTCTCTTTGATCTCATCGAACATCGATTCAACCATCTCTTTCGCTTCGCGTTTGTTTAGACCGAGTTCTTCAAAAAGACGCTCTGCCATATCCGCTTTTGTTAACGCACTCATACCAAACCCCTTTATTAGGTTTAATCTCGCAATACTGCACCTAGATCAGAGGTCAGTTTTTCAACGACCGCTTGCACTGATGCATTGATCTCTTCTTCGTTAAGAGTGCGCGATGGGTGCTGCCAGGTCAAGCCAAGAGCAAGACTTTTTTGTCCATCATCAATACCTTGGCCGGTATATACGTCAAATAGGATGACCTCTTTTAGGAACTCACCGCCCTCTGACTGCGCAATAGAACGAACAGAGTCAAAGCTCACTTCTGCACCGATCACCATTGCTAAATCACGACGTGACTCTGGGAATTTAGAGAGGGATGCAAAGCGAGGTAGACGCCCTTCCAATAGAGATGATAGCTTCATCTCGAATAGATAGACTGGACCAGCTAGATCTAAACTCTTTTGTAGACTTGGGTGCATTGCACCAACCCAACCCACTGTCACGCCCGCTTTCTCAATGCGAGCTGACTGACCTGGGTGAAGGGCATGGTGAGTATCGGCAACCAACTTAAACTGGCTCGCATCGCCACCCAAAGAGAACAAGGACTCCAGATCACCTTTAATATCAAAGAAATCGACCTTGTCGCTCTTACCCATCCACGATTCTGGTGAACGGTTACCCGAAATAATCCCCGCTAGGCTGTTCTCTTGTTCAAGCTCATCGCCATTGGCAATGAAGCACTGACCAATCTCAAACAGACGCACTCGACTCTGTTGACGCGCTTGGTTGTAAGCAACGGCTTTAGAGAGACCTGGCCAGATAGTGGTACGCATCACCGCCATCTCTGCAGAGATAGGGTTAGCAAGCGCTACCGCTTCATTCTGATCGTCAAATTGTTTTGCAAGCCCCGCTTCGATGAAGCTGTAGGTAATCGCCTCTTGGTAACCACGAGATACCAAGTGACGGCGCAGGGTGCTTGCCGTTAGTTTCGACTCTTTGATAGAGGGCAGAGGAAGCTCTGCACGGGGTGTATTAGACGGCAGATTGTTGTAGCCGTAAACGCGTGCAATCTCTTCAATCAGATCAACTTCGATGCTGATATCAAAACGGTAGCTAGGAACCGCAACCATCCATGAGCCATCGCCATTAGCACGCAACTGAAGACCTAGACGCGTTAGAATCTCTTCGATCTCGGCCGCTGGAATCTCAAGTGCCAACATATCAGTGACACGCTGGTGACGCAGCTCAAGAGCGACCGGCTTCGGCAAGTTCGCTTCAGATACAGCCTGGATAACCGGACCAACCTCACCACCAACAATGTCAATCAGCAAGGCTGTCGCACGCTCAATAGCACGCGCCTGTAGCTGCCAATCCACACCACGTTCGTAACGGTGGGATGCATCCGTATGCAGACCATAGTTTCGTGCGCGACCTGCAATCGCGATAGGGTCAAAGTAGGCACACTCAAGCAGAATATCTTTACTCTCTTCAGAGACTTCAGAGTTACCGCCCCCCATGATGCCCGCCATCGCAATTGCTTTATTGTGATCGGCAATCACTAGCGTATCAGCGTTCAGCTTAATCTCACTGCCATCAAGCAGTGTTAGCGCTTCGCCCTGCTCGGCCATGCGAACACGAATACCACCTTCAATCTTATTCAGATCAAAAGCGTGCATTGGCTGCCCTAACTCAAGCAACACATAGTTGGTAACATCGACAACAGGATCGATAGAGCGAACGCCAGAACGCTCTAAACGCTCAACCATCCAACGTGGCGTCTGTGCATTGATATCGATGCCACGAATGACACGACCCAAGTAGCGAGGGCAAGCTGAAGCGGCTTCTAACTCGATCGAAACGGTATCACCAATGGTTGCTGCAACAGCAGAGCAATCGATCTCAGCCACAGCGGCTTTATTCAATACACCCACTTCACGAGCCATACCGACCATACCTAGGCAGTCACCACGGTTAGGCGTCAAATCGACATCGATAATCATATCTTCAAGATTAAGGTAGTCACGGACACTCTGACCGACTGGAGCATCGGCTGGAAGCTCCATGATGCCGCCATGATCATCCGATAGGCCTAGCTCATCTTCAGCACAGAGCATACCCATGGATTCAACACCACGTAGCTTGGCTTTCTTAATCTTAAAGTTACCCGGTAGAACGGCACCGACCGTTGCAAAAGCGGTCTTGATTCCAGCACGGGCGTTGGGGGCACCACACACCACTTGGAAGGTCTCACTACCGTCGCTTACCTGACATACGCGCAGTTTATCGGCATCTGGGTGCTGCTCGGCACTCAGAACTTCACCCACAACCACACCGGAAAACTCTTTGGCAACCGACTCAATCTCATCAACTTCTAAACCTGCTAGGCTGAGTTGATCCGCTAAACCCTGCGTATCGATGGCAGGCTGAACCAGTTCACGTAACCACTGTTCACTGAATTTCATAGTTAAATACTCTCGTCTGCTATCGGCTGAATTAGTTGAACTGGCTTAGGAAGCGCAGATCGTTTTCAAAGAATAGTCGTAGATCGTCAACGCCATAACGCAGCATTGCGAAACGCTCTACCCCCATACCAAAGGCAAATCCGGTGTACTCTTCAGAGTCGATACCCGACATCTCAAGTACTTTTGGATGAACCATGCCACAGCCTAGTACTTCTAGCCATTTACCATCACCGCGATCGATATCGACTTCAATAGAAGGCTCAGTAAATGGGAAGTAGGAAGGACGGAAACGCACACGCACATCCTCTTCAAAGAATTCACGTAAGAACTGTTCAAGCGTACCTTTAAGATCTGCAAAGCTGATGTTCTTATCGATGATCAAACCTTCAACCTGATGGAACATTGGTGAGTGGGTCTGGTCATAGTCACAACGGTAGACACGACCTGGACAGATAATACGAATAGGCGGCTTCTGCGCCTCCATCGTACGAACCTGTACTGGAGAAGTGTGGGTTCTTAACAGACGGTGAGCGTCAAAATAGAAGGTATCGTGCATCGCACGCGCTGGGTGGTGCGATGGAATGTTGAGCGCTTCGAAGTTGTGGTAATCATCTTCGATCTCAGGCCCCTCTTCTACCGAGTAACCGATGCGACTGAAGAAAGCTTCAATACGATCCATCGTTTTTGTCACTGGGTGCAGGCCACCCAACTCTGGCTGACGACCAGGAAGCGTGACATCCACCTTCTCTGCAGCCAACTTCGCTTCAAGTGCAGCATTTTCGAGTAGGCTCTTACGCGCATTCAGCACATCGGACAGCGCCTCTTTGGCCACGTTGATGCGTGCACCTGCAGCAGGACGCTCTTCGTTAGATAGTTTACCAAGCCCTTTCAATAGCTGGGTAAGGTGCCCCTTCTTACCTAGGTACTGAACACGAACTTCGTCTAAAGTTTTTACATCGCTCGCTGTTTCAGCAGCGGCTTTTCCTTCCGCCAACAGGGCGTCAAGATTTTCCATTTACGGCTCCACTCTCTGGGTCCAAATACAAAAATAGGGGAAGAGCGAGCACCCTTCCCCTATCTGAGTCGATCAATTCATCACCCTAGGGTGACGATTGTCTTAGGCTAGTGCTGCTTTTGCTTTTTCAACAACAGCGGTAAACGCTGTTTGCTGATGCACTGCCAGATCAGCCAGTACCTTACGGTCGATCTCAACGTTAGCCTTTTTAAGGCCAGCGATCAGACGGCTGTACGACAAACCATTGATGCGAGCTGCTGCGTTAATACGAGCAATCCACAGAGCACGGAACTGACGTTTGCGCTGACGGCGGTCACGGTAAGCGTACTGACCCGCTTTGATGACAGCTTGTTTGGCTACGCGGAATACACGACTACGAGCGCCGTAGTAACCTTTAGCCTGTTTCAATACTTTTTTATGACGTGCACGAGCTTGTACACCACGTTTTACGCGAGGCATGGTAACTCCTTCTTAATCCTATTCGTAACCAATTAAATGTATGGAAGCATGCGCTTAACCAGAGCCTGGTCAGCTGCATGTACCTGAAGCATTGGGCGTAGCTGACGCTTACGCTTAGTAGTCTTCTTGGTCAGAATGTGACTTTTGAAGGCTTGCTTGTGCTTGAAGCCATTAGCAGTCTTCTTGAAACGCTTTGCCGCACCGCGGACAGATTTAATCTTTGGCATTTACTTTCTCCACGCATTCGTTAGTTATCTGTTGGAACGAACAAAACCTGCAACACCATACTGGATGGCACGGCAGGTCTTAGTTTGGAACCAACTACTTTTTCTTAGGAGCTATGACCATGACCATCTGACGACCTTCAAGTTTAGGACGAGCTTCAACAGTACCGTAGTCTGCCAAATCCGTTTCAACTCGATTAAGAAGCTCCATTCCGAGCTCCTGGTGCGCCATCTCACGACCGCGGAAGCGAATCGTAATCTTGGTCTTATCTCCACCTTCTAGGAAACGTATCAGGTTGCGTAGTTTTACCTGATAATCCCCCACATCAGTCCCTGGACGGAACTTAATCTCTTTAACCTGCATCTGAGTCTGTTTCTTCTTAGCCTCATTTGCACGTTTTTTCTGGTCGTAAAGGTGTTTACCGTAGTCCATCACCTTACAGACGATTGGGTCGGAATCGGAGATCTGTACTAGATCCAATCCTGCCTCTTCAGCCGCACGAAGCGCTTCATTAAGGCTTACAACACCAACCTGCTCTCCGTCAGCGCCGATTAAACGACACTCACGAGCTCGAATATTTTCATTAATTGGCGGCAAATTCTTTTGACCGCGCTTGTTATCACGCTTGATAGCTAGTTTCTCCTAAAGCGTTTTTATTCGCTGCGACCTTTGCGATTATTCTCTTGAATCAACAAGTTAGCAAAGTCTTCAACACTAAATACACCCATATCTTCACCTGTGCGTGTGCGTACAGCAACGCTGCCAGATTCAACTTCTTTATCGCCGATTACTAGAAGATAAGGGATTTTCTGTAGAGTGCGCTCGCGGATTTTAAAGCCGATCTTCTCATTTCTCAAGTCCGAAATTGCTCTAATACCGCTATTTTGCAGCTTAGATACCACTTCATTGACAAAATCTGACTGTTTATCCGTGATATTCATGACGGCAACCTGCACTGGAGACAACCAAGTCGGCAGCGCCCCCGCGTAGTGCTCAATCAAAATACCGATAAATCGCTCAAACGAACCTAGAATCGCACGGTGCAACATAACCGGTGTTTCACGATCGCCCTTCTCGTTAACAAACTGAGCATCGAGTCGACCCGGCATCGAGAAGTCGACCTGAATCGTTCCACACTGCCAAACACGACCCAGACAGTCACGTAGTGAGAATTCAATCTTAGGACCGTAGAAGGCACCTTCACCAGGCAGTTCTTCCCAATTCAGACCCGCTGCGTCCAAAGCATCAGCCAACGCCTTTTCAGCTTTATCCCAAACTTCATCAGAACCGACACGCTGCTCAGGACGAGTAGAGAGTTTGTAAATAATGTCGCTGAATCCGAAATCAGTGTAGACCTCATGAAGGAAGTCGATGAATTCAGCCACCTCAGATTGAATAGAGTCCTCAGCACAGAAAGTGTGACCATCATCTTGAACGAAGCCACGAACACGCATGATACCGTGCAGTGCACCAGATGGCTCATTGCGGTGACACGAGCCAAATTCAGCCATACGCAAAGGTAGGTCACGGTATGAACGCAATCCCTGGTTGAATACTTGAATGTGACATGGGCAGTTCATCGGCTTAACGGCAAAGTCACGGCTCTCAGAGTGGGTCGTGAACATCTGCTCTTGGAACTTATCCCAGTGACCTGATTTTTCCCACAGAGTACGTTCAACCACCTGCGGTGTCTTGATCTCTTGGTAGCCACGTTTGCGCTGCTGTTCACGCATGTACTGTTCCACTGCCTGCCAAAGAGTCCAGCCATTCGGATGCCAAAACACCATACCTGGTGCTTCTTCCTGAAGATGGAACAGATTCAACTGCTTACCGAGTTTACGGTGGTCACGCTTCTCTGCCTCTTCAAGGCGGTGCAAGTAGGCTTTAAGGTCTTTCTTGTCACCCCAAGCTGTGCCGTAGATACGAGTTAGCTGCTCGTTTTTAACGTCACCGCGCCAGTAAGCGCCAGCCACTTTCATCAGTTTGAAAACTTTTAGGTGGCCCGTATTAGGCACGTGAGGGCCACGACATAGATCGATGAAATCACCCTGCTTGTAGAACGAAAGATCCTCTTCACCAGGAATCGATTCAATGATCTCAACCTTGTACTTCTCGCCCATCGCTTCGAACATTTTCACTGCGTCTGAACGACTCATAACTGAGCGCTCAACAGGAAGGTTCGACTTAGCCAGTTCCGCCATGCGCTTCTCGATCTTCTCTAGATCTTCTGGCGTAAATGGACGCTCATAAGCAAAATCGTAGTAGAAACCGTCATCGATCGTTGGACCGATCGTCACTTGAGCACCAGGGAAAAGATCTTGAACAGCCATCGCCATCAAGTGCGCAGTTGAGTGACGAATGATATCGACACCCTCTTCATCGCGCGCCGTGATAAGAGAGACGTCTGCATCCGCCTCGATGACAAAAGAGGTATCAACCAATTCACCATTCACTCGACCGGCAAGGGTAGCTTTCGCTAGACCTGGGCCGATATCAGACGCCAGATCAAAAACAGACAGTGGCTGATCGAATTCACGTTTACTTGAATCAGGAAGAGTAATAACAGGCATTTATAGATCCTAGTGCTCAGTGGTGACCCATACGACAGGCCACGTAAGTTATGTGCGAACGACTCAGTCGAAGCGCGTTTCAATTGAAGGGCAGTATTATACAGATCTAACCAACCAGTCTCCACCCTGATCCGGCTTAAAACCCAATGGTTAGCCACGAAGTGACTGATTTTTATCAAGCATCGTGGCATCATTGCGACAACAAAAATGATAAGAGTACAGGGATGAAAGCACCTCGCCTTAAAATCAGCACCCGCTTAACACTACTGGTCAGTCTATTGATCCTGACGCAGGCGATTGTGTTGGGAATTTTCACCCTAAGATATCTAGCGGATTCACTCGAAGATCAGATCGGTCAACGCGCCCTGCAGCTCTCGTCAATGATCTCTCAAACCCCCTCTATTCGCGACGCTGTCAGTCGCAGTGATAGTGACGCTGTCCAAGCCATTGTAGCGGACCTCAGATTAGCAACCGACGCCAGTTTCATCTCTATTGGCGACATTGACGGCATACGTCTCGTTCACCCAAAACCAGAACGCATCGGCAAACCGATGGTGGGTGGTGATAACTATCGCGCACTGGAACTCGGTGAGAGCTACATCTCTAAAGCCGTTGGCAGCCTTGGGGAGTCAATCCGAGGCAAGACACCGGTGCTGGATGATCAGGGTAAGATCGTCGGCGTGGTTTCGGTCGGTTATTTAACCAAAACCATCGACCAGACCATCTTTAACTATCAAGGCACCGTCATCGTAGGCACCTTTGCCCTACTCTTGGTATCGATTATGTTGGCCATGTGGATTGCACGCCGTTTTAGGTCTGCCATTTTTGACCTTGAACCTCACGAGATCGCTGCCCTATTCCTAGAGCGAAACGCCACGCTAGAGTCGGTTCGAGAAGGGATCATCTCCATTAACTCAAAAGGTGAAATCACCACCTTTAACCGAGCAGCCTTGAGAACACTGGGGATTGATGATCAAGATGTTTCAGGACGCCCACTCAGTGAGGTGCTTCCCGATTCAAGAATGCCCATGCTGCTTGAGACCGGTGAAGCCGAGTACGACCGAGAGACTCTCGTCAACGGCCGACAGCTGATCATTAACCGATTACCCATCGTTAAAGAGGACCAGGTGGTGGGTGTGGTTGCCAGCTTCCGCCCGAAAGATGAGTTGACGGAGGTGAGCCGAAAGCTAACCCGCATTCGCCAGTATGCTGAAGCACTTCGTTCACAAGCACATGAATACGCCAATAAACTGCACACCATTGCAGGTCTTATCAGCTTAGATGCCAAGCAGGAAGCGCTCGATCTTATTGGGCAGGAGACTAAGGAGCACCAGGAGCTATTAACCTGGCTAAAAGAGTCGGTGGCAGATCCGGTCGTAGCAGGCTGTATACTCGGAAAATTCAATCGCGCGAATGAACTAGGGCTGACACTTGAGATTGATGAGGGTTCACAGCTTCACCAACTTCCGTCTCATATTGAATCACAGCAGATGGTGACGTTAATCGGCAACCTCATTGATAACGCTTTTGATGCCTCACTTTCGGCCCACTCCGAAGAGGTACGTCTATCAATGACCGATATGGGCTCGGATATCATTATTGAGGTCGAAGATGACGGTGAGGGTATTGATCCCAACAAGATCAACAACCTATTTACCTCAGGCGTCAGCAGCAAAGGCGAAGGTCGCGGCATAGGACTATTTTTAGTGCAAGAGACCTTAGAGGCCCTAGGTGGCCACATTACTGTTGAGGCCTCACACTCAGGCGGAAGCCGTTTTACCCTCTATCTACCAAGGAGTGGCAAGGATGTCTGATACATTGAAAATACTGATCGCTGAAGATGATCCACAGATTGCTGAAATTCAACGACGTTTTGTGGAGCGCATCGATGGCTTTGACGTCATAGGCATTAGCCACTCAACCCGAGACGCACAAGATATGCTCGACGTTTTCCAGCCGGATCTTGTGCTGTTAGACATCCACTTCCCTGACGGAAGCGGTTTAGATCTTCTTAAAACCCTGCGTTCAGGGGACTCACAAACCGACGTCATCATGATTACAGCCGCTAAAGAGGTCGATAGCCTATCCGAGGCTCTGCGCCTGGGTGTGTTTGACTATGTTCTGAAACCCTTAGTTTTTGATCGACTCTCTGGCGCCTTAAACCAGTACAGATCACATAAAACCACCCTTACCAATCAAGCTAACGAGCTGTCTCAGCAAGATGTTGATCAACTGCTCTCGCGTCACAGAGAGAGCAAAAACAGCAGCCTTAAACTTGAAGCTCTACCCAAGGGGATCGACCAGATTACACTGGATAAAATCGTTGCGGTGTTCAGGGAGAGTCATGACTCTTTAAGTGCAGAACAGGTAGGCGAGCGCATTGGCTCTAGCCGCACCACCGCGAGACGCTATTTGGAATATCTAGTGGGACAAGAGCGACTCAATGCCGATATTAACTATGGCACGGTCGGCCGACCTGAACGGCGCTACAAAGGGCTATAAACAAAAAAACGCTGAGTCTTATCAGCGTTTTTTATTAGAGCATCTACCAACCTGTCGTGGTTAGCTACTCTGCGTAGGTGGTTTCAATTTGCCACGGAAGATGAACGGCGCTAGGAAGCCAAGAACAGCAGCAATCCATAGACCGACTGAGATGTTACTGCTGAACAGATAGGTCCAGTCACCATCAGAAAGCACCATCGCACGGCGCAGGTTCACTTCCATGTGACCACCCAACAGGATACCCAGAATCACCGGTACTGAAGGAATGTCCATCTTGCGAAGCAGGTAACCCAGCACACCAAAGCCAATCATCAATAGTAGATCGAAGTAGCTACCGGTCAGTGAGTAGATACCGACAAAGGCAACCAGGGTCACACCTGGCAGCAGAATCGCAGGGGATACCTGTAGCACTCGGCTGAACATCTTCACCATTGGGACGTTAAGCACCAACAGTACAACGTTGGCAATCAGTAGTGAGGCGATCAAACCCCAAACCACCTCAGGTCGATCGTTAAACAACGTGGGACCTGGGGTGATATTCAACGTCATCAACAGTGCTAGCAGAACGGCTGTTGTACCTGAACCCGGAACACCTAGCGTCAACATAGGTACTAACGCACCCCCTGCCGCCGCATTGTTACCGGCCTCTGGTGCAGCGATACCACGTGGATCACCTTTACCGAACTGCGAGTTGTCACGTACCGATGACTTCTCTTGCATATACGCCAAGAAACTACCCAAGGAAGCACCTGCACCCGGCAATAGACCTGCAATAAAGCCGATCACTGTTGCCTTTAGCATGGTCCATTTAGTGCGAGCAATGTCAGCCCAAGGAATACGTACTTTCTCTAGTTTCACGCCTATGGCAGAGTCTTTACCGTGTGACTCAATAAACACCAGTACTTCAGAGACCGCAAAAAGACCAACGATGGCTACCAAGAAGTCGATACCATCAAACAGGTGCATGTTATCGCCGGTAAAGCGAGTCATACCCGTTGAAGCATCCACACCAATAGTCGCGATTCCCAGACCGATACAGACGGCTAATGCTGCCTTAGCCTGGTTGTTAGAACCGATACCACCTAAGGTGGCAAAGGCCAGCATGTAGAGCGCAAAGTACTCGGCCGGGCCGAACTGGTAAGCCACACGAGCCAACAACGGCGCAAGCAGCATTAAACCAATGGTCGCCAACAGTGCACCGACAAACGAAGCGACACCTGAGAGTACCAACGCATCTCCGGCGCGACCTGCTTTGGCCATTGGATACCCATCAAGACAGGTCATCATAGCCGGCTCATCACCCGGGATATTCAGAAGAATCGAAGAGATACGACCGCCGTACATGGCGCCGTAGTAAACACTCGTCATTAACACCAGTGCCTGAGTTGCATCTAGACCAAATGAGAATGTTAGAGGAATTAGTATCGCAACACCGTTCGATGGACCTAGACCCGGCAGAGAGCCGATCATCGTTCCAAGGATACAGCCTGCTATAGCAAGGGCCAGGGTAAATGGCGAGAGCGCCACATCAAAACCAATGGCCAAATTTGCAAAGATATCCATACCCTACCCCATCAACCAGCGCGGTAGCGCGAAAAGACTTAAACCGAAGATGAACTTAAAGATCAGGAACAGCGCTCCTGAGAAAAGCACTCCAGTCACCACAGCATTTTTTGCTCTAGCTTCAATCAGATAGGATACAGCGGTACCGGCTATCGCGGTTGAAACTAAGAAACCCAGCGGTTTAAGTGTGTAGGCATAGAAAACCAGCGCTACAACTGCAAAGCCAATGTGCATAAAGGTTGTTAAACCTGGCCACTCTGGCTCTTGATCCGGTTTCATGATCATCACAAGACCACAGATTACCGCTACCGACGCAATCATCATCGGGAAGGCTTTTGGGCCGAGTGGATCAGAGAAAAAAGGCTCTTGCAGTTGAGTGGCGCCCGCGAAATACGCGAGCGCCAGCACAACGACGATCAACCCCGTTATGCGATCTGTCATTACTTGATTACACCAAGCTCTTTAGACATATCTTGTACTTCCTGCATCACACCGTTTAGGTAGTTCTGGAAGTCTGGGCCCACTTTCGTGAACTTAACAAGACCGTTTGCTTCCATAGCGTCCGCCCACTCTTTAGAGGCTGCAACCTGAGCTAGCGCATCAGACCACTGGTTGTAAGAAGCTTCAGACGCACCTTTTGGAGTGTAGAGACCACGCCAGTTAACCGCGACAACATCGATACCCTGCTCTTTAGCCGTTGGAATCACAACATCTAGACCTGGAATTTCGATACGCTCGTCAGTGAATGAAGCCAGTACGCGAACGTCACCGTTTTTAATGAAGCTTACAACACCTGAGATGTCACCTGTCATTGCTGACGTGAAGCCACCAACTGTCTGAGTGATCGCATCAGCGTCACCATCAACAGCGATGTACTTAACCTTACGGATATCCGTGAAGCCTTTACGTTTCAGCGCCATTAGGACTTTAAGGTGATCGTAACCGCCTGCAGCTGATCCACCGGCAAAGGCGTGCTTACCAGGGTTCGCTATAACATCATCAAGCAACTCGTTCAGAGTCTGGTAAGGCGAGTCTTTAGCAACCACGATAACGCCAGGGTCAGCACCGATAGCACCTAGGAAACGAACCTGATCAGACGTCATACCTGAGTAAGCGTTTTGAGCTAGACGCGTTGCTGTAGCTGTTGAAGCAGCAACAATAAGATCACCGTCGTCGTTACGCTCGTTAACCACGTGCGCGTAGGCTAGACCACCGCCTGCACCCGCCATATTAGTGACTTGAACGGGATCTTTAACGGCACCGATGTCATGCATGATTTTGCCGATTTGACGACAAGTGAAGTCCCAACCACCGCCTGGGTTAGCAGGTGCAATACACTCAGCCGCCATTGCAGAAGAGGCAACGCTCATTGCAACGCCAGCTGCTAGAAATTTAATTTTTGCTAGTTTCATTTTCTTCTCCTTGTTATGAACACTGACATCGCAGTTTGATGAACAGTTAACAAGAATTTAGAAAAATCCACTCTTAAGAAAAAGCTTGTGGCGATAAGGAGTATTAATTTTATAAACAGCATTTTGTTCATAAAGTTCACGAGACGGCTTAATAGTGTGGAATAACAGGATTGCCTACTGACGGGCGAACGCCAACAGAGAGCGTGTGTAAAGCACATGCTCTCTTGCCGCCTCCTGCGCGGCTAACCGATCCCCTTGTTCAAGAGCCGAGAATATCTGCTGATGCTGAGGATTAATCCGCTCAGGATATCGCCCATAACGTTTAAGTGTTAGATCTAAGGCCTTGTAAATAGATGAAAAATAACGGTTGTAGAAGAGCTCACTTAAACTAGCGACTACGAGATTGTGGCTGTACTTAGCGATCAGCATATGAAACTGAAGATCCGCTTTTGCGCGAATCAATGTCGTGTTCTTTTGACTCCGCAGCTGCATCTTCTCGAACTCAGATCGAATGATCTGAATCTGCGTTTTCGAAGCGTTCTCAGCACAACACCCAGCGGCCACAGATTCAATAAAAGCTCTTAACTCAAGCACATCCCTAACGTCATTCAATGTCGGATCTGCTTTTACCGGTAAATTAAGAACCACACTCTCTAAAGGGTTAACCAGACGAGTTAGACGTCCCTGCTGTTTAATGAGCAGACCGGCGGCAAGCAACTCTGACATAGCCTCCCTAATCGCACTTCGGGATACTGAAAAGTGAGCAGCCAACCTCGACTCAGACGGAAGGGTTTCGCCTGCTCGAGTAGTATCCATCAATAGCGATAACAGAGAAGAAGTGATCGACATAACTGGTCTGACAAGTGGTGTTTATTTTCTGCAAGAGTACGCTGCAACAGGATAGAGTGCAAAAAAAGTTAAGGAGCCCTTCAATGAGTGTAATTTGCGAACTATCTGACCTACGTCGTCTCTACCACAAACGTGTCCCTAAAATGTTCCAAGGCTACTGTGAGTCTGGATCATGGACGCAACAGACGTTGGCAATGAATGACTCTGACTTTAACAAGATTCTGTTTCGTCAGCGCGTGGCGCGTGATCTTGCACCCCGCACCCTAGCGACTCAAATGGTGGGACAGGATGTGACCATGCCAGTAGCCATGGCTCCGGTGGGTCTTTTGGGTATGCAACACGCCGATGGTGAGATCAAAGCAGCGCAAGCTGCTGAGGCCTTTGGCGTTCCTTTTACTCTGTCTACCATGAGCATCTGTTCCATTGAGAAGGTAGCCGAAGCAACCACCAAACCCTTCTGGTTCCAGCTCTACGTTCAGAAAGATCGCGAATTCACTAAGAAGTTGATCGAACGTGCCAAAGCTGCAGGCTGTTCCGCTCTGGTTGTTACACTGGATCTTCAGATGATCGGTAAGCGCCATGCAGACCACCGCAACGGTATGACCGCACCACCCCGCCTGACTATCCCTAACATTTTAGATATTTCACGTCGTCCACGCTGGGCATTCGGCATGTTGGGGACTAAAAATCGTGAGTTTGGCAACATCCAAGGCTGTGCGACCGGCGTTGATGACATGAACGATCTAATGAAATGGACGGCCGGATCCTTTGATCCCAACCTAGATTGGGACGACTTGAAGTTCTTCCGTGAACTTTGGGATGGCCCTTTGATCATCAAAGGCATTCTAGAAGCTGAAGATGCGAAGAAGTGTATCGAACTAGGTGCCGACGCTATTGTCGTCTCAAACCACGGTGGTCGTCAGTTAGATGGTGCTCGCTCATCGATCAGCGTGCTTCCAGAGATCGTTGATGCGGTTGGCGACCAAATCGAGGTCTGGATGGATGGTGGCATTCGCTCTGGCCAAGATGTTATTCGTGCTCGCGCACTGGGGGCTAAAGGCGTACTCGTCGGCCGTCCTATGGTCTATGGCTTAGGCGCTATGGGTAAAGCGGGCGTAACAAGAATGTTAGAGATTTTCCATGAGGAGGCTGAATTGACCATGGCCTTTATGGGACATCGTGACATTGCTTCTGTGTCTAAAGATGACATTGTCATCAAAGGCGAACTCTAAAAAGAGCGATCAATTGGTAAACCTAAAGAGTTAATCGATTGATCAATGCTCGTTTTATCTCTTCAAGAGGCGCTTGATCGCTTTTAGAAAAAGCCAATTGGTTAATGCTGTGAGCTAGCCAAGTCGCCTCTTGATCACCTTGCGCATCGGCCCAGTGTTGTAGGGTTTTATAACGCTCGCTACCCTCTGCCCCAGCACAACCACTCGCTAACACGAGTGATCTAAGCTGATCAGCCGTCGTTGCTGAGTAGATCGCACGTTTAAACGCCTGTACTCTTGCTCTTCTTTGCCTAAATGCTCCCGCTAAAAGAGTCACTTTAATGAGGATAGCGACAGCGATTATCGATAAGAGCACAATGGCGGTCATTGGCAATTTCCAGGGCGCTTTAAGCAGCAGATCAACTGTGTCTAATCGCCCCGTTAGTGTATTAAAGAAAGGGAGTTTTACTGTGACAATCTGGCCAAACGACCAGCGCTTATAGGGGACAAAAAATTCACCCTCAGAATCTATGATTTGATCTGTAGAAATAGCCATCGCTCTGGCTAGCGCACTTCTTACACCCCATAAGGTTTGCGCCGAAGACCCTGCAACCACCTGGACACTGATTCGCCAACCAAGCTCACCCTGCTGTACCTCAATATTCGGCTTGCCGATACTGATGCTGTTTGGCAGATAGCTTGGCAGAGGTAAGACTTCAATAACCTGAGCTGGTAGATAGAAAGTCCACCGGCCACGCCCTCGTTGGATAATGGGTGGTAACTCAATGAGGTAATTTCCAGACTGTTGGGCAGAGAAGCGCCAACACCGTTTTGCGATGAGCTGCTCCTCAAATAAACCTGTTCTGGATAGTGTCTGCACTGCAGAGATTCCCGGAATTTCCAGCGACTCAATCTTAATACGGTTGCGTTGCTCAGATAACGGCATACTCACACAACTCTCAATGGATTCGCCTTGCCAGATCTGTTCCGGCAGTGTGTCCCAGATAGGTGTAATGTCTACATTATTAACCACCGCAGGTGTCACCATCAGATTAAAACGCTGCGATTTAGCCCCACCCAATGCTAGGGGGCCCAAGGTTAGCAGACCTGATTGTCTTGGAAAGAGTGTAAGGCGCTGCTTTACTTCTACCTGCCCATCGGGCAATTCTCTCTCTTTACGATAACCTTTTTCTGTAAACACCTGAGTTTGCCAACGCTTAACATTCAACTCATCTGGCGAGGTGGGGCCAACATAGAGGATATTGACTATCACAGAGCGGCCCTGCTCGATCTGATCTTTTTCAGGCAGGATAGACAAGTTGGCAGCATGAAGCTGCCCGATGCTGAAGACGAGCATCAATAACAGTTTTACCACGGCCGTTCCCCCTCCACTTTGATAGGAGTTGGATCGATGCTATTAGGTAAATCTAACTCAAGGCGCATCACACGACTCAATAACTCTGCAGTCGTTCCGGAGTCGGTCGATTCAGTTCTGATCCAGCGTGGCTGGTACTCCAGCTCGCTCTGCCTGCCTAAATGCTGATCGATGGAGGCCATTAACAGGGGTTTGACCTGATCGGCCGATAGGTTAAGTATATTTTCCGGAAGCTCCTGACTGACACCAAGGTAGACACCTTCGGCCACCTGATCCAAAAGGTCGATCGGTAGGTTACCTGAAGCGTTATGCCAATCGGCTTTATCGGCACTCTTTTGAATATCCAATAACAGCTGCTTCATTGATGCTTCGAGTGAACGCGCAAAGGCTAGGTTCACCGCTATTTTTTTCGCATCCACCCCAAACTCTTCTGCCTCTTGGTAGAGCAACTTAGCTTGTGTGTATTCGCCTCGGTAGAAGTGAGTATTCGCCAGGTTAAACAGTGCAATCCCACGATCAATATTCGATTCAGAGGACCAGACAGCCGACGCAAAATTGAGCTGCGCGCACTCCCAATCTTGCTGACGATAGCAGGCTTCTGCTTGCTGAAACTGTGATTCATATTTCGAAGGTTCAATAAACTGCGGAACCACCCAATAGGTCAGCATCACTAACAGCAAAAGTAAGCCATAACCGAATAGCGCAGCTCGTTTTAGACTAACCATTCGACCACCTCGTTGGTGAACGATGAATGAGAACGACTATGAGCAGAAGTGCTATCAATAGCGGTATCGAAAACCACTCAGACCAGACAACTCGGGCGTAGTTCTCTGGAGTGATACGCCTAGACTCAATATTGAGCCACTTTAGCAAGGGCTGCCCTAACAAGGATTCCGGTGTCCTGTAGCTAAAATCAGGATGCAGTGACGCCAGCGATTTAAGAAAGGTGATGTTCATTTGAGTGTTTGCCGAAGGGTGACCGGGTACTTGAGTAGGCTCTCCACCGCCCAACCCGATTAGATTCAGTGTCATCGGCATAGAGGCATGCAGGGATACTAGAGCGGACTCTATGCTCTCGCTGTTTTCCAGAGCCACATCTCCATCCGTTAAAAGCACTATATGGCTTTTTGTATCAGGCCCCCTTGGCAGAGACCGAATGGCCGACAATGCCTCAACTAGGTTACTCCCAAGAGTGGGCAGATAAAACTCATCACCTTGAGCTAGAAAATGTTGGATTAGATGACTGTCCATGGTCGGTTTTAATAGCCAGTGTGCACTGCCAGAAAAAGCTAATAGACCTGTCTCAACGATCTGTACATCAGGGTCCAGCCAAGAGTTTGCCAGCTCGGTGGCTGCAGTTATGCGAGGCACCACACCCTGAAGACCTCGCGCATCTATCGCTCGCATGGAGTCTGAATAATCCAACAGGATAATGACTCGATCCTGCGCTGATGTAAGATCATTTGGTATGAATTGGGGGGTTCTAGGTCCCGCTAATGAGAGGATCAAAAGCGCCCAAACCGATGACAATAAGAGCGGCTTTAACCCCTCCTGTCCAGAGCGACTGGGTGGCTGAACCCAAGGGAGCAGCTCATCATCGACCAGCTGTGTCAGTCTCCTTTTTTCTCTAACAGTAGAGATAACGAGAATCGCCAATGGCAATAGCATTAGCCATAGCAGAAGAGGTTCGCGCCAATAAACCATCAGACGCTCCTCCTAACAAAGATCAGTATCAGCAGCGTGAGTCCAGACAGAATAAACCAGGGGTAGAGCGGCTCCACCAAGGGCAATGTATTAATCGATCGATTCTGAGTCGTCTGCTCACGTGAAATGGTTTGCAGAGCCTCTTCAAAAGCATCGATGTTCAGAGCGTGAAACATCTTGCCGGCGCCCGCTTTAGCCACTTCATCCAACAGAGCGAGGTCCACGGGATCATAGACAAATCCGGCACGCGCTTTCTGTTCCTGAGAGAGCTCAGTCGAGCCTATCGCAATGACATAGAGAGTATAGCCGGCATCAGCTAGGGCTTTCGCAGCAGCTTGTGGAGAGGTTTCACCCAACTGCATACCGCTGTCGGTCACCATCACAACGACAGGATTAAGATCCGTTGGATAGTTGTCACTGACCAGCTTGAGTGAAGCCGACATGTCGCTTAAACGCCCGCCGAGTGTCACCCTAATACGAGCAATGGCTTGTGTCACGGCGTCTCGATCATCGGTAAACGGCAACCAATGATAGGGAGGGTTACCCATAATACTTAGGCCAATACGATTACCCTGAAAGCCATTAACGAACTCTGATAAGAGCTCTTTGGTAAGGCTCATTCTTTCAATCGACTGTTGACCGTCAAAATAGTCTTTCAGCACCATCGTGATGTTAGTATCCACCAATAGCACTAGGTCTACAGGATCTTTCTGATCTGGTAGCTCAATGGTGTCACGGTAGACAACGGGTTGCGCCAAAGCCAATACGAATAATGTCATCGACATCAACAATAGCCGTTCACGACGAGGCTGGTATTGCGATGCTTCCGGCTGTTCATTAGTCAGTTCGCCATAAAGAGGGTAACGAACTCTCTCTCTTTGCAGTAGGTCTGGCCAAGGCGCATCAGTGTCTCTTCGACGCCAAAAGAGAATCAAAATCAGAGGCGTTAGTAACAACCAAAGAGGTTGTAACATTCCCCAATCAGAGAACATGTCGCGCCCTCTTGATCAATGTTTGAACTTCATCAAGTGTCGGTTCAACAGGTTGAAACCGCAACCTGTTCAGTTCCTGTAGTAAGGCAGTGTCAATGACCATGATTCCCGCTAATTGATGACAGCCCTGACGCGGCGTCATTAACTGATTTGATAGTGCGCGCTGCAACTTTGCCAGCGGTGTAAAAAAGCGGTACCAAATTGCAATAAATAGGGTAAATAGTACTGTCAGAGAGAGTATAGCCGTCAGTGCCAGATTGGATGAGTGGTCAACCATTGGCAAAATATCGAACAGCCTTAACGGTGCTTCATTCATGATACTCACCACCTAACAGGCTCAGGGTAAACTGATCGAGCGAACTACAGACCTCAATCAGTGGGATGCCTGATTGTGACATTAGATCCTGAATCTCTAACAACCGATTCAAGTAGGCTTGATGAATACGAGCGATGGACTCTTGGTCATCGACACAGAACCTCTTAGGACCCCAGATCAAATCACGACCTAACAGCGCCTTTGGATCTCTCTCCATGGGGTCTGAAATGAGGAACGCGCTCAATGATCTCTTTTCTGATAGTTCAGTTAAAAGCGCTCGGTGATCTGAGTTCAACGATCTAAAATCTGAAATCAAAATGACTTTAGCACCGGTGGGTGTATCAGAAACAAGTTGCGTTAAAACAGCATCCCAGTTGATCGCTGAATTCTGCGAAGGCGGTGCAGGCGAGACCAAAGCCTCACAGAGAAGGTTGAGCCAGTCATCCCCCACCCTAGAGTCAAACACAGTGGCATTCTGCTCTAATAAAAACGCACCCAGTGCATAATCTTGCTGATGGTAAATACCTGCTAACCAGAGTGACAATCTAGCCGCTTGAGTGACTTTCAGACGCTTCTTTGTGCCAAACCGCATGGTTGAGTTGCGATCAACGACCAACTGAAGAGGTTGCTGAAATTCACTGCGGTAGGATCTAACTAACCACTCTTGAGATCGAGCAGAGGCGCGCCAATCGATCTTTCGAGGGTCATCCCCAAACTGAAACACCCTTAGGTCATCAAATTCCGTACCACTGCCTAATAATGCTGCTTTATTAGCACCACTGTTTAGACGTTGATTAATCTGACCTACTACCTGTGAAGCCAAGGCAGCGCCAGAGGCAATCAGTTGTGCTATCTCATCAGGAGTCAGCAGTGGTTGGTCAACTAAGCTGTTCACAACAGACCTGTTAAACCGCGGGGAGCGTCTCTAAAAGACGATGAATCACTGCCTCTTCAGTTACCCCGTCGGCCTTAGCCGAGAAGCTGAGTACCAAGCGATGACGAAGTACATCAACGGCAAGCGCATAAATATCCTCAGGAAGCACAAAATCACGCTGATTCAGTAGTGCTCTTGCGGTCGCCGCCTGAAGCAGAGCAATCGACGCGCGGGGCGACGCACCCGCTTTCACATAACCACACCACTCTGGGATGTATTGATTTAATCGACGAGTGGCAGAGACCAACTCTATCGCAAACCGCTCTACCCTTTCTTCAATAAAGACACTGTTTAACGACTCTCTCAGGGCAAGAAGCTCACTGGGTGTCAGTAGGGCCTGCATGTCGGCCTCGACATGCCCCTCCTGGGCGGCACGAGCTCGACGAGTGATCTCGATCTCTTCATCGATGCTTGGGTAGTCCAATACGATCTTGAATAGGAAACGATCCAGTTGAGCTTCAGGCAGAGGGTAGGTACCCGATTGTTCTAGGGGGTTTTGAGTTGCCAACACCATAAAGACAGGAGGCAGAGGATAGGTTTTACCGGCCACCGTGATTTGATGCTCGGCCATGGCTTCCAACAGTGCAGATTGCACCTTAGGTGGCGCACGGTTGATCTCATCAGCCAGTAACACCTCATGAAACAGTGGTCCTTCGATAAAACGGAAGCTGCCACTATTGGCATCGAACACTTCACTGCCAGTCAAATCGGCTGGCATAAGATCCGGTGTAAATTGAACACGCTGAAAACGGGCATTCATTCCCGCGGCGAGAGAATGAACCAGAGTTGTCTTAGCTAGACCCGGTGGGCCTTCAAGGAGCACGTGCCCGCCACTGAGTAACGCAATAAGAAGACGATCGATCACAGACTCTTGGCCGACGATGATCTCTTCGATTTTAGACCTTAACTCATGCAGTGGTGTCAGCTCGCTCACGGTTCAAACCCCTTCGGTGAAGTAATGAACCATTGTAGCTAATTTAGTTATACCGTTATAGATCTTTGGCTTAAACAAAAAGAGCGCCCTAAGGCGCTCTTAACAACCATAGAATAGTTTATTTACTCTCTAATCGGTTTAGGCCCGCAAGAGCAGCAACACGGTAGGCTTCAGCCATGGTTGGGTAGTTGAAGGTGGTGTTTACAAAGTACTTCACAGTATTCGCTTCACCCTCTTGTGCCATGATCGCTTGGCCGATGTGGATGATCTCGGATGCTTGGTCACCAAAGCAGTGGATACCCAGAATTTCCAGAGATTCACGGTGGAACAAGATTTTCAGCATACCAACGGGTTCACCGGAAATCTGAGCACGCGCAGTATCTTTAAAGAAGGCTTGACCCACTTCGTAGGGTACCGCTGCCGAGGTAAGCTCCTCTTCGGTTTTACCGATCGAGCTGATCTCTGGAATGGTATAGATACCTGAAGGCACTTCACTGACAAAACGAAAATCATCGGCATCCAACATATCTTCTGAAGCGGCACGCCCTTGATCAAGCGCTGCTGATGCCAGGCCAGGCCAGCCGATCACATCACCTACAGCGTAGATACCATCGACTTCCGTACGGTAGTGATCATCAACATCCAACTGTCCGCGACCGTTGGCTTTCAAACCGACCTTATCAAGATCAAGTTGTGCGGTATTGCCGGTACGACCGTTACACCATAGGAAGGCATCCGTACGAAGGACCTTACCAGACTTCATGGTGATTACGACACCGTTCTCTGTCCCTTCAATCTTGTCATACTCTTCGTTGTGACGAATCATGACGCCGTTGTTGCGTAGGTGGTAACTCAACGCATCAGAGATCTCGCCATCTAGAAAAGATAGAAGACGATCACGATTGTCGATCAAATCCACTTTCACCCCTAACCCACTGAAGATAGAGGCGTATTCACAACCGATAACACCGGCACCGTAGATCACCATATTGCGTGGTGTATGGCAGAGTTTAAGCACAGTGTCTGAGTTGTAGATACGTGGGTGGTTAAAATCAACATCCGGTGGACAGTATGGGCTGGAGCCCGTTGCGATGATGATGTTTTTCGCTTTGAGCGTATCAGCACTGCCGTTATTACCTACAATACTGACTTCACTGTTTGAAACCAGCTTGGCTTCACCAAAGAAGAGATCAACACGATTGCGCGCATAGAAGTTAGTGCGTAGCATGACCTGATTAGAGATCACCTTCTCGGCACGACTTAACACTTTAGGAAATGAGAACCAGCGTGGTTCACCGATATCACGGAACATTGGGTTGGTGTTGAACTCGATGATCTGTTTAACGGAGTGACGCAGCGCTTTAGAAGGGATGGTACCTTTATGAGTACAGTTACCGCCGACTGTGGACTGCTCTTCGATCACCGCTACACGGCGACCTTTTTTAGCTGCATTCATTGCAGCACCCTCACCCGCAGGACCCGAGCCAATTACCACTACATCGTATTCGTAGGCTGCCATTTAGTACCTCAACTTTCCTTGTCGTTATCGTCGATCGATCTACTTAACTTCGTAAGCTAGATCGTCTTTATTAATCTCTTTCTTTTGGACCGCGTCTTGCTCGCCATCACAATCTTCGGGGCGACCGCCACAGATATCACAAACGGTATCCATGCCGAGTGCACTCATGCCACCACAAGAGCCCTTAATTGGCTTATTCGAGAAGATCACGCCTACTGACATACCAACGATGACAACCAGTAGAACAATAAATGTAATGACCATAATTTCCATGGCTTACTCTCCTTCTTGAACAAAGGCTTCAAACTCTGCTGTTGCCTGTTCGATAAATGTATCACCCTGCTCTGACTTATATAAGAAGTAGGCTGCTATCCCCTCTTCTTTGGCGAACTCAAAGCCTCTGTTTTCGCCCATGACCATCAGGGTCGTTGCTAATGCATCCGCCTCAGCACAGGTCGGCGTTAATACGGTTACTGACGCTAAGCGGTGAGTAATCGGTTTACCCGTCTCAGGATTAATGGTGTGCGAAAAACGGACACCGCCTTCCTCAAAGTAGTTTCGGTAATCACCGGATGTAGCAATCGCCGTATCCTTAACATTAATGATTCGTCCGATACTGCGCTCCATCGATGCCGGTGACTCAATGGCAATGCGCCAGTGTGAACCATCTGGCTTCAAGCCTTTCGCTCGAAGCTCACCACCTATCTCAACCAAATAGTTGTGAATACCTTCGGCTTCGAGAATCTCAGCCAACTGATCGACACCATAGCCTTTAGCGATGGCAGAGAGATCAACATACTGCTGTCCTAATTTTCTCAGACGAGAGGGGTCTTTTAAAACCTCGACTTTTTGGTAACCAATACGCTCTTTCAATGAAGCGATCTCAGCCTCGGTGGGTGCCTTTTCGATGCGGCCATTAGGCCCAAAACCCCAAAGGTTAACCAGTGGACCTACTGTGACATCAAACGCCCCGCCCGAACGCTCACTGATCGCTAGTGACTGCTCTACAACCGCCGCTAGCGCATCGGAGACTTCCATCTCACTGCCCGCAGGAAGTTTGTTAAAGGTCGAGAGTTCACTATTAGGAATGTAGGTCGACATCTGCTGATTAACGGTTGCAAGAACCTTACCGGCACGATTGCGAATATCGTTGATTCGATCTTCGTTAAGATCAACCCAGCGCATACTGAAGGTAGTGCCCATGGTTTGACCATCAATGCCAACCACCTTCTCATTTTCAAAAAAGTTACAGCCCGTTAGAACAAAAACGGCCAGTAGCATAGCTACCGGCCATTTAATAAGGCTTTTAAAACCTGAAATCATCTATTAGCCACCGAAGTCGTCAAGCATGATGTTCTCACGTTCAACACCTAGGTTGAGTAGCATGTCGATCACCGCTGCGTTCATCATTGGTGGCCCACACATGTAGTACTCACAATCCTCTGGTGCTTCATGATCCTTCAAGTAGTTCTCTAGAAGGACGTTGTGGATGAAGCCAGTCAGACCTTCCCAGTTATCTTCTGGAAGTGGATCAGACAGTGCTAGGTGCCATTCGAAGTTCTCATTCTCTTCAGCCAACTTATCGAACTCTTCTGTGTAGAAGGCTTCACGAACAGAGCGTGCACCGTACCAGAAAGAGATCTTACGCTTAGAGTTTAGACGCTTAAGCTGATCGAAGATGTGTGAGCGCATTGGCGCCATACCTGCACCACCGCCGATGAAGACCATCTCATTGTCAGTCTCGCGAGCGAAGAACTCACCGAATGGACCGTAAACATCAATCGTATCACCTGGTTTCAGGCTAAATACGTACGATGACATGATGCCAGGTGGCACGTCGTCACGACCTGGAGGTGGCGTTGCAATACGGATATTAAACTTAACCACACCGCGCTCTTCAGGGTAGTTCGCCATAGAGTAAGCACGAATCGTTGTTTCGTCGACTTTAGAGACGTAACGCCAGATATCGAACTTATCCCAATCTGGGTGGTACTCTTCCTCGATTGCGAAGTCTTTGTAGTTTACGGTGTGTGGTGGACACTCTAGCTGAACGTAACCCCCTGCACGGAAGTCGACGTTCTCGCCTTCAGGCAGACGCAGGGTCAGCTCTTTGATGAAGGTTGCGACGTTCGGGTTAGAGTCAACCGTACAGGTCCACTTCTTAACGCCGAAGACATCATCTTCAACATGAATCTTCATGTCCTGTTTAACAGGCACCTGACAGCTTAGACGCCAGCCCTCTTTTGCTTCACGCATTGTGAAGTGTGACTCTTCAGTAGGCAACATAGAACCGCCACCTTCATGAACTTCACACTTACACTGGGCACAGGTACCGCCACCACCACAAGCAGAGGCAAGGAATACACCCTTGTCCGCTAGAGTCTGCAGCAATTTACCGCCTGCAGGCACTGTGATTGTTTTTTCAGGATCACCGTTAATTTCAATTGTTACATTGCCGGAGCTAACCAGCTTAGCGCGGGCAGCCAAGATAATAGCAACCAGTGCCAGTACCACGACTGTAAACATCACCACGCCTAGGATGATTTCTGCATTCATAGCTAATTCATTCCTCTCCTAGTAGACCAGTTACAGAGACACGCCAGAGAATGACATGAAGCCTAGCGACATCAGACCGACAGTGATGAAGGTGATACCTAGACCACGCAGACCCTCTGGTACATCTGAGTACTTCAGCTTCTCACGAATACCAGCCAAGGCTGTGATCGCAAGTGCCCAACCGATACCTGCGCTCGTGCCGTAAACAACACTCTCACCAAAGGTGTAGTCACGCTCAACCATGAACAGCGCAGCACCCATGATTGCACAGTTAACTGTGATCAGTGGTAGGAAGACACCCAACGCGTTGTAAAGCGCTGGAACGAATTTATCTAGGAACATCTCTAGGATCTGAACGATCGCAGCGATAACGCCGATGTAAGAGATGTAACCTAGGAAGCTAAGGTCAACTTCTGGGTAACCCGCCCAAGCCAATGCCCCTTCACGAAGCAATAGGTTGAAGATCAGGTTGTTTACTGGAGTCGTAATCGCCAATACAACGATAACGGCTACACCTAAACCAAAGGCTGTTTGAACCTTCTTAGAGATCGCCAAGAAGGTACACATTCCCAAGAAGAATGCGAGAGCCATGTTCTCAACGAAGATCGCCTTAACGGCAAGACTGATCATCTGTTCCATTAGTGAGAACCTCCTTTAGTGTTAGCCGCCATTTCAAAATCTGGCGCCTCAACTTGTTTTGGATCCCAAGAGCGGATGATCCAGATGAAGATACCGATTAGGAAGAAGGCACTTGGAGGAAGCAACAATAGACCGTTGCTCTGGTACCAACCACCATTAGTGACTAGCGGAAGAATCTCGATACCGAACAGTGAACCTGCACCAAAGAGTTCGCGGAAGAAACCGACAAACATCAATACAGCGCCGTAACCAAGACCGTTACCAATACCATCTAAGAAGCTTGGTAGTGGTGGGTTCTTCATCGCGAAGGCTTCTGCACGACCCATTACGATACAGTTAGTGATGATCAAACCAACGAATACCGAAAGCTGCTTAGAGATATCGTAAGCGTAGGCTTTCAGGAACTGGTCAACAACGATTACCAAGGATGCAATGATCGTCATCTGAACGATGATACGGATGTTACCCGGGATATGGTTACGAATAATCGACACGAACATGTTCGAGAATGCGGTAACCACAATAACAGCCAACGACATAACCAGTGCCGTTGCCATGTTTGACGTAACCGCTAGTGCAGAACATACACCCAAGATTTGCAGTGCAATTGGGTTGTCCTTAAAGATAGGGGTCGTCAAGATCTCTTTTGACTTAGCCATGATTAAGCGTCTCCTGCACGAAGGTTAGCCAAGAACGGAGCGTAGCCGTTTTTGCCCATCCAGAATTGAACAAGGTTAGTGACACCGTTACCCGTCAACGTTGCACCTGAAAGGCCGTCAACTTTGTACTCAGCGTTAACTGTCGATGCATCAACCTTACCTTTGATCAGCTGAAGCTCTGGCTTCTGCATGTCATTGGCGTAGACTTTTTTGCCCGGCCAGATCGCTTTCCAAGCTGGGTTGTCCACCTCACCACCAAGACCCGGAGTCTCTGCGTGTGAGTAGAAGCCTAGACCGACCACTGTATTTAGATCACCTTCCAATGCTAGGAAGCCGTACAGCGTTGACCAAAGACCGTATCCGTGAACAGGCAGGATGATCTTATCCAGTGCACCGTTATTGCCTTCTACAACGTAGACTGGCATGAAGTTAGGCTGACGCTTGATCGACGCTTTATCATCTTCACGCGACAGTGATTTTGATAGCGCAGGGTCTTTAGCCGCCTTCTGGATATCGAACTTAGCACCGTCTACTGCATCAGTGAACTTGCCTGTTTCCATATCAACAACTTTGGTTGTGATCTGTGCGAACAGCTCATCAACCGATTTGCCTGGTTGAAGAAGACCCGCTGCCGCAAGAATGTTTGTCTTACGGTCAAGATCTTTGTTAGCAACCTGTTTGGGTTTAAGGATGACAGCTGCTGCTGACACCACTACCGAACAGATTACACATAGCAGAACGGTTACCGTAACCGTTTTGCTAATCGTATCGTTATTAGCCGACATTACGTGCGATCCTCCGTTTGATGTTCGCTTGCACCACGAAATTATCGATGAGCGGCGCAAAGAGGTTCGCGAATAGGATCGCGAGCATCATACCTTCTGGGAATGCTGGGTTAACCACGCGGATAAGAACAACCATCACGCCGATTAGAGCACCAAAAACCCACTTACCTTTATCCGTCATTGAGCCAGAAACTGGGTCGGTCGCCATAAAGAACATACCGAACGCGAATCCACCCATAACAAGATGCCAGTAGAAAGGAACGCTGAACATTGGATTGGTTTCAGAACCGATCGCATTGAACAGTAACGTGGTCGCAACCATGCCGAGGAAAACACCGGCAACAATTCGCCACGCGGCAACACGAGCAAACAGCAACACTGCACCACCAATCATGATCGCCAATGTTGAGGTTTCACCCACTGAACCTTGAATCGAGCCTAGGAAAGCATCCATCCAAGTCACGTTTGCAGCAAGAACGCCCTCGATACCACCGGCAGCGGCTAGACCAAGCGGTGTTGCACCTGAGAAGCCATCAACTGCGGTCCAGATCGCATCACCTGACATCTGTGCTGGGTAAGCAAAGAATAGGAATGCACGGCCTGTCAGTGCTGGGTTAAGGAAGTTTTTACCAGTACCACCGAACACCTCTTTACCGATAACAACACCAAAGCTGATGCCCAGTGCGACCTGCCATAGCGGAACAGTCGGAGGAAGAATCAGTGAGAAAAGGATCGAAGTTACGAAGAAACCTTCGTTCACTTCATGGCCACGCTTCATTGCAAATAGGACTTCCCAGAAGCCACCTACAATAAAGGTCGTTGCATAGATGGGTAGCCAGTACATGGCACCATGTAGGATGTTATCCCAGGCGCTTGTTGCGTCGTAACCTGCAAGAGCAGAAATTACAGCACCCCGCCAGCCTTCCGCTTCGGTCAGGCCAAGCACTTCCATTGCGCTGTTTGCTTGGAAGCCAACATTGTACAGGCCAGCAAATACCGCAGGGAAGGTACACATCCAAACCAGGATCATCATACGTTTTAGGTCAACCGCATCACGAACGTGTGAGGCTGTCTTAGTCACGGCACCTGGCGTGTAGAAAATGGTATCTACCGCTTCGTAGAGTGCGTACCAGTTCTCGTACTTACCACCTTTGTGGAAGTGAGGTTCTAAAGAATCAAAAAAACCACGTAAGCTCATAATCTTCTCCTCCTTAGGCTTCTTTCTCTATACGAGAAAGGTTGTCACGAAGGATCTCGCCGTACTCATATTTACCTGGGCAGGCAAAAGTACAGAGCGCCAGATCTTCCTCTTCCAGCTCAAGACAACCAAGGTCCATAGCAACAGCGATATCGCCGACAACCAGTGAACGAAGCAGTTGAGTTGGAAGAATATCTAGGGGCATCAAACGTTCAAACTGACCAGTAGGAACCATGGCACGTTCTGAACCGTTTGTTGTTGTAGTAAAGGCAAACTTTTTACCCGGCTTGAACATAGATACAAACATGTTCATCACAGAGAATTTCTCTGTGCCTGGTGCTACCCAACCCATGAATTCACGTTCTGTGCCTTCACGAAGAACGCTTACCTGGTTGGCGTAACGCGCAAGGTAAGCGGTTGGACCAGACGCTTTAGCACCATTCCAAACAGAGCCATTGATCACACGGTTATCGCCAGCTTTAAGCTGACCAGCCGTCAACTCATCAAGTGACGCACCAACACGTGTTTTAAGCAGCGTAGGCACCTCAACTTGGGGACCCGCTAAAGATAGGTAACGCTCAGTGCTCAAACGACCCGTTGTAAATAACTTACCGATCGCGATCACATCTTGGTAACCCAAGTACCATACCTGCTTGTTACGGTGAACAGGATCAAGGAAGTGAATGTGTGTACCTACGTTGCCGGCAGGGTGAGTACCTTCAAAGGTTTCTGTTGTAACACCAGATACGGAAGGTAGCTCTGTACCTGGAGCTGCACAGAGATAAACGTTGTTGGCTTGGATGCGAGTCAGAACGGTTAGACCCTGTTCAAACGCCTCTTTTTCGGCACTTAGAACAACGCTAGGGTCCATCGCTAATGGATTGGTGTCCATCGCAGTCACAAAGATCGAACTTGGTACCGCATCGACTGCTGGTACCTTACCGAAAGGACGAGTTCTTAGAGAAGCCCACAACCCTGAAGCAATTAGGTTTTCACGAACCTGAGACTCTTCCAAAGAGGCAAGCTCAGAAGCTGCGTAACTAGAAAACTCAACTGCGTCTTCGTCTGAATCCAATTCAATGACGACTGACTGTAGCACTCGACGTTCACCGCGATTAATCGCAGTAACAACCCCTGCACCAGGAGCTGTGAATTGAACGCCATCATTCTTCTTATCAGTAAAGATCACCTGACCGAGTTTTACTCGATCCCCTTCCCGAACCATCATTGTTGGTTTTAGACCAACGTAATCGGCTCCTAGAAGCGCCACAGTTTTAACATCAGCTGAAGGGGATACCTTCTGTTCTGGTGCACCTGTGATAGGCAGATCTAGACCCTTTCTGATCTTGATCATTCGCTTTATTCCAATCCGCTAAAAATTTTTAAAGCCTCGTACTGAAACCATCTCGCTCTTTTGAAGCTCAATCGTACAGACGGACCTTTCCCAAAATCGCGCAAATTATACCTGACAGAGGTTTATTGCCGCTACAGAGGGAGAGGGGCTTTCAGTGATTATGTAGTTAATTTACAGGACAAACAGCTAACTAATTTTGAATAAACAGTTAACGGTTTGTTATATAGATGCTTTTTAAAACCGAAGGCGGGGGTGTTTATGACGGACAGGAATAACCTGTCCGGTTATGTGGAATTATACTACCAACATTAATAAAGGTAGGGACTCCATGCAGGAGCGCGAACATCACCACGAGTATTCGGCATTCTAAATCGTACCTGACCATCCAAAGAGACTGCTGATAGCACACCTTGATTACCCTCTTGCGTTGCATAAAGGACTACGCTGGCATTAGGCGCAATGGTGGGAGACTCTTCCAAACCGGTCTCTGTCAGAATATCGAGTCGATCAGTCTTTAGATCCAATACCGCAACAGAGAAGCGATTACCTGACCCACCTGAGCGGTGAATCAACGCTAGGAAGCGACCGTCAGGGGTCATGCTGGCACGGGCGTTGTAGTTTCCTTCGTAGGTTACTCGAGTCATTTGACGTGTCGCCAAGAATAGACGATAGATCTGTGGCGACCCTCCTCGGTCAGAGGTGAAGAAGAGCGACTCACCATCGGGCGCCCAGCTTGGCTCGGTATCGATCCCATAGTGATTAGTCACTCGTTGCAACTGACCCGAGGTCACATCCAACACATAGATCTCGGCATTACCGTCTTTAGAGAGCACCAGTGCTAGCTTATTGCCATCAGGTGACCAAGCCGGCGCACCATTCAAGCCGGAGAATGATTGGATTCGTTCGCGTTTCCCGGTTGCCAGGTACTGAACATAGATTGATGGACGACCCGTTTCAAACGAAACGTAAGCGATCTTCTTGCCATCCGCGGACCAGCTCGGTGACATGATCGGTTCGCGTGACTCTAAAATTACACGCGGACGGTTGCCATCCCAGTCAGCCATCTCAAGACGGTAGCGAGAGGTTTGACTGGTCAACTGTTCAGCGGTGACGTAGACGATGCGAGTTGAAAAAGCACCACGATTGCCTGTCAGTGCCTGATAGATCTGATCCGCAATAAAGTGAGCCGCATCTCTAAGTTGGTTAATGTCACTCTCTAAAGGCTGGATCATGATGTTCTCCTCTTTAAGAACATCATAAAGTTCATAGCGAAGGCTGACGCGTGTCGCGGAGATCGGCTCGATTTTACCGACCACAAGGAAGTCACTCTTCGTCATTCGCCAATCACGGAAGAAGACCTGGCTGCGCTCAGAAGGCAGGCTTAACATCGCTGATCTTGGTAAAGTAGTGAATAGACCTGAACGTGATAGATCTTGATCGACAATCTGCGCCACATCTTCTGGGAGCGCACCCTGCCCTGTCCACTTAAAAGGGACAACCGCTACCGGTGTTGGCTCAGAAAGACCCTGTGTCACTTCGACAACCAATTCAGCTTTAACGATTAGTGGCGCCCACAACAGAACAAATATCAGGCTTTTAAATTGGTTAAGATTTACCATCTCAATCCCTCAGGTCTAAATTCAATTAACACTCTACGCAAATTACGCTCAAACGTAATCGGGTCGACGCTTGCAATCAACTCATACTGCCCTACACGCTCAATCGCCTGAAGTACTGATCGATCGTAAGCCATGTCACCACTGCTTTTAATAATCTCTGCCAGATCCACTTCACCCGATGGGAAGAAGTGAATCCGCACGGTCGCTGTCATCCCGTTACGTGCTGTAGAGGGCAGACGCCAGTTATCTTCTGTTAGCGTTCGAATGTAGGCACCTACATCAGCGACCGTTTGTGCTGCTCTTTCAGCTGCTGCGGCACGCTGCCTTGCCAGCTCTTCGCGACGTTTTGCTTCAGCCTGCTCCTGGGCTTTACGCTCTGCATCCGCTTTTCGTTTGGCCTCTTCTGCAGCTTTGCGTTTAGCCTCTTCCGCTTGACGCTTCTTAGCTTCCGCCTTTTTCTTAGCCTCTTCAGCGGCTTTTAATTTGGCTTTTTTAGCCTCTGCATCAGCTTTTTTCTTAGCCGCTTCAGCTTTTTTACGCTCTGCAGCTTTACGTTCAGCCTCTGCTCTCTTTTTCTCTTCAGCCGCTTTTTTGCGCTTAGCGTCATCGGCTTTTTTCTTATCAGCGGCTTTTTTAGCATCCGCTTTACGTTTAGCGTCCGCTGCTTTCTTGCGCTTTGCCTCATCGGCTTTGGCTTTCTTGGCTCGTTCCGCGGCTTTTTTCTTCGCAGCCTCTGCAGCTGATTTATCTTTCATCAATTTCTCTTCAGCGGCTTTCTTTTCAACCAGATCCGAAAGATCGACCATTCGAGCCTCGATATGTCGCGGCTGCGCTTTACGATCCACCTCTTGACCGATCCAAACCCCTGAAATAACCACCAACACCAGTGCATGAACCAGTGCAGCAAAAAGGGTTGGCAGAAGATAACTACGATCGAACAAGGATCTACTCCGTCACCAAACCGACTCGTTCAGCTCCAGCACCCTGTAACAGCACCATTAACTGAACCACCTGATCATAGCTCGCTTGACGATCACCTCGAACCAACATCATTTTTCCAGGGTTAACCGAGAGTATCTGCCTGATCTGACCCGCTATCTGTTCGGCACTTTTAGGAACCGTCTCATCTTCACCCAAATTGATGTAGTAAAGTCCTTCTGCATCAACCGTCACGATCAATGGCTCTTCATCTTGAGTCTCTACAGGCTCAGAGGAGGCTTTCGGGAGTTCCACATCAACGCCTTGAGTCAACATAGGAGCTGTCACCATAAAGATAATCAGCAGAACCAAGGTCACATCGATATAGGGTACGACGTTAATCTCTGCATTCAATTTGCGCTTTGTGCGCTGACGCCTAATCATCTTTTACCCTTAACGAGCATGAACGCGACGGTAAAGAATGCTAGAGAACTCATCGGCAAAGGTTTCGTAACTGTTCAACAGAGAATCCACCGATGCTGAGTAACGGTTGTAGGCCACCACGGCCGGAATCGCCGCAAACAGACCTATAGCCGTCGCGACCAAGGCTTCTGAAATACCCGGCGCTACCGAGGCAAGGGTCGCCTGCTGAACGTTAGCCAGACCACGAAACGCATTCATGATACCCCACACGGTTCCAAACAGACCGACATAGGGGCTGGTAGAACCCACCGTTGCAAGGAAAGGAAGGTGCGCTTCGAGCTTCTCCTCTTCACGTGCCATTGCGACACGCATGGCTCGCTGCACACCGTTCATCACCATATCCGGATCAGCATTTGACTGCTGTGTCAGACGTGTAAATTCTTTGAGTCCAGCTCGGAAAATATTTTCAGCTCCGCTCTCTGAATTAGGTTCAGCATTGGCTTCGCGGTAGAGCTGACCTAAATCAGCACCCGACCAAAAACGCTCTTCAAATGCTTTAAACGCTTTTTGTGCACCGCTAATGACGCGGCGACGTTGAAAGATAACAACCCAAGATAAAAACGAAGCCGCCAAAAGCGACAACATAACTAACTGGACGACGAAACTCGCACCAAATACGAGGCTCCAAATCGACAGCTGATCTTCCACACTCAACTCCTGTTAATCCCAAGCTTCCGGATGCGCTTGGGTGATTGATGTAATTAACTCTTTTGGCCAGCGTTTCGGACGCATGGCTCCAGTGACGGATATCACTTCAACTTCTGCTTGGCAGAGGACTCTATCAGATCCCTCCTTAACAACAGCTTGCAGAAATTTAACACGTGCACCTTGCGGTTTTTTGACGGTTGTTCTGACAATTAACGAATCATCAAGCCTAGCCGGCGCTAAATATTGCGCCTCCACCGAACCAACCACAAAAATCAAATTTTGCTGTGACAGTTCGTGCTGCGACCAACCCGCCGAACGCAACAACTCCGTCCGAGCACGCTCCATAAATTTTAGATAATTAACGTAGTAAACAATACCGCCAAAATCGGTATCTTCTATGTAGACTCTGACAGGCCACTGAAACGCCATAATAAACTAGTTTCCTTCAGGCTTATCGACACCAAAGTATCGGTAAGCATGGTCGGTTAGCACCCGCCCTCTTGGCGTGCGCATGACAAAACCTTGCTGAATCAAATAGGGCTCGAGAACGTCTTCGATGGTGTCACGCTCTTCGCTAATGGCTGCCGCAAGACTGTCCACACCAACAGGACCACCACCAAACTTTTCTAGCATGGCGAGCAGCATTCGACGGTCCATGTGATCAAAACCATGTTGATCGACATTGAGCATATTCAATGCCAGATCAGCCATCTCTTCGGTGATACGCCCATCCCCTTTCACTTCAGAGAAGTCACGTGCACGGCGCAGGAGCCGGTTGGCAATACGAGGAGTACCGCGAGAACGACGTGCAATCTCGTGCGCACCACCCTCATCGATTTCAGAACCACTTAAACGTGCCGTTCGCATGACAATATTGGTCAGATCGGCAATCGAATAGAACTCTAACCGCTGCACAATACCGAAACGATCACGCAGTGGTGACGTCAATAAGCCGGCACGTGTCGTAGCACCGACTAACGTAAAGGGGGGCAGTTCCAGTTTGATCGATCGTGCAGCTGGGCCTTCACCGATCATGATATCGAGCTGGTAGTCCTCCATCGCGGGATAGAGTACCTCTTCGACACTGGCACTGAGTCGATGAATCTCGTCTATGAAGAGCACATCTCCCGGCTCAAGATTGGTCAGAAGAGCTGCAATATCACCCGCTTTCTCTAAAACAGGGCCAGAGGTGGTTTTAATTTCACTGCCCATCTCATTGGCAATAATATTGGCCAGTGTGGTTTTACCCAATCCTGGCGGGCCAAAGATCAGAGTATGATCCAGTGCTTCATTACGCTTGCGAGCGGCATGGATGAAGATCTCCATCTGCTCTCGAACTTGCGGCTGACCTTCATAGTCTTGAAGTGTCTTAGGGCGAACCGCGCGATCATGCACCTCTTCATTGGGTGTCTTAACCGGCGATATAAAACGATCAGGTTCAATCTGCATCTTAGCTTGCCACCATCATCTTAAGTGCCTGACGAATCAACGATTCTGTATCGGCCGTCTCACCCAATTCGGTGACCGCTTTTTCAATCGCCTTAGTTGCTTGCAGCGGTTTATAACCCAATGCGACCAGTGCCGTCTCTGCATCTGCTCTGTAATCGACGGTAGGCTTCGCATCCACGATGGGCATTGCAAAATCACTCAGTTCCGCTTCAACACGGGTCGGTAGCTCAAGTCGATCCAGCTTATCCTTCATCTCGATGATTAAACGCTCAGCGGTTTTTTTACCGACACCCGGCAGACGTACCAGGGCTGTACTGTCCTCATGCTGAACCGTTCGAATGAACTCTTGGACGGAGATACCCGAAAGAATGGTCAACGCCAACTTAGGCCCCACCCCATTCACCTTGATCAGGGTTCGAAACAGAGTGCGTTCGTTTTTGTCGGCAAATCCATAAAGAAGCTGTGCATCTTCACGCACAACGAAGTGTGTATACAGCGTTACAAAGGTGCCGACGTCCGGCAATTTGTAGAAGGTATTCATGGATGCTTCCAATTCATAACCGACACCGGAAACATCTATCAGCAACTCTGGAGGTGACTTCTCTACCAATTCACCTGTTAAACGACCTATCACAATCTGACCTCAATAAAGTAACGCATTGATATTATTCGAAAGCACTTACAATCTCCATCGCCCTTTTACTGAACGACGAGTTCCCGCTGTCGCTATTAAGCCTTGACGGGTATAGGCATGACAGAGTGCGATGGCCAGCCCATCAGCCGCATCGACCTGTGGCAACCCCGGAAGTGACAAAATACGCTGCACCATCATCTGGACCTGCCCCTTATCCGCAGCGCCAGTTCCAGCTACTGCCTGCTTCACCAGGCGTGCCGCATATTCATGAACCTCTACACCCCGATTGACGGCCGCTACGATAGCGGCCCCTCGTGCCTGCCCTAACTTAAGCGCAGAGTCAGCGTTACGAGACATAAAGACCTGCTCTATCGCACACTCTTGAGGCTGGTAGCGCTCAATCAGTTCAGAGACACCGCTAAAGACTTGATTTAACTTATCAGGAAGGGTCGCATCCGCGATTTTGATACAACCACTGGCAACGTACTCAGCCTTATTACCCTGAGCATTGATGATGCCGTATCCGGTAATTCTTGAACCTGGGTCGATTCCCAATATCAGCATCGGTCGCCTGTCGTAGAGATTGTTTTAATGCTGTATATACTAACAGTAGTTGTGATTGAGACCAATACCTTAAACAGACAGCGGTTGACAGGCTAAAGCCAGTCACCGGAGCATTAAATTCGATTAGCAAGTCCAATCGATCGCGGTTTGGCGCGGGGCGCCAATACGCTCCTATAGTAGGACTTTGCAACGATCTCTCTGCGTAGCTCGACTGTAGGAGCGAATTTGAGCGCAGCGAAAAACCGCGATCAACTCGCATCTGCGAGTTGTAAGTCTTTCAGCATTTTCCAGAGACACAAAAAAACCGGCTTACTGCCGGTTTTTTTTAATCAAACACTCGATTAAGGTGTTTTACGCAACTTGATGTTTAGGTCACGCAGTTGAGCCGCGCTCACTTCTCCCGGTGCTTCAGTCATTGGACAAGCCGCTGACTGAGTTTTAGGGAAGGCGATCACTTCACGAATCGAAGTAGAACCTGTCATCAACATAATCAAGCGATCAAGACCGAACGCCAGACCCGCATGTGGTGGCGCACCGAACTTAAGCGCGTTCAATAGGAAGCCAAACTTCTCGTCCGCCTCTTCATCACTGATACCCAGTACTTTGAAGACCGCTTTCTGCATCTCTTGATCGTGGATACGAACCGAACCACCACCAAGCTCACAACCGTTAAGAACCATATCGTAGGCACGTGACAGCTGACCTTCAGGCTGAGCAATCAACTCCTCTGGTGAACAGCTCGGTGCTGTGAATGGGTGGTGAAGCGCTGTCATGCTGCCATCGGAGTTCTCTTCAAACATTGGGAAGTCGACAACCCATAGTGGCGCCCACTCACGCTCAAGCATGTTAAGGTCTTCACCCACTTTGATACGCAGCGCACCCAAGGCTTCGTTAACGATGTTGGCTTTATCCGCACCGAAGAAGACAAGATCACCATCTTTCGCTTCAAGGCGCTCCATAATCTGCAGCGCAATCTCTGCACCCAAGAACTTAACAATTGGAGACTGAAGGCCTTCAGCGCCAGCCGCTAGATCATTCACTTTAATCCACGCCAAACCTTTCGCACCGTAGATTGATACGAACTTAGTGTACTCATCAATCTGCTTACGAGTCAGCTCTGAACCGCCCGGTACTTTAAGAGCCGCGACGCGACCTTTTGGATCCGTTGCTGGGCCAGCAAACACTTTAAAGTCGACAGTTGCGACAAGGTCTGCAACATCAACCAATTCCATAGGAATACGCAGGTCTGGCTTATCAGAACCAAAACGCTGCATCGCCTCAGAGTATGGCATGTGCGGGAACTCGCCTAGATCGATGTTCAATTGATCTTTGAACAGGCCACGGATCATATTTTCAGTGATTGCCATCACCTCGTGCTCATCAAGGAATGAGGTCTCGATATCGATCTGAGTGAACTCTGGCTGACGATCAGCACGCAGGTCTTCATCACGGAAACACTTAGCAATTTGGTAGTAGCGATCAAAGCCAGAGACCATCAGCAGTTGTTTAAACAGCTGTGGTGACTGAGGCAGTGCGAAGAAGCTACCTTCATGAGTACGGCTTGGGACTAGGTAGTCACGTGCACCCTCTGGTGTAGCACGAGTCAGAATCGGCGTTTCGATATCTAGGAAACCTTGATCTTCAAGGTAAGCACGAACCTGGTGAGTCACTTTAGAGCGGAAACGAAGCTTCTCTTGAATCTCTGGACGGCGGAGATCGACGTAGCGGTGACGAAGACGAACATCTTCACCCACTTGCTGGTGCTCATCCAACTGAAAAGGAGGAGTTTCAGCCTTGTTCAGGATGATCAGCTCTTTACCCAGCACCTCGATAGCACCCGTTGGCATATCCGGGTTGGTAGTACCCTCTGGCCGAGCACGAACAAGGCCTTTAACCTCAACTACGAACTCGTTTCGGCAGCTATCCGCCAACGCGAAACTCTCTTCGCGATCTGGATCAAACACAACCTGTGTCAAACCCTCACGATCACGAAGATCTAGGAAGATTACGCCACCGTGGTCACGACGACGGTGCACCCAACCTGCCAGGGTAATTTCTTGTCCAATATGTTCTTCACGAAGATCGCCGCAATAGTGGCTGCGCATAACTCTGCTGTCCTATCTACTAAAACCCGCTGAAACGAGTATTAACTAAAATGGTTAGGCCTATGGCCGAAAGGCGGGAATTATACCTGAATTAACAGGCTATTACAGGGCAATTTTTGGTATTTCAAAGAGTATCTTGTGGATTCTAGAGCGGGTGACAGGCTTAAGGCCTGTCACCTTTGGGACGTCAAACTATCTACGAAGAGCGGTAACTGGTTTTCAACCTGTCAAACGCTGATTATACCGCTCTAAACTCAACTTCACCGGTTAACAAGGCATCCAAACGCTCTTTGACAGAGGCTAGCTCATCTGAGCTGTAAGGCTGTGCTGGCACTTTCCCCCAGACTGGTCCTGGCCAAGCAGGATCACTCTCTAACCGGGCGATAACATGTATATGCAATTGGGAAACCATGTTACCTAGATTCGCAACATTCATCTTTTTGGCCGCGAAGATATCGGATAACGCTTGAGCCAGTGCACTGGTCTCCAGCAGCATCTGCTGTTGATCCTCTGCACTGAGATGGTAGATCTCTGTCATACCCGCACGACGAGGTACAAGAATCAGCCAAGGATATTGGCTATCATTCATCAGCAAAACCGAAGAGAGCGGGAAATCACCCAACTTAATCGTATCCGCAGCAAGTTGAGCATCTAACTGAAATTCGAGTTCTAGTTCATCCATTTCTATATACTCCTCGTAACGACCTAACCTTTTCTTAAATATAGACCAAGCAGATGGAAATTAGGACTCATCAATCCATTAATAGTATTGATAAGCATCGTTGGAATGAACTTAAGGATTCCGACTATCCCTTTCTGCGTCATGAATTCTTGGCCGCGATGGAACATTCAGGGTCTGTTTCGACGGAACAGGGTTGGCAACCCTGTCACTTAGAATTAATTGAGGAGGGTGAGACGATTATCTATCTCCCTCTCTATATTAAATACCACTCTTGGGGTGAGTATGTTTTTGATCAGAGTTGGGCAAACGCTTTCCATCAATCCGGCTTAAACTACTATCCAAAGCTTCTAAGCGCAGTCCCTTTTACGCCATCAACCGGCCCGAGATGGGTAGGTAAACTGAAAGCTGAAGAGTCTCTACAGAGAATATCCCAAGCGATTAAAACCTTTGCTAGCGAGTACAAATTAGAAAGCTGGCACCTTCTCTTTCCAAACGACTCATCGATAAAAAGCGCTCTGCCTAGGGATTTGTTAATCAGAAGCGGACTGCAGTATCAGTGGTTTAATAGAGATTATCGTGACTTTAACCACTTCCTAGAAGGGCTCACTTCTCGAAAACGCAAAGAGCTGCGTAAAGAGCGCGAAAAAACCGAGGCGTTTAAATTCATTCACCTCTCAGGTTCAGATATTACCCAAGATCAACTTCAGCAGTTTTACGAACTCTACTCACTCACCTACCTTAAACGGGGACGTGAGCCCTACCTAAATGAGAGTTTCTTTACCGAATTAGTGCACACCATGCCCGAGCAGATGCTGTTTGTCTTTGCACAACTTGACGGAAAAATCGTTGCGGGCGCCCTATCCTTCCATGACAGCAGTACGCTCTATGGTCGCTATTGGGGCTGTTATGAAGAGTATGACGCGCTGCACTTCGAGACCTGCTACTACCAGGGGATCGACTACTGCATTGCACGACAGCTCAAGCGCTTTGACTCAGGTGCACAGGGAGAACATAAGATTAAGCGCGGTTTTGAACCTATATTTACTCACTCTGTACATTGGGTTAATCACCCAGAATTTCACAAAGCGATCGCTAACTTCGTTGATGAGGAGCGGGACTATCTGTCATCACAAAAATCTTACTTATCTGAAAGACTTCCGTTTAAGAACACAGATTTATAGTCTACTCTTATGAAAAGATTCCAGACAATCCATTTAACGGACTAAACATGACACTGCTCAACCAGCTCAAAGACGCTTATCTTATTCGTGACCTTGTAGAAGGAAAGATACGTTACTTTTGGGAATTCCCCTCTGGAGAGCGCGCCAGCGAACTACTGGTCTCTTATGATGCGGCTTATGACTGGTGGCGACAGGCGATTCATGATGCCTATGAAGGCCCCGAACGTCGTACTTCACCTTTTGATCGACGCGCTAACAGTGTTAAACGCGCCAGCGAGGTCAAACATGGGCAAGTGACCGTTCAGTCTTACGGTGGGCGACGCACAACTGATACGCCACCGAAAATTAGAGAGGATCGAGCTGAAGCTAAAATTGAGAGGTTAAAGTCCCAGCTGTCGCATTGGAGTGATCAATAAACGAGCAATCAGTGCAGTGGGGTTTCGTACTTTTTCTGAATCGCAATCAATTGAGGCTGAATATCGAGTGGGGCGTACTTGATCGCTTGATCAAACAGCTCTTTGTTCGCCTCTGATAATCGCTCATCTTCGTCCATCTGTGACAACTGACTCATCGCTTCAAGAAATTTAGGGTGCGGTTTCGTAGCAGACATCACAGACCTCCTGATCCAATAGATTAGATTCTATTGTGGCCTAAAGTATTCACTAGGCAAAGTGCTTTTTAGCGCAGAACAAACTCTACTGTTCCGCGCCTTTAGCTTTGGCTTCGGATGCTCGTAATTGATAATCATCTTCAGGTTTGGAGATCCACCCTTGAAGTTCACGATCAATCAATCCACACAGCATGTTAATGTGTGATGCATCAGAGTTTAGCGCTTCAATGTATTCATAACGCTCACCACCCGCCTCTTCGAAATATTCGCGGTTCTCTTCACCGATCTCTTCAATGGTCTCAAGACAATCAGACGAAAACCCAGGGCAGACCACCTGAACAGATTTCACACCCTGGCCAGGTAGGGATTTAAGCGTCTCATC
Source organism: Marinobacterium sp. xm-g-48 (assembly GCF_013282925.1). NCBI lineage: Bacteria > Pseudomonadati > Pseudomonadota > Gammaproteobacteria > Oceanospirillales > Oceanospirillaceae > Marinobacterium > Marinobacterium sp. xm-g-48. Next base: position 44,649 of record NZ_WBYQ01000008.1, read on the forward strand.
AGTATATGGCTTCAACCACTCTTCGCGACCAAATCGAGACTGGAAGCAGGTCATGTACTCCCCCTCTTCTAACCCCAAACGATCGGCAATCAGTCGTGTCGTTTTATGACACTGACAGTGGTACGGATCGCCATTTAAAAGGTATCGTTTTGGTACACCATGATAAGAGAGAATGAGTTTATCCGCTCGCCCATGCTCAGCCCAATGAGCTTGGATCTTCTCTGCTACCGCCTCAATGTAAGCAGGTTCATCAGCGTACTGCTGAATAAAACGGAAATCTGGAATCAGACGGCGTTTTTGAAAATCACTCGCTACCGCATCAAAGGTAGAAGCGGTCGTTGAAGCGCTGTATTGCGGATAGAGTGGCAACACTACTAACTTTCGAACACCCGCTTCTTGCATGCGATCTAGCACTGATTCAATCGATGGATTGCCATAACGCATCGCAAAATCAACCACGACGCGATCGCCATACAGCGATTCAAAATGGTTACGGATAGCTTCTGTCTGATTTTTAGTATGAGTAAGAAGCGGTGAGCCTTCGTCCGTCCACACGGTTGAGTAGGCTTCAGCAGAACGCTTCGGGCGTATATTTAAGATGATAAGATTGAGAACCATCCACCAAATTGGACGCGGAACTTCCACGACACGAGGATCCCAAAGAAACTCCTTAAGGTAGCGTTTAAGCGCTTTGGGAGTCGGTGCATCCGGTGTACCCAGATTGGTCACAAGGACGCCGATTTTATCTTTCTGGCTATGAGAAAATTTTGGAAAGCCTTTGTATTTCATCTAAAAAACGCTCTAAATGTTTGATGGTGACAGTGTAGCCAATCTTATGTGAGTGCACCAAGACTGAAATCAGAAAAATCCATACGCACTCTATGGGCTTTACGATCACCTGTAGCAACTGACAATAAAAAACCGGCACATAGCCGGTTTTTTTTGAGTTGACTTGTATTAAGACAATTCGAGTGGCTTGAACGGAACCAAAGTATCCACTTCAGCGTCGTAATCAACACCGTCAATACCGAAGCCGAACAGCTTCAAGAACTCATCTTTGTAGAGTTGGTAATCGGTCAATTCAAACAGATTTTCAGAAGTGACATCTGGCCATAGGGCTTTACACGCCGTTTGAATACTGTCACGAAGCTCCCAATCATCTAGACGGAAGCGGTTGCCTTCGTCCATTTCGCAGCTGTCACCGTAGAGACCGGTGCGGAATAGTCGGTCAATCTGCTCTTGGCACCCTTCATGAACACCTTCAGCACGCATGATTTTGAACACCATAGCTAGATAGAGTGGCATCACAGGAATAGCAGACGAGGCCTGTGTCACAACGGACTTAAGAACCCCTACGTTTGCTTGACCACCCTTTTTCGACAAGCGCGCATTCAATTCAGAGGCAGCACGATCCAAATCCTGCTTCGCTTTACCAAGGGTACCGTGCCAGTAGATCGGCCAAGTGATATCGGTACCAATGTAGCTGTAAGCAACGGTTTTAGCACCGTCAGCCAAAACTCCTGCTTCATCCAGAGCTTCGATCCAAAGCTCCCAATCCTGACCGCCCATCACTTTGACGGTTGCGTCGATCTCTTCTTGATTGGCTGGTTCGACTTCCGCTTCGATGATGACATCTTTGTTAGTATCGATCGCTGTTGAACGGTAGACCTCACCGATCGGCTTCAAGGCAGAACGAATCACCTCACCAGAGTCTGGCATTTTACGAACAGGAGACGCCAGCGAATAGACCACAAGATCAATTTGACCTAAGTCCTCTTTGATCATCTCAATGGTTTTCGCTTTCGCTTCATGAGAGAAAGCGTCGCCGTTAATCGATTTAGCGTAAAGCCCTGCTTCGTGGGCCAGCTTTTCAAAACTCGCCGAGTTATACCAACCCGCGGTACCTGGTTTCTTCTCGGTTCCCTCTTTTTCAAAGAAGACACCAATGGTAGAAGCACCCGCACCAAAGGCTGCTGTTATACGTGAACTCAAACCATAACCCGATGATGCACCTACAATAAGTACACGCTTAGGACCATCAATCGTTCCTTGCGCTTGAGTCTTCGCAATTTGCTCGCGAACGTTTGCTTCACAGCCTGTTGGGTGAGTTGTTGTGCAGATGAAACCGCGAATTTTTGGTTTAATGATCATGGTAGAAAGTTTAGTCCATTCAATATAACGAAACGCAAAGATACCTGATTTATCCCCACTGGGGAATCTTGAAACCTCTCTTGCAACCCATGAAAAAGTGAGTAACCTGTTGCAAAAACCCAATTCCACACTGTTTAGGATGATTTATGGATAATTTACACGGCTACTACTTAGAAGACCTTGTAGTTGGTATGAGCGACAGTTTTGCAAAGACCATTTCTGAGGCAGATGTCTATGGCTTTGCAGGCATTTCGGGTGACACCAATCCTGTACACATTAATGAGGAGTATGCTGCGACAACTCCATTCGGCCAGCGCATTGCCCACGGCATGCTAAGTGCGGCATTAATCTCTACTGTGGCCGGTACGAAACTTCCTGGACCTGGAGCGATCTATGTTGATCAGCAGATTAAGTTCAAGGCACCCCTTTTTATCGGGCAAACAGCGAGAGCAGAAATCACCGTTAAAGAGATCAATGAACGCCGTCGTCGTGTCCTTTGTGACACCAACGTTTATGTTGGCGACAAGGTAATCGCAACGGGTGAAGCAACCTTTATGGTGGACGCCCGTCCAGAGGCTTAAACAGCCTAACAGCCTGTGTAAGACCATTGATTGAGACTCACAGGCTGACTTCCCCTTTCCACTTCTGTATGATCGCCAACCACTAAATCGTCGTACAGCGACATCTACGACACAATAATAAAAAAACACGGTCACACATTTATGAATAAAGTGCTTATCAGCGCCTGTCTTTTGGGCGAAAACGTTCGATACGATGGACGTCACAACCTCATTAATCACCCCCTGCTAGAGAGGCTACAAAACGAAGATCGCCTCGTTAGGATCTGTCCCGAGGTCGCCGGTGGTCTCACTGTCCCTCGCCCCTACGCCACTATTGCTCGTCGTATTCCGGTTGAAGTCATCACAGATGAAGGCGAAGACGTTACTCCGCAGTTTGTTCTTGGCGCCGAGCTCACAGCAGAACTGGCAAAGCGAGAGGGGTGCGTTGCGGCTTTGATGAAAGCCGATAGCCCAGCCTGTGGTAATCGCGACATCTCAGGCGCTGCCTTCAGTGGTAAAGAGGCGTCTGGCGCTGGTATTGCAGCGCAAGAGGTCATTGAGTCTGGCATCCCAGTCTTTAATGAGACGGAAATTGATCGCTTAGAAGCGATGTTAGAAGAGCTAGATTTAGTATCTGAAACCGCATAATTGTTTTTAAAACTTGTAGCCGAAAGAGCCCATCCTTAAACTATGGGCTCTTTTTATTTGAGCTGGAAACAATTTCACCATGCGTGCTAGTCAATTTCTTATTGCGACCGTCAAAGAGACTCCTGCTGATGCAGAGGTTATCAGTCATCAGTTAATGCTTCGTGCGGGCCTCATCCGCAAACTGGCATCAGGCCTATACACCTGGCTACCGATGGGTCTTAAAACACTGCGCAAGGTTGAAAAGATCATTCGCGAAGAGCTCGATGCTTCGGGTGCTCAGGAGCTACTGATGCCTGCGATTCAGCCGGCTGAATTGTGGCAAGAGTCAGGCCGCTGGGAACAGTACGGACCTGAACTGCTCCGTTTGAAAGATCGTCACCAGCGTGATTTCTGTGTTGGACCGACTCACGAAGAGGTGATTACCGATCTGGTTCGCAACCAGCTTAAGAGTTACAAACAGCTACCGGCTAACTTTTACCAAATTCAAACCAAATTCCGTGATGAGATTCGTCCGCGTTTCGGTGTAATGCGCTCACGTGAATTTGTTATGAAGGATGGCTACTCCTTCCACATCAACCAAGAGTCACTACAGAAGACGTACGACGACTACTTTGATGCTTACGTTCGCATCTTCGACCGCCTTAACCTAGATTACCGTCCAGTCATTGCCGATAACGGTTCTATTGGGGGTACCGGCTCTCATGAGTTTCACGTTCTTGCCGCTTCTGGTGAAGATGATATCGCCTTCTCTGACAGCAGCGATTACGCAGCCAATGTTGAAATGGCGGAAGCAATCGCACCTAAAGCCGCTCCGGATGCACCTACAGAAGAGATGCGTTTGGTTGACACGCCTGATGCTAAAACCATTGCCGCGCTCGTTGAACAGCACAACCTACCGATCGAGAAGACGATTAAAACCTTAATGGTCAAAGCGTCGGACGAGGTTGATTCAGAGATCGTTGCCCTTCTGGTTCGTGGCGACCATGAGTTAAATGAGATTAAGGCGGAGAAGCAGCCTGAAGTTGCCTCTCCTCTGACCATGGCAACTGAGGAAGAGATCCGTGCAATTGTGGGCGCCGGCCCTGGCTCCCTTGGTCCAGTCAACCTTCCTATTCCGATCGTTATTGATCGCGCAGTGGCTTGTGCGTCTGACTTTGGTGCCGGTGCTAACATCGATGGTAAACACTACTTCGGAATTAACTGGGAGCGTGATCTTCCTACCCCACGCGTTGCAGATCTTCGCAACGTGCAAGTTGGCGACCCAAGTCCAGACGGCAAAGGTACGCTGAACATTCGTCGCGGTATCGAAGTTGGACACATTTTCCAGTTGGGCTTGAAGTACTCCGAAGCGATGAATGCAACGGTATTGGATGAAAACGGCAAAGCGGTGCCAATGACCATGGGTTGTTACGGTATCGGTGTTACTCGTGTCGTTGCAGCTGCCATTGAGCAGAATCACGATGAGAACGGCATCATCTGGCCAGAATCTCTAGCACCTTTCACCGTTGCTCTAGTACCACTGAACTACGATAAATCTGATGACGTAAAAGCGCTATCGGACAAACTCTACTCAGAACTGAAGGCAAAAGGTGTTGATGTACTACTAGACGACCGAAAAGAGCGCCCAGGGGTTAAATTTGCCGACATGGAGCTGACCGGCATTCCACACCGCCTAGTGATCTCAGACCGAGGCATTGCAGCCGGTCAACTTGAGTACAAAGGTCGACGTGATGCTGAAGCCTCGGATCTTCCACTGGATAACGCAGTGGACGCGCTGATCGCGAAACTGGGCCAATAAGGAACTATTTCAATGAGCATCACTATTCTTCACAACCCTCGCTGCTCTAAATCACGTCAAACTTTGGCACTGGTTGAAGAGCAAGGGGCTGAACTCACCGTTCGTGAGTATTTAAAAGAGCCTCTATCCGCTGATGAGCTTCGTCAATTGATTGCCGCACTGGGTGTAACACCAATCGACCTAGTGCGCACCAAAGAGGATGAGTTCAAGTTGGCCGGTCTGACTAAAGAGTCCTCAGCTGATGCATTGATCGACGCTATGGTTGAGTACCCAAAACTGATGGAGCGTCCCGTTGTGATCAACGGTGACAAGGCGCGCATTGGCCGCCCTCCTGAGCAAGTATTAGAGATTCTGTAATATGTCTGCGCCGTACGTACTGGTTCTATTCTACAGTCGTCATGGCGCGACCCGTGCGCTGGCTGAATCGATCGCACTGGGCATTGAACAATCTGGTATTAACGCTCAAATAAGAACCGTTCCGGATGCAGAAACGTCTGACCTCGCAGATAGTGAAGGGACACTCTATGTCACACGGGACGATTTAAGAGAGTGCTCAGGCCTAGCATTAGGAAGTCCAACCCGGTTTGGTCATATGGCCAGTGCGTTAAGCGCATTTATCGAGACGACCACGTCAGAGTGGCTGTCTGGCTCGCTGATCGATAAACCGGCAACACTGTTCACCTCATCCAGCTCACTGCATGGCGGTCAAGAGAGTACGCTGCTCTCTATGGCTCTGCCTTTGATCCATCAAGGAATGCTGTTAGTCGGTGTTCCCTATAATGTTGCTGAACTGCACTCAACCACCCGTGGTGGCACACCTTACGGTGCCAGTCAGGTATCGCAAAACAGTCACCGCCTATCACAAGACGAACAGAGAATTGCCGTCGCTCAGGGTAAACGTTTGGGTACCCTAGCGCAGCGTTTGAGCAGTCGTTAAAGGAGTTAACATGTCTCTACAACGCAAAGCGTCAATCAGTGGTTTAATTACCCGTGTCAGCTTTATCGCCCTTTTAATCTTCTACACTCTACGTTTCTTATGGTTAGCACCGAGTTCTGGAGATAACCCTTGGGTGATTTGGCTGGTTCACTTACTGCCACTGATCGGTTTTACACCCGCTATATTAAAGGGCACACCGCGTCCTCACGCTTGGCTCTGCTTCGTATTGCTGCTCTATTTCTTGGGCAGTGTACTGACGGCTATCCAACCCCATTTAGCCCTCTATGGTGTGATTGAAGTGTTGTTGATTTCAACTCTGTTTACCGCTGCGATGATGTATACACGCTGGCAGAGTCGCTGGCTGCGTGAGCAAACCAGTCACTGATGGACAGCCAAACCCTGCGACGAATACGTTCGAGCTTTCCTATCCTCAATACACGAGTTGATGGGAAACCCCTGATCTACTTCGATAACGGGGCTACCACTCAAAAACCGCGCGAAGTGATCGATGCAATAACTCAGTTTTATCGGAAAGAGAATGCCAATGTTCACCGTGCGGCTCACCACCTGAGCAGCCTAGCAACCGCACACTTTGAACAGGCTCGAGGTCAATTAGCACAGTTCATTAATGCTAAACCCAATGAAATTGTCTGGACTCGAGGTGCAACCGAAGGTCTCAATCTCGTCGCCGAGAGTTACCTAAGACCCATTCTCAAGGCAGGTGATCGCATTGTTATCGCTATCTCTGCTCATCACGCTGCGATTCTTCCGTTTCAGCGATTAGCGCAGCAGGTTGGCGCCCACTTAGACGTCATCGAACTGACAGCGTCAGGTGAACTCAATTCAGATCAGTACCAAAGCTACCTTAAACTCAATCCAAAACTGGTGGTACTACCCCACGCCTCCAATGTCCTAGGCACCGTCTACCCCATTAAAGAGATGGTAAAACTGGCCAAGAGAGAGGGCCTAACGACTCTGATCGATGGGGCTCAAGCGGCACCGCACCTGGTCTTGGACATGCAGGATCTTGACGCTGATTTTTATGCGTTTTCGGGTCACAAGATGTTTGGTCCGACCGGTATTGGGGTTCTTTACGGGAAAGAGGCTCTGCTTAATGCGATGCCCCCTTGGCAAGTTGGCGGCGAGATGATTGAGTCGGTCAGCTTAACTGAGACCCAGTATGCCGAGGCGCCGCTGCGCTTTGAAGCGGGCACGCCCGATATTGCCGGCGCCATTGGATTGGCAGCTGCCGCTGAGTACCTAAACAATCTAGACCGTGCAGAGATAGAAGAGCACGAGCAGCAACTGACCAGTCACCTCTTGCAGGGACTCAAATCCATAGAGGGGATTAAAATACTCCCTGCTGGAGAGTTCAGCTTACCCATTGTGAGTTTCTATCATGAGACGATCAATGCCGACGACATAGCCGCTCAACTCGATGCACAGGGCATCGCTGTTCGTGCCGGTAGCCACTGCGCGCAACCGCTCATGCAGTCATTTGGATTGCACTCTTCTGTGCGCATCTCTTTAGCGTTTTATAACACAATTGAAGAGCTAGACACTTGTATCGCCCTTTTGCGTTCACTCTGTAGCCATCAACCTGTGACGAGTGATGAGACATCGAATAGCGATTCAGCAAAGCTTTGGATAGAACAGGTTGAGCAAGCGAAAGATTGGCCAACACGACTGAATGCACTGATGAGTTTGGGATCAGTCTCAATAGACCCAAGCCTAAAGCGACCAGAAAATCTCGTCACAGGTTGTGCCAGTCAGACTTGGCTAAAACTGAGTAGTGAAAAGGGTTTTATTCAGTTCGATGGGTGCTCAGAGAGCCGTCAGATTACTGCTCTGATTCAGCTTTTTAAGCACCAGATTGATCAGGGATCCACTGTCGAACAGATCAAGACTTACCTAACGGACCTTGGCTTGGAAAGGCAGTTGAGTCGCACGCGTGGCAACGCCATTCAACGTTTGATTGAATGGCTAGAGTCTCATGACTCCTGAGAAAGGTTTCGCCACACAGCGCCGTCTGATTTCTTATCCAGCATATCCAAAAAACGTTCGTGCTCAGTGAGGTCATCTTCACTCGCTTTCAACACTTTAAGACCAGAAACCTGTTCAGGAGTAAGGCGTCTGATTCGCTGTCCACCACCCTCTTCATCTTGCCCATCCACCGATAGACTCAAGGCGGTTTGACCACCCGTAATCGCCAAATAGACATCGGCTAGGATTTCAGAGTCGAGCAAGGCGCCGTGCAATTCACGGTGCGAGTTATCTATAAAGTACCGACGACAGAGAGCATCTAGGTTGTTCTTCTGACCAGGGTGTTTTTTACGCGCTAAGGCTAAGCTGTCGGTAATCGTACAGAACTCTTCGATGCGCTCTTTAATCCCGTTGCGCTCAAACTCCTTATTAATGAAGCCGACATCGAACGACGCGTTATGGATGATCAGTTCGGCACCACGCACGTATTCAATGAATTCGTGCATCACAACATTGAACTTAGGCTTGTCTGCCAAAAATTCATTGGTAATGCCGTGGACCTGCATCGCCTCAGCATCAACCTCACGATCGGGCAGAATGTATTGATGGTAGTTGTTACCGGTTAAGCGGCGTGCCACCATCTCCACACAACCGATCTCGATGATGTTGTGACCCTCTTCGGGCTCAAGACCGGTGGTTTCAGTATCGAGTACAATTTGACGACTCATTAGAGCTGTTCCTCATATCCGCGATTAGCCAACTGATCGGCTCGTTCATTACCTGGATCACCACTATGGCCCTTAACCCATCGCCACTCAATGTCATGTTGTTGTGTCGCCTGATGAAGTCGCTGCCAAAGCTCGGCATTTTTAACCGGCTTGCCCTGGGAGTTTTTCCAATTTCGCTTCATCCAGCCGTGGATCCACTCTGTGATCCCTTTGCGCAGGTATTCCGAATCTGTATAAAGAATCACTTTAGAGGGTCGTTTTAAACACTCTAGCGATTCGATAGCCGCCATGATCTCCATGCGATTATTGGTGGTTTCATGCTCCCCACCCCACATCTCTTTCTCAGCACCGCCATAACTTAATAGCGCACCCCAACCACCAGGCCCAGGATTACCTTTACAGGCCCCGTCGGTATATATCTTGACTACTTTCAACTCTTATTTCGCCTTACACCAGCACTTGTTGCTTTAGATTCTATCACTTGTAACTTGCCAAGTAGACGACGATTCCACTGCGGTTGCAGTGGTGTGAGTCCCGCTACATCTTTTCTTGCTGTTATTGTGAACAGGTTGCCTGATTTAAACGGCAACGCCTTAATCACCTTGGCCACAGGCCTGATCCGTTGCCGCCACTGGTTACTCTCCAGAGGGTAGTTGAACTCTTTAGAGTCCCCACCTAAGGATGAGAGCTGCAGCAACTTAAACCAATCGCCTAAACGGTGTTGCGAGATAAATTGGGCACGCCAAGGGGCGCCCTGATTTCTCTTAAACTGTGAGTGCAACCCTAACCAGGAGGTCGGATTAAAACCCAACAAAATCAGATGACCACCAGGGCGAAGGATACGGGCCGCTTCACGAATAACTTGGTGTGGATCCGCAGAAAACTCATGAGCATGGTGCAATACCAAAATATCAATGACCGCCGACTGCACGGGCAGCTCTTCTGGCGTTGCAATTAGGGTTCGTTCTTCCATCCCTAGCTCAACTCTAGGAGCAACCAATACAGCGTGCTGAGCTCTGGCTGTATCACAGAGCCACTGACGACCGTCCAAAGTAACCTGTAATAGACGACTGCCCTGCACGGAGAGCAATGCACGCTCGATCATCTGGCGCTCTTGTGCCAAAAACTGCTGCCCCAACTCTGAGTCGTACCAGGCTTGCAGTTCGCTGACTGCGTTCAAATCAGTCACACTACTCATCGTTTTCACCTTCAAATGAGGTTCTCATTGATCTCTATTCTAGGTAACCTGAGGGGAAATTTCAGCCTCGGAGTTCAGGATGTTTAAGCTAACCCCATTACCCGCATTTGACGATAACTATATCTGGGTCATCGAATCACCTGATGACTCATCCATTGCCGTTGTCGATCCAGGTGATGCGGATGTGGTTGAACAGCATCTGACTCAATCCAACAAAACATTGGCTGCTATCCTAGTCACCCATCACCACCGAGATCATACTGGCGGTGTTGACGCCTTGAATGCGCGATACTCAGTGCCTGTTTACGGCTCATCTGAGTCAAAGTTTCCTGGTGTAACACACCCTCTATCTGACGGAGACTCCATTGAGCTGTTTGGGGCGTCTCTATGTATCAAAGCTGTCCCTGCACACACTCTGGATCATATCGCCTACTTAGTTAACGGCGATACACCGCAGCTGTTCTGTGGCGATACACTGTTTTTAGCTGGCTGCGGTCGCCTGTTTGAGGGAAGTGCAGATCAGATGCAAAAAGCAATGGACTACTTTGCAAGCCTACCGGATGCGACCGAGGTCTACTGTACGCATGAGTACTCTCTAGCCAACCTGGCCTTTGCCAAAGCCGCTGACCCAGAAAATAGTGACATCGACCAAGCGATCACTCGATGCGAACAGCTAAGATCCGATAACAGACCGACACTGCCAAGCAGCATCGGATTAGAACGCCAGATAAACCCCTACATGCGAACGCGTGAAGCGGCATTGATTCAAAGCGCCAGCCACTATTCTAACCAAACACTCTCTGCTGGAGTCGAGACCTTGGCGGCACTGCGAGAATGGAAGAACAGCTTCTAAATAGTGATCTATGAAGTGGACTTTTTATTCCTTAACAGAAAATTAATGAAATTGACCCAATAGCCCCTCACAGGTAGAATTGCGGCTTTAAATTTTCGGTATAAATGTCCAGAAAGGCACTATGGCAAAGTTGAAATCGACACTGATGGTTGGCGCCCTTGCGATCACACTCGCAGGCTGTCAGACCGTCGCGACACAACAGAGCGCACAGCAGAGTCCAACCGAGCCTGTCCAGGTGCTTGAGAGCGAGCCTGTTCTTGTTCAGCGTACCGAACCCAAAGTGAAGCCAGAGTGGGATGAAGCCCCGATTAAATCGGTACTTCTAGAACTTGAGAAAGATCCAAAGAAAGCAGACTTGTGGGAAATAACCCGCAACAACATGCGACTCAACCACAACCTGGACAAAAAGGTCGTTCAACAGCATATCGATTGGTATGTTGAGCACGACAAATATTTGAACCGCTTAACAGGCCGCGCCTCTCGTTACTACCACTTTGTACTGCATGAAGTGATCAAACGTGGCATGCCGGCAGAGATCGCTCTAATACCAGCAGTAGAGTCCTCTTACGACCCATTTGCCAAATCACCAGCTAAAGCATCTGGCGCATGGCAGTTCATGCCGGCAACCGGCGACCATTTTGGTCTTAAGCGTAACTGGTGGTACGACGGTCGACGCGACATTGTTGCCTCAACGCACGCTGCACTGGACTATCTAGAGTATCTGCATGACTACCTCGATGGGGATTGGCTGTTGGCGATGGCCGCCTACAACGCCGGTGAGGGCACCGTGGGTCGTGCAGTCAAACGCAATAAAAAAGCCGGTAAGCCGACCGATTTTTGGAATTTAAAGCTGCCGCGTGAGACACGTCATTACGTTCCTAAAATCCTAGCGATCTCTGAGGTGTTCAAACATCCAGAGAAACACGGTCTTGCTTTAGCACCACTGGCAGACAAGCCCTACTTTGAGATTGTCGATACTGGCGGTCAGATCGATCTGTCACGCGCGGCCGAGTTAAGTGGTGTCGAACTGGATGAGATCTACAAACTCAACGCGGGCTTTTCACAATGGGCCACGGATCCTGAAGGGCCACATCAGCTGTTAATACCGGTCGATAACGCTGCGCGTTTTAAAACCGAACTCGCATCACTCGCCCCTTCTGACCGAGTCAACTGGGCTCGTTATGAAGTTAAGCCAGGCGACAGTTTATCGGTCATCGCAAAACGCTTTAACACTAACATTTCGACCATTCAGACCTCGAATGACTTGAAAGGTTCTCTGATCCGCGTAGGTCAGTCTCTACTGATTCCATCTGCGTTAGTCGATGCCAGCCAGTACCGTTTGAGTGTTGCCCAACGCAGTAGCAACAGCATCCGAAAGAGCGCACCCGCAGGCAGTAAAAAGATTCTACACACCGTTAAGTCCGGTGATTCACTGTGGAAGGTTGCAAAACGTTATGGCGTTGACCACAAATCGATCGCCCGCTGGAACAACTTTGCTACCTCTAAGACGCTTAAAATTGGTGAGCGTTTAGCGATATTCAAAGCCGATGATCAAGCCTCTTCAACTGCAGAGTACTTGGTCCGCAAGGGTGATAACCTCAGTGTCATTGCCCAGCGCCACAACATCAGTGTTCAGCAGTTACTGAAATGGAATGACATTAGCATCGACACCCTATTGATGCCCGGCCAACCCCTTCGCGTTAAACAGCCTGAGCAGGGCTAATGGATACTTTAGGCATTGCAATCATCGTAATCTCGGTGGTTCTAGCCGTGATTTTCAAAGTGGTTGTGATGAAGCGCATCCGCGAATGGGTTGATCAAGACCTCATTCGCAGCCTCTCAATGGGTGACAAAGCTAAGCTTGAGCAGCTGATGGAACTCGACCAAACACTCAAAAGCCAAGAGAGGCCTCGAGGCGAACGTCATCAGCAACTGGAAAAGCTTGCTGAGTCACTCAATTCAACAAAATAAGTTGAATTTTTAACCCTACCACCCTATTTCTAACGTATAGTTTTACAAACTGTTTTGTTGGAGGTTTCCGTGGCTTTGGGTTCTTTTCAAAAAAATTCCATAAAAATAATAGGCGCCATTCTCTCATTTACCCTGTCATTGACTGCTCATGCCAGTGTCGAGTCTTCACACGGGATCGCGATGCACGGAGACCTGAAATACGATGCAGGGTTTAGCCATTTTGAGTACGTAAATCCAGAAGCGCCTAAAGGGGGAGTTTTTAAACAGGCCGCAAACGGCACTTTTGATAGCTTTAACCCTTTTATTATCAAAGGCACTGCAGCGGATGGTACCGGATTAACCTTCGACACCCTGATGGCCCGCTCCTACGACGAACCCTTCACTCAGTATGGATTATTAGCGGAAGCAGTCCGTATGCCCGAATCCAGAGCCTGGGTTGAGTTTGATCTTCGCAAACAGGCACGTTTTAGCGACGGCACCCCTGTAACGGCAAACGATGTCATCGAGACCTTCAGACTGTTGCGTGAACAGGGATCACCCTTCTACAAAGCCTACTACCGAGACATCCGTTCAATTACCGCCATTACCGACCATACGGTCCGTTTTGAGTTTGGCAGTGAAGAGAACCGCGAATTGCCGCTGATCATTGGCGAGGTCCCTATTCTCTCTGCGAACTACTGGAAAGAACGAGACTTCACCAAGCCTTCGCTGGACCCTATCTTGGGTTCAGGGCCCTACGTTGTAGACTCTTTTGAAGCGGGTAGAACCATTACCTACAAGCGCAACCCAGATTATTGGGGAACCGACCTTCCGGTTAACCGCGGTCGCTACAACTTTGATGCCATGCAGTTTGATTACTACCGTGACAGCACCGTCGCACTGGAGGCATTCAAAGCTGAAGAGTATGACTTTAGAGAGGAGAACTCCTCTAAAAACTGGGCGACCAGCTATACGGGCCCGGCATTTGATGAGGGTCGTATTAAGAAGGAGCTGATTGCTGATGCCAACCCGGCTGGTATGCAAGCCTTTATCATGAATACGCGCCTCGACAAGTTCAGTGATCCTCGTGTTCGATCAGCCATCGCACACGGCTTCGATTTTGAGTGGACCAATGCCAACCTGTTTTACAGCGCATACACTCGCAGTCACAGTTTCTTCTCTAATTCAGAGATGGCCGCCACTGAACTACCCAGTGAAAAAGAGTTGGCCATTTTAGAGCCGTTCAGAGGCCAGATTCCGGATGAGGTGTTTACAACCGTTTACCAAGCGCCAACCACCAAAGGGGATGGGCGCAACCGAACTCAACTTCGCACAGCACTTAAACTTTTAAAAGAGGCTGGCTGGACACTAAAAGATGGCAAATTGGTTAATGATGCCGGAGATTCATTCAATTTCGAAATACTACTGGTGCAAAAGGATTTTGAACGCGTCGTTGCACCCTTTATTCAAAATCTAGAGAAACTGGGGATGCAGGTCAGCATCCGCATCGTTGATGTATCCCAGTATATTAATCGTCTTCGTTCAACTGACTTCGACATGATCGTCGGCAGCTTTGGACAGAGCAGCTCACCAGGCAATGAGCAGCGCGAATTTTGGGGATCGGAAGCCGCCGATCAACCCGGCAGCAGAAATCTAATCGGCATCAAAGATCCCGCGATTGATCAGTTAGTGGAGCTTCTGATTCAAGCTCCGGATCGTGAGCAGCTTGTGCTGCGTGCTCGAGCACTGGATCGAGTATTGCAGTGGAACCATTTTGTGGTGCCTCAGTTCCACATCGACTCACACCGTGTCGCCTACTGGGATAAATTTGAGTTACCTGCGATTCGCCCCACCTACACCATTGGACTGGATACCTGGTGGGCTAAGCCATAATGGCAGCGTACATTGTTCGACGATTACTGCTCATGATACCGACGCTGTTCGGTATCTTGCTGTTGAACTTCCTAATTATTCAACTGGCGCCTGGTGGACCGGTTGAACAAGCTCTCGCTCACCTACAGGGTTTTTCGGTTGATGCGACCAGTCGTATTGGTTCAGGAGAGCGTTCAGATATCAGCGCCGATGCACAAGGCGGCGATTCAAAATATCGGGGTGCCCAAGGCATGGACCCCGCACTGGTTGCTGAGATCGAACAACTCTATGGCTTTGACAAGCCGGCCCATGAGCGGTTTTTTAAGATGCTGACAGACTATCTAACCTTCGATTTTGGCCGTAGTTTTTTCAGTGATAAACCGGTGGTTGATCTGATTATCGAAAAGATGCCTGTCTCGATCTCTCTTGGGCTATGGACCACACTGATCACCTACCTAGTCTCCATTCCTTTAGGCATTCGAAAAGCGGTTCGAGATGGCTCCCCTTTTGATATCTGGAGTTCCAGCATCATCATTGTTGGCTACGCGATCCCAAACTTCTTGTTTGCTATTTTACTGATCGTACTATTTGCCGGCGGCACCTACTTTGAGTGGTTTCCGTTGCGAGGCTTAACTTCACCCGGATTTGAAGAGATGACTCTGATCGAAAAAATCGGGGATTACTTCTGGCACCTTGCTCTACCAATCCTAGCGTCCGTTATTTCCAGCTTCGCAACGCTGACCATGCTGACTAAAAACACCTTCCTTGATGAGATCCATAAGCAGTATGCACTGACCGCTCGGGCTAAGGGTTTAACCGAGCATCAGGTTCTTTACGGCCATGTATTCCGAAATGCCATGCTACTGATCATAGCGGGTATGCCTGCTGCATTGATTGGTATTTTCTTCACAGGATCGATGTTGATTGAGGTGATCTTCTCACTGGATGGTTTAGGGCTGCTTGGCTATGAGGCGGTTATCAACCGAGATTACCCTGTTATTTTCGGTACGCTCTACATCTTCACCCTAGTGGGGCTTCTATTAAAGCTGGTATCAGACATCACCTATACCCTTGTCGATCCTCGTATCTATTTTGAGAGTCGAGAGGGTTAAACGATGGCATCACCCATTACTCAGCGACGCATTGCACAGTTTAAAAGCAACCGACGAGCCTACTACTCGTTTTGGATCTTTATGTTGCTGTTTACCCTGTCGCTCTTTGCTGAATTGATCGCAAATGACAAACCGATCCTAATCAAAACGGATCAAGGGCTGTTCTATCCGTTAATGGAAAACTATACAGAGACCGATTTTGGCGGTGACTTTGATGCACCGGTCGACTACCGCGATCCCTATATTACTGAACTGATTGAGGAGCAAAACGGCACTCTATGGTGGCCCGTTATCCCGTTCAGCTACGACACAATCAATTTTAACTTGGACCAACCGGCCCCCTCTCCGCCTACTACCGACAACTGGTTAGGCACTGATGACCAGGGGCGTGATGTCGCGGCAAGATTGATCTACGGTTTTCGTATCTCGATACTGTTTGCCACGGTCCTGACCCTTGCCAGCTCAGTTATTGGCGTTGTGGCGGGTGCTTTACAGGGGTATTACGGAGGCAAGGTCGATCTATTGATGCAGCGTTTCATTGAGATCTGGTCCGGTCTGCCGGTTCTCTTCCTATTGATCATTCTAGCCAGCCTAGTGGAGCCTAATTTCTGGTGGTTGCTAGGGATTATGTTGCTCTTCTCATGGATGAATTTGGTGGATGTGGTGCGCGCTGAATTCTTGCGTGCACGCAACCTAGAGTATGTCAGAGCAGCAAGGGCTCTAGGGCAACCGAACTCAGTCATCATGTTTAAGCATGTCCTTCCCAATGCTATGGTTGCGACTCTGACGTTTATGCCCTTCATCTTTAATGGTGCACTGGTGACATTAACCGCGCTCGACTTTCTTGGCTTTGGCCTACCACCCGGTTCGCCATCCTTAGGTGAACTTGTGGCACAGGGCAAAGAGAATCTTCATGCACCTTGGTTAGGTGTGACCGCTTTCTTATCACTCTCTATCATGCTGACGTTACTGATCTTTATTGGTGAAGGTGTTCGTGACGCGTTTGATCCCAGGAAACAGAGCCGATGAAACCGATTCTAGACGTAAAACATTTATCGATTCGATTTCCTGATCAGCCTGAAGCAGCTGTAGAGAATCTAAGTTTTTCTCTACACGCAGGTGAAACACTGGCGATTGTTGGCGAATCGGGTTCAGGCAAATCGGTCTCAGCCCTGTCGCTATTGAAACTGCTGCCTGAGCAGACAGAGATACAAGCAGACTCGATCGTTTTCCAGGGGAAAGATCTTCAGGACGCAACAGAAGCCGAACTTCGATCAATAAGAGGCCACCGAATCAGCTACATTTTTCAGGAGCCGATGACCTCTCTTAATCCGCTTCATAGCATCGAGAAACAGATAGCTGAATCGCTTAAACTGCATAAGGGATTATCGGGCTCTAAGGCCCGTACACGAGTGATAGAGCTTCTAGAGCTGGTGGGTATCCCATCACCTGAATCCCGTTTGAAAAGTTACCCCCACGAGCTATCAGGCGGTCAGCGCCAGCGTGTCATGATTGCGATGGCATTAGCCAACGAACCCGAGATTCTAATTGCCGACGAACCCACCACTGCGTTGGATGTCACGATACAGAAGCAGATATTAGATCTGCTGATGGCACTGCAACAAAAATTGGGAATGGCCATACTGATCATCACTCACGATCTGAATGTTGTGCAGCGTTACGCCGATCGAATTCTCGTCATGCAACAGGGAAAGGTCGTTGAGCAGGGCGATACTCTTACACTGTTTAATGCACCCAACCACCCCTACACAAACACACTGCTCAATGCAGAACCTGTGCGCGACCTCGCTGCTGTTGAAGCAGACGCTAACACCTTGTTAGAAGCTAAAAACATTCGAGTCTGGTTTCCTAAAACTCAGGGCCTTCTAAAACGCGTTTATGATCACATTAAAGCGGTTGACGGCATCGATCTGCAGATCAAAAAGGGCGAGACATTGGGTATTGTCGGTGAATCAGGGTCAGGTAAATCAACCCTGGCCTTTGCCCTTCTGAAACTGACCAAAAGCGAAGGTGAGATATGGCTAGATGGCAGACGTGTTGATTCGCTCAACCAAAAGGAGATGCGACCTCATCGCCGTGTTGCCCAGATCGTTTTCCAAGATCCCTTCGGTAGCCTCAGCCCGAGAATGACTGTGGCAGAGATCATTAGTGAGGGGCTGGAAGTACAACAGAGTTTCTCACCTGAACAGAGAGAAGCCGCTGTCATTCAAGCCCTTCTGGATGTGCAGCTAGATCCAGAATCTAGACATCGCTACCCGCATGAGTTCTCAGGTGGCCAGCGACAACGAATCGCCATCGCGCGAGCACTGGTATTAAAGCCTAAATTAATCGTGTTAGATGAGCCGACCTCTGCCCTCGACAGAACGGTTCAAAAACAGGTCATTGATCTACTTCAATCCCTGCAACGCCAATATAAACTAAGCTATCTTTTTATTAGCCACGATCTCGCTGTCATAAAAGCGTTAAGTCACCGCGTTATGGTGATGAAAGGTGGCAAAGTGGTTGAATCTGGCACTGCAGAGGCTATTTTTAATGCCCCTTCGACGGATTACACCCGCGAATTAATTTCTGCATCAGCCCTTGAAAAAGAGACTGCCTGATAGCATTTATTAATAACATCATTAGTTACAATTAATTTTACCTTTTTGTCGGCGAACTTTAAGATTCGTCGCATTCTTGAAACATGACAATTTAACCAACCAAGGAGAAGACAGAATGTCTGCTTACATTAACCAGGAAGTTAAACCATTTAACGCAACAGCATTCCACGCTGGCGAATTCGTAGAAGTTTCAGAAGCTGACCTTAAAGGTAAGTGGTCTGTTGTTTTCTTCTACCCAGCAGATTTCACGTTCATCTGCCCAACAGAGCTAGGTGACCTTGCAGACAGCTACGCTGAGTTCCAGAAGATCGGTGTTGAGATCTACGCAGTATCAACTGATACTCACTTCACTCACAAAGCATGGCACGACTCTTCTGAGACGATCGGTAAAATCACTTACCCAATGATCGGCGATCCAACTGGCCAGATCTCTCGCAACTTCGACGTAATGATCGAGGAAGCAGGTCTTGCTGAGCGCGGTACTTTCGTTATCGATCCAGAAGGTAAAATTCAGATCGTTGAGATCAACTCTGGTTCTGTAGGCCGTGACGCATCAGAACTTCTTCGCAAGATCAAAGCTGCACAGTACGTTGCTGCTCACCCAGGCGAAGTATGTCCTGCTAAATGGAAAGAAGGCGCTGAGACTCTAGCACCATCTTTGGATCTTGTTGGTAAGATCTAATCGGACCTAAGTCCTTTCCCGAGGCTGCACTCGCAGCCTCGTTTCTCTCTAAAGCTTAGTTATTTTTTATTCATGAGGTCATCATGCTAGAGCCAAATATTGTCCAACAGTTGGACCAGTACCTTAGCTACATCAAACAACCGATTGAGCTTAAGTTAGCTGCTGACGACTCAGCAAAAGGTAACGAACTTAGAGAGCTCGCGACAACGCTCGCTGAGCGTAGCGACAAAATTACGCTAACTGATTGGGATCATCACCGAGTGCCAAGCATGGCCATTCTTGGTGAAGCCGATGCTGAACCACGTGTTGTGTTCTCCGGTATTCCAATGGGTCACGAATTTACAACTCTGATTCTTGCTCTTCTTCAAGCCGGTGGACACCCAAGCAAAGAGCCTGAAGAGGTTCAGAGTCAGATTAAGAGCCTTGAGGGTGAGTTCCATTTTGAAACTTACATCTCGCTCTCTTGTCAAAACTGTCCGGATTTGGTGCAAGCTCTAAACCTGATGGCACGCCTAAATCCAAACATCACCAGCACGATGATCGATGGCGCACTCTACCAATCTGAAGTAGAAGAGCGTGAGGTGATGGCCGTACCCGCTGTATTCCTGAACGGTGAACTATTTACCCAAGGGCGTACTGAGCTCAAAGAGATTCTAGCGAAGCTTGATACTGCCGGTGCTGAGCGCGAAGCAGAAGCGCTATCGGAACGCGACCCATACGATGTACTCGTTGTAGGTGGCGGTCCTGCAGGTGCAGCCGCTGCTATCTATGCAGCTCGCAAAGGGATTCGCACCGGTTTAGTCGCCGAGCGATTTGGTGGTCAGGTTCAAGACACCATGGGCATTGAGAACCTAATCTCAGTTCCCTACACAGAGGGACCAAAACTGGTCTCTAACATGGAACAGCACGTTAAAGAGTACAACGTAGATATCATTACAGCGCAACGCGCAGCGGGTCTCTCTGAAGCCGATGGCCTGCATCAACTGAACTTAGAGAGCGGTGCAAACCTACAGTCGAAAACCATTATTATGGCGACGGGTGCACGCTGGCGTGAGATGGGTGTTCCAGGAGAAGCGGAATACAAAGGCAAAGGCGTTGCCTACTGTCCTCACTGTGATGGCCCACTGTTTAAAGGTAAACGTGTAGCGGTGATTGGTGGTGGCAACTCAGGCATCGAAGCCGCGATCGATCTTGCCGGTGTGGTCAGTGAAGTAACCGTTTTAGAGTTTGGTGACACACTCCGTGCCGACCAAGTGTTGCAAGACAAAGCAAACTCGCTCTCTAATGTCACCATTATCAAGAACGCGCAAACCACAGAGATCACTGGAGCGAATGGTAAGGTTAACGGCTTGATCTATACCGACCGCACCTCTGGCAAATCACACAGCGTTGAGCTAGAAGGTGTATTTGTTCAGATCGGCTTAGTGCCAAATACTGAGTGGTTAAAAGAGAGTGCCGTTGAGCTAACCAAATTTGGTGAGATCCAGATTGATGATCGCGGTGCTACCAACGTACCGGGCGTCTTCGCAGCGGGTGATGCAACCACCGTGCCTTACAAACAGATCATCATCTCGATGGGTGCCGGAGCTACAGCCTCACTATCAGCCTTCGATCACCTGATTCGAAACTAGGTCGAAGAGGCTAGCAAATAAAAAAAGGAGAGTTTAATGCTCTCCTTTTTTGTCTCTTAACGGCACAAACTCCCCACTGAACTTAATAAGTATCGCAGAATCAATCAACCCGTTGCACTAGCGAGTTGAATCCGTGTCAGTATTTAAACCCTTAAGAGCATAAAAAACCGCACTAAGTAAGTGCGGTTTAATTTACCTTAGCTTTGATATCAAGCCAGGCCCTCGAATACCCGATCACGGATCTGGTCAACGCTACCCACACCCTCTACGTATACGTATTTTGGTGCAGTTGCAGCATCTTCATCTGCCCAGCCGCGGTAGTAACCGATCAGAGGTTTAGTCTGATCATGGTAAACGTTTAGGCGAGCGCGAACTGTCTCTTCTTGGTCATCTTCACGCTGTACAAGGTCTTCACCTGTTACGTCATCTTTACCCTCTGTTTTAGGTGGGTTAAATACGACGTGATAAGTACGACCTGAACCAGGGTGTACACGACGACCCGACATACGCTTGATGATCTCTTCATCTGCGACGTCAATTTCAACGACTGCATCTAGAGCAACGCCAGCTTCTTTCAGAGCATCTGCTTGAGGAATAGTGCGCGGGAAGCCGTCGAATAGGAAACCGTTAGCACAATCTGATTCTGCAATGCGCTCTTTAACTAGGCCGATGATGATGTCGTCTGATACCAGACCACCTGCGTCCATAACCTTCTTGGCTTCAACACCTAGAGGCGTACCCGCTTTTACGGCTGCACGTAGCATGTCCCCAGTAGAGATCTGTGGGATACCGTATTTCTCAGTGATGTACTGAGCCTGAGTACCCTTACCGGCACCTGGTGCACCGAGAAGTATCATTCGCATTAATTTTCTCCTTAAAAAAATACGCTGCGCCTGGGCGCAGCATTAAAATTCTTACCGCTGACATTAATTTAGGTGTGGCTATTACACAATTCGACCATAGCCGTGCGGTGTCACCTTTAGCACTTTATAAAGCTGTTTAAAGTGCGCTCAAGGGAATCACTTATCCCGAGCAAGCCACGCATATTAGCATGGCTGTATAGAGCTTGAGAACTGAATCACTATTAGGCTTTAAGCGAATAGTGCCAAAGACTCTATCAAACCTATTTTTTAGATTTCTCGATCTTTTTGGCTTCATCCCACCAAGCGTCTAGCTCTTCAAGCGTAAACTCTCTCCAATCCTTACCACTGGCTAGCACCCTATCCTCGACATGGTTGAAGCGACGTTCAAATTTAAGGTTGGTATTACGAACAGCCTGCTCGGGATCGACTGATAATTTTCGTGCAAGGTTGGCGTTAACAAATAGTAGGTCGCCTAACTCTTCGCGAACCGCATCCAAATCACCTTGCTGCATCGCTTCGCGGAGCTCTTGGATCTCCTCTTCAATCTTATCCAGCACGCCGGTAGCATCATCCCAATCAAACCCTACCTTAGAGGCACGCTTGGTTAGCTTTACGGCACGACTCATAGCCGGCAGTGTCGTTGGTACCTCATCTAAAACACGGGCGCGATCTTTGCTTTCGCGCTCCTGCTCTTTGATCCGCTCCCACTGTGCATTCACAGTTTGCTGATCTATTTCGATCGACTCTGCACTGTCACGTAACTGACCTGTTGGAAAGACGTGAGGGTGGCGACGCAGCAGCTTACTGCAGAGTTGATCAACCACTTCATGAAGATCAAATAGGGATTGTTCTTTACCCAGTTGCGAATAGAAGATGACCTGAAACAGTAGATCGCCCAACTCATCTTTTAGATGAGGCCAATCCTGTCGTTCGATGGTATCAGCGACTTCATAAGCCTCTTCGAGGGTATGAGGCACGATTGAAGCAAAGGTCTGTTCCAAATCCCATGGACAACCGGCTTTTGGGTCACGCAAACGCTCCATCAGGTAGATGAGGTCATCCAGGGTATAGCGATCACTCATTAATGAACCCCTGAGCGTTCACGGCGAACGTCACTGACATTCGGAATTTGATTGATCTTATCCATCACCTTGCCAAGCTTATCGAGTCGACCGATCTCTAGGGTCAGCGCCAAATTCGCTTCGTTGCTACTCTTATCCGTCAGTGTGTTAGCCGACAATATATTGATTCGCTCGTTCGCTAAGATGGTCATAACATCGCGCAACAGTCCTGATCGGTCAAAGGCCTCTATGACAATATCGACTGGGTAGGTGGCTTCAGCCTCCTCTTCCCAAGCCACTTGAACAATTTTACTGGGCTCCACCTCGCGCAGGTGTTGTAGCTCTTTACAATCTTCACGGTGGATCGAGACGCCGCGGCCCTGTGTCACGAATCCAGCAATGGCATCGCCGTGAATCGGCTTACAACAACTAGCAAATTGAGTCATCAAGCTGCCGACGCCAACAACATGGACACCAGAGTCACTCGACCTACTCTGTTTTGGTGACGAAGCAGGAACATCCAGATCCAATTGTGATTCACGTTCGGCCTGCTCTTCACGCGCTTGTGCAGCTGAGATCACTTGCGAGATTCTTAGATCGCCAGCACCGAGTGCCGCAAACATGTTCTCATTGGAAAGGAACTTAAGACGTTGTGCGATATCCGATAGGTCTACCTCAGTGGCGTCTAATGCCAATCGCTTAAACTCACGCTGAATCATCTCTTTACCCGCATCCACATTTTGATCACGAGCCTGAGTCTTAAACCAATGAGCAATCTTAGCTCTACCCTTAGAGGTTTTTACATAACCTAGGTTGGTGTTGAGCCAATCACGACTTGGGCGCTCTTCTGGGCCTGTCATGATCTCAACTTGATCACCAGTCTGCAGCGCGCGGTTGAGCGGAACAATACGACCCGAGACACGTGCACCTCGACAGCGGTGACCGATTTCCGTGTGCACACGGTAAGCAAAATCAACTGGGGTAGCGCCAGCAGGAAGATCAATGACGTGCCCTTCTGGCGTGAATACATAGACACGATCCTGGGTCACATCGGAGTGGAGAATATCACCCAATGATTCAGTATCGCCCAGTTCGTCATGCCACTCGAGAACCTGGCGTAACCAAGAGATCTTCTCTTCATAGCCATCGGCGCGACTCGCTGTATCTGTCCCTTTGTAGAGGTGGTGAGCACAGACACCTAGCTCAGCCTCTTCATGCATGTCAAAGGTGCGAATCTGAATCTCTACTGCCTGTGATTCAGGACCGAATACCGCGGTATGCAGTGAACGATAACCGTTGGGTTTTGGTGATGCGATGTAGTCATCAAATTCGTGCGGGATATTTCGCCATGCGCCATGAACTATGCCCAGCACGGTGTAACAATCACGAATTTCTGGCACCAATATACGCAGGGCACGGACATCGTAAACCTGATTGAATTCGATATTCTTACGCTGCATCTTTCGCCAGATACTGTAGATGTGTTTAGCGCGGCCAGAAACCTGACCATCAATACCTACCTCTACAAGTTTCTCTTCGAGCAGCTTAATGACACTGTCGATGTACTCTTGACGCGCAAGACGCTTTTCAGCAAGTAGCTTTGCTATGTGTTTGTAATCATTAGGTTTTAGATATCGAAATGAGAGATCTTCTAATTCCCATTTGATGTGGCCGATACCCAACCGATGCGCTAATGGGGCGTAAATATCGAACACTTCACGTGCAACGATGTAGCGTTTACGTCGATCCGCATCTTTTACTGCACGAATCGCGCAGGTCCGCTCAGCCAGTTTGATGAGTGCAACGCGAACATCGTCCACCATGGCGACCAGCATCTTACGAACGTTGTCGACCTGACTGCCGCCAGTGCCTAACACGCCCTCTTCATCACGTGGATTTTTGCGACTGCCAATTGCAGCCATCTGCAAGACACCGCGCAGAAGACGAGCGATTTCAGCACCGAATTTAGCCTTAACGCGATCGATTGATAGTCGCTCTTCTCGCACTGCACGGTAAAGCACACCGGCTACCAGAGCCTCTTCTGTCTGCTGCAGGTCAACGAGAATCTGGACCATCTCCAGACCAGTAAGATAGGCGTTTTGCCCCAGTGACCAGACATCATGAGTTGAGCTCTCTTCATTCAAGGAGGCTTCAACTAATTCGCATGCCTGACGGAAACGCGCTTCATCTTCGAATGTATAACGGTTAGATAGAATCTCTAACCAACGATCCAGATCAACGGATCCATCTTCACGGACCGGTTGATCGTCACGAACCTTAACCAATGTAGGCTACTCCTGTATTGCGAGTAGCGAGCTGATACCCTAGCTCAAACTCATAAAAACGGCGTCAATATAAGAACGACGGGGCTTAACCTAGGATGACTTAGAGAAGACACCTGTCGAAAGATAACGATCGCCTCTATCACAAATAATGGCGACGATTACTGCATTTTCAACCTCTTGAGCCAATCTTAGCGCGCCAGCAACGGAACCACCTGACGAAACACCACAGAAAATACCCTCTTCGGTCGCTAAACGACGCATCATGACTTCAGCATCCGCCTGATCAACATCCAATACACGATCGACACGACTCTCTTCGAATATCGTTGGTAGATACTCTTTTGGCCAACGACGTATGCCAGGGATTTGAGACCCTTCAGAGGGTTGAAGACCAACAATTTGAACGCTTGGATTCTGCTCTTTAAGGTAGCGCGAGGTCCCCATGATGGTACCTGTAGTTCCCATAGAGCTGACAAAGTGTGTGATAGTTCCTGAGGTTTGTTGCCAGATTTCAGGCCCTGTTGTGCGGTAGTGCGCTTCAGGATTATCTAAGTTACCAAACTGATTTAGAACCTTGCCTTCACCACGCGCTTGCATTGCCTCGGCCAAGTCTCGAGCACCTTCCATGCCCTCCTCTTTTGTCACCTCAATCAACTCTGCACCATAAGCACTCATAGCCGATTTACGCTCTTCGCTCATGTTATTCGGCATGATCAGTTTAAGCGTATACCCCTTGATTGCAGCGGCCATCGCCAACGCGATACCGGTATTGCCAGAAGTCGCCTCGATCAATGTATCACCTGGTGCGATCTCGCCTCGCTCTTCGGCTAGAGTGATCATACTCAAGGCAGGACGATCCTTAACGGAGCCCGCAGGGTTATTACCCTCTAATTTACAGAGAATGGTGTTGTTATTTGGCGCTTCGATACGTTGCAGTCTGACTAGCGGTGTATTGCCAACCAGCTCAGCGATAGTAGGGTATTGAGTTGAGCTCATCTCTAATCCGTTATAAGAATTGATTTTATTATTCGATTATATCAGGGGAATTCCACCATCGAAATGGTGAATTAAGCCTGAGCGATTACTTGAGCAACCACATAGTGCTGCTCATCACTGTAGCTTAAAAACCACCGGGTAATGCCAAGCACCTCGGCGTGTTCTAGAGCTTTGTCAGTCACCAACAGATCAGGGCGACCTGCACTGTTCTTAACCACCTCGAGGTGCTGCCAGCTAACGCCTTTAGCTATACCTGTACCCAAGGCTTTAACGGCCGCTTCCTTCGCTGCAAAGCGTTTAGCTAAAAAACGCGCGGGTTGGCTAGATTGGTTGAACGCTTCCAACTCAGTGGGGGTCAATATTCTCTCAGCAAAACCGGGAGTTCGCTCAAGTGCGCGCTCCACTCTAGAGATTTCAAGAATATCGACACCGGTTCCAACAAGCATTTAACTGGCCATCGCTCTGGCATTAAGCATCAGATCACGCATTTCACGAACCGCTTGATCCAAGCCGACAAAGAGTGAACGGGCGATGATCGCATGACCAATGTTTAGCTCATTGAACTCTGGAATTTCTGCAATCGGCTCTACGTTATGGTAGTGCAGACCATGACCAGCGTTGACCACCAGACCTATTGAGTGAGCATAGGTTGCTGCCTCTTTAAGTCGTTCAAGCTCGTCTAACTGCTCTTGGCCTTCTGCCTCAGCGTAAGCACCAGTATGCAGTTCAATCACTGGAGCTCCCACACGTTTAGCCGCATCAATTTGTGCCTGATCAGGATCGATAAAGAGTGAGACTTCGACTCCGGCTCTCGCCAAGCGCTGACACGCCGACTGAATGTGAATTTCATGACCAAGTACATCCAGACCGCCTTCAGTCGTTAACTCTTCGCGTTTCTCTGGCACTAAACAGGCGTGTGCAGGTTTGATCTCTTCAGCAAAACTGACCATTTCATCAGTAACCGCCATCTCAAAATTCATACGAGTCTGAAGCGTTTGCGCCAATAGACGAATGTCACGATCTTGAATGTGGCGACGGTCCTCACGAAGGTGCACCGTAATACCATCGGCGCCAGCGTGCTCAGCAATAGACGCTGCATAGACAGGGTCTGGGTATTGAGTACCACGAGCTTGACGAAGAGTCGCAATGTGATCGATGTTCACACCTAATAAAATACGATTTGGCTGGATCACTCACTCTCTCCTTTTCTCTCTTTAGATCTCGGTTGAAACAACTCTCTTGATCGCAACGGCTTGTCACCTAACTGCTCTTTTAAGAGCTCTCTCATTAAATACTTTGCCGCTTTCTTAACGCTGGGATCAGTATACTCACCTTGTTCAATGGAACGAAGCTGATCACCTGTGAAATGCGCCGAGGCAACCTCATCTACCGCACTTATCCCCTGCACAACATCATAACGGTAGTACGGCTGATGACAGCCTGACAGATCGCTCCAACTCCCTAACTCCTTCAGTAGCGCCTGCTCAAATAGCCGTAAACTCACCTCGTGATCTTGAGATTGAAGCAGATCATTAAGCAGCACTTTGTAATTGAGGAATAACTTAGGTGTCGCCTCTAAGGGTTGAAGCAAACGCTCCAGTAGTTCATTGGCGTACAAGCCACACATTAACGCTTTGCCAGTCAAAGTGGGGAGTAGTTCTGCCAATTCGGCTTGATGAAGCGTTTTAAGCTCTGACTGGCCTGAAAATCGAACGGCCAATACTGTAAAGGGTTGAAGCGTATGGCGTAACTTTGAGCCTGGCCTGCGCACACCTCGAGCAACTACTGATACTTTGCCATACTCGAGTGTAAATAGATCGACAAGTGCACTGGTTTCACGATAGGGACGCGAGTGAAGAACAAACGCTGCGACCTGTTCAGTGCGACTGTTCATTTAGTCGTGATGATATCCAAGGCTTGCTAGGGCACGTTCGTTGTCTGCCCAGCCGCGTTTCACTTTAACCCAAAGGTTCAGCATGACCTTGGCATCAAACATGCGTTCCATATCGATGCGAGCGTCACGACCGATCACTTTAATTCGCTCACCCTTATCACCGATAACAATACGTTTTTGCCCCTCTCGCTCAACAAGAATCAGTGCACTGATGGTCAACAGACCACGTTCATCTTGAGTAAACTCTTCGATCTCAACCGTGGTTCCGTAAGGGACTTCATCCCCTAGATTACGCATCAGTTTTTCACGCACAAGCTCTGCCGCGACAAAACGGGAGCTACGGTCGGTGATCTGATCTTCAGGGTAGAAGTGCATCCCTTCCGGCATGTAGGATTCAACGGCACGCTCTAGTTGATCGACGTTATGCCCTTTGTGAGCAGAGATAGGCACGATCTGATCAAAATGGCGTTTGCTATTGAGCGTTTCGATCCAAGGGAGAAGCGACTCTTTATCCTTGAGTAGATCCACTTTATTAACCGCCAATATGACTGGGCAACGAAGCTTCTCCAACTTAGAGAGTACGATCTCATCCTCTTCGGTCCAAGCGGTACGATCGACAATAAAGACGACTAGATCGACATGACGCAGCGCCTCAGAGGCGGCTTTGTTCATGTAACGGTTCAGTGCTTTACCTGTAGCGTCGTTGTGTAGCCCGGGTGTATCAACGTAGATAACCTGCAGATCCTCTTCGGTTTTAATACCAAGAATCTGATGACGAGTCGTTTGAGGTTTTTTTGAGGTGATGCTCAGCTTTTGACCAAGGATATGGTTGAGCAGTGTGCTCTTACCCACATTCGGTCGGCCAACAATAGCAACATAGCCACAGCGTGTATTCGCTTCCATGATTACTCCTGCCCTAGTGCAATCAGTGCAGCACGAGCGGCTTCTTGTTCTGCCTGGCGGCGGCTGGATCCAACACCCTTGCAGCTTTGATCCAACAGTTGAACCTGACAAGAGATATAGAAGGTCTGATCATGCGCCTCACCAACGACTTTATCCAGTTGGTAATCAGGTAGCGGCTTACGTCGTGACTGCATAAACTCTTGAAGGCGCGTTTTAGAGTCTTTGACTGACTTTTTAAGATCGATCGCTGCTAAACGCTCTTTGAACAACCCTAAGATGAACTGTTTAGACGTCTCAAAATCACTGTCCAAGTGAATGGAACCAATGATCGCCTCTACCGCATCAGCCAAAATTGAGTCGCGACGGAAACCACCACTCTTTAACTCACCCGAACCAAGGCGAAGATAATCACCCAAACCTAGCTCACGACCGATCTCTGCAAGAGTTTCACCTTTCACCAACTTTGCTCTAAGACGGCTCATTTCACCCTCTTTAGCCTGTTCAAACTGCTCAAACAGCGCATTAGCTATGACAAAGTTTAGGATTGAATCGCCCAAAAATTCCAGGCGTTCATTGTTGCGCTTACCACAGCTTCGGTGCGTTAACGCCAATTCAAGCAGGGATTCATCTTGGTAGGTGTGGCCAAGCTTTCTAGCCAACTCTGAGACAGGTCGTATCAAGGTTTTATCGCTTTAAATTCATCTTTAAAAACAACGACAGCATCAATGTTGCCGTACAGTGGGACGCGCTCTTCATAGTCCAGCGTGAATATCAGTTCACCAGTATCCTGAGTGATCTGCAAAGCGTCACGTCCAGGCAGAGCTACTTGATTAATCGTAAATCGACGCTCGATATCACGACGAATCTCGGCGCGACTTTTTGAGAGTTCAGCCGGGTCAGCAATAATATCTTCAATAATGCTGACCACGGTTGTATGGGTTGAGTAAGGCGCTAGCAGTTTAAACCCAAGGCTAAAGCCAACTGAGCCAACAATAAGCAGTAACAGTATCGATAGTGTACTGATGCCCTTTTGTCGAATGTGCTTATCCATACTCAACCTCAGTATTATTTACTGAATGGATCGCATCGCCGTGAAATCTGGAATGCTCAATAGTTGAGCCCAATGCATCCAAACACTCACCGCTTTACCGACGATCAATTCATCAGGAACAAAACCCCAATAACGGCTGTCATTACTGTTATCGCGGTTATCGCCCATCATAAAGTAGTGACCCTCTGGCACACGCCAGCCACCATTCATTACACGTGCATTTACATCGCGATAGATCTCGTGCGCAACATCGCCTAGCTGCTCTTCAACTTGAAGACGCTTGGGGTTGATCGCTGGTATTTGAGCAATCAACGTTTGATTCTGCGGCTCACCGTTCACAAAGAGCATCTTATCTTTGTAAACAATCTCGTCACCCGGAAGACCTATCACACGTTTAATATAGTACACGCTTGGGTTTTGAGGGTATTTAAATACCATAACGTCGCCACGTTGCGGCTCGTTATTATCAACAAACTTGATGTTTCCAACCGGTGTACGAAGACCGTAGTGGTATTTATTCACCAAAATGAAGTCACCAACTTTCAGCGTCGGCAGCATCGAACCTGAAGGGATTTGAAAGGGTTCGTATAGAAATGAACGAAGAATCAAAACAGCCGCTAATACCGGAAAGATAGAGCTAGAGAGTTCAGCCCAGTAGGGTTTATTAACCTTAGGTTCTTCGAAACCCTCTTCCACCATTTGCGACTCTTGGCGTTTTCTAGAGGGCGCAAAAAAGGCGATATCCAATAACCATAGCAGGCCTGTAACTAATGTAACTACGACCAGAATCAGTGCAAAATCTAAGTTCATATTAGCCTCAGCTGTCTACCTTCAGTACGGCTAGGAATGCATCTTGCGGGATCTCAACTCGACCCACCTGCTTCATGCGCTTCTTACCCTCTTTCTGCTTAGCGAGCAGTTTCTTCTTACGGCTCACGTCACCACCGTAACATTTTGCTAAAACGTTCTTGCGCAGAGCTTTAACCGTTGTACGAGCAATGATCTTACCACCCAGAGCCGCTTGAATAGCGACATCGAACATCTGACGTGGAATAAGGTCTTTCATCTTTTCACAGAGCAGACGGCCGCGGTACATTGAGTTATCGCGGTGAAGGATAACGGCCAAAGCATCCACTTTCTCACCGTTAATGAGAATATCCATTCGAACCAGCTTAGCGGCCTCGAAACGGGTGAAGTTGTACTCAAGGGAAGCGTATCCACGTGATACCGATTTCAAACGGTCAAAGAAGTCCAATACCACTTCGGCCATTGGCAGTTCATAACTTAACTGAACCTGCTTACCAACAAACTGCATGTTCTTCTGAATACCGCGCTTCTCCACACACAAGCCAATGACTTGGCCAAGGTAGTCCTGAGGCACAAGGATATTCGCTGTCACGATCGGCTCACGCATCTCACGAATGCCGCCTGGGTCTGGCAGTTTCGATGGGCTGTCAATGTAGATGATATCGCCGTTGTTCATCTCCACTTCGTAGACAACCGTTGGGGCTGTTGTAATCAGATCGAGATCGTATTCGCGCTCAAGACGCTCTTGGATGATCTCCATGTGAAGCATACCCAAGAAGCCACAACGGAAACCAAAGCCAAGTGCATCCGATGTTTCAGGCTCGAAGAAGAGAGAGGCATCATTAAGCGTTAGCTTGTCGAGCGCTTCACGGAAGTCTTCATAGTCATCAGAACTCGTTGGGAATAGACCGGCATAAACCTGTGGTTGAACTTTTTGGAAACCTGGCAGTGCATCAACATCAGGTGTCTTTTGATGCGTCAAGGTATCACCCACCGGTGCACCGTGAATATCTTTGATGCCGGCAACAACGAAGCCTACTTCACCTGCTTGTAAGATGTCAGTTTTCACCTGTTTTGGTGTAAAGATACCGACCATCTCAGCCTGGTAGTTCATGCCAGTCGATTTAACCATGATGCGATCTTTACGACGCAAGGTTCCTTGAGTCACACGAACCAGTGAGACGACCCCTAGGTAGTTATCAAACCAGGAGTCGATAATTAGGGCTTGAAGTGGTGCTTCGCGGTCACCTTGTGGTGGTGGGATTACATCGATCAGCGCCTCTAGAACATCTTCAACGCCCATACCCGTTTTAGCTGAACAAGGGACCGCAGCTGAAGCGTCGATACCGATCACCTCTTCAATCTCCTGACGAACCACTTCGGGTTCAGCCTGAGGTAGATCCATTTTGTTCAAGACAGGTAGAACCTCAAGGCCCTGCTCTATCGCGGTGTAACAGTTGGCTACCGACTGCGCTTCAACACCTTGCGCGGCATCGACAACAAGAAGTGCACCTTCACATGCATAGAGTGAGCGTGAAACTTCATAAGAGAAGTCGACGTGTCCCGGCGTATCGATGAAGTTCAACTGGTAAGTTTCACCGTTGCGCGCTTTGTAGTCCAAGGTGACACTTTGAGCTTTGATGGTGATGCCACGTTCGCGCTCGATATCCATTGAATCGAGGACCTGTTCAGCCATTTCACGATCAGACAGACCGCCACAAATTTGAATAATGCGATCGGCTAACGTCGACTTACCGTGGTCGATGTGTGCAATGATACTGAAGTTACGAATGTGATCTAGTTCACTCACTCTGTGTAAAACCTATACTCTTGGAACGACAAAGAAAATTTAGCGCACAATTCTACTCGAATTCATGCCCTATAGATAGAAAACAGGGGCCATTAAGGCCCCTGCAGAGGATCTTTTCAACGATCCACTAGGTTCACTCGAGACGCATTGCTAAAAAGACTGGATTACCGCCACGAATCACTCGAAGTGGCACCGCTTTGTCATCTGGCAAGTCGGCCACTATATCGGCCAGTTGCTCCACTGAGCTAATTGACTGACCGGCTAGCATAGTGATCACATCACCCTGACGTACGCCGGCATTGGCCGCAGGACCTTGTCCAACTGATTCAACATAGACCCCTGCATCAACACCGGTACGCTCTTTGATTTCAGACGTCATATCTTGAACCACCAAGCCCAGAGACTTTCTCTCTTTAGGCTCAGGTTGTGCTCGGTTAGCGGCTAACTCTTCATTTGAGGGAAGCTCACCAATCGTCACTTTCAAGTTGACTGATCTACCTGAACGGAACACCTCGACATCCGCTGTTTCGCCCGGTGCAATACGACCAACCTGAGCAGGTAGCTCGGCTGACAAACCGATCTCACGGCCATTAAATTTAACGATGACATCACCCGCTTCAAACCCTGCCTCTTCAGCAGGACTATCACTTAACACCTGTGCAACCAGCGCACCTGATGGTTTATCTAAGCCGAATGATTCAGCAAGGTCACGTGTAACCTCTTGAATAATCACACCCAACCAACCTCGAGAGACGCTACCCTTCTCTTTAAGCTGATTGGCAACCTCCATAGCCACATCGATGGGAATGGAGAAAGAGACCCCCATGAAGCCACCTGAGCGGGTATATATCTGCGAGTTGATACCGACCACTTCGCCATCTAGATTGAATAGCGGGCCTCCGGAGTTGCCTGGGTTGATCGCCACATCGGTTTGAATAAAAGGAACATAAGAGTCACCTGGAAGGGCTCTCTCCTTAGCGCTGACAATACCGGCAGTGACGGTTGAGTCAAAACCAAAAGGACTGCCAATAGCCAGTACCCACTCACCCACTTCAAGCTCAGAAGAGCTACCGATCTCCAGTGCCGGTAGATCTTTAGCATCGACCTTGAGTAGCGCCACATCTGAACGTTGATCAGAACCAATAATCTCTGCCTCAATTTCGCGTCGATCATTCAGTCTAACCAGAACTTTCTCAGCTTTATCGATCACATGGTGATTGGTCAAAATGTAGCCATCATCCGAAATAATAAAGCCCGAGCCCAGCGATTGTGGATGCATACGAGGCTGCTGCCCAGGTGGCTGCTGAAAACCCCTGAAGAAGTCGCGGAAGATCTCTGGCACTTCCTGGTCGTTGAAGTTGTGGGGCATAGCCGAACGAGAACTCTGTTTCTGTTCTTGAATCGTGCTTATATTGACGACCGATGGCGACAGCGATTTCACTAAATCCGTGAAATCGGGTAACTGCTTGGCCATCGCCAAGGATGAAATAGCGATACCCGCTACGAAGGTAATTGATCGAAGAAAGGTCATATTTACTCCTTAGGTAAAAACCTTAGCGAAGCAAACGTGGCTGATACTGCCCTGATGCTACGCCTCTTAAACCCATATTACGGCCAATGAACAAGCCGACTATGAATCCAAGGATAGCGCCAACTATCTGAAAAAATTCTGAAAAGTTTAAAAATCTCGCCAAAATTGGCAGAAGGATCA
Source organism: Marinobacterium sp. xm-g-48 (assembly GCF_013282925.1). NCBI lineage: Bacteria > Pseudomonadati > Pseudomonadota > Gammaproteobacteria > Oceanospirillales > Oceanospirillaceae > Marinobacterium > Marinobacterium sp. xm-g-48. Next base: position 78,754 of record NZ_WBYQ01000008.1, read on the forward strand.
TACCGACCAGCGGTATAAGGTAGACGGTAACAGAGGCACCTACCAAGGCACCCTCTTCCAATCCAACCCAAACCTCTTGGCCTGGCGATACAATAAGTCGACTGGGGTTATCGATTAGAACTTCAACGCGTTTGGTTGGGAACCAATCGCTGAGGCGTTTCTGGCCACAAGTCGATGAGCTTGCACAGGATGCACAAGCACTTTGGCGACTCACCTCTACCCAAACCTGATCGGCCTCAGAACGGAGAACCGTCGCACGCTCTTCGATCATGAATTAATTGCTAGCGACCACCACGCTTGCAGCCACTTTATCAGCATCCGTCAGTGACAAATCACCCACTACCGAGACAAAACGATCATCAACTAAACGACCGACAGCCACCAAACCTTGTGCGCTTAAGGCGCCTTCCGATGCAGAGACTGCTTCAGCCGGTTTAATCACCACACTTAGCACCTGATCACCCTTTTTGTAGAGCTTAGATTGACTGTTACCAGTCACTCGTTCTGATACTTCAGCAAAACCATCGGGTAGCCAGTTAACCTGCCAGTCAGTCCCAGTGCTGTTTAACAGTGCAATATGCTCATCGATCTGACCGCGAAGACCTTCAGATAGACGAATCACTTCGAGAGTTGGTTTACTCTCTTGCACCGCTTCAACGCCTGAAGCAAGGGATGTGCGCATAAGATCTGAAGAACCTTGATTACGCTCTAGGTAGCCACTGGATGCCAATGCGCTCGGCTCACCCAGCTGAGCGCTGTTCAAACCAATCATGACAGCTAGGGTAAGGGATGCAGCAATAGCCATACTACCTACCGCACTCCAACTAGAGGTTTTTGTCTCTTCAACCTGAGTTGATTGCTCTTCTGAAATAGAGGCCATGACTTGAGAGGAGATATCAACAGTAGAGTTGATGCTCTGTTCACGCATCAAGGTTCGAGCGAGGTGGTAACGACGCCATACTTGAGCGTCTTCACTGTTCTCGTCGTAATGTTTAAGAGCACGACGCAACTCAAATTCAGTTGCCTCCGAGTCCATCAATGCAGAAAGACTTTCTCTATTGCTCGACATATTTGATCCTCATTTGCTCTAGTTAGAGAGCATTGGTTTCAACTCATTATCAATCGCTTCACGAGCTCGATGGATCCTTGATCTGACGGTGCCAATTGGACACCCCATTACTTCGGAGATCTCATCGTAGCTCATCCCTTCAAGCTCTCTCAGTGTTAACGCCACTCGAAGCTCTTCAGGAAGTTGCTCGAGCGTTCGGGTCATCACCTCGAACATCTCATCTCGATGCAAACTATTTTCTGGTGTTTCAAGATCTCTAAGCTCTGTGTCGCTCTCTAGATCTTGAAAATCTAAATCTCTATCAGGCGGTCTTTTACTTCTTGCGACTAAATAGTTCTTCGCAGTGTTAATGGCTATACGATACAGCCAAGTGTAAAAGGCACTTTCACCTCTAAAGTTCTTAAGAGCCTTATAAGCCTTAATGAACGTCTCTTGTGCAACATCCAACGACTCTGATTGATCGTGAATGTAACGCCCTACCAGTGCAATAATCTTATGCTGATAACGCTTCACGAGCAGATCAAACGCACGCTGATCACCTGCCTGTACACGCTCAACAAGCATCTGATCGGTTATCTTGTGGTTGGTATCGTTCACTCTCTATCCTAGTCAATGCCAAAGGGCTTCGGAGGATGACAGTATGATTGTTACACCAACCTAATATCAAGCCGATCAATCTCTTACACAGACTAAGATTCAAAAAATGTCGAAAAGTTCCCCAATTATTGAAGTTTTTTTACAAACCCCTTACCAAGAGCTAAACACACTCGCATAATAGAGCTCTTTTTTACGGTCTCAATAAGTCAAAACAGATGGCACGATTTGAAGCAGATGTACTGATCATTGGCAGTGGCGCAGCCGGTTTAACAGCCGCACTAAATTTACCGTCTAACCTGAAGGCACACGTCTTGAGCAAGGGTAAATTAGAGCATGGTGCTACCTGGTGGGCACAGGGTGGAATTGCCGGTGTTTTTGATCCAAAAGATCAAACCGAAAACCACATCAACGACACCCTGGTTGCTGGTGCCAACCTTGGACACTTAGACTCTGTTCAACACACCGTAAAAGATGGCCCCAAAGGCATTCAATGGCTAATTGATCAGGGTGTACCTTTCACACGACAGGAAGAGCAGTATCATTTAACACGAGAAGGCGGCCACTCACATCGCCGTGTACTTCACTCGGCCGATGCAACAGGCAAAGCGATTCAACAAACTCTAATCAGCCAAGCAAGGTCGGCCAGCAACATTGAGCTGTTTGAAGATCGAATTGCGATCGACCTGATCACCCGTCGTAAATTAGGCTTAGGTGAAGATGCGTGTGTAGGTGCCTATGTCTACAACCAAGAGACAGAGAGCGTTGATCTGTTTCTTGCTCGAACCGTCATATTAGCAACTGGCGGTGCCTCTAAGGCTTACCTCTATAACACCAACCCGAACGGCGTCGCATCCGGCGATGGTATTGCAATGGCTTGGCGAGCAGGCTGCCGAGTTGCAAACCTAGAGTTTAATCAGTTTCACCCTACCTACCTTTATCACCCTAAGGCACAGAGCTTTTTGGTCACCGAAGCGATCCGTGGCGAAGGCGGTATTCTGAAACTACCTAACGGCACCCGTTTCATGCACCGTTTCGATGAGAGAGCCGAACTGGCACCACGCGATATCGTCGCCCGCGCCATCGACTTTGAGATGAAACGTGTTGGTTGTGAATATGTTCACTTGGATATTTCTCACAAACCCGCAGATTTCATTAAAGAGCACTTCCCAACCATTTATGAGCGCTGTTTAGAACTTGGGATCGACATTACTAAGGAACCGATACCCGTAGTACCAGCTGCACACTACACCTGTGGCGGTGTCATGACCGACATAAATGGCCAGACCGATATCAAAGGACTCTTTGCCATTGGTGAGACCGCGTTTACAGGCCTTCATGGCGCAAACCGATTAGCGTCAAACTCTCTACTTGAGTGTATCGTGTACGGTAAATCCGCGGCTGAACAGGTGGCATCACTGCTACAAGAGAGTGGAGAAGCCTTCCCAGAAGTCCCTAACTGGGATGACTCACAGGTAGTTAACTCAGACGAAGATGTCATAATCTCGCACAACTGGGATGAACTGCGCCGTTTTATGTGGGACTACGTGGGTATTGTACGTACTGATAAACGCCTACAGCGAGCACAGCACCGTATCGATCTATTGAACGATGAGATCAATGAGTACTACAGCAACTATAAAGTGAGTAAGTATCTGATCGAGCTTCGTAATCTAGTGACCGTCTCGGAATTAATTATCCGCTGTGCTATGAAACGCACTGAATCACGTGGCCTTCACTACACGCTCGACTACCCAGAACAGTCACCTGATCTTTATGACACCGTTCTGGTGCCGGAAAACTACTTCTGGGGCGTTAACGCTTAGCAGCAATAGGCGCGTATTGAGAAATAACCGATAAGCGCCGCCACCCACTCTCTGGTAATTGGTCAAACCAGACACAAATCCAAACGGGTAATGCACGCTCTAATGGTTGTACTTTAATAAAGAGAACAAACCTTAAGTTTATAATTTGAACAGGTGGAGCTGTCACTAACATCTTCTCATCTATAAACAGGCAAAACCTATCTTTATCGGCATTCCAAACAAAGCCGGTAAAGCGCTCAAATGGAGCCAAAGCACGATAGACCCATAGTGAGAAGGTAAGTAACAGAAGATACACCGCAGTCGATGCACCGGTGAGTAAAGGTGTTAAACCGACTAAAACAAAAAAGCCAAACGTAAACAGACGTTTGGCTTTAGATTCAATAAGATCAAACCTTACTGGCGCGAACACAATCCAACACCACAGTGACCGCCCTCTCCATATCTGGGTCAGCCGGCTTTTCACGCTGCATGAACCAGAGAAAAAGCTCCTGATCCTCACAATCAAGAAGCTTCACAAAGCGATCTTGATCCTCAACTGATTGGTCCCGAAAATGATTCTCCATGAACGGAACAAACAGCAGATCCAGTTCCCACATACCACGACGAGACTGCCAAGTAAGACGACGAATGTCTTCTTCAGAATACACGCTATACCACTCCAAAACGCGTTGATTAGATGAGAGTAAATATAGCATTAAATGGGCATGGTAGGGGGAGAAAGTTGAGACGTTGGAGCGGTCTTGCAAAGGCTGCGAAGGTTGGGAGCGTGATTGGAGAGCAGGTGACAGGCTAAAGCCTGTCACTGGTGTGCTTAACTCGCTACGGAACTACGGTGACAGGTCTTCAGCCTGTCACTGGTGTGCTTAACTCACTACGAAGCTACGGTGACTGGCTTTCAGCCTGTCATCCGCTCTATCCGTTGGCAGAGATTCTGTTAAAACGTTGGAGCGGTCTTGCAAAGGCCGCGATGGATTTGGCAGAGATCCTGTACGAAGTTCGAAATGACCTACAATAGGTTACGAACGCTGTTCGAGTGAATGACCTACAATAGGTTACGAACGCTGTTCGTAATCGCTTCGCGACGCCGTTGGCGCCTAATCCCCGCACCTTCGGTGCATGGGCTTTCACATGGCCTGCGGCGAGGTAGTGACAGGCGGCACCGCCGCCTGATAAACAAAAAACCCCAGGACCTTTCGGTACTGGGGTTCTTTGTTTATTAGGTGCCTGGCAATGACCTACTCTCACATGGGGAAACCCCACACTACCATCGGCGATGACGCGTTTCACGACTGAGTTCGGTAAGGGATCAGGTGGTTCCACGTCTCTATTGTCACCAGGCAAAA
>NZ_WBYQ01000009.1:0-77093 GCF_013282925.1 Marinobacterium sp. xm-g-48
TCTTGCTCAAGAAAAACATTACGCTAAATGAATTCACATATAGGTTGCTTGTCTTGTTAAGCTTTTGTGCTCAACCTCAACAAGCGCCCACACGCATTACCTGATTAATTGTTAAAGAGCGTGCCACCGATCTCTTGGTGGCTGCTTGAGTACTCGTCTCAAGCGAGGTGCGTATCTTACCGATATTAGACTTAGGGTCAACGCCTATTTTGTTTTTTTTTCACTTTTTTTAAAAAAAGATTAAAACTGATCATTAACTGTACAAAAGCCCCTATTTTTTGCTCATTTTTTACCCAAATTATCGCTAGTATTCAGGGATAAGCACTTTTGGACTCTTTATGTATCAGTTACCTCAGTACTCCCACATTACTTCCTTTTCTAAAGTTGCCATCTTAACCAGTGGCGGAGATTCACCTGGAATGAATCCTGCTATTCGGGCATTGGTTAGAACGGCGACCTCTTTTGGTATTGAGGTGATCGGTATTCATCGTGGATATGCAGGATTGCTGAATGAGGAGTTCGAAACACTTAATTCCAAAAGTGTCAGTGGACTCTGTCATAGAGGGGGAACCTATCTAAAGAGTGCTCGCTGTCTTGAGTTTCATGAACCGGCCACACGACAACGCGCTTTCGATATTCTCTCGAAGCACGGCATCGAAGCATTAATTGTCATTGGTGGTGACGGCTCACTTTCAGGTGCCCATGCACTCTATCAAGAGTTCTCCATTCCCGTTATTGGTCTACCAGGCACCATTGATAATGATATCTATGGTACTGATGACAGTATTGGGTTTGATACCGCTGTAACGACCGCCGTCGAAGGCATCGATAAAATCAGTGATACTGCCTATTCACATGATCGTCACTTCTTAGTTGAGGTAATGGGGCGTAACTACGGCCTGCTTGCCTGTCATGTTGCCATTGCCGCCGGCGCGGAAATGGTCATTGTTCCCGAACACCAGTCTGATATTACCGATATCAGCCAACAGCTGGCACAGCGACGCAAAGAGGGCATTGGCTCCAGTGGCATTATTGTCGTCGCTGAAGCTGGAAAGAGTGGCTGGTCTAATCAACTCTCTGAAGAGATGAGACAGCTAGGTGAAGACCCTAGAGTCTGTGTTTTAGGTCATCTGCAGCGTGGTGGAAAGCCAACAGCGCATGACCGCCTGCTTGCTGCTACGCTGGGTAACTGCGCCATTCATACACTGCTTGAAGGGAAAACGGATGTGATGGTGGGGGTAACAAAAGGTGCAGTGAGCACCACACCCCTAGAAGCCGTCATTACCCAGAAGAAGGGGTTGCCCGTTGAAGTGATGGACCTCATCAACGAGCTACAACACTAAGAATCACTAGCCCCAGCGATCGGCCACAAAGGGGTTGGTGAGTCGCTCATCACCAAAGGTCGATTCAGGACCGTGCCCTGGTATAAAGCGAATATCATCGCCAAGTGGAAACAGCTTCTCCTTGATCGAGCTGATTAACGTAGCATGATCGCCTTGCGGGAAGTCGGTACGACCAATCGAACCCTTAAACAGGACATCGCCCACTTGAGCAATTTTTGCCTTACGATCAACAAACACCACATGCCCTGGGGTATGACCCGGACAGTGAATGACATCCAGTGTGATATTACCAACCATAACGGTGTCACCATCATTGAGCCACTGATCCGGCACAAAGCCCTGCACCTGCTGAAAACCAAACATCTGACTCTGCTGCTCTAACCCTTCGATCCAGAACAGATCAGCTTGCTGGGGGCCAATGATCTTAACATCCATCGATTTTGCTAGGGTGGCCGATGCACCGGCATGATCAATATGGCCGTGAGTCAGTAGAATCTTCGTCAGCGTCACGCCCTCTTCTTCGATTGCAGCCATGATTTTTTGCAGATCACCACCTGGGTCCACAACGGCCGCCTCTTTAGTCTCTGTACACCAGAAGAGAGTGCAGTTCTGTTCAAAAGGGGTGACGGGAATGACACGATAAGCCATAGCTACCTCTGGGATCAGCGCGATGCTGTCATCAATGATTTTAATTTCTGATCTCGGTAATTCGCAGCACCTCTTGGTACCTTGCCGCTGCTACCCTTTTCAAGCCAACGTTTGATGCGTTGCGCATCGGCTAGGTGGGTGCGTTTACCGTAGGAGTCCAATAGGACAATGCCTAGATTACGACCTTTGATGCGTGTTTTAAGAACCAAACACCGGCCTGCATCATCGGTATAACCGGTTTTACTGATCTGAATGGACCAACTCTTTTTATTAACCAAGGTATTGGTATTAAAAAACGCCATGGCCGTGCGTGGCCGTTTAAAGATCACATCACGTTTAGAAGAGGTCGTTACTTTGGAGAGAGTTGGATAGAGACTCACCGCCTCCAGCAGACGCATCAGATCACTTGCAGTAGAGACGTTCTTTTCGGAGAGTCCGGTAGGCTCCTGGAATCTCGTGTTGGTCATACTCAAGCCCTGTGCCGTCCAGTTCATATTATCGATGAACTGCTTAGCACCGCCAGGGTAAGCGTGAGCCAAAGTGGCCGCTGCGCGGTTTTCCGATGACATCAAAGCGATGTGTAGTACATCTGCTCGCGGAAGATTACTTCCAACACGAATGCGAGAGTGAACATTGCGCATCTCCGGTATCTGATTCACTTCAATCGTGATCCGCTCCTTCATCGGAAGGCGGCCATCTAAAGTTACTAATCCTGTCATCAACTTCGTCAACGACGCGATCGGTTGAACGCGATCGGCGTTGCGCTCATAGAGCACCTCTTGCGTGTCTAGGTCTTTGATCATAACACTGACAGAGGCAAGGTCTAGTTTAGCGGGGTCAGGGGCTGCCACAGCCGTCGCGCTAAATAGAACAAAAAATAGGGTAAAAATAGATCGCATGAACCAACAAATCCTAATATCTGTTATTAGGATACCGAAGCTACTGCAAGATTTGTATGCCTTGATATACTATCTCGCAACACTCTATAGAAATGGATCCTAGCGTGAACTCAGCTAACCTTCTTAAACAGATCAGCGATGCCAAAGCCAAGCTGCGTAAATCAGAACAGAAAGTGGCTGATTACGTTCTAGCACAGCCGAATGACATCATTCATATGCGTATTGTTGATCTGGCATCAGAAGCGATGGTCTCTGAGCCAACGGTGGTTCGTTTCTGTCGAGCGCTTCAATACGATGGGTTCCAAGATTTTAAGCTGACCTTAGCGCAAGCGCTGGCCAGTAACTCAACCTTCGAACAGTTCTCAATGAACCATGACGACACCGTTCTAGAGTTTAAGCACAAGATCTTTGACTCAATGATGGGTAATCTGGTCGAAGCACGAGAGCAGTTAGATGACCGAGCGCTAGAGGAGGCCATTCAGGCGATCGCTTCAGCGCGTCGAGTGGAGTTCTATGGCCTGGGTGCATCTGCGCCGGTCTGTGCCGATGCACAACACAAACTCTACCGCCTTAAGATCTCTGCAGCCGCCTATTCAGATCCTCACATGCAGACCATCTCAGCCGTCACACTTGGCGAAGGGGATGTGGTGGTTGCCATCTCACAAACGGGTACCACCAAGGACCTTCTACACAGTGTCAAGCTTGTTAGAGATACTGGCGCAACCGTTATCACGCTCTGCCCAGCCAACACCCCACTAGCTGAACTGGCAACCATACCGATCTTTATCGACGTAGAAGAGGACAAAGACCTAAGTACTCTGATGTCATCTCGCGTGGTCCACCTTGTTGTCATCGACGTAATAGCTGTTGGAGTTGCGATGCGGTTGGGACCTAATGCCGTCGAGCATCTTAAGACGATCAAACGCAGTCTTAGAAGTCTTCGTCAAAACGATCGTCGCCTGATGATGCGCCGACCTGACTAACGCATTTTACGTTTCACTTTTTCGTAACACTTTTTTACGACAATCGTCGCGGTTGCATTACTGAGACGCTTTCAGTAAAAAGAGATTAGAACAGTGTAGCCATGAGCGATCCGTTCATGGACGTTTGCTTAGGAGGTTGACCTATGCTGATTCGTGAAGAAGAACTAGATCCAGTAAAAACTCAAATTTTTGATCTGCTTGTGGGCTTCGAAGAGGAGAAGACGCAAGAGGAGCAAAAGTGTCAATCACAGCGACTGCTTAATGCTCGCAGAGCCATAGAGCAGCGTCGCGAAGAGCAAGAGCTCTCGACCTATTTCAATGAAGAGAGTTGGTTCGACGAAAAATAGTCGCAACCGCTCACAATAAAAAGAGAGATCGAGGCAGAGCCTATTGGAAATTTGATCTCTCTTTTACGCTTTTTCACCCAGTTCAATCATGCGGTGCACACCCGTTCTTGCCTCTCTTGGCGTCAATCCAAACTGCTTTTTGTAACAACGTGAAAAATAGCTAGTGGATGTAAATCCCGCTTTTTTCGCAACCGTTTGAATCGGAAGACGAGTCGCCTTCAACTGCTGACGTGCAAACTCAAGACGCAAACTCATGTAGTAGTTTGTCGGTGATGAGTTCAGGTGCTGTCTAAACAGTCGCTCCAACTGTCTGGTTGAGAGCCCAACTCGATCGGAGATCTGCTCACAACTTAGAACCGGTTGAATGTGCTCACGCATCAACTCCAGCGCTTGTGTCAGGCGAGGGTGACTGCCGTGTTGGCGAAGCTGCAGCTTCATACGCTGCTTATCATGAGCAGGACGGATGTTGGGGTGAATACAGTGCTCAGCGACTTGGTGGGCTAAAGATTCACCATGGCGAATCGTAATCAGCTGAAGAATCATATCCAAACCCGACAAACCACCAGAACAAGTCATCAGGTTGCCATCAATCTCATAAAGCTCTTCACTGACGTTAAGATCTGGGTAGAGCTCCGTCAGCTGATCACGCTCCTCCCAGTGGACCGTACAGGTTTTACCCTCTAACACACCGGCTTCAGCCAATAACAGAGAGCCCGTCGAGGTTGCACCTAAACTGATACCATTGCGAACCAAATTCTGTAGCCAATCGTTCAAGTAGGTTTCGGACTCTTGTTGAGCACCGATACCGCCAACCACCAACATACGATCAATCGATTCTGTATCGTTCATGCGACGTGTCGGTTGGAAACGCATACCTGTCGAGCAGGTAACGGTCTGATCGGCTGGACCATAAAAGTGCCACTCATAAAGAGTTTGACCACTTAACTGGTTCGCAAGACGCAGCGGATCAATCGTCGCCGCAAAGGAGATGATCGAGAAACCGGGCATTAGGAAAAAGCCGAAGTGTTCTGGTTTCTGCTGCACAATTGACCTACAAGTAATAAAAGTTATTACCCTAGTCTACGCTAGTTGAGAAAAGATAGGTCACAAAAATGAAAATGGGGCCGGACTAGAAGCCCAACCCCACTCATAGTAGTGCTATGAATCAGTGCTTACGAGCCGTTCGCTCGGGGATTAATCCCTCTGGGGCATATCGTAATGCAATCAGAAGCACGATACCGACCGTCATCAGACGCATGTGAGCGGCACTGTCCATCAAGTGCAGACGTAGCCAGTGAGTTGGCTCCATGAAAGAGGTTAGGGTATCCACTAACCAAAGACCAATCGGCTCCGCTTCGATCCAGAAGAACCAGATGAAGAAACCGCCCAAGACTGCACCCCAGTTATTGCCCGAGCCACCAATGATCACCATGACCCAAATGAGGAAGGTGAAACGCAATGGCTGGTAACCAACCGGTGTAAACTGACCATCCAGAGTCGTTAGCATTGCACCAGCAAGGCCAATAACCGCTGAGCCAATCACAAAGATCGTCAGGTGACGTTTAACAACATCCTTACCCATTGCGGCAGCGGCTACTTCGTTGTCACGAATAGCGCGCATCATACGACCCCAAGGTGACTTAAGTGCCGTCTCAGATAAGTACATCAAGATCGCAATGACAACGATAAACAGCCCTGCGTAACATACTTTAACGAATAGAGACGAGGCCTCTGCCACTTCCATACCCCAGTCTGCAGCAAATTGCTGGAACCAAGTTGCCTGTTGTAGATCCACCTCATAAGGAACCGGACGAGGTAGACCGTTGACGTTTTTAACACCGCGTGTCAGCCACTCTTCATTCTTAATGAAGTAGAGAACGATCTCAGAAATACCCAGCGTTGCAATCGCTAGGTAGTCAGAGCGAAGCCCCAAAGCAACTTTACCAATGACGTAAGCCGCACCGGCCGCAAACACCATACCCACAGGCCAAGAGAGGATGATTGGCAGACCTAAGCCACCAAGATATCCAGTCACTGAGGGGTTAACCGCTTCGATTGCTTCAACGGAAGGGAGGAAAAATAGACGCATCAGGGCATAACCCACAGCTATGATGACAAACAGCATCCAATAGCCAGTCTTCTTACTCTTAGCCCCAAACTGTTTCCACGCCAGGATCGACACGAAAATGGTCGCAATTAGAATCAACAGGCCGACTAAAATGCCCTGACCACCCGCAGCACGCGCCTCTTCAACCGGTGGCATAGAGACCAGAACCGCGGCCAAACCACCCAGTGCTGCAAAGCCCATCACACCAACGTTAAAGAGACCGGCATAACCCCACTGCATGTTGACACCCAGTGACATGATGGCACTGATCAAACAGAGGTTAAGAATGGTAAAGGCGACAGACCACCCCTGACCCACACCGACGATGACAAGCAGAAGCGCCATCACCGAGTAGAGAATCGGAGTGCGATATTGATTAAAAAATGTCTGATTCATTACAAGGTCTTCCCACTAAAAATACCGGTAGGTCGCACAATCAGTACGATAACCAAGATGATGAATGAAACCGCAATCTTGTAATCGGTGCCCAACAGCTGAACCAACGAATCAGGTTGGAAACTATCAGGCCCCAAGTAGGTTACGACTTTCTTGTAGGCGAAGGTGACGGCAATCTCTGAGAAGGCGATCACGTAACCACCCGCAATGGCACCCAATGGGTTACCAACCCCACCGACAATCGCTGCGGCAAAGATTGGTAAGAGCAGCTGCATAAAGCTGAATGGTTTAAAGCTCTTATCCAATCCGTATAGAGTACCGGCAATGGTCGCTAGCGCACCCACAAGGATCCAGGTAATCATCACGACACGATCTGGGTTGATACCCGACAGCAGTGCTAGATTTTCGTTGTCTGAAAAAGCACGCATCGATTTGCCGGTACGTGTTTTGTTCAGGAACCAGAACATGGCAGCTACCACAATAATCGCAGTAATAATGGTCACCGCTTGAGTCATCTTAAGAGCCAACCCTTCATCAAGGCCCGTCGCACGTTTGAAATCACGCGCCGAGAAGATGAAACGAGTTCCGTCAAAGAAGATCTGATCGCCAGGACCGATAATGAATCGCACCAGACCACCGATAAAGAACATCAAACCGATTGAGACAATCAGGAAGATGACCGGACTCGCCTTGCGCTGGCGGTGATATTTGTAAACGGTTTTATCAAGGATCAACGAGAGTGCGACAGCACCGGCAATACCCAAAGGTAGCGCCAGCAGGGCTGTTGGCAGCGGTGCAATAGAGACACCCAGCGCCTGTAAACCCCAGGTACCAAAGATGGTGATCATGGTACCAAAAGCCATCATTTCACCGTGTGCGAAGTTGGAGAAACGCAACACACCGTAGACCAGAGTGACACCCAGTGCACCGAGCGCCAACTGACTGCCGTAAGTCAGTGCAGGAACAAGAATAAAGTTAGCCAGAACAATTAGGGCATTAATAAAGTCAGTCATCGATTAACCCCCCAAGAACGAGCGACGAACATCAGGGTTAGCCAACAACGCTTCGCCTGTATCTGTGAATCGGTTAGAGCCTTGCACCAGCACGTAGCCTTTATCGGCAATCTCTAGCGCCTGTTTCGCATTCTGCTCAACCATCAAAATCGCTACACCTGTGCGAGCAATCTCTATGATGCGATCAAATAGCTCATCCATCACAATGGGTGATACACCGGCTGTGGGCTCATCCAGAAGCAGAACCTTAGGTTGCGTCATCATGGCACGACCCACCGCGACTTGCTGGCGCTGACCGCCTGAAAGCTCACCGGCTGGTTGGCGACGCTTCTCTTTCAAAATGGGGAAGAGTTCATAAACCTGTTCAATCGAATCGGAGATATCATCTTCACGTATGAAGGCGCCCATCTCAAGATTCTCTTCAACCGTCATCGAGGTGAATACGTTGTGGGTTTGAGGCACAAACCCCATCCCTTTAACCACACGCTCTTCAGGTTTAAGGTGGGTAATGTCCTCACCATCAAACATCACCTGGCCTTCTCGCAGCGGCAACATGCCAAAGGTAGCCTTCATTGCCGTCGACTTGCCAGCACCGTTAGGGCCAACGATAACCGCGATCTCACCTCGATCCACACCAATGGTGCACTCTTTGAGGATATCCGCAGCACCGTAGCCGCCGGTCATACTCTGACCTATTAAAAAACTCATGTACGCTTACCGCTTATGTTTCAAACCGGTACCGAGGTAAGCCTCGATCACCTGCTCATTGTTCTTAACTTCATCAACCGTACCCTCGGCTAAAACAGTACCTTCCGCCATACAGATAACCGGGTCACAAAGACGCGCTATGAAGTCCATATCATGCTCAATCAGGCAGAATGTGTAACCGCGCTCCTGATTCAGCTTTTTAATCGCATCGCCAATCTTGTAGAGCAGCGTACGGTTTACACCGGCACCGACCTCATCCAAGAAGACAATTTTAGGATCCACCATCATGGTGCGACCCAGTTCCAGAAGCTTCTTCTGGCCACCTGACAGGTTGCCAGCCAGTTCATCTGCAACGTGACCAATCTCTAGAAAATCGATCACCTCGTCCGCTTTCTCACGCACACGCTGCTCGTCAGCACGCACTAGATCTTTGCGGAACCAGGTATTCATTAAGCTTTCGCCAGCTTGATTAGGTGGTACCATCATCAAGTTTTCGCGAACCGTTAATGAAGAGAATTCGTGAGCCAACTGGAAGGTGCGCAATAGACCCTTACCAAACAGCTCATGTGGCTTAAGTCCGGTAATGTCTTCACCATCAAGGGTGATGCGACCTGAAGTGGGCGAGTGGTGGCCTGCGATCACGTTAAACAGCGTCGTTTTACCTGCACCGTTTGGACCGATTAGACCGGTAATTGAGCCCTTCTTAATGTGAAGGGACGCGTCATTCACGGCATGAACACCGCCAAAGCGCTTATGGAGATTTTCTACAACAATCATAATGCTCAAATGTAAAAACGGCTCGAGATTCAGTGAACCCCGAGCCTGTTTTATGCGCTATCGCTTAGCGGTAACGAACAGTTGTGTTCTGCTGGTCTTTAACCAGAATCTCACGGTAGCTACCTGCTGACTCACCGCCGCCGATCAACTCAACCGCAGTCGCACCAACGTAGTCAATCTGACCGCCGTTAGCTAGGATCTCAAGACCTTTCGCTAGCTCACCTGGGTAGATTTTCTCGCCTGGAGCGTTTGCGATTTCAAAGACGTGATCTTTAACGACTTTAGAATCTTTAGTGCCTGCTGCCTGCATCGCTAGAAGCGTCATAGCCGCTGCATCGTAAGAGTAGTCAGAGTATGGGCCAGGTGCCGCACCGGTAGCCGCAGTGAACATCTCTTTGTAAGAGTCTGATCCAGGGCTGTCAGTACCTGGAACCGTACCGATTGAACCGTTTAGATCCGGACCGATTGCAGCTGTTAGGCTGTCACCGATCATCGCATCAGGTAGGAAGAAGTGATCAAATGCACCCGCATCTAGAGATGACTGAATGATGCCTTTACCACCTTGGTCAAGGTAACCAGCAACCACTAGGATGTCACCACCTGCCTGAGCAAGAGCACCCACTTCCGCACCGTAATCGCCTTTGCCATCTTCGTGTGGAGTGTTGATAGTCACTTTACCGCCAGCCGCTTCGAAGTTTGACTGAATGCTGTCCGCTAGGCCTTTACCGTAATCGTTGTTGGTGTAAGTCATTGCGATCGACTTGTAACCTTTCTCCTGAAGCATTTCAGCAATTACTTGACCCTGACGAGCATCAGATGGTGATGCACGGAAGAAGTAACCGTTATCTTCAAGAGTTGAAAGCGCTGGTGAAGTCGCTGAAGGAGAGAACAGAAGAACACCGTTTGGCATCGCTACGTTCTGTAGGATTGAGATCGTTGCACCAGAACAAAGAGCACCCACAATCGCATCCACTTTCTCAGCTGAGATTAGACGCTCAGCGGCTGCAGCGGCAGCAGAAGCATCAACACAGGTTGAGTCAGCACGAACTGGAGTAACCTTAGCACCACCAAGAAGCTTGCCGCTATCAGCAACTTCTTTCATAGCCATCTCTGCACCTGCAGCCATATCAGCAGCAAGTGATTCAGCAGGACCTGTAAAGCCTAGAGCAACACCAAGACGAACTTCGCTTGGCATGTGGCTGCCAGCTTGCGCCGCACCCGCGATCATTGAAGCTGCAGCTACAGCCAATGCTAATTTTTTCATTCTCTTCTCCTTATAATGAAACATCACACCACTTTATCGATTAAGTAGTAGCGATCAGTGTCTGCAGTTTTTCAACTGGCAACGCATTAACACTATCGAATGTTGACCATTCAGACAACAGATTTCAGTTACGTATTGGTCAGACCATCTGATCAATTGATGGTTAATCAATTATAGAACAGACCTGATGGGTGATTTTGCCTATTTATTGAACAGAAACTGGAAAATATTCTTTTTATTCATATTATAAAAATCAATTTTCCTAGAAATTAGAGAAATTTAGGTGATTTGCTAACCATCAAAGACTTGGCCATGCTCTTTAACAGCCTCCATACAGACAAAGGTAGAGGTACTAGAGACATAGGGTAGCTCTGAAATAGTTTCACCCAGAACCTCTCGATAGCTCGCGATATCGCGTGTACGCACTTTAAGGATGTAATCAAAGTCTGCAGCCATCATATGGCACTCCTCTATTTCAGACACAGCGCCAACTGCATCATTAAATGAAGCAAGAGCAGCAGCCCTGGTGTCACTGAGCTTAACCTGCACAAAGGCAATATGATTAGTATCGAGCAGTCCGTAATCCATGATTACGGTATAGCCACGTATCACTCCATTGCTTTCTAGCCGCTTCATTCGAATTTGGCAGGGGGTTTTAGATAATCCCACTCTATCAGCCAACTCAGTGACCGTTATCCGCCCGTTTTGCTCTAAGGTTTTTAATATCGCCAAATCATAATTATCTAAAGACACATTAGTCATATCGCCTACCAATAAAATTATTTAACTATTAGTTATCTAAATTAAAGCAAATAATAAGTTTTAAAGTCTATATATACCTATAAAAATAGACAGAAGCCCTATAAGTCTAAATCTATAATTGCATTATCAATTTAGAGGGGCTAAACATGAACGCTCAAAACACACACATCCAGATACCCTATTGCGACCAATCAGAATTAGATCAACTGCAACAGCTCATCGAGAAAGAGCAACTTCTGCAGTGGGTCACGCCTGACCTCCAGACAGTGGCGAGCAACCTAGTCACTGCGATTCGTAACAATTTTAAGCCGTCTATCCTTGAGCAATTCCTTCGTGCTTATCCTTTAGACACGCAAGAGGGACTATCGTTGATGACTTTGGCTGAGGCCTACCAACGCGTACCGGACAAACAGACGGCTAACGAACTGATTATTGATAAGCTCGCTAACCGCGACTGGTCCGTTAAAACGGCGCAGACCAGTGCACTTGTTCGCGGCGCCAGCATGGGACTGCAACTGGGCAGCGCTAGCCTCAAGATGAAACCCCTTCGCAGCGCAATACTCGCCGCGATGCGAATCGGAGTGGGTGCAGGTATGCGGCTGATGGGTCGTGCCTTCGTCCTAGGTGAAAGCATTAAAAGCGCCCAAGAGCGCGCCGGCAAACTTGAGTTCCAAGGTTACACTTTCTCTTACGATATGCTGGGTGAGGCGGCTTATACTCAGGCCGACGCCGATCGCTATTTCAATTCATACCGCAACGCCCTGCTAGCACTGATCGAGCAGTCGAAATCAACCCAGATCGAAAAGAATCCAGGCATCTCAGTAAAGTTGTCGGCGCTGCATCCGCGTTACGAGCTATTCAATGAGGACGAGGCAGTTACCCAATTAAGTGAGCGCATGCTGTCACTCTGCTCACTTGCTAAGGAGCACAATATTGGCCTCAATATTGATGCTGAAGAGTGCGCACGCCTTGAGATATCGCTCGATATCATTCGCAACCTGATTGAAGCGCCTGAGCTTTCCGGTTGGGATGGTCTGGGTATTGTTGTGCAAGCTTACAACCGCAAAGCTTATTCGGTACTGGATCAACTCTACGCTTGGGCAGATCAGAGCAATCGCAAACTGATGGTGCGTTTGGTTAAAGGTGCCTACTGGGATACCGAAATCAAACTTGCGCAGGAGCAAGGGCTGGACCATTTCCCGGTGTTCACCGCAAAGCATCACACCGATGTCAGCTACCTCGCCTGTGCGCGCAAACTGGTGCGTTACGGCGACCGCATCTACCCACAATTTGCTACTCACAATGCCCAGACAGCAGCCTGTGTACTCAACTGGGCCAAAGAGGCCGGCATTGCATTCGAAATGCAACGTCTTCATGGCATGGGAGAGGCGCTGCATCAAGAGCTCTTGGAGAAGCACCAGACAGGTTGTCGTATCTATGCGCCCGTTGGAACGCATAAAGATCTACTCGCCTACCTCGTGCGTCGTCTGCTTGAAAATGGAGCCAACTCCTCATTTGTTAGCCAGCTTGCTGACGAGGCTATCCCGCCACAGCAGGTCGTTGCGAGTCCGGTGCATCAGAAACTCATCGAGCAAGCGGTAACACCCGGCAGCGCAATATTCACTGATAGGAGTAACTCTCGCGGTTTTGACCTTGGCGAACAGGCAGAAGTCGATGCGCTTTTAGCAAGCCGCTCACTCTTTATGCAGACAATTTGGGGCGAGACAGGTGACGTCCCTGTTGTAGAGCCTTACTCGCAAGAGCTATTGGGGCACTATCAAACGACTGATCTGAGCTCAGTCGATCAGCTGTTCAATCAGGCCAAGGTTGCCCAAACGGCTTGGGCAGACAAGCCACTCAAAGGAAAACTCTTGCGACAGATCGCAGATCTTTATGAACGCGACACTCCTGAGTTACTCGCTCTACTGGCCAGAGAAGCAGGAAAGACTCTTGCTGATGCAATCAATGAAATTCGTGAAGCGGTCGACTTTCTGCGTTATTACGCCGATGAGAGCGACGGACTTGATCAACAAACTGAGGCACGAGGTGTGGCTGTCTGCATCTCACCTTGGAACTTCCCGCTGGCGATCTTTACCGGTCAAATTGCGGCTTCTGTTGGTGCCGGCAATGCGGTGTTGGCTAAACCGGCCGAACAGACCAGTTTAGTCGCTCGCAAAGCGATAGAACTCTGGAAAGAAGCGGGCATGCCAACTGACCTAGTACAACTTGTGTTCGGCACAGGCGCACAACAGGGTAATGCACTGGTCTCACACCCAGACGTGAACGCAGTGATCTTTACCGGCTCGACAGCCACAGCGAAACGTATTGAGAAGGCACTTGCGCATAACGCTGCGCCAGATACTCTGCTGGTCGCTGAAACTGGCGGCCTGAATGCGATGATTGCCGATGCATCTGCGCTACCAGAACAAGTGGTTAAAGCGGTTATGGCATCAGCCTTCCAGAGCGCCGGCCAGCGATGTTCTGCGTTGCGTATGCTCTATGTCCAGCGAGAGGTTTACTCGCAGATCCTCGAGATGATCACCGGCGCTATGGCACTGTTAAAAGTGGGCAATCCAAGCGAACTTAAGTGCGATGTGGGTCCTGTTATTGATGCTGCAGCTGCGCAAGCGTTGAATACTTACATTGAAGAACAACGCTCAAGAATTGTGTATCAAACAAAAACTCCAGAGCTCGAAGGTCATTTTGTGACACCAACCTTGCTTGAAGTTGATGGTATCAATGATTTGGACTTCGAGCGCTTTGGCCCGATTTTACATATTGCTCCATACGATGCGGATCAACTTGATAATGTGGTCAAGGATATTAACGCGCGTGGATATGGCCTAACCTTCGCAGTGCATTCACGCATACAGAGCAGAACTGAGCGGCTATGTGCTGAGCTAAACGTGGGGAACTGCTACATCAACCGCAACCAGATTGGGGCTATAGTCGAGTCTCAGCCTTTTGGCGGGGAAGGTATGTCAGGGACCGGACCTAAAGCGGGTGGGCCAAACTATCTGGTCAATCTGACACAACCGGAGAAAATTGAGAGTCAGTATCAACCTAACCCCTTAGACCTGCTACCAGCAGAACAGGTGAAATCATCATGGCAGACTCTGCGATCTCAATTTAAACCTCTTGCTCGTGAACTTCTAACACAATGCCCTAGTGTTACGGGTGAAGATAATCAGCTATTCACATCAGCTAGAGGTTATTGGTTAGTCGCTGGCGACGAGCAAGCTTGGCAGCAAGCCATTGCAAGTGCATCAACCGGCAACCCAACGCTACTGCTAACCAAAAAGATTCCTGACAGTGACATCATGAAAGATCTACCCATTATCTGTTTGGCCGGCGATCTGGTTCCAGGACTGTTAACTGAGCTTGCAGACTTGGCAGGCGTATCTGTTAGCGCTCACGAAGAGTTTTGTAAGCAGATTCGTATTACTCTCAGTCAAAGGGAGGGGGCGATCATTCCACTTCTCAAATCTAAAGGGCACTCGGTTTACCACCGTAAAGAGCAACATGTTTGCGAAGACACCACCGCTTCAGGGGGAAATGCAGCACTGCTAATGAGTTAATAGTATCGTTAATTCAAGACAGGCAAGGGGGTGATTTGCTATAACTCTTCAGTAGATTATCCCCTAGGTATCAAAGCCCATCATGCAACCATCAACCATCGGTATTCTGTTCTGTTTAGCGTCCATGTTGTCGTTTGCTATTCAGGACATCATCACTAAACACCTGCTAGTAGGGGGTTTGCCCCTAAGTCAGTTGTTACTGGTGCGATACCTGTTTTTTACCCTGTTTGCCGTCATGCTTGCCGGAGGGTTGCGGCAATCTGTTGTGGGACTTAAATCGGCACAGCCGATGCTGCAGCTGGGTCGTGCGGCGCTGTCGATTACCGAGATAATCTTTATTAACCTGTCATTCACGCTGATGTTGGTGGCAAAGGTACACGCGATCGTCGCGCTTTTTCCCCTGATTACGTTGGTTATGGCGCGATTTATCCTGAAAGAGGAACTGACGAGAAGAAGGGTGATAGCGGTTTTGATCGGTCTTACCGGTGCGATGATTATCATTCAGCCGAGCAGTGCCGGTATCTCGATCGAGTTACTGATGCCGCTGAGTGGCGCCATTGCATTAGCCAGTTTCTCGATTCTAACCAAATACCTGAGTGGCAGAGATGGATTCAAAACACACACCCTCTACATGGGGCTAGTAGGTTTGGTGCTGGCGCTGCCATTTGGCCTGTTTCAGTGGATTCAGCCATCGACAGAGCAGAGTGCACTGCTAATCGCATTATCCATTATGAATATTGGCTCCCAGCTTTTTTACATTAAAGCGATGGACTATGCAGATGCGAGCACCCTGCAGCCGTTTAACTACACGCTGCTACTCTTTGCCACTCTGGCTGCATTAATTCTACTGGGCGAGGTACCCACACTGATGACGCTACTTGGCGGCGCCATCATCGTTGTAGGTGGTTTAATCGCCATGGGGCGGTTAGCCCCAAGGTAGTTTGCTACTCTACGGTGACTGATTTCGCAAGGTTGCGGGGTTGGTCGACATCGGTGCCTTTTAGAACAGCTACATGATAAGAGAGTAGCTGAAGAGGAATGGTGTAAACCAGCGGTTCTAACCAGAAATCGACAACGGGCAGTTCAATGACATGAATACCCTCTTCCTCTTGGATAGTACCTTCTTCCGCGAAGACAAATAGCTCACCGCCACGCGCTCGAACTTCTTGAAGATTCGCTTTCAGCTTATCCAGCATGTCGTTACGCGGGGCAACGGCAATGACCGGCATCTCTTTGTCGACCAGAGCCAGTGGACCATGCTTTAGCTCACCGGCAGGGTAGGCTTCAGCATGAATGTAGGAGATCTCTTTGAGCTTAAGTGCGCCTTCCATTGCAACTGGATAGAGCGCGCCTCGACCTAGGAAGAGCGAGTGGTGCTTCTCAGCAAACGCTTCTGACATCTTCTGAATCTGATCATCCAAGCCAATCACTTGCTCAAGTAAACCAGGTAGTTGGCGCAGTGAGTGGATGATGTAGGCCTCTTTCTCATCGGTCAGCCCCTGTCGGCGGGCCAGCGCGACCGTTGTCAGCATCAGAGCAACAAGCTGTGACGTGAACGCTTTAGTAGACGCTACGCCAATCTCTGGACCTGCCTGTGTCATCAGAGAAAGTTGTGATTCACGGACCAGCGAGCTACCAGGAACGTTACAGATAGCTAATGAACCCGCCACTCGAGATTGAATATCACGCAGTGCGGCCAAGGTGTCAGCGGTCTCACCCGATTGAGAAATCGTCAGCAATAGAGTGCCTTCGGGTACAACGGCTTTGCGGTAACGAAACTCAGATGCCACCTCTACCGAACATGGCAAATTAGCTAATTCTTCGATCCAGTAACGCGCCACCATACCGGCATGATAGCTAGTACCACAGGCAAGAATTAAAACCTGCTTAGTGTTATCAAACAGTTCTGCAGCCTCTGCACCAAAGCACTGCTCAAGAAGACGATCTCCGGTTAAACGACCTTCAAGCACATCCGCCATTACAGTCGGCTGCTCATAGATCTCTTTCATCATAAAGTGCTTAAATTCGCCTTTTTCAGCTGCACTTGCTGAGTGCTCGTAACGCGACACTGCTCTCTCAACCGATTGACCTGTCGCATCCCAAACACGAATCTCATCACGAGTCAGGCAGCCAATATCGCCATCTTCTAGAAACATGAAACGGTCTGTAACAGGGAGCAGTGCCAGCTGATCGGATGCGATAAAGTTTTCACCAATGCCGACACCAACAACCAGTGGACTGCCTTTACGTGCGGTATAGAGCTGGTCTGGTAGATCCTTGTGTACCACGCCCAAGGCGAATGCACCCTCGAGACGGGCGATGACTTTTGGCAACGCTGCAATAAGTGAACCTTCAGTATTAAGGATCTTAGCAAGTAAGTGAGCGATTACTTCTGTATCAGTCTCAGATGAGAATTGAAAACCATCAGCAAGCAATTCAGCTTTTAGCTCTTCGAAATTTTCGATGATACCGTTATGAACAACAGCAACACTATCTCCTGACATGTGCGGGTGAGCGTTGTGCTCTGCAGGCACACCATGAGTGGCCCAACGCGTATGAGCAATGCCAAGTGTACCTGTGATCGGTGACGCTTCTTGAGCATCCTTAAGAGCCTGTACTTTGCCAATACGGCGAAGACGATTCACCGATTGACCATCATGAATGGCCATGCCCGCAGAGTCATAGCCGCGATACTCCAATCGACTAAGACCCTCTAATAGAATACCGCTGACCTGGCGTTCAGAGACTGCACCTACAATACCGCACATAACAATTAACCTTTCTTCACTGGGCGTTTCCAGCCCGAAATATTTCTCTGCTTACCACGTGCAACGGAGAGCTGATCCTCTTCCACTTTGCTGGTAATGGTGGAGCCTGCACCGATGGTTGCTCCTGCACCCACATGCACGGGTGCAACCAATGAACTGTTTGAACCAATAAAGGCGCGATCGCCAATCTCGGTCAGGGATTTGTTCACACCGTCGTAATTACAGGTAATGGTGCCGGCACCAATATTTACCTCTTCACCGATGTTTGCATCGCCAATGTAAGAGAGATGGTTCAATTTAGACCCTTGACCAACCAAAGCTTTCTTCGTCTCAACAAAGTTGCCGACTTTCACTCCAGCCGCCAGTTGTGAGCCAGGACGGATACGAGCAAAAGGGCCCAACTGACAAGCATCGGCAATGACAGCACCATCAATGTGGGTGTTCGCAAGAATCTCTACACCGTCACCGATAATCGAATTTTTAACGCTGCAATTAGGCCCAATCACAACGTTTGAGCCAATGCGTACCTCGCCTTCTGCAACGAAGTTAACGTCAATCTGGCTATCTTGCCCTACCGTCAGTTGCCCGCGCACATCGAATCGAGCAGGATCCGCCAAGGTGACACCAGCATCCATCGCAGCATTGGCCTGCTGCAGTTGATACCAACGCTCTAATTCAGCGAGTTGTCGACGATTATTCACACCCTGTACTTCGTACTCAGAGGCAGGATGAAGTGCTTGAACCGTTACGCCCGACTCCGCCGCCATTGCGATCAAATCGGTTAGGTAGTACTCACCCTGTGCGTTATCGGAAGAGAGTTGCGGCAACCATTCGTTTAGATGATCGGTAGGCATCGCCATAATGCCGGTGTTCACTTCAGTGATCGCCAATTGCTCTTCATTGGCATCCTTCTGTTCCACAATACCCACGACATCGTTAACGGCACTGCGAAGAATACGGCCGTATCCTGTTGGATCGTCTAGGTTAACCGTCAGAAGCGATACTTTACCCGTTTGCGCGACCTGTACCATCTGCTCTAGCACACTCGCCGGTGTTAATGGCACATCGCCGTAAAGCACTAGCGTAACACCGCCTGCACGAAGACCCGCTGAGGCCTGTGCAACGGCATGGCCCGTGCCTAGCTGCTCAGCCTGTGTATAAAATTGGCAAGATAGATCGGACAACGCCTCTTTAACCTGATCCGCACCATGGCCAACCACAATATGCATCGCGCTGTTGTTTAACTGACTCGCTTGATCAATGACGTGCTTTACCAGCGATTTTCCTGCCAAAGGGTGAAGGACTTTAGGGAGTTTAGATTTCATACGGCTGCCTTGACCGGCCGCAAGAATGACTACATCTATCGACATTAACGGGTGTTTCCAAAAACAAAATTTATCCACTTGACGATACTTTAACCTAAGCGCACACTGCTGCAAGGTTAAATGTCATAAAAAAATTGACAAATATGGATAATTCGCTGTTTTTAGAGATCGGTCTTAGCGACCGTGACGTCTCAATCTACAAGGCCCTGCTAGCGCTTGGCCCCAGTTCGATTCGTACCATTGCTGAGCGTGCAGGGGTCAATCGCGGCACAACCTATGAAGCACTGAAGCAGATGCAGGCGTTAGGTGTGGTCAGCTATCTGCCAAAAGGTAAGCGCCGCATCTTCACAGCACGTGAGCCTGAAGTGTTGGTAGAACTGGCTGAAGAACGCCGTAAACGCTTAGATCTCGCTGTTGAAGAGTTAAAGCGTCGTGTCATACCCGAGCTGCATCAACTCTCGCCTGATTTTAGCGCAGCCAATGTTCAGTGGTATGAGGGTGACGAGGGGATTGAGCAGGTACTCAGAGATATCCTTAACAGTGTTAGCTCAAACCCTGAACCGATCTACTCTGTCTTCTCATCAAAACCGATTCGAAAGCATCTCTACCGTCCCTTCCCGAACTTCACAGCACAGCGTGTTGCTCGAAAGATCAAGGTACGGGTTATCGCGATTGGGGATGGGGGTGAAAGTGCTGATCTATCAGAACGTAAATGGATCAAAACCGAGGGACCAGTAGACGCCGCTTATATAGCGATCTATCCACCAAAAATTGCCATCATCTCTTTAGCGTCTGATAACTACCCAACTGCGGTGGTTATCGATTCAAGTGAAGTAGCGGCCGCGCAGAAGATCATATTTGATACACTCTGGCGCCTGCTTTAACGTTTAGGCTTACTAACCATCTTGTACTGGCGAGAGCAGTAGCCGCGATCAATCCCCTCTGGACGCTTTTTAAGATGTTTAGTGTTGCGACCAGAGACCCGTTCACGCCACATACGAAACGAACTGGGCTTCATCTCACGCTGCATCAACTTGATCACTTGTGGCTCTGACAAGCTGTACAACCCCTCAATCGCTTCAAAGGGTGTGCGATCTTCCCAAGCCATCTCAATGACTCGCGAAATCGCCTCTTCTGACAGGCCGGCGTGTGCTAGCTTTTGTGACATCTAAACCTCTGAAAAATAAAGCAGGTGTCGTTGTGTACGCCAGCGTATGTGTTTTAGTTCAGATGAGAGGTAGCTTATGAGTGCAGATGACAGGCTGAATGCCTGTCACTGTGTACTAAACCAGCTACGGAGTGACCGTGACAGGCTTTCAGCCTGTCATCGGCTTTGTCAGCGTCTACCAGAGACTGTAGCGTAACTCCTGAGTCGTGTCAGACTAAAGGTCAGACACGGTGCTTTTTCAAAGCACAAAAAAAGGCAGCCGAAGCTGCCTTTTTTGATCGTGTAGATCTTATTTGCCGAGTTTGCGGCGAATTGCATCGAGGGTACGAAGCTGTGCAGCTGCTTCAGCAAGCTGAGTCGCAGCACGTGAGTATTCGAACTCACCCTGCTTGTCAGCCATTGCTTGTTCAGCATGCTTCTGTGCTTCTACAGCGGTTGCTTCATCAAGGTCACCCGCACGAAGTGCAGTATCAGCCAACACAGTAATCTTGTGTGGTTGAACCTCTAGGAAGCCACCAGATACGTAGAAGATATCCTCTTCACCGCCCTGCTTGCGAAGCTCGACAGGGCCTGGTTTGATTTCCGACAAAAGCGGAGTGTGACCTGGGTAGATACCCAGCTCACCCAGGCTACCTCTCACAGAGACGAATTCGATAAGGCCAGAGAAGATCTCTTCCTCTGCACTTACGATGTCACAATGAACAGTCATAGCCATTTCAATTACCTCTTCAGGTTCCGCTTAAGGGATTACATGCCTTTGGCTTTTTCGACTGCTTCGTCGATGCCGCCAACCATGTAGAACGCCTGCTCTGGTAGAGAGTCGTATTCACCGTTCAGGATGCCTTTAAAGCCACTGATAGTGTCTTTAAGAGAGACATATTTACCTGGTGCACCAGTGAAGACTTCTGCTACGAAGAATGGCTGAGATAGGAAACGCTGAATCTTACGAGCGCGTGCTACCGTCTGCTTATCTTCTTCAGAAAGTTCGTCCATACCTAGGATCGCGATGATGTCTTTAAGCTCTTTGTAGCGCTGTAGGACACCCTGCACTTCACGTGCAGTCTCGTAGTGCTCAGAACCGATTACTAGCGGATCAAGCTGACGAGAAGTAGAGTCTAGTGGGTCTACCGCTGGGTAGATACCTAGCTCTGCGATCTGACGAGACAGTACGACTGTTGCGTCAAGGTGCGAGAAGGTTGTCGCTGGTGATGGGTCAGTCAAGTCATCCGCTGGTACGTATACCGCCTGGATAGAAGTGATCGAACCAGTCTTAGTCGACGTGATACGCTCCTGAAGTACACCCATCTCTTCTGCAAGAGTTGGCTGGTAACCTACCGCTGAAGGCATACGACCTAGCAGTGCTGATACCTCTGTACCCGCAAGTGTGTAACGGTAGATGTTGTCGACGAATAGAAGTACGTCACGACCTTCGTCACGGAACTTCTCAGCCATTGTAAGACCAGTCAACGCTACACGTAGACGGTTACCTGGTGGCTCGTTCATCTGACCGTAAACCATCGCTACTTTCGACTTGTCGAACTGCTCAACGTTTACTACGCCTGCTTCCTGCATTTCGTGGTAGAAGTCGTTACCCTCACGAGTACGCTCACCTACACCTGCGAATACAGATAGACCAGAGTGCTGAGTTGCGATGTTGTTGATCAACTCCATCATGTTTACGGTTTTACCTACGCCGGCACCACCGAACAGACCGATCTTACCACCCTTAGCGAAAGGACAAACAAGGTCGATTACCTTGATGCCTGTCTCAAGCAGTTCGTTAGTCGCTGCTTGGTCTGCGTAAGAAGGTGCTTTACGGTGAATTGGGTAACGCTCCTCTTCACCGATCGGGCCACACTCATCGATTGGGTTACCTAGTACGTCCATGATACGACCTAGGGTCGCTGTACCTACAGGTACAGATACTGGAGCACCAGTGTTTACAACGTCCAGACCACGGCTTGCACCTTCAGTCTGACCCATTGCGATAGTACGTACGACACCGTCACCCAGCTGTTGCTGAACTTCTAGTGTCAGGTTGGTTTTAGTGACGTTTAGTGCGTCATAAACCTTCGGTACATCTTCACGTGGGAATTCCACGTCAACGACTGCACCGATAATCTGAACAATACGTCCGCTACTCATGTTCGGATCCTCTTAACTTATTAGCCTGTTAACTGCTTTAAACAGCAGCAGCACCACTTACGATTTCAGAAATTTCCTGTGTAATCGCTGCCTGACGCGCTTTGTTGTAGATCAACTGAAGCTCGTCGATTAGGTTGCCGGCGTTGTCGGTTGCATTCTTCATTGCCAACATACGCGCTGCCTGTTCACAGGCGTTATTCTCAACAACTGCTTGGTACACCATTGATTCAACGTAACGAGTCAAAAGACCTGTTAGTAGATCACGAGCATCTGGCTCGTAGATGTAATCCCAGTGGTGGTTGAGAGTGTCGTCGTCTTCTTCAGCCTGAAGGGGCAGAAGCTGTTCAATAGTCGGCTTTTGCGTCATGGTGTTAACGAACTCGTTCGATACCACGTATAGACGGTCAAGTTTGCCTTCGTTGAAGCTATCAAGCATCACTTTTACTGAACCGATTAGCGCTTCCAACTCTGGTGCATCGCCTAGGCCGCTTGTTGCTGCCTTAACGTTACCGCCGTAGTTACGGAAGAAGCTAACTGCTTTACCACCAATTGCACAGAAATCGATCTCGACATTCTGTGAATTGAACTCCTTCATTTTGCCAATAGCAGCCTTGAACAAGTTAACGTTCAGGCCACCACAGAGTCCGCGATCAGAACCGACAACAATGAAACCTACTCGTTTCAGGTCGTTGTTCTGCATGTAAAGGTGTTTGTATTCAGGGTTAGCTTTCGCTAAGTGCTGAATCACACCACGGATACTGCGTGCGTATGGACGAGAAGACTCCATGCGATCTTGGGCACGGCGCATCTTAGATGCAGCAACCATTTCCATGGCGCTGGTAATCTTACGTGTGCTACCGATACTCGCGATCTGCGTCTTAATCTCTTTTCCGACTGCCATAAATCCGCCTCTATTCCTTGACTTAGTATCGGCTGAACAGAGTCTGTTCAGCCGTTCTGCTCATAACTCGAGCGCTTACCAAGTCTGGGTAGATTTGAACTTCTCGATGCCAGCTTTGAATCCAGCAGCGATTTCGTCATTGTAATCGCCTGATTCATTCACTTTAGCCATCAGGTCAGCATGCTCCGAGTTGAAGTATGCAACCAATGCAGCTTCGAATGCACCGATTTTGTTCAATTCTACGTCGCTCAGGAAGCCTTCGTTCGCAGCGTACAAGCTCAAGCCCATCTCAGCGACAGACATTGGAGAGTACTGCTTCTGCTTCATCAGTTCTGTAACGCGCTGACCGTGCTCTAGTTGTGCACGAGTCGCTTCGTCAAGGTCTGAAGCAAACTGCGAGAACGCTGCCAATTCACGGTACTGTGCAAGTGCTAGACGTACACCGCCACCCAATTTCTTGATGACTTTAGTCTGAGCCGCACCACCTACACGTGATACTGACAGACCTGCGTTGATCGCAGGACGAATACCTGAGTTAAACATACCAGTTTCAAGGAAGATCTGACCGTCTGTGATCGAGATAACGTTGGTTGGTACGAACGCCGAAACGTCGCCACCCTGAGTCTCGATTACAGGTAGAGCAGTCAATGAACCTGTTTGTCCTTTAACTTCACCTTTAGTGAACTCTTCTACGTAGTCAGCGTTAACACGCGCTGCACGCTCTAGTAGGCGTGAGTGTAGGTAGAATACGTCACCTGGGTATGCTTCACGACCTGGTGGACGACGAAGAAGAAGTGAAATCTGACGGTAAGCCCAAGCTTGTTTAGTTAGGTCATCGTAGATAATCAGTGCGTCTTCACCGCGGTCACGGAAGTACTCACCCATTGCACAGCCTGCGTATGGAGCTAGGAACTGCATTGCTGCAGGATCTGCTGCACCCGCTGCTACAACGATCGTGTGATCCATTGCGCCGTGCTCTTCAAGCTTACGTACTACGTTAGCGATAGTAGACTGTTTCTGGCCCACTGCTACGTAGATACATTTGATACCAGTACCTTTCTGGTTGATGATCGCGTCGATCGCAATTGCCGACTTACCGATCTGACGGTCACCGATGATCAACTCACGCTGACCACGGCCGATTGGTACCATTGCATCGATCGCTTTCAGACCAGTCTGAACTGGCTGGTCAACAGACTGACGAGCGATAACGCCTGGCGCTACCTTCTCTACTGCGTCTGTGATTTTTGCGTCGATAGCACCTTTACCGTCGATTGGGTTACCTAGTGCGTCTACAACGCGACCAAGTAGCTCAGGACCTACTGGTACTTCAAGGATACGGCCAGTACATTTAGCCGTCATGCCTTCTTTAAGACCTTGGTAATCACCAAGAACTACGGCACCGACAGAGTCACGCTCAAGGTTAAGCGCCATACCGTAGACGCCACCAGGGAACTCGATCATTTCGCCGTACATTACGTCAGCTAGACCGTGGATCAGGATGATACCATCGGATACGCTAACGATTGTGCCCTCGTTACGGGCTTCTGAAGACACATCAAGTGACTCGATGCGCTTCTTGAGAATCTCGCTGATCTCAGATGGATTCAGTTGCTGCATTTCTATTCCTCATTCTCAGGAATTCATCGCTTCGGCCAGTTTCGCAAGTCGAGCACGAACCGAACCGTCGATCACAAGGTCGTCTGTACGAACAATTACACCGCCTAGGATAGACTTGTCTACCTGTGCAGTGACTGCTACTTCACGACCCAACTTGGTGCTAAGCGCCTTAGCCAATTTCTGCTGCTGTTCATCAGCAAGATCGAAGGCAGTTGTCAGATCCACTTCAATTGAAGCTTCCTGAGCTGACTTCAGCTTTTTGAACTGTGCAGCGATCTCTGGCAACAGAGCCAAGCGCTGATTTTCTGCCAATAGAGCCATAAAGTTTTGGCCCGCTTGGTCGATGTCGCCTTCTAAAAGGCCATTCAGCGTCCCAGCTTTCTGCTCAGACGTTAGGGCTGGGTTTGCCAGCACCTGGGCTACTGTCGCATCCGCTACACAAGAGGCAGCGATTGACAGCATGTTAGCCCACTGATCGAGGCTGCCCTTGCTAGCTGCATATTCAAATGCAGCTTTTGTGTAGGGCCGAGCGACTGTATTGAGTTCAGCCATCGTAAACCTCGCTTAAAGCTCCGCAGCTAGTTTTTCAACTAACTGTGCGTGTGCTTTCTCGTCAACAGAGGCTTCCAGAATTTTTTCAGCGCCAGCTAGTGCTAGTGCTGCAACCTGTGCACGAAGAGCTTCCTTCGCTTGGTTGATCTCTTGTTCGATTTCCGCTTCAGCAGCAGCTTTAACGCGATTAGCTTCTTCGCGCGCTTGCTCTTTAGCTTCGTCAACAATCTGGTTAGCCCGCTTGTTGGCCTGTTCAATGATGGCAGCTGCTTGCTCTTTAGATTCGCGCAGATTATCTGTCGCTTTCTCTTGAGCTAGCTTCAGATCGCGCTCAGCGCGTTCTGCCGCATCAAGACCATCTGCAATCTTCTTCTTACGTTCAGCCAGTGCACTTGTTAGTGGTGGCCATACGTATTTCATACAAAATACGACGAAGATGAAGAACGCGATAGCCTGACCAATGATGGTGAGATTGATATTCACGCCATTATCCTCGCGGTTGTCTGATTAAAAGTAGTGAAACCCATGGGGTATCTAGTTAAAAAACTACTTGTTAGCCAGCAACAGCGAACAGTACGTATAGACCAAGACCAACACCGATCATAGGAACAGCGTCGACAAGACCCATTACGATGAAGAACTGAGTACGTAGTAGTGGGATCAGTTCTGGCTGACGAGCAGCACCTTCAAGGAATTTGCCACCTAGAACGCCGATACCGACCGCAGCGCCTACAGCGCCTAGACCCATCATCAGTGCACCAGCAATGTACAGCAATGCCATTTCCATCGTTTTTCTCCGATTTAGTTAATTTAAGGTTATTACAGTTAGTAAACTCTTGTTATTCCGCTTAGTGATCTTCGTGGGCCATCGCCAAGTAGACGATTGTTAGGACCATGAAGATAAACGCCTGAAGCGTAATAACTAGAATGTGGAAAATTGCCCATGGAACCGACAGGATCCATTGAGCCCAGAACGGCAGCAGTGCAATCAGGATGAAGATCATCTCACCTGCGTACATGTTACCGAAAAGACGTAGTGCCAATGATACTGGCTTAGCCAGTAGACCAACCACTTCTAGGAAGAGGTTGAATGGCAGCAACCATTTGCCTAAAGGCTGGAAGCTAAGCTCTGCTAGGAACCCGCCAAGACCTTTCTGCTTGATGCTGTAGTAAAGAATAAGTGCAAAGACGCTCAACGCCATACCCGCGGTCGCGTTTACGTCAGTCGTTGGAACCACTTTCATGAAGTGGATACCCATCTCTGCTGCTAGGAATGGAATCCAGTCAACGGGAACCAAGTCCATGGTGTTCATTAGGAAGATCCATACAAAGATGGTCAACGCCAATGGAGCGATGAGTGCATTTTTGTAGTGGAAGATACTCTTCACGTTGTCATCGATGAACTCGATGATGGTTTCTACAAAGTTTTGAGCGCCGCCAGGTACATCACTTGTCGCACTTTTAGCCACCTTACGGAAGAACCACACGAACGCTAGACCAAGAGCAATCGACCAGAACATTGTGTCTACGTTGATCGCCCAGAAGCCCATCTCAGCAGCTTCTTGCGCACTGTGCGCAAAGCCAAGACCGTTAACAGGGTGGTTACCAAAGGTAAGGTTGGTTAAGTGGTGAGCAATATACTCTGAGGAGGTAACTGTTCCAGATGCCATTCTCAGTTTCTCTCTTTATCGAAGGTTAAGAATCCGTTTTAACGCCGAACTGCATGATCAGATTACTGACCTGAAGCAGAATCAACATCGCAAATAAGGAAAAAACACTGATGGGTTTTACCAGCACAAACGCCAGTGAAAAACTGATGGCCATCAATGCCATTTTCCATATTTGACTCGCATACAACTCTGCGAGTGTCCCTTGTGCAGACCCCTGTGTCTGCTTGTTAAAGTGCTTGTTTGCGAAATAGGCGTTAGGAATCAAGTAGATTAAACCACCTATAAGCATTGAGTACGCTGCTACAAAATCAATAAATACAGCGACTGCACTTAGCACTAACAGGATGCCTGACTGATATTTCAAAACGGTGAAATATCGAGCTTTCGCCCTATCAGAACGCTTACCAATGAGGTTTGGATTCATCATCTTTGCCCAAAAGTAGTGCGTTTATCCCAGCTAATGCGGGCGCAATTGTAGGTGAAAAGGGAATAAGCATCAAGTACAGAGTAGTCTAACTATGACTAAGGTCTTGTTCGCTTTAATCGCGAAGTTGTTTAACGATCGCTTTTAGCTCTTTAGCATCATTGTAGCTGATCACAATCTTACCCTGACCCTTTGCGTTTTCGCTCAGCGTCACTTTGGTAGATAGCAGTCGAGTCAGATCTTCAACGATACGCTCATGCTTGCTGGTAAGCTCTGGCTTCGCTTTAGGCTCCGTTGGATTTTGCAAAGTGCGCACCAATAACTCAGTCTGACGAACCGATAGGCCTTTAGCCACAACCTCTCGACCGGCATCGATCTGTAACGCTTCCGTGAGAGGCAGTAGAGCACGCGCATGACCCATCTCAAGGTCTCCATGCTCTAACATACGTTTGACTTCGTCGGTCAGGTTAAGAAGACGCAGAAGGTTGGCAACGGCGGTGCGCGATTTTCCAACGGCATCAGCCACCTCTTGCTGTGACAGTTCAAACTCCTGCTGAAGGCGCTGCAGGGCTATGGCCTCTTCGATCGGGTTTAGGTTTTCACGTTGAATGTTTTCGATGAGTGCCATCGCAATGGCCGCTTCATCAGGAACATCTCGAATGACAACAGGCACACGCTCTAAACCAGCCATCTGGGCTGCACGCCAGCGACGCTCACCCGCGATGATTTCAAAATTATCACCACCGATAGGTCGCACCACAATCGGCTGCATAATGCCTTGCGCTTTAATCGAAGCGGCTAGCTCTTCAAGCGCTTGAGGCTCCATATCACGGCGCGGTTGGTAACGACCACGACTTAGGCGCTCAACCGCCAGTTCAGTGAGTTGCGTAGAGTCACTCGATTGGTCGTTCGCGACAGTCGCTGCAGAACCGGAAAGTAGGGCGTCTAAACCACGACCCAATCCACGACGTTTAGTGCTCATTTCAACTCCTTAAGAAACCGCTTGGGTTTGCTCTTTATCGGTACGGCGAACCAGTTCACCCGCCAGTGCCAGGTATGCAATCGCACCTCGAGAATTTTTATCGTACATGATCGCCGGTAGACCGTGGCTGGGGGCCTCTGCTAAACGGACATTACGTGGAATGACTGTACGGTAAACCTGATCACCAAAATACTCTAGGAGATGATCAGAGACATCCTTGGTCAAACTCATGCGTGGATCGAACATGGTGCGCAAAATACCCTCAATCTTCAGGCGAGGGTTTAGACGTTCATGGATCTTATCGATGGTGCCCACCAGTGCACTGATCCCTTCGAGAGCATAGTATTCACACTGCATAGGTATAATAACCCCGTCAGAGCTAGCCAGTGCATTCACCGTTAGCAAACTCAGCGAAGGTGGGTTATCGATCAGAATAAAATCGTATTGGTCAGCCACAGCATCGAGCGCCATCTTCAGACGAAACTCTCTACGTGTCATCTGCAGAAGTTCAACTTCTGCCGCCGTTAGGTCGCCATTGGCCCCTAAAACATCGTAGCCTACTTCTAAATTGGTGATGATCGACTCTTTGGCGCTCGCTTGATCGGTTAATAGCTCATAGACCGAGAGGGTAAGATCATGCTTATCAACACCAGAGCCCATCGTCGCATTACCCTGAGGATCCAGATCGATGAGCAGAACGCGCTTGTGCATAGCAGCCAGTGATGCCGCTAAGTTCACGCTGGTGGTGGTTTTACCAACCCCACCTTTCTGATTGGTGACCGTTAAAATCTTGGCCAACTTACACTCTCCCAATTTTCAACAGGTGTCGCTCTTCATCAAGACCGGGCACTTGAAGGGGGTAACTCTCGATTAAATGGTACTGATTTGGCAGATCTGCCAACTCCTGATCAGGATAACGGCCTTTCATCGCAAGAAACAGACCCTGATCGGCTAATAGCTCAGCGCTTAACGTTACCATATCTTCGATAGAAGCAAAGGCCCTAGAGGTAACTTGTTGGAAAGTACGACCGGCAAACGCCTCAACCCGACCATGAACCACCTCTAAATTCGATAGATTCAACTCAACTTTTACCTGATGCTGAAACCGAGTTTTTTTACCGTTGCTGTCCAGAGTAACAACTGGCATATCAGGATTAAGAATGGCCATAGGAATTCCAGGTAACCCAGCACCACTACCGACGTCGATAAGGTCGGTTTTTTCTACGTAGGGCGCAATCGCGACACTGTCCAAAATATGTTTTATCAGCATCTGTTTTGGATCGCGTATCGCCGTCAGATTGTAGGTTTTGTTCCATTTCTGTAACAAGGCTAAGTAGGCCAACAGCTGCTCAACCTGTAATTCAGATACAGACAGGTTTAACCGACTTAGACCTGACTCTAAATCGTTTTTTGGATTGTAATCCATTAACTGGCCGCCTTAGCTTGAAGCTGAAGTTTCTTCAAATGAACCAATAACAGCGAGATAGCCGCTGGCGTCATGCCCTGAATCCTTGAAGCCTGAGCAATAGTCACCGGGCGGACATGCTCTAGCTTAGATTTTAATTCGTTTGAGAGACCACCAACGGCATCATAATCGAAGTCCTCAGGCAAAGAGGTATTCTCTTGACGACGCATCTGATCAATCTCTTGCTTCTGACGATCAATATAACCGGCGTACTTGATCGAGATCTCAATCTGCTCTTCAGCCGCCGCCTCAATCTCAACCTCAGAAGGTTTAATGGATTTGATATCGGCATAGCTAAGTTCAGGACGCTTTACCAGATCAGCAAGGTTGTACTCACGTGCCAACGGTGAACTCAGCTTGGGTTCCAATGCAGCCGCTTCTGCTGACTTTGGTTGAATCCAAGTCGATGAGAGCCGTGCCATTTCACAATCAATCTGATCGCGTTTAGTCGAGAAGGCGGTCCAGCGATCATCACCAACGACACCCAGTTTGCGACCTATCTCGGTCAAACGAATATCCGCGTTATCTTCGCGCAACACCAAACGGTATTCAGCACGGGAGGTGAACATACGGTAAGGCTCTGATGTGCCGTGCGTAATCAAATCATCAACCAAGACACCGATGTAAGCTTCGTCACGACGCGGATACCACTGATCCTGATCCAGTGCACGAGCAGCGGCATTCATACCGGCCAACAACCCTTGTGCGCCCGCCTCTTCGTAGCCTGTTGTGCCATTGATTTGACCGGCAAAGTAGAGACCAGAGATCACTTTGGTCTCAAGTGTGTGTTTCAAATCCTGAGGATTGAAATAATCGTATTCGATGGCATAACCCGGACGTGTGATATGAGCGTTTTCAAAACCGCGCATTGAACGGATGACCTCAAGCTGCACATCAAATGGCAAACTGGTTGAGACACCATTTGGGTAGAGCTCGTGCGTGGTTAACCCTTCCGGCTCAACGAAAACCTGGTGGGAGTCTTTGTCCGCAAAGCGGTGAATCTTATCTTCAATGGAAGGGCAGTAACGCGGTCCTATCCCTTCAATAATCCCAGAGTACATCGGCGAGCGATCAAGGTTATTTCGAATAATCTCGTGTGTCCGCTCATTGGTATGCGTGATGTAACAACTGATCTGTTCTGGTTGGTCACTCGCCTGGCCCATAAACGACATGATAGGCGTTGGTGTATCACCAGGTTGTTCTTGCATCACTGAGAAATCGACACTGCGTGCGTCAATTCGTGGCGGTGTACCCGTTTTGAGACGGTCAACGCGAAGAGGATACTCACGTAAACGCTCTGCGAGTCGTAATGAAGGCGGATCACCGGCACGACCACCCTGATAATTTTGCATACCAATGTGAATCAAACCGCCAAGGAAGGTACCTGCTGTTAAGACAACGCTGTTTGCAAAGAAACGAATGCCAGCTTGGGTCACAGCACCGCGAACTTCATCATTTTCTACGATGAGATCATCGACCGCCTGCTGAAAGATATCGAGGTTAGGTTGGTTTTCAAGAATAGAACGGATGGCTGCTTTGTAAAGAATACGATCCGCTTGTGCACGTGTGGCACGCACAGCGGGACCTTTGCGTGCATTAAGCGTTCTAAACTGAATACCGCCCTTATCGGTAGCACGAGCCATCGCACCATCCAGTGCATCAATCTCTTTAACAAGATGACTCTTACCAATACCACCGATGGCCGGGTTACATGACATTTGACCCAGTGTCTCAATATTGTGAGTCAATAGCAGGGTTTTAGCCCCTTTACGTGCTGATGCTAATGCCGCTTCAGTGCCAGCGTGACCGCCACCAATAATCAACACGTCATAACGATCTGGATAATCCACTCTCTACCTCTTAGCTGCCTTTTCAAACCTAGACAGAAATATGGCGCGGATTATACCTAGGGATTGCCATTGAAGAAATGGTTAAAAAATAGCCAACCTGCTGTTTGTAGAGTGAGAGTAGATAAATAAAAAATAAAATAAATATATAAAGAGAGTTTATTATTTTTAATATTATTTAAGTAGGCTGATTTCTGTTATTAACTGATTAAAAATCAATAAAAACAGTAGTTTGTAGAAATTATAACCCGCTTATAAAGCGCGAATAGCTTGAACATTTGTTGTGTGTGAGTTGTGTATAAGTAGGCTAGTTATACACAATTTATTTTATTCACAGTTTAATCGTCCAATTACTCGGGGTTAGGCTGACAGTTTTTCCACAATCGAAGAATTATTACCGCGTTTTGTGACCTATTCTTTGGATAACTATTGAATATATCCACAACAGATGCTCAGCATTCGCCTTTTATCTGTGAGTAACTCTATTTTTGGATTGTGGAAAACTATTTACCGATACAGAAAGAGCCGAAAATCTTTCCAAGCAGGTCATCCGCTGAAACTTTACCGGTTATTTCACCTAACACCTGCTGTGTCTGCCTCAGATCTTCCGCCAGAAGTTCACCAGCACCTTGGGTATCTAACTGCCAAAGACCGGTGTTTAATAGCTCCTGTGCTTGTTCTAGAGCCTCCATATGGCGTCTACGCGCCATAAAAGCGCCTTCAGCATTGCCTTGATAGCCCATAATGGACTTTAGATGCTCCCGAAGCAGATCAATGCCTTGCTCATCTTTGGCTGAGAGTCTAATCAGTGTGTTTTCACCCTGTTGTTCAAGACTAGTACTCTCGTCTGTTAGGTCGATTTTATTGCGAACTAAGGTGACATGGCTCAGATCACCGTTGAGTTTTTCGACCATCTCAGGCCACAGCGTTTGTGGATCCGTTGTCTCTGAGTGGCTAGCATCCACGAGCATTAAGATACGATCAGCCGTTTTGATCTCCTGCCAAGCGCGATCAATACCGATCTGTTCGACTCGATCAGGTGCATCACGTAAGCCAGCGGTGTCGATAATGTGCAGTGGCATGCCATCAATGTGTATCTGCTCTCTCAAGACATCTCGTGTTGTCCCCTCAATGTCGGTGACAATTGCTGAATCACGCCCCGATAGCGCATTGAGCAGACTCGATTTTCCGGCATTAGGACGGCCAGCAATCACGACAGTCATACCCTCTCTCATTAAACTGCCTTGCTGCGCTTGGCTCTGAACCTGATTGAGTTGCTCAATAATGTTGACCAGATCACCACGCACTTTGCCGTCGCTTAAAAAGTCGATCTCTTCATCAGGGAAGTCGATGGCTGCTTCTACATAGATGCGTAGGTTGGTTAGCTGATCGACCAATTGATCAACTTCACGCGAAAAAGCGCCTTGCAGTGATTTTAACGCACAGCGAGCTGCCTGTTCTGAAGAGCTTTCAATCAGATCAGCAATGGCTTCAGCTTGAGTGAGATCGAGCTTATCGTTTAAAAATGCTCGTTCTGAGAATTCACCTGGTCTAGCCATGCGAGCACCTAGCTCAATGGCGCGGCGAATGATGAGATCGATGACAACGGGACCACCATGACATTGAAGTTCGGCAACATCTTCACCGGTGAAGCTATTGGGTCCAGGAAAAAGCAGGGCGATGCCTTCGTCGATCTGTTGATCAGTTTCATGAAAAGGGGTGTAGTGAGCGTAACGGGGTTTGGCTTTAAACCCGATAAATGCCTCTAAAATTTCAGCAGACTTAGGCCCTGAAAGACGAACAATCCCGACGCCCCCTTGGCCAGTGGCGGTTGCTTGTGCAACGATCGTATCTTTACTGCTGCTGATCATCTGAAGTCTTTCTCCAATCAATAAAAAGGGCTCCGAAGAGCCCTAGTGTGTCGCGTGGGGATTTAAGCTGCAAGTTGCTTATTTAGAATCACCCGCTTCGATCTGTTTGTTGATTACATACTGCTGTGCAATTGATAGGACGTTGTTCACCAACCAGTATAGAACCAGACCCGCTGGGAACCATAGGAAGAAGAAGGTGAAGACGATTGGAAGCATCTTCATGATCTTCGCCTGCATTGGATCTGGAGGCGTTGGGTTCAACAGCTGCTGAATGAACATGGTCGCACCCATCAAGATAGGCATGATGAAGTAAGGGTCCATTTGCGACAGGTCTTGGATGTAACCAATGAATGGCGCGTGACGGATCTCAACCGCTTCCATCAATACCCAGTAAAGTGCGATGAAGATCGGCATCTGAGCAACGATAGGAAGACATCCACCGAGAGGGTTGATCTTCTCTTTCGAGTAGAGCTTCATCATCTCTTGAGACATCTTCTGGCGATCATCACCGTATAGCTCTTTAAGACGAGCCATCTCTGGACCGAACTTGCGCATTTTTGCCATCGATTTGAACGCTTTAGCATTCAAGTGGAATAGGGCAGCTTTCACCAAAATCGTGACACAGATGATGGCAAGACCGTAGTTACCGACGATCGAGTAGAGCCACTTAAGAACCATGTAGATTGGTGAAGCGATGAAGAAGAGAATACCGAAGTCGATCGTAAGATCTAGGTTCGGAGCGATCTTCTCCAGCTGATCAGTATCTTTAGGACCCGCATACAGCGTTGCCGAGATCTGGCCTGTCTGGCCTGGAGCAACAACAGCAGAGGGTGCTAAGAAACCAGCAATGTAGTTACCGTTAAGCTGACGGGCCTGGTAGGTGTACTCCTGACCTGGATTAGGGATCCAAGCACTCATGAAGTAGTGCTGAATCATAGCAACCCAACCGTCTTGGCTCTTCTCGCTGTAACGGCCATCGTCGTCTATATCATCGAAGCTAACTTTGTTGTAGTTGTTCTCTTGAGTTGAGAACACTGGGCCTAAGTAAGACTGCATACCCATATCAGTAGTTTCTGAAGGGTCAGCACTACGATCACGCTTAAGTTGACCGAATAGAGTCGCTTGCCAGTTTGAGTCACTGTTGTTAGCAATCAGGTAGTCCATCGCAATGGCGTTGCTACCGCGTGTGAAGGTGAATCGCTTAGTAATGGCTACGCCGTTATCGACTAGGTTCAGATCTACAGCCAGTGTGTCGGCACTGCCCATGTCGTAGCTAGCTTCAGCGACAGAGTAGAGTGGACGCCCCTCTTTAGACGCATCTGGGCCATTAGGGCCAACTAAGCCTGATTGAGCAACATAGGTACGGTTAGCGTTCTGCTCAAGCAGAACCAAGGGATCTTCGCCTTCCAACGTCGCTTTATGATCGAGCAGTTTGACTTCAATGATGTCACCGCCACGTGGATCGATTAGAATGCCGAACTTATCAGTGGTTACACTGACCAGATCACCTGTTGCTGCAGCCAGTGTGGACGTTGCTGCACCTGCGGTTGGTAGATCAGCTTCAGCTGCTGGCGCTGCGCTTGGCAGGTCGTTACCTGCGGCTGGCTGGTACGCTGAAACTGATTCAGTTTGAGTTTGTTGTGCTGCGACGGGAGTGTTGTAATCAGCATTCCACTGGAGAACCAGCATGTATGAGATTAGACCGAGTGCGCCGAGTAGAATGACTCGCTGTATATCCATGGCGAATTAACCATTACCTTTATTTGAGGTTTGGGCTTTTAAAGCCTGCTTGTTTAAACGTTTCCAACTTTTCGCTATGAGCGCATGTAATTGCTCGTTTTCCAGCTCATCAATACCACGTCGAGATAAAACAACAATGTCGACATTAGGGAGCTGATGCTGGTTAAAACGAAAAGACTCGCGAATGATACGACGAACGCGGTTTCGATTCACGGCTCTGCGAATATTTTTTTTGGAAAAAACGAATCCGATGCGGGGATGATCAGATTGGGAGTGGCGGGCAAGAATCAGTAGATGAGTATCACTGACCTTAAAATCGGCTTTGTCGAATACCCTTTTGAAATCACCGCCAGTTAAAAGTCTTAACTGGCGAGGGTATTCGAACTCAGCCATTTGGCATTCAGCAAGTCCGCTTAATTATGCAGACAAGCTAGCGCGGCCGCGTGAACGACGACGAGCAAGCACTTTACGACCGTTTTTAGTAGCCATACGAGCACGGAAACCGTGGTTGCGCTTACGCTTTAGTACGCTTGGTTGAAATGTTCTTTTCATTGCCTTGTCCTATTACAAGTCATTTATACGTCACAGATGTTGTATGGACATCTGCCTAAAAATCGAGACGCAAAATTCTATAGAAATCGCTAAGCAGTTGCAAACCTTTTGTTTGCTATCCATAAAAAAACCAGCCCGAGAGCTGGTTTTTTATCAGCTAAACGAGCTATTAGCGCATTTTACGCTGCATGTAGCCGTCTAGAGGACCTTCTGAAACAGACATCCACTGGTTCTGGTCTTTCTGGAACGCAGCCATGCTGTCGTAGATGCGTTTGAAGTCTGGGTGTTCAGCAGAAAGCTCTTTGTAAGTTTCCTGTGCAGCTTCCCAAGCAGCATCCATTACGTCTTTCGGGAAGACCTTCATCTTAGTACCACCCGCTAGGATAGTCTTAAGTGCTTCTGGGTTCTTCGCATCGTAGAAGGCAGTTGTCTTAACGTTTGCACGCTCAGCTGCTGCTGCAACAATGTTCTGGTACTCAACTGGTAGAGCGTCGAACTTCTCTTTGTTGATGTAGACAGAAAGGTTTGGAGCCGCTTCCCACCAACCTGGAGTGTAGTAGTACTTAGCAACCTTGTTGAAGCCCATCTTCATGTCATCGAATGGACCAACCCATTCAGCTGCATCGATAGTGCCTTTCTCTAGTGATGGGAAGATATCGCCACCCGGGATAGACTGAGGCACAACGCCTAGCTTCTCGATGATCTTACCGCCCATACCACCGATACGCATCTTTAGACCCTGAAGATCGTCTAGTGATTTAACTTCTTTGTTGTACCAACCACCCATCTGTACACCCGTGTTACCTGATGGGAATGGAACGATGTTCGATTTAGCGAAAAGCTCTTTGATCATTTCGCCGCCACCACCGAAGTTGTACCAAGCTTGGAACTGACGGTAGTTAAGGCCGAAAGGAACGGTTGTATCTAGAGCGAATGCTGGGTTTTTACCGAAGTAGTAGTATGACGCTGTGTGACCTGCTTCGATCGTACCGTCTGATACTGCGTCAAAGATCTGCATAGTGCCTACGATTTCGCCCGCAGGGAATACACGAATCTTGAATTTACCGTTGGTCATCTTCTCTACTTCTTCAGCGAAGTAGACACCGCCCATGTAGAAGCCGATACCTGGAGGTACAGCCGACTGTAGGCGCCAGTTAAGTTCTGGAAGCTCAGCAGCTGAAGCTGCAGTTGCTGCTGAAACGGCTGCTGCTAGTACAGCACCTTTAAACAGATCTCTACGTTTCATGATATTTCCTTGTGTTTGCCTTTTCGGCGTTTATTGTTAGTTAGGACACAGCTAATACTAGCTATAACCAGCCACCATGCAAGAGTATTAATTATTTGCCTGAATCAACCTGCTACTTTGGTCTAACTAATCAGGTGATCTGGTAGGACCAGTTAACCCTTAAATTTCTCTTTGATGGTTCAAACATGGCCATTTAATAGGCTTTTCGATCTGAAATTAAGACTTAAGTCTATATCTATCGTTTGTTCTGGTATGACCAGTTGCAACCTCTTCTTGTACCACACTTGAAAACCGGTCACACTGCGAGGCTATAACAAATAGATCAGAGAGCGTGTTTAAGGAATGAAAGCTTTACTGAAATTCTCAGCGGGCATTGATGCAATCAATGGCTGGGTTGGCAACTACATTAAATGGTTAATTCTTGCAGCGGTATTGGTCAGTGCAGGTAACGCAACAACTCGTTATCTGTTCAGTATCGCGTCTAATGCAATGCTGGAGTTGCAGTGGTACCTGTACGCTGCTGTGTTTACGGCGGCAGCGGGCTATGTGCTTAAACTAAATGAGCACGTACGCATCGATGTGGTGAGTCAGCGCATCTCACCAAGAGCCCGCAACTGGATTGACGTTATTGGTCTGCTCTTCTGTGTGATGCCGGTCAGCCTCTACATCTGCCTACAATCCATTCCCAATCTTTTAGAGACCTATGCTAACCAAGAGGTGAGTCAAAATGCGGGTGGCCTGCTGCGTTGGCCAGTGCGTGCAATGATTCCTCTCGGTTTTGGTTTGTTATTCATCCAAGCATTCAGCGAATTGATTAAGCGCTGGGCTTTTCTAAAAGGCTATATCGAAGATCCGCTGAGTAAAGGTGGTCACGTAAACATGGACGACGAGCAGGAGACGGCGTAAATGGAATTTCTAGCGGATAACATCGCGCCGATTATGTTCGGCACTCTGATCATCTTCCTTCTATCGGGCTTCCCAGTTGCGTTTAGTTTGGCAGCTAACGGCATTCTGTTTGCGATCATTGGTCATGAGCTTGGTCTATTGGATTGGGTGCTGCTTCAGGCAATACCTGAACGTATCTACGGCATTATGCAGAACGACACTTTGCTGGCGATTCCGTTCTTCACCTTCATGGGGATTATCCTGCAACGCTCAGGCATGGCAGAGGACTTGCTTGAATCGGCAGGGCAGTTGTTTGGGCGAGTACCGGGTGGTCTTGGTTATGCTGTCATTCTTGTCGGTGCGCTCCTCGCGGCAACGACGGGTGTTGTGGCAGCATCGGTGATTTCAATGGGCCTTATCTCCTTGCCGGTTATGATGCGATACCGTTATCACTACCCGACAGCGGCGGGTCTTCTGACCAGTGCCGGCTCGCTGGCACAGATCATCCCACCTTCACTGGTGTTGATCGTACTGGCCGATGTGCTTTCACTGTCAGTTAAAGATGCTTACATGGGTGCTATGCTACCGGCGGCAATGGTTGTGAGCTTCTTACTTCTATACATGTTCGCATTGTCGATCTTCAAACCGGCGATGGTTCCACCACTGCCAGCAGAGGCGCGTACTCTTCAGGGCACCAAGCTGATGGTGTCGGTTCTGACCGCGATGCTGCCACCGATC
Source organism: Marinobacterium sp. xm-g-48 (assembly GCF_013282925.1). Taxonomy (NCBI): domain Bacteria; kingdom Pseudomonadati; phylum Pseudomonadota; class Gammaproteobacteria; order Oceanospirillales; family Oceanospirillaceae; genus Marinobacterium; species Marinobacterium sp. xm-g-48. Next base: position 38,725 of record NZ_WBYQ01000009.1, read on the forward strand.
ATTTTGATCTTCTTGGTATTGGGAACCATCTTCGTTGGTTGGGCAACACCGACCGAGGGTGGGGCAATGGGTGCTGTGGGGGCTCTATTGCTCTCGATCATCCGTCGTCGTCTGACGCTGGAGGTTATCAAAGGGGCTCTGGACTCAACGGCCAAACTGTCGACCTTCGTCATGTTTATTTTGGTTGGTTCATCTATCTTTGCTCTATCCTTCCGAGCAGTAAACGGTGACCTATGGATTGAGCACCTGTTTAGCTTTATCCCTGGTGGTGAGCTTGGCTTTGTTCTATTTGTCAGCTTATTGGTATTCGTACTCGGCTTCTTTATCGACTTCTTCGAGATAGCATTCATCTTGATGCCACTAATTGGCCCGGTTGCGGCAAACATGGACATCAACATGGTGTGGTTCCTCGTCGTGGTTGGATTGAACATGTCGATGTCGTTCTTAACACCTCCCTTTGGCTTTGCACTCTTCTACCTGCGAAGTGTGGCTCCAAAGAGCGATTACAAGGATGAGATTACCGGTCGTTTGGTACATGGCATGAAGACCATGGAGATCTACCGAGGGGCTATTCCATTCATCCTGATTATGCTGACATCACTGGCGTTGATCATCATCTTCCCAGAGATAGTGACCTACAATCTTGATGCACCTTTGGATGTTGATCTGGATACGATAGAGATCACTATCGATGGTATGGGTGGTGGTGACGACCCATGGGGCGCTGACGCGTCGGACCCATGGGCTGAGTAATACTATCTACGTTGAAAAGGCTGCTTCGGCAGCCTTTTTTGTGCCTGTTTTTACGTTGATTGTCAGTTTTTTGTGAATAAGTCTGTTTATAACTTATGAAAAAGCTGTCATTTAGTTGTTAAGTTCTGGAAAAAGTCGGATATAGGTCAAAGGTTGTGAGGGCTTGTAACCTATTGATTTAAAAACCTTGCCGCTATTTATCTGAAAATTCTGTGGATAATTGCACCCATTGGGGATAAGATTCAACCATACTTCTAAAAACCCACTGGGACTCAACAAATGTTTCAAGATCTATGGCAACAATGCCTAGAAACGCTAAAAGATGAACTGCCGTCACAGCAGTACAACACTTGGGTTCGCCCATTGCGTTTGGATCTAGAGACCGAGTCGCACATTGTTCTACTGGCCCCAAACCGTTTCGTAAAGGATTGGGTCGCGGATAAGTTCGTTACCCGCTTTCAAGATGTCGTTGAACGCTTGAGTGGTGAATCTGCGCCACTTATCGAAATAAGCATAGCAGGGTCCGTTGCCTCACCCGTCACTCGTACTCGACCAGAAGTGGCTCGAGCAAAGCCAATGCGTGTTGAGGCTCAAGAGTCCCAAGCTGAATTCACGTCGACCTCTATTGTTGCCCCCTCTACTGATATTATTCAGCCTGAGCTTGAGGTTCAGCCAGAGGTGATGGAGCGAACGGTGCAGGTCGAGGGTGGTTTGCGCCATCAGACCAGTTTAAACCCCAGCTTTACGTTCGAATCCTTTGTTCAAGGTAAATCAAACCAGCTAGCCTCTGCTGCGGCTCAACAGGTGGCCGATAACCCGGGTGGTGGTTACAACCCACTCTTTATTTATGGTGGTGTCGGCTTAGGTAAAACTCACTTGATGCATGCTGTGGGTGCAGAAATGCTTAAGCGTAATCCCAACGCTAAGATTGTCTACCTGCACTCAGAGCGCTTCGTAGCCGATATGGTTAAAGCACTTCAGCTGAATGCGATTAATGACTTTAAGCGCTACTACCGCTCGGTCGATGCACTGTTGATCGATGACATTCAGTTCTTTGCCAACAAGGATCGCTCGCAAGAGGAGTTCTTCCACACCTTTAATGCGCTACTTGAAGGTGGCCAGCAGATGATCTTGACCAGTGATCGCTATCCTAAAGAGATCGGTGGCATGGAAGAGCGCTTGAAGTCTCGTTTTGGTTGGGGTCTAACCGTGGCTATTGAGCCGCCAGAACTTGAGACGCGCGTCGCTATTCTTATGAAAAAGGCGCACGAAGCGCGAATTAAGCTTCCAGATGATGCCGCCTTCTTCCTTGCACAGAAGATTCGTAGTAATGTCCGAGAGTTAGAAGGTGCTTTGAAGCGAGTTATAGCGAACGCTCACTTCACTGGTAGTCCGATCACCACGACCTTTGTCAAAGAGTCGCTGAAGGATCTACTGGCATTACAGGACAAACAGGTTAGTATTGATAACATTCAGCGAGTGGTGTCTGAGTACTATAAGATCCGTGTAGCCGATCTTCACTCAAAACGCCGCAGTCGCTCAGTCGCTCGTCCAAGACAAGTTGCTATGTCTTTGTCTAAGGAGCTTACTAACCACAGCCTACCAGAGATAGGCAACGCATTTGGCGGTCGAGATCACACCACGGTCTTGCACGCGACACGAAAAATTAAAGAGTTGCGTGACAGCAATGCTGAGATCGCAGAAGATTACAAAAACCTGCTTCGTCATTTGACGACCTAACTGACAGACTGAGATAGGAATACGCATGAGATTCGTCATCACTCGTGAGGCTTTGATTAAACCACTACAGCTTGTTGCCGGCGTGGTTGAACGCAGACAGACACTGCCTGTGCTCTCGAACATTCTGATGGTGGCTGAGGGTGATCAACTCTCACTAACCGGTACCGATCTCGAAGTCGAGTTGGTAGGGCGCGTGCAGCTTCAAGAGCCGGCACAACCAGGTTCAGTGACCGTTCCAGCACGCAAGCTGATGGATATCTGTAAATCGCTCTCTGATGACGCTCGTATCGAGATGGAGTTGAGTGGTCAGAAGATGATCATCAAGTCGGGTCGTTCTAAGTTCTCACTAACAACCTTGGCGGCGTCTGAATTCCCGAATGTTGAAGATAGCCCACAAGCCTTCGAGTTAAGCTTGCCACAGTCAGAACTGCGTCAGTTGATCGAAAAGACAGGCTTCTCTATGGCGCAACAGGATGTCCGTTATTACCTAAATGGCATGCTACTGGAAGTAAGTGAAGACTCACTTCGTTCGGTTGCGACCGATGGTCACCGTCTGGCTACTTCGGCTTCTGCAGCGGATGTGCCAGCGGGTGGTGCGCATCAGATCATCGTGCCTCGTAAAGGTATTCTTGAGCTAGCTCGATTACTCCAAGGTGGTGACTCACCGGTTACACTGGTTATTGGTGCATCACACATTCGTGCCAATGTCGGTGACTACACCTTCACGTCGAAGCTGGTTGATGGCAAGTTCCCTGACTACCAACGAGTGATCCCTAAAAACGGTGACAAGGTCGTTCTTGGTGATCGCCAAGAGCTGCGTCAGGTATTCCAGCGTATTGCGATTCTATCGAACGAGAAATATCGAGGTGTGCGTCTGACGCTCAGCGATGGCTACCTTAAAGTGACGGCAAATAACCCAGAGCAGGAAGAGGCAGAAGAGACTGTAGCTGTTGAGTACGAAGGTCCTTCGATCGATATCGGTTTCAACGTTAACTATCTGCTCGATGTACTCTCTATTCTTGGTTCCGATGTGGTTCGTTTCACCTTAGCTGATGCAAACAGCAGTGCGCTGATTCAAGGCTTCGATGATCCAAACTCAACCTACGTCATCATGCCAATGCGCATGTAATTAACGCTTCAATAGAGGCCGTCCCTAGGGCGGCCTTTTCTGTTTATGCGCATCAAGCGACTACAACTCTCTAATCTTCGATCCATTCAATCCCTGGCCTTTGATGCGTCAGCGGATATCAACATCATTCACGGTCAAAACGGCAGCGGCAAAACCAGTATTCTGGAAGGTCTTCACTTCTTGTCTGTGGCCCGCTCATTCAGAACGCACCAGAGCCGATATGTCATCTCTGAGGGCCAACAACAACTGACCTGTTTTGCGAAGATTGAGGGTGAATCTGATTCCGGTGGTCTAGGTGTTGAACGAACCCAGCAGGGCGATGTGCGTGCCCGTTTCAGAGGTGAAGAGATCGACTTAACGGCCCTTGCTGGCTTAGTCCCGATGCAGGTGATCGACTCTGAAAGTTTCACACTTTTAGACGGTTCACCGTCTGTTAGACGACAATTTATCGATTGGGGTGGATTTCACCATTCTACGGGGTTTATTTCCGTCTGGAGAGGCTTTCAAAGAGCGTTAAAACAAAGGAATTCACTGCTAAAACGTGGTAATATTGATCGGTCGTTACGCGAGGTTTGGGATAGAGAATTTATCCTTCACGCAGAACGACTTACAGAGCTTCGAAGCGCTTATGTTGATGCCCTTTTACCGCACTTTACAGGCATTGCTGAGCAGTTGGTTCGAGAGGTCGTTACGGATCTACGTTTTAGCCCGGGTTGGGACAAAGATCAGGATCTACAGACTCTGTTAAATGAGAGTTTTGAACGTGATATGCGTCAGGGATTTACCTCCCTTGGGCCACAGCGTGCTGACCTTAAATTCAAGGTTGGAAGTCGCAGTGCCGCTGAGCACTTATCACGAGGCCAGAAGAAATTGGTCGTTAGTGCACTTAAACTTGCGCAGGGTCAGCTCTACGAGGCTACCCGAGGTCACTCCTGTATCTACTTGATCGATGACCTCCCTGCTGAGTTAGATAAAGAGCACCTGGCAACGTTTTGCTCGTTCTTGAAACAGAGCAACAGCCAAAGTTTTGTAACCTGTGTTGAGCCAAGCTCAATGCTAGAGGTATGGGGCGCAACTACTGACGGTGCCCTATTGAACGTCGATTCAGGTCAGTTAACTGCAAAGCAGACATTTGGAGAGATCTATGAGTGAATCAAACCAAGATTACGATTCGTCCAGTATTAAGGTTCTTAAAGGCCTTGATGCCGTGCGCAAGCGCCCAGGGATGTATATCGGTGATACCGACGACGGTAGTGGTTTGCATCACATGGTGTTCGAGCTGGTCGACAACGGCATTGATGAGGCACTCGCAGGTTTCTGTAGTGAGGTGGGCGTAACCATCCATGCTGACGAGAGTATTACCGTCAGCGATAATGGTCGCGGCATTCCGACGGATATCCACGAAGAGGAGGGTGTCTCTGCGGCCGAGGTTATCATGACGGTCCTCCACGCCGGTGGTAAGTTCGATGACAACACCTATAAAGTCTCAGGTGGTCTTCACGGTGTTGGTGTGTCGGTGGTAAACGCCCTGTCGACTGAGTTGCGTTTGACCATTCGTCGTGCTGGTCAGGTTCACGAGCAGGTTTACAACCACGGTGTACCGGCAGAGCCTCTAAAAGTGATCGGTGAGACGGATACCAGTGGTACGATCGTGCGCTTCTGGCCTAGCCCTGAAACCTTCACCAACATCGAGTTCCAGTACGACATTCTTGCTAAACGCCTTCGTGAACTCTCATTCCTTAACTCAGGCGTTCGTATTCGTCTTAAAGATGAGCGCTCTGGCCGTGAAGAAGTCTTTGAATACGAAGGTGGTCTAGCAGCCTTTGTTGATTTCCTTAACCAGAACAAATCGCCTATTAACAGTATCTTCCACTTCAATGCGATGCATGAAAATGGTGTTGGCGTTGAGGTCTCTCTACAGTGGAATGACTCATTCCAAGAGTCGATTCACTGTTTTGCCAACAACATCCCACAGCGTGATGGTGGTACCCACTTATCGGGCTTCCGCGCCTCCTTGACGCGTGGTTTGAACAGCTACATAGATTCTGAGTCGTTAAACAAAAAAGGCAATGTCAGCACCAGTGGTGATGACAGTCGTGAAGGTCTAACGGCGATCATCTCTGTTAAAGTGCCAGATCCTAAATTCTCTTCACAGACCAAAGATAAGCTGGTTTCGTCTGAAGTTAAGACAGCAGTCGAGCAGTTGATGGCAGAGCACTTCAATAACTACTTGCTAGAGAACCCATCTGAAGCGAAAGCGGTTGTGCAGAAGATGATGGATGCGGCGCGTGCCCGTGAAGCCGCGCGTAAAGCGCGTGAGATGACGCGTCGTAAAGGTGTGTTGGATATCGCTGGTCTACCGGGTAAATTGGCAGACTGCCAAGAGAAAGATCCGGCACTCTCTGAACTCTACTTGGTGGAGGGTGACTCGGCGGGTGGTTCTGCTAAGCAGGGCCGTGATCGTCGAACTCAAGCCATCCTTCCGCTTAAAGGTAAGATTCTTAACGTCGAGAAAGCACGTTTTGACAAGATGCTGACTTCAGCTGAAGTCGGTACTCTGATTACTGCACTAGGGTGTGGTATCGGCCGAGATGAGTTCAACGTTGAAAAACTTCGTTACCACAGCATCATTATCATGACCGATGCGGACGTCGATGGATCTCACATTCGTACCCTTCTATTGACCTTCTTCTTCCGTCAAATGCCAGAGTTGATTGAACGTGGCTACATCTACATTGCTCAGCCGCCTCTGTACAAAGTGAAGAAGGGCAAGCAAGAGCAGTACCTAAAAGATGATGAAGCGATGGATATGTACCTGCTTCAAGGTGCTTTGGAAGGTACTTCACTCTATCCTGCTGAAGATGCGCCTGCTATCACTGGTGCAGCGCTTGAGACGCTATTTGGTCGCTACCGTAAGGTGATGGCAATGATCAACCGTCTCTCGCGAATCTACCCAAGCCAGGCTTTGATGCAGTCTCTCTATGTTCCGCGTTTGGCGGCCGATTCGCTGGGTGATAAAGCGACGGTAGAGGGTTGGGCTAAAGAGCTACAAGCTAAGCTAGATTCTATTGTTACGTCGGGTTCAGAAGTCTACACAGTGGATGTTGAGTACGACCAAGAGCACAGCTCTTATGTGCCGGTGGTTAATGTATTGCTTCACGGTATTACGAATGCGTTCCGTTTTGAGGCTGACTTCTTCCGCTCTAAAGATTACGACTTGATCGTTGATCTTGGGGCAGAGCTTTCTGGTCTGTTAGCGGATGGTGCTTACCTTCAGCGTGGCGAACGTCGTATGGATGTGACAGAGTTGGGCGAAGGCATTGAATGGTTGATGGGTCTTGCGCGTCGCGGCAGTAACATTCAACGCTACAAAGGATTGGGCGAGATGAACCCTGATCAGCTTTGGGAAACAACCATGGATCCTGATGCGCGCCGCATGCTTAAAGTGACGATCGAAGATGCTATCTCTGCTGATCAGTTGTTTACCACGTTGATGGGTGATGAGGTTGAGCCTCGTCGTGACTTTATCGAGTCCAACGCACTGAATGTCTCTAACCTAGATGTTTAATGTTTAGTATTTTAGAGAAAGGGCGCCTATAGGCGCCTTTTTAATTTGTTTCACGTGAAACAAACTCCTTGTTTCTATTTCTAAGTTTCAATCTTATTTGATAAAAAGTTTCACGTGAAACATTTGAATCAATCGTCGCTAAATTCACTGTGCATCGCTTGAGTGAATCCGTCCATTGAAAATCTAATAGTAAAATCAGAACTAGACTTCGGTTGATAGTCGATGAACGTATGGCTTTCAAACATGTTTAAAAGTAGCTGGTTGTCATTTGGGATGGTCGGTGTGACAAATTGAAGATCGGCCCGCTTATCGTCACAACTGGCAGTAAAAGAGATAGGTATCTGATTGACGAGTGAGTGATAAATAGAAGGGCTGCTAAGGCAATCACTGACGCTGAGAATGAAGCCGGTTGTTAGAGCTCCATCCGTGTCATCACCAAAATACACCGCATATTTATCAAATTCATTAATGCTTCGGTGGAGATGTGTCGCAGAGAGAGGCTTGTTAAGCATATTAAATGGAATCATTTCGAACCCAATATAACTGTTCAAACCAAGTGCATATTTGATCTCTTCACCATTCGGGTGCTGGTTAAAAATGATAATTCGATCATCCTCATTGGTTATGGGTTTATCTAGGAAAAGTGTGTAAAACACTAAAAGGCCAATAATGAAATAGGCGATGGCGGTGAGTTTGGGATTAACTTTTTGCATCTTGCATCCTTGCAGTCAGTGGTTTGATTCAACACTATGCAAAGTAGTAGAAAAGCAGATATTTACAAATAAAAAACCCGAGCAGTGCTCGGGTTTTTTGATGGCCAATTAAGTTTAGCCAGCCAATTCGGAGATATCGGCGATTCCACCAAATAGCTCTTTAAGTTGTTGCAGCATCGCAAGACGGTTTTGCTTAACGTCAGCGTCATCTGCCATGACACGAACCTCTTCGAAGAAGCGGTCGATTGGCTGACGAAGATCAGCTAGAGCTTGTAGGGCACCTTGGTAATCGCCTTCACCTGTCATTGATGCAACTGAACTGCTTAAACCCTTGAGTGCTTGAGCAAGCTCTTTTTCAGCCTCATCAGATAGCAGTGCATCGTTGATAGCGGTAGACGGTGTAGAATCTAGTTTCGCAAGGATATTACCAACACGCTTGTTGCCAGCAATCAGTGCTGAGGCCGCTTCAAGTTGTGTAAAGGCCGCAACAGCATGAGCACGACGCACAAAGTCTAATGGTTTGCTTGGGCGAAGACCGTGGATCGACAGGTAGATCTCAGCGCTAATGCCCTCTTCTTCAAACCAGAAACGGAAGCGTTCCAGCATGAATTCAAAGACATTATCAGCAGCACTGTCCAAAGCAGGGAGTGCTTGGTAGTTTGATGCTGCAGTCTGAAGAAGCTCTTTAAGATCAAGATCTAACTCATGTTCAACGATAATACGAAGCACGCCCAATGCTGCACGACGCAGTGCAAATGGATCTTTAGAACCTGTAGGCGGCTGGTTGATCGCAAACAGACCGACCAGTGTGTCCAAGCGATCTGCCAAGGCTACAGCAATGCCCGTTTTAGAGGCAGGTAGATCGTCACCGGCAAACTTTGGCATGTACTGCTCGTAGATCGCCTGTGCAACTTCTTGCTCTTCACCATCGTGCAGTGCGAAGTGGTAACCCATAAGGCCCTGAAGCTCTGTGAACTCATAAACGGTATCTGTTAGCAAGTCACACTTAGCAAGCTGTGAAGCACGAGCGGCAAACGCTTCATTACCACCAATCAGCTTGGCAATGGCAGTGGCCGTTGCTTCAATGCGAGCAGCCTTGTCGGCGACTGTACCAAGCTCGTTTTGGAATACGACACTCTTTAGCTTCTCTAGGCGATCAATAAGAGGCGCCTTCTTGTCCGTCTCAAAGAAGAAAGCAGCATCAGCTAGGCGAGGGCGAATCACCTTCTCGTTGCCTGCAATCACTTGCTGAGGATCTTTAGACTCAATGTTTGAGATCGTAATGAAGTACGGCATCAACTTGTTGTTGCTATCCACAAGGTGGAAGTACTTCTGGTTCTCTTTCATTGAAAGGATTAGGACTTGCTCAGGTACCTCAAGGAAGCGCTCTTCAAAACGTCCAGCCAATGCAACAGGCCATTCGTTCAGTGCACAGACTTCGTCCAGAAGATCTTCATCGATATCAGCAGTTCCGCCAATACGAGCTGCTTCAGCTAGCACTTGTTCACGAATCATTTCGCGACGCTCAGCGAAGCTAGCCACAACTTTACCGGTGTTACGAAGCGTGGCAGCGTATTCACCTGCAGTCATCAGTTCAATGTCGTGTGGGTAGTGGAAGCGGTGGCCACGTGATTTACGGCCTGAAGTAACCTCAAGTAGAGTACAAGGTAGAACCTCATCACCCAGCAGCGCAACGATCCATTTAACAGGGCGGACAAACTCAGTACGGCTAGCCGCCCAACGCATACGCTTAGGAATCGGCAGCCCGCTCAAAGCGGTCTCAAGCATTCCTGGTAGAAGTTCTGCAGCAGGTTTACCAACCTCAGTACCGCGGTAGACGTAGTAGTCACCCTTGTCAGTATTCTCAATGACAAGGTCTTCAAGAGAGACACCGCAGCTGCCAGCAAAACCTTTAGCGGCTTGTTCAGGTGCTTTTGCAGAGGGTCCGCGTTTTTCAATGTTACGATCAGGCTGTTGGCTGTCTAGCTCTTTAACCAATACGGCCAAGCGACGTGGAGCAGCAAATAGCTCTAAAGATGAAAAGTTAAGCTGAGCATCGTTCAGTTGAGCCGTGAGGCTTTTACCCAGTGCGTCTGACAGAGAGAGAAGTGCACCTGGTGGTAGCTCTTCAGTACCCAGTTCAAATAGGAAATCTTGATTACTCATTACTCGGCTCCCTCCAGTGATGCTAGGACTTCTTGGCGAATAGACTCTTCTGCCATTGGGAAACCAAGCTCTTTACGCTTGTTGTAGTAAGCTTCGGCAACACCGCGAGCTAAGGTACGAACACGAAGAATGTAACGTTGACGCTCAGTCGCAGAGATCGCGTGACGCGCATCCAGTAGGTTGAAGGTATGCGATGCCTTCATGACCTGTTCATAAGCCGGTAGCGGTAAGCCGACATCCAGCAGTTTTTGACACTCTTTTTCGTAGTGCTCAAAGTTGCTGAATAGGTGTGGCACATCGGCGTATTCAAAGTTGTAAGTCGACTGCTCGACTTCATTTTGGTGGAATACATCGCCGTAGGTTACAACGGTACCGTCCGGTGCCTTAGACCAAATCAGATCGTACACACTGTCTACCTCTTGAACGTACATTGCTAGACGCTCTAGACCGTAGGTGATTTCGCCAGTGACCGGGTAACACTCAAGACCGCCAACCTGTTGGAAGTAAGTGAACTGAGTGACTTCCATGCCATTCAGCCAGACTTCCCAACCAAGACCCCAAGCACCCAATGTAGGTGATTCCCAGTTGTCTTCTACAAAGCGTACATCGTGTGTCAAAAGATCAAAGCCAAGACGCTCAAGCGAACCAAGGTAGAGCTCTTGGAAATTGTCTGGGTGAGGCTTCATCACAACCTGAAATTGGTAGTAGTGTTGAAGACGGTTTGGGTTCTCACCGTAACGGCCATCGGTTGGGCGTCGGCTTGGTTGAACGTAAGCTGAGTTCCAGCTCTCTGGGCCGATAGCACGCAGAGTGGTAGAAGGGTGGAAAGTACCAGCACCCACTTCCATATCCAGTGGCTGAACAATTACACAGCCTTGCTCGGCCCAATACTGTTGTAGGGCAAAGATAAGACCTTGGAAGGTGCTTACATCAGGTTTGACAGTGTCGGTCACGACAGAAGTCCTCGGCTAGGATTTTTTGCAAAAAATTAGCCGAGAATTATACAGCATTCCTTAAGAATTTAAGAGGGGCGTAACCCTATCCATTTAATAGGGTTATCGGCGCCAGAAAGCCGGTGTTAGTAGGACTAATAAGGTAAACACCTCAAGACGTCCTAGCAACATCGCAAAGACCAAAATCCATTTGGCGGTAGTCGGTATGTCACCATAGTGTGCCGCAACATCACCAAGGCCTGGACCAAGGTTGTTGAGCGTAGCGCCCACTGCCGACCAGGCGGTTACCTGATCCAGTCCAGTGGCTAGCAGTGCAACTAGCATCACCACAAAGACGATCAAGTAGACCGAGAAAAATCCCCAAACTGCTTCAAGCACCTTGTTCGAAATTGGGCGTCTTCCCAGCTTCACAGGCATGATCGCGTTCGGGTGAATTAGGCGCACAATCTCACGGTAACCCTGTTTTAGAATCAGCAGTAGACGTATCTGTTTCATACCGCCACCAGTCGATCCTGCACAGCCTCCGGCAAAGGCTGCCAAGAAGAGTAAGAAGGGCAGCATGGCGGGCCAGTGTGCAAAGTCCGCGACGGCAAAGCCGGTCGTCGTTGCAATGGAGACAACCATAAAGACCGCTTTGCGAAGCGCCTCAATCGATTCGTAGGTGCCGGTAAAGTCGAGTACAAACAGCGTAAACAGCGACAGGCTGATCAGAGAGAAGAGGTAGAACTTGAACTCTGGATCTGAGAAGTAGTGGGCGACACTATGCTGTCGCCAAGCGGCAAAGTGAAGGCCGAAGTTGATCCCCGAAAGCACCATAAAGAGTACACAAATCATCTCGATCAGTGCGCTGTCATAGAATCCAATACTGGCATCGTGTGTTGAGAACCCGCCAATGGCAACAGTAGAGAAACTGTGGCCAATCGCATCGAACAGCTCCATTCCTGCCGCCCAGTAGCCCAGTGCGCAGGCAATCGTCAGCGTCAGGTAGATGTTCCAAAGCGCTTTGGCAGTTTCGGTGATTCTAGGTGTCAGCTTTGAATCTTTTACCGGGCCAGGTGTTTCAGCACGGTAGAGCTGCATCCCGCCGATGCCCAACATCGGTAGTATCGCGACCGCAAGGACGATGATACCCATACCACCCAACCACTGCAGCTGCTGTCGATAGTAGAGCAGGGACTTGGGAAGCGTATCCAGCCCAGTAATGACGGTCGCCCCTGTCGTCGTCAGACCAGAGACGGCCTCAAACAGAGCGTCGGTAAAGGTAAAGTTTGTTTCGGCCGAAAAGTAGATAGGTAACGAACCGAAGAAGCCCAGTACCGTCCAGAATAGAACCGTAATTAAGAATCCGTCGCGTGTTCGCAGATCTTGGCGGACTCGCATGAAGGGGAGCCAGATTAAGAAACCGGTACACAGAGTGACGAAGAAAGCCCCAACAAAGGCCTGAATATTGCCATCGCTGTAGATCATCGAGACGAGGGCTGGCGGAAGCTGAGTGATGCTGAATATCATCAACAGCAGGCCAAGTATTCTGAGAATCACTTTGAAGTGCATGGTAGCCTCAGAAGAAGGTTAGGCCGACGGTAAAGAGCTTCTCTACCTCGCCAATTTGACGGTTATCGATGAGGAACAGAATGACGTGGTCGCCATCTTCAACCACGACGTCATCGTGGGCAATTAATACCTGGTTATCTCGCACAATGGCACCGATGGTTGCACCTGCAGGTAGCGCAATATCCTCAATGGCGCGCCCAACTACTTTAGAGCTTGACGGATCACCGTGGGCGATCGCTTCAATCGCCTCTGCTGCACCACGGCGCAGTGAGTGTACCGCCGCTACATCGCCGCGTCGTACGTGGGCCAGTAGGGCACCAATGGTGGTCTGTTGTGGTGATATGGCAATGTCGATAACGCCACCTTGGACAAGATCAACATAGGCCGGGTTGTTGATCAGCGTCATCACCTTTCTGGCCCCTAAACGTTTGGCCAGCATCGATGCCATGATGTTTGCTTCGTAGTCGTTGGTTAGGGCACAGAAGACATCGACATCATCAATATTCTCTTCGAGAAGCAGTTCCGAATCAGAAGCGCTACCATGCAGAACAATGGTGCGGTTTAGATCGCGTGCCAAGTGGTTGCATCGATCTAGGCTTCGCTCAATCAGTTTGACCTGGAAGTCATCCTCAATCGATTCGGCTAGTCGGAATCCGATGTTGCCACCCCCGGCAATCATGATGCGTTTATAAGGGTTATCTAATCGGCGCAGTTCGCCCATAACCGAACGTATATCGCCAGCAGCGGCAATAAAGAAGACCTCATCGTCCGCCTCAATGACCGTGTCACCGGTTGGAATAATAGGGCGGTCCTGTCTGAAAATGGCTGCCACACGAGTGTCGACATTGGGCATATGCGCTCTAAGTAGGGCGATCTCACGACCCACCAGTGGGCCACCGTAATAGGCCTTAACAGCAACCAATTGCGCTGCACCATCGGCAAAATCGAGAACCTGAAGGGCGCCTGGGTGATGGATCATTCGGGCAATGTGTTGTGTCACCAAGTGCTCAGGGCTGATCAATACATCAATTGGGATGCCGGCAACGTTGTTCTCTTTCTGCGTATTGAAGAGCTTACCTTCAGAGTAGTTGTAAGCTTGGTCACGAACTCGGGCAATCAACTTTGGTACGCGAAAATGCGACCAAGCGACCTGGCAGGCAACCATGTTGATCTCATCTGAGTTAGTCACTGCGATCAACATGTCGGCATCTTCTACGCCAGCGCTATGCAGAATAGTTGGCAGTGAAGCTTGGCCTTCAACCGTACGAATATCGAGGCGGTCGGCAAGTTCTCTGAGTCTTGGGCCATCGACATCAATGACAGTAATATCGTTGGATTCACTGGCGAGATGCTCTGCTAGAGAGCCACCCACCTGTCCTGCACCCAGAATAACAACGTTCATGTAACGCTTAAGCCTCTTCTATTCGCTTGATGCGGGCGTAGTAGAAGCCATCATGGCCTCCATTTTGTGGAAACAGCTGCCGACCGGCAGGTCTCTCTATGCCCCATTCTGCGACTATTTTGCACTCTTTCGCATCCGAGTGCTCTTTCAAAAATCGTTCGACAACACGCTCGTTCTCTTGTGTGAACACTGAGCAGGTTGCATACAGCAATGTACCACCAGGCTTGAGCATATCCCATAGGTTATTAAGGATCTCAAGTTGAGTGGTTGCAAGACCCAGGAGATCTTCGTTACGACGCAGTACTTTGATGTCAGGATTACGACGAATGACACCGGTAGCACTACAGGGCGCATCCACCAGAATGCGATCGTAAGCGTCACCGCTCCACCAATCACGCTGTGCGGCATCACCCACAATGACACCCGCACTCTGTTCTAGTCGTTCTAAATTCTCTTCGATGCGCGCGACTCGTCGAGGCTCTAACTCCAGCGCATCGATCTCAATATCATCTTCCAATTCAAGAAGGTGGCAGAGTTTTCCACCGGGTGCGGCACAGGCATCGAGTATGCGTTCGCCCGCTTTTACACCCAGCAGTTCTGCAGCCAATTGTGCCGCTTCATCTTGAACCGATACGTGCCCCTCTGCAAAGTGTGGCAGCTTATCCACAGAGCAGGGCGACGTTAGGTAGATGGCATCGCTTGAGAACAATCCAGCGGTTGCTTCGATTTCTGCACTGTTCAGTATCTTAAGGTATGAATCACGATCGCTTTTCGAACGATTGACCCGCAGACACATCGGTGGGCTCTGATCGTTTTCGGTCATTATGCTTTGCCAGTGATCGGGCCAGTTGTGCTTGAGTTTAGCGATTATCCACTCAGGGTGATTCCAGCGGCCAGTCTCGGTCTGCTGGATATCAGCTTCTAAACTATCTTTTTCACGCTGGTAACGACGCAACACGGCGTTCAACAGTTTGGCGGCCCAAGGCTTACCCATCTGCTTAGCGCCTTCAACGGTTTCGTTGATGACAGCATGTTCAGCCGTCGAGAGATGTCTCAATTGGTAGAGCGCGCTCAACAGTAGGGCAAAGACGTCAGTGTCCTCTTCTCTAAAAGGCTTGCGCAGACACTCACGGCTGAGCGCTTCAAGCTGTGGATAGAAACGAAGCGTGCCGTAGCAGATCTCTTGAAACAGAGCGCGGTCACGAGGTTCAACTCGAGAGAGCATGCCTGGCAGTCGGCTAGAGAGTGAACCGTTGTGTTGTAACAGCTGCGATAGAAAAACAGCCACTTGCACCCTTAGGTTAGCGGTATTACTCAAAGCGCATACCCTCTACAAACGGGTGGTTGTTTGAATTGAGAAGGGCCGACGCTTCAGTGGCGCGACCGCCTGGCATCTGAATGGTTTTGATCAGCAAAGAGCCTTCGCCACACCCGATCAGGACGCCCTGTTTATCGGCTTTGATCAGAGCACCAGCATCACCGGCTTCTGATTGTGCTTCCGCTCTCCAGATGCGGACGCTTTTATCATCAAGGGATGTGTAAGCCACCGGCCAAGGAGAGAGGCCGCGAACTTGACGGGCGATCGCGTCTGCCGACTCAGTCCAGTCGATTTTACCTTCAGCTTTCTCAAGCTTATTGGCGTAGTTAGCTAACGCATCGTCTTGAATTTCTGGAGTTAACTCGCCTGCTAACAGTGCAGGTAGTTGCTCAACCAGCATATTGGAGCCGAGTACTGCTAATCGATCATGCAGTTCTCCGCTACTCTCCTGTTTATCGATTGGCGTAAACACCTTAGCCAGCATAGGCCCAGTATCCAGCCCAGCCTCCATCTGCATCAGCGTCACACCGGTCTCTTTGTCACCTGCCAGCAGTGCACGGTGGATCGGAGCAGCACCACGCCAACGCGGTAGAATAGAGGCGTGTACGTTAACGCAACCCAGTTTTGGTGTATCCAATACAACCTGCGGCAGTATCAAGCCGTAGGCAACAACAATCATTAAATCAGCGTCGATCGCAGCCAGTTCCGCCTGAGCCGCTTCATCACGCAGTGAGAGTGGTTGAAACACGGGAATATTTGCTTGCAGTGCAATCTGCTTAACGGGGCTCGCTTGTAACTTCCTACCACGGCCCGCTGGTCGATCGGGTTGGGTGTAAACGGCTACCACATCAAAGCCGGAATCGATCAGAGCCTGTAGATGAGAGGCGGCAAAATCTGGGGTTCCGGCAAAAATAATTTTAGACAATTCGATATCCTAAAATGAAACAGGCTTGCCAAGGTGAGCGGCAAGCCTGTCTGATCTTTAAGCCTGAGCGGCTTCTAATTTATGTTTCTTCTCGAGTTTTCCGCGGATTCGATCACGTTTTAATCGAGAGATATGGTCAACAAATAGCTTACCATTCAGATGATCCAGCTCGTGCTGAATACAGACCGCTAGCAAACCGTCAGCAATTAACTCATAAGGTTCGCCATCACGACCAATCGCATTCAGCTTAACGCGCTCTGGGCGAACGACGTTTTCGTAGAAGCCAGGGACAGAGAGGCAACCCTCTTGCATCTGTTCAGTCTCGTCGGTTAACACTTCAAAAGAGGGGTTAATTAGAACCAGTGGCTCATTGCCCTCTTCGGATATATCGATTACGACGATCTGTTTATGAATATTGACCTGTGTTGCGGCCAGACCAATGCCCGGAGCGTCGTACATGGTTTCAAACATGTCATCGATGATCTTGCGTACCTCATCATCGACCGTCTCAACCGGTTCAGCAATGGTGCGAAGGCGCGGGTCTGGGAACTCTAAAATTTTAAGCAGTGCCATACCGTTTAGTGATCTCTCTCAATCGGATAACTAGTAACATTGTTAATATTGTCTATTATACCTATTAGGACTCTGTTTGCATGTGGTACACGTTAAGCAGTGCAATCGAATAGATAAGCGTCAAACGCTGAAGGATAGTATGTTTAAACGGATAAAACAGATCGCTGCCGTTGCATTAGGTATAACCTCTATGCTGGCGCAAGCTGACACCATCAAGTTGGCGCAAGATGCCCCCTCGGAATACACCGTTGTTAAAGGGGATACCCTGTGGGATATCTCCGCGCGTTTTCTCAAAAGCCCTTGGCTCTGGCCTAAGGTTTGGGAAGTAAACTCGCAGATCTACAACCCTCATCTGATCTATCCTGGAGATGTCATCTACCTCTACTGGGAAGATGGTGAGCCACGCCTAGGTCGTAAACCAGGTACTCTGGTATTAACGCCTGAGGTTAAAGTCGTGCCACGCGAAGAGGCTATCGCTTCGATCCCTCTGCGTGATGTACAAGCCTTTCTCAATGATAGCCGAGTGGTTGATAATCAAATGTTAGCGGATGCGCCCTACGTGCTGGGTGGTAAAAACCAACGCATCCTCGCTGCCAATGATGATCGAGTCTATGTTCGAGGTGAGTTATTAGATGACAGTCGTCAGCAATCTCTCTACCGTCCTTTGATCGAGTATGTAGATCCCAACACCGGTGAGTCTTTAGGTTATGAGCTACACCGCGTCGCTGATGCGCTGGTTCGTGGTTCTGAAGGCGACACAATCAGTGTTGATATTCGCAACAGTACTGAAGAGGTGCGTTTAAAAGATATTCTGATTCCAACCGGTGAAGCGCCACTGGTGACTCGGTTTATGCCGCGCCCGGGTCCAGAGCTCGATAATGTTGAAGTCATCGCCGTGTTAAATGGCGTTGCCAACATTGGTCAGTTTAACAGTGTCACAATCAATGCTGGCGAGCGCGAAGGAATCGAGCCAGGCAGTGTTTACGCGATCTACAATCGTGGCGAAGAGATTCGTGACCCTAAAACAGGTGAAAAACTTCAACTACCAGCCGAGCGTGCCGGTGAGTTGATGGTCTACAAAACCTTCGACAAGGTCAGTTATGCACTGGTGATGCGTGCAACCGAAGTGATTCAGGTTGGCGACCCGCTTCGTCAGCCTTAACGTCACAATATTAGACAATCGCTGCACATGGATGTGCAGTGTCAGGAGCAAGGATGCCAGCCGAATCGATCGACTGGGTTGCACTGCGCCTTTTGGCTATGCGACCCGCTTCCAATTTAAAATTCATTCAACACACTGACTGGCCTGATCGGCTAAAAGACTCTAAGTGCTTAATAGAGCAGTTAGAGCTTTTTAACGAAAGTCAGTTCGCTGTCAGGCAGATAAAGTCACTCTACGATCATGCCGAAAAGCATCTAAATGTCATTAAAAACATAGATTGTGACGTTATCTGCTTTGAAGATAGCCGTTATCCCGAATTGCTTAAATCGATCTACGATCCGCCCGTGGTGCTCTTCTCAAAAGGCAATGTGCAAGCATTGAGCGACCCTCAAGTCGCTATGGTGGGTGGGCGAAAATCATCCAGCTTGGCCCGTGCAACCGCACAGCGATTTGCTCAAGAGTTAACCCAATCGGGCGTACATGTCACCAGTGGATTAGCCATAGGCATTGATCACGCAGCTCATCTCGGCGCAATACAAGCCGGCCCCGGTTCAACAATCGCCGTTATGGCAAACGGCCCAGATCTGGTTTATCCACAACGGCATCAACGGCTGGCCCAGCAGATATTGGACTCAGGCGGGCTGTTAGTCACTGAGCAGTTGCCCGGTATCCAGCCCAGGCCCTACCTATTTCCAGAGCGTAATCGCATCATCAGTGGTATGAGTTTGGGAACCTTAGTCGTTGAAGCCACTATTAAGAGTGGATCACTGGTCACAGCTCGTTTGGCGCTGGAGCAGGGGCGGGAGGTATTTGCTATACCGGGTGCGATTACCAACGAACTGGCAAGAGGCTGTCACCATCTCATTAAAGAGGGAGCTCAGTTGGTTGAAACGGTTTCCGAAATATTGGCGTCACTCTATCTACCGCTTACTACAGATCGTGTTGAGACGCCGCCCATTGAGTCTGAGGATCCCATAATCCGTGCACTGCATCAGCAGCCGTTAACTGCCGATCAGCTTGCAGCAAAGCTCAGTATTCCGATTGGGCAGCTTCAACGTCTGCTCGTGGAACTAGAAATCTCAGGAATTATTGGCCGAGAGGGAGCCCGTTACGTCGTTCTTCGGTAGAATAGCGTTTTTTCCAAAGTAAGATTCTGATTATGGTGAATGATTGGAGCATTAAACAGGCCGTAGAAGTGGTCCAGCAGGGTGGCGTAATTGCCTATCCTACAGAGGCGGTTTGGGGGTTAGGTTGTGACCCTTGGAACGAGCATGCCGTGAAACATCTGTTAGCGGTTAAACGCCGCCCTATGCATAAGGGCTTAATATTAGTGGCAGCCAATATTGGACAGGTTGAACCACTGCTGCAGAATCTGACAGCCGAGCAGCGTCAGGTTGTTGAGGCAAGCTGGCCTGGACCCAATACCTGGTTGATACCGGATACCGACGAGATGATCCCTGAGTGGGTTAAAGGCCAGCACAGCTCTGTTGCTGTTCGTGTCTCTGCACATCCCATCGTGCAGGCGCTCTGTAACCGTGCCGATATGCCGTTGGTATCAACCTCGGCTAACCCCTCATCTGCAGTACCTGCAAAGAGTAAGTTGAGAGTAAGTACTTACTTTGGAAATAGAATTAATTATCGTGTTCAGGGCGCATTAGGCGATTCGGATCGACCATCCGTGATTCGTGATGCACTGACTGGACAGACCCTACGAGTTTAGAGACGGAGATTGCGAATGAGCAAACCGAGCGTAGCAGAAGTAAAAGCCTTCTTAATGGATCTTCAGGATCGTATCTGTAATGAACTGGCAGCAGCCGATGGTGGCGCTGAGTTTGTTGAGGACTCTTGGGATCGACCCGAAGGCGGCGGTGGCCGAAGCCGAGTCATTACCAACGGTGCGGTGTTTGAAAAGGGCGGCGTTAACTTTTCGCATGTTCACGGTAATCAGATGCCTGCATCGGCAACTGCGCACCGTCCTGAGCTTCAAGGCCGTAACTTTGAAGCGATGGGTGTCAGCCTTGTGATGCACCCTAAAAATCCTAAAGTGCCGACCTCACATGCCAATGTTCGTTTCTTCATTGCGGAGAAAGAGGGCGAAGAGCCAGTTTGGTGGTTCGGTGGCGGATTTGATTTGACCCCTTACTACGGCAATGAAGAGGATTGTGTTTTTTGGCACCAAGTGGCTAAAGACGCTTGTGACCCTTTTGGGGACGATGTCTACCCACGCTATAAAAAGTGGTGTGATGACTACTTCTTCTTGAAGCATCGTGGTGAGCCTCGCGGTATCGGCGGCCTCTTCTTTGATGACCTGAATGAGTTGGGTTTTGATCAAAGTTTTGCGCTGATGCAGTCCATTGGTAATGCCTACACTAAAGCCTATGTACCGATTATCGAGCGCCGTCGTGATGAGCGTTATGGTGAAGCCGAGCGTGATTTCCAATTACACCGTCGCGGCCGTTACGTTGAATTCAACCTAGTGTTTGACCGTGGCACTTTGTTTGGATTGCAGACCGGTGGCCGAACCGAATCGATTCTGATGTCGCTTCCACCGGAAGTGCGCTGGGACTACAACTGGGCGCCTGAACCCGGTACAGAAGAGGCGCGTTTGACTGATTACTACCTGCAATCTAGAGACTGGTTAGGCTTAGAAGCATGATCGATCAGTACCGAGTGACAGGCAATCCGATCAAACATAGCCTGTCACCCAGAATTCATAGCCACTTTGCTCAGACAACGGGTGAGTCTCTGAACTACACCGCTCAGCTGTTAGAGGCGGATACCTTTACGGACACGCTGAGGGTTCAACTGACCTCTGGAGAGATCAAGGGCTCTAATGTGACCCTGCCGTTTAAAGAGCTGGCTTGGCAGCTTGCACAGGAGCGCACGGCGCGCGCTGAGACAGCCGGTGCAGCCAATACTCTCTGGTTAAATGAGCAGGGCGAAATTTGTGCTGATAACACCGACGGCATTGGTCTGTTAACTGATCTAAAGAACAACTTGGGTTTGGAATTGGCGGGCAAACGCGTCTTGATACTGGGTGCAGGTGGTGCTGTGCGTGGTGTCATTCAGCCGATGTTAGAAGCTCAGGTTGCTAGCGTTGTGATAGCGAATCGCACGGTATCAAAAGCTCAGGTTATTGCCGATGTCTTTGCGGGCGCTCCCGTTTCTGCTTGCGGCTATGATGACATTACAGGGCCTGCTTTCGATCTGATCGTCAATGGCACCTCGGCCAGTATTGGTGGTGAGTTGCCCCCTGTGCCTGCTGAAGCGATCGATGCCAATAGTTGTGGTTATGACATGATGTATGGTGCTGAACAAACACCATTTTGTGCCTGGTGCGAACAGCATGGAGCACGTGCCATAGACGGTCTGGGTATGTTGGTTGAACAAGCGGCAGAGTCCTTCGCAATTTGGCGAGGGGTAAAACCCGAAACAGCCGAGATTCTTAATCAGCTCAGATCCGAACTGCAACACAAATAGCATTGACTTAGAGGGGGGAGCGCTTCAGTCTAAGGGTATCAATTCGCTGTATTGGATGCCCCGCATGGAAAAGCTAGCCCCGCTCTCAGTCGATCAACTCTACCGTACCTGCGATACCGATCTTCTCCCGTTTAAAACCACCGATAACCTAGAGGGCTTCGCCGGCTTCTTTGGTCAAGATCGTGCGCTTGAAGCGATGGAGTTTGGGGTAGGCATGAACCGCCCCGGCTACAATCTGTTTGTGATGGGTAACCCGCACACAGGGCGATTCTCTTTTGCGATGGAGAATCTGCGTGAGGCAGCCAAAAGCCAATCCAAGCCATACGATTGGTGTTACCTGAAGAACATCCAAGACACCCGTCATCCACAAGCGCTGCGCCTCCCAGCCGGTAAAGCCGTTAAGTTGCAGCACGATCTTAGTAAGCTTCTTAACCGTGTCGTCACTGAGCTGCCTGCTGCCTTTGAAAGTCCCGCCTATCAGCGTGAAAAATCTAAGATTGAACGTGACTTCAACCGTCTCTATGACAAAGCAGTAGAGACGGTCGAGAAGCAGGGGCGTGAATACTCCATCGCCGTTTATCGTGATGCGGGCACGATTGGATTTACGCCCGTAGCGGAAGGGCAAGCCATCGATGAGGCGGTCTTTTCGGCGCTTCCGGAAGAGATCCGTGACGCCTTTTCAACACACATATCCGAACTGGAAGAGCTGCTTAATGAGCAACTGACAGAGATGCCACGCTGGCGCCGTGAGGCCGCTGAAGCACTGCGTTACCTCGATCGTGACACCGCTCGTCACGCAATTAAACCCCTGTTTGAAGAGGTGCGAGGTGAATATTCAAACCTGAAGGGGGTGAACAGCTACCTTGAAGATGTAGAGCGTGATCTGATTCGTAACGCCGGTGAGATGATTGCGGAGGGGATTTTTGAGAACAAATCCGAGACGGCTCGTCGCGAATTCATGAACGAGAACTACGGTCTTAATCTGCTCGTTGATAATGAGAAGACCAAAGGTGCGCCAGTGGTCTATGAGGCGCACCCAAGTTATGAAAATCTGTTTGGACGCATTGAGTACAACAGTGAAATGGGTGCTATGATCACCAACTACCGTCTGATTCGTCCGGGTGCACTGCATCGAGCCAATGGCGGTTACTTGATCATTGAAGCGGAAAAACTCTTTGAGCAACCCTTTGTCTATGGCGCCTTGAAGCGAGCGTTAAAAGCGCATGCGATTCGCATCGAAAACCCAGTCAGTGAGTATGCCGGTATCAGCACCGTAACGCTCTCACCTGAGGAGATCGATCTGGATGTGAAGATCGTCCTCATTGGCGCCCGTAACATCTACTACCTCTTGCAAGAGCTCGATCATGACTTCGAAAAGATGTTCCGTGTTGTGGTCGATTTTGAAGAGGATGTCGAGCGCACACCGGCGACCATTCGCCAGTACGCCCGTCTAATGAGCACGCTGGCCAAAGAGGAGAAGCTAGCACCGTTAACTCGTGAAGCGGTAGCGCGACTGGTTGAGCACTCCTCTAGACTGGCGGGTGATCAAGATCTTCTATAGGCGCATATCGGTGAATTAGTCGATCTACTCTGTGAAGCGGACTACCGTCGCGCTAAATCGAATGACAAATACATCGATGCGGCACACGTCGACGCGGCACTGTCGTCCAAAGAGCGTCGAACCGGGCGCCTCTCTGAAAAGATCCAAGAGGGTATTACCAACGAGACTGTTCTGATCGACACGGATGGTGAAGCGATCGGTAAATCCAATGGTTTGACGGTTCTGCAGGTTGGTGATGTTAGCTTTGGTTCGCCGGCGCGTATTACCGCAACGGTACACCCCGGTAGTCGTGGCATCGTCGATATTGAGCGTGAAGTCACACTCGGCCAACCGATTCACTCAAAAGGGGTGTTAATTCTGTCCGGTTACCTGGGTCACCGTTACGCTAAAGAGTTCCCGTTAGCGATCTCGGCCAGCATAGCGATGGAGCAATCCTACGGTTATGTGGACGGTGATAGTGCCTCAATGGCGGAGATCTGTACCCTGATCTCAGCGTTAACGCACATACCGATCAAACAGCAGTTCGCGATGACCGGATCCATCAACCAATACGGTGAAGTTCAGGCGATTGGTGGTGTTAACGAGAAGATTGAAGGGTTCTATCACCTCTGTGAGTCTCGCGGTTTAACCGGTCGACAGGGTGTGATTATTCCCAAAGCGAACGTCCGCAACTTGATGCTGAAACAGGAAGTGGTGGATGCCGTGAAAGAGGGGCTCTTCTCAATCTACTCTGTCGCAACCGTTGATGAAGCACTCGAGCTTCTAATGGGTCGCAGCGCTGGCAAAGAGAAAGCCGACGGCGTATTCACCCAACGCTCTATTGGTGCTGAAGTGGTTAAACGCTTGCGTGAGTTGTCTAAAGCGAAGGCTTAGTCTCTGCCGTTTCTTAGAGTGGGGTCAGACCACAGGTCAGACCCCTGTTGGAGTCTTCTCGCAGAGGAGACGATGAGATATCGCCTCATTTCGCTGCCCTCAATAAAGCTCCAGCAAATTTTTAATTTGCCCAATCCTCGGCCAGATGCTCATTCTTCAGCTTCACATAGTTGGCAGCAGAGTAGCTGAAGTAGCTCATCTCTTTTTCGGTCAGGTCGCGAACTGCTTTGGCAGGGCGGCCCATGTAGAGCTTGCCACTCTCTAGGCGCTTACCTGGCGGTACAAGCGCGCCGGCACCGACAACGACATCATCTTCAACGATTGCGCCATCCATTACCGTCGCTGACATACCAATCAGGACACGGTTGCCTATGGTGCAGCCGTGCAGCATCGCCATGTGACCGATGGTCACCTCATCGCCAATAATCAACGGATAGCCGTCAGGGTTATAGCTGCTGGCATGAGTGATGTGCAGGATTGCCCCATCCTGAACATTGGTGCGAGCGCCGATACGAATATGGTTCATATCGCCACGGATCGCTGTCAGCGGCCAAACGGATGCGTCATCACCCAGCACCACATCCCCAATGACAACCGCACTGGGGTCAACAAATACCTTATAACCTAGGGTTGGGCTGATGCCTTTAAAAGGACGTAGTTTCATATCGCATTCCTTGAATAACTGATCCGCTCACCCCATTGTATAGTAAAGCGTATAGAGTTTTTGATCTCGGAGAGACCGATGAGTAACCCACTGTTAGAACCATCTTCACTGCCACAATTCAGTACCATCAAACCTGAGCATGTTGTTCCCGCCGTCGATGAGCTATTGCAGCGTAACCGTGAGCGTATTGCAAAGATGACTGAACAACCACTGATGGATTGGCAGAGTTTAGTGGGTGAACTGGAACAGCTAAATGATGAATTAGCTCAAGCCTGGTCTCCGGTCTCTCATCTCAACGCCGTGGCGAATACCGATGAGATGCGCGAAGCGTATAACGCCTGCCTGCCAAAACTCTCTGAATACTTTACTGAGCTTGGTCAGAATAAAAAACTTTATGAAGCGTACGAACAATTTAGTCAAAGTGCGGCCTTCTCTGAACTTTCAGATGCTCAAAAGAAAGTGATTACTAACTCACTTCGTGACTTCCGACTGGCGGGCATTGGCTTGCCAGAAGAGCAACAAAAACGTTACGCCGAGCTTCAACTAAAACTCTCTGAGTTGACCACGAAGTTTTCTGAAAACGTCTTGGATGCGACGCAGGGTTGGACCAAGCATATTACCGATGAGAATGAATTAGCTGGGTTGCCTGATCATGTCCTCGAAGCGGCTAAGCAGGCGGCGGAAAGTGAACAGTTAGAAGGCTGGGTGCTAACACTCGACTTCCCAGTCTACTACGCCGTGATGCTGCAGGCTGATAATCGTCAGTTGCGAGAAGAGTTCTACACGGCCTATGCAACTCGTGCTTCTGATCAGGGGCCAAAAGCGGGTGAGTGGGATAACACCGATCTGATTGAGCAGATCCTGACACTGCGCCTTGAGTTGGCGAAGCTGCTTGGGTTTACCAATTACGCGGAATATTCGCTGGCCACTAAAATGGCTCAGTCTACCGATCAGGTGGTGAACTTCCTTGAGGACCTAGCAGCGAAAAGTCGTCCTCAAGCCGCTAAAGAGTTAGAAGAGCTGACCGCTTTTGCCCAATCAGAAGAGGGGATGAGCGATCTGCAAGCTTGGGATATCACCTACTATGCAGAGAAGCTGAAACAGCAACGCTTTAACATTTCCCAGCAAGAGCTGCGTCCCTACTTCCCACTCCCTAAAGTGTTGGATGGACTGTTCGCAGTGACTGAGCGACTTTTCGGTGTCAGTGTCACTGAACTGAAAGAGTTTGATACCTACCATGACGATGTTCGACTGTTTGAGTTAAAGCGTGATGGTCAGGTTCTAGCTAACTGCTACCTAGATCCATTCGCTCGTGCCGGTAAACGTGGTGGCGCATGGATGGATGACTGTCGAGTACGCCGTAACATCAATGGTGATATTCAACTGCCCGTGGCGTATCTAGTCTGTAACTTCACGGCGCCGTTAGAGGGCCAGCCTGCGCTACTAACTCATGATGAAGTAACGACACTGTTCCACGAGTTTGGTCACGGTCTGCATCACATGCTGACGCAAATGGAGCATGCCGATATCAGTGGAATCAATGGTGTGGCCTGGGATGCTGTCGAACTGCCCAGTCAGTTTATGGAGAACTGGTGTTGGGAGCCAGAAGCATTGGCACTGATCTCAGGTCACCATGAGACAGGTGAGCCTCTGCCAGAAGATATGCTGAATCGCATGCTTTCGGCTAAGCATTTCCAATCAGGCATGATGATGGTGCGTCAGCTTGAGTTTTCACTGTTCGATTTCATCCTACACCGTGATTTTGAGCCTGGCCAAACGTCAGTACAGTCTGTTTTGAACAGTGTTCGTGAACAGGTGGCAGTATTGAACCCACCTGCATTCAACCGTTTTCAGCACAGCTTTAGCCACATCTTTGCAGGCGGCTATGCAGCCGGGTACTACAGCTATAAATGGGCTGAAGTTCTGTCGGCCGATGCGTTCTCTCGTTTCGAAGAGGAGGGTATCTTTAATCAGGAGACTGGTGCATCCTTCCGAACTGAAATCCTTGAGAAGGGCGGTTCTAAAGAGCCAATGGAGCTATTTGTCGCGTTCCGTGGCCGTGAACCTGAAGTGGATGCTTTGCTTCGCCACTCAGGTATTGCCGCTTAATTCAGCGAAGGAGCTGCTATGAAACCAGTTAAACGCTTTGTCGCCGGTGTGGTCTGTCCACGCTGTGCCGCTATGGATAGCACACGAATGTACCGCGATGAAGAGCGTGAGTATCGTGAATGTGTTAAATGCGGGTTTGAAGACAGCATGCGCCTTGATGGCCGTCCAGAACCCAAAGAGCTTGAGACTCGAGTCTCTAAAGAGGGTGTGGATCCGTTAAAGAATACGCCAGCAACGGAAGTAGAAGCTCAGCCGCTGCAGTTCTTTACTAACCCTAATTTGCAGAAAAAGGACCACTGACGTGAGCCAAGATGCTGATATCTGTGGCTGGGCACGTCAGTCTGAGATAGAGCATCGTTACCACGACCAAGAGTGGGGTTTACTGCGAACTGATGACCGAACACTGTTTGAGTTTATGGTTCTAGAGTCCGCACAAGCGGGTTTAAGCTGGCGCACCGTATTAAATAAACGCGAAGGCTACCGTCGCCACTATCGTAATTTTGAACCCGAGCGAGTGGCTCAGTTTGCGGAGAAAGAGATAGAGGCGATGCTAGCTGACGCAGGCGTTATTCGTAATCGCGCCAAAATCGAAGCCTCTATTAATAACGCCAAGCAATTTATGGCTATTTCGACGGAGTTCGGTGGTTTTGCAAACTTTTTGTGGTCGTTTATGGAGAGTAAAGTGATCGTAAACAGACCCAAAACGCTAGCTGATATACCTGCAGAAACCGATCTCTCAAAGCAGATTGCGAAAGATCTAAAGAGACGTGGCGTTCGCTTCTTCGGCTCAACCATCGTCTACGCCTACCTTCAGGCTACCGGCTTCGTCAACGATCACCTAGAGACCTGCCCCGCCTACCAGCGTTGCATCGACTTATGCCCCGGTGTCTGGCCTTCAGCCTGACACCACTTTATGGGTAGGTTAAACAGATATGTGAGGAAACTGCTGCTTTTGATGCAGAACTCTTAATATGTGAATACCTCGATCTGAGGTTTCATAAGCCACTATCAAAGAAAGTTCTGGCAATATCAATCGACGTCCGCGTACTCCCACTCGTTTAATACCCAATTTAGGATGATCTAAGAGGTTAGAAACCTGCTTGACGATTAAATCATCAGTTTTCTCAGCCACCTCGGGATTGTATTGGTAAAGATAGGCGAATATCTTCTCACGATCATTAAGCGATTCTTGCTCCCATAGAATCATGCTTTGTTAGCCGCACGGATTTTAGCTTTGCGCTTTTCCATCTCAATCTTGGCATCATTTCCAGTATAAAAAGTAGTACTGCCGGCATCGTATCGAGCAAAAGCTTCATTGATTTGATCGGCAAGCCAGCTTTCTTGATTAGCAACCTTTCTCTGCTCTTCAGCAAGTTGTTCGGTAAGTTCTCGGCATGCATCACTCAAAGTTCGACCTTGGCTTGCAGCCATTTTCTGCGCAAGTTGTTTTGTCTCTTCATCAACGCGGAACTGAATTCGACTTTCCATAGAAACCTCGATATTTGTCATGACAAACGTCAGTACGGATAGGGTATCACTATTTCAGTTTGATACAACTTTTTAAAAGGCGCCCGCCTGTAGGAACGAATTGCCAAAGGCAAACCGTGACGCAGAAATAGTCGTGTCAGGCTGAAGGCCAGACACGGGGACTTTGCAGAGGGTTTTGTTGTCACGGTGTCTGGCCTTCAGCCTGACACCACTGCCAAATTTTACTCAGGATTGGATGAAGCCCTAAACCAAACCCCACGCTGGTTATAGCGGTGGAAAATCCAGAGCCCCATCAATGCTCTGACCAAAAATGCCGCGGTGAATGATAACCATAGGCCGGTATTACCTAGATCTTGTGTTAGCCACCAGAGGGGTAAAAACGTGCCAAACACAGTGACGACCATGATCTGCAGCATCGCTTTAGATTGAGTCGTGCCGACAAGAACACCATCCTGGAAATAGCTCCATACAGCGATCAATGGAAGCACCCAGATAAAGATCAAATAGTCCTGTGCGACATCCAATACCGATTCAATGTCGGTCATCAGGCTCAGAATAGAGTGCCCACCCAACATAAACGTGAGTGTAAGCCCCAGCGCAAACAACAAGGACCAGAGAGCTGAACTCTTCATGGCGCGGTAGAAGTTGTATCGATCCTTGGCACCCGCATAGCGACCACAGATCGCCTCAGCAGCGTGGGCGAATCCATCGAGAGCGTGCGAGATCAGCATCAAGAAGTTCAACAGGAGAGCATTAGCCGACAGTATATCCGTTCCAAGTCGCGCACCTTGTGAGGTGAAGAAAGCAAACATAAAGAGCAGTGACGCGGTCCGAACAAATAGGTACTTATTCACGGTAAAAATCGCGCGATAGGCTGACAGTTGACGAAGTGAGTTTGGCAAAATTGCACCATCAATCAGGTTTAGATGGCGCTTCATCAGCAGTAACCCAAGAACCACACCGGTGTATTCAGCTATCAGTGTTGCACTGGCGACACCCTCTGCGCCCCAGCCGAAACCGAGCACAAACAGCAGATCTAACACCAGATTCGTCAGGTTGACGAAGGTCATAATGATCAGGGGTGAGCGTGTATCTTGATTACCGACAAACCAGCCCACTAAGACGTAGTTGAACAGCGCCGCTGGAGCACCGTAGATACGAATATCGGCATAGCTTCGAGCGGTTTCGTGGACATCGGAATCGGCACCCATCCACTCTAAACCCAAAGTGAGTATGGGGATTTGTGCGAGCCACATAAGGCTGCCGAGACCCAGTGCGATCAGGGTTGCTTGCGCTAAAAAGGTCCTATTTGCATTGCCATCTTGGCGTCCCACAGCCTGTGCAATCAGCCCAGTGGTTCCCATTCGTAAGAATCCAAACGCCCAGTAGATGGTGGTAAACAGTGTGGCTCCAATTGCCACCGCCCCTAAATGCTTCGGATCATCCAAATGGCCGACAACGGCGCTATCGACAAGACCCAAAAGGGGAACAGTGATGTTGGATAGCAGCATCGGCCAGGCCAGCGCCCAAACACGCTGATGCATGCTCCAATCATTCAGTTGAATCATGCCCTTGCCCGGGGTGCGAAGAAGATCAATAAGAAGATCACCAGTGCGCAGACAACGACACTCGGGCCCGCTGGAGTGTCCGCGAACCAAGAGAGCGCAATACCTCCAACAACCGCGATAGACCCAAGCATACTGGCAAAAATCGCCATCTGTTCTGGCGTGGCAGACATTCGCCGCGCCGCTGCAGCCGGCATGATCAATAGAGAGGTAATGAGCAGCACACCAACCAGTTTCATCGCACCAGCAATCACCATGGCGATTAACAACATTAGGGCGAGTCTATAGCGAGCAACCTGTATCCCCTCTACTTGGGCCAGCTCCTCGTTAATAGTGATGGCTAGCAGTGGTTTCCAAAGCCAGTAGATCGCGGCTAAGACAGCTATGCCTCCCAACAGAATCCACTTAAGGTCTTCGGGAGTGATCGCTAATAGATCTCCAAACAGGTAGGCCTGAAGGTCGATGCGTACGTTATCCAACAGTGATATCGCGACCAGACCCAGTGATAGCGCACTGTGCGCCATAATCCCCAACAGCGTATCGGTGGCTATCCAGTGTTGGCGCTGCATTGCGACTAAACCAAGCGCCAGCGCTACACAGCAGAGCACGACGGCTAGGCTCAGGTTGATATCAAACAGAATGCCCAGTGCGATGCCGAGTAGAGCTGAGTGAGCCAAGGTGTCACCGAAGTAGGCCATACGGCGCCACACAACAAATGCACCTAAAGGGCCGGCAACAATGGCGACTGCTATGCCGGCAATCAACGCATAGATGATGAAATCAAGCATGATCACCCCCACAGCAGTCACCTTCAACGACGTTACCATGCATATCGTGGCTATGGTTGTGATGGTGATTATAGAGCGCCAGCGTTGACGCGTGAGAAGCGCCAAACAACTCTATATAGGCAGGGTCTGCGCTGACGGCTTCTGGATGTCCCGAGCAGCAGACATGTTTGTTCAGACAGACGACGTGATCGGTCGATGACATAACCAGATGCAGATCGTGTGAAATCATTAACACACCGCACTTTCGTTCTTTACGGATATCCGTGATCAGCCGATAGAGTTCGGTTTGACCATTAATATCGACACCTTGAACCGGCTCATCTAGCACGAGTAGATCGGGGTGTCTTAACAGAGCCCTAGCAAGAAGGGTTCTCTGCATTTCACCACCGGAAAGATCATGAATCGAGTAATCGACCAGGTGTTCAGCACCCACCGAAGCCAAGGCAGCCTCGATGTCGTTTTGGTTGTAGCCATGTGGAATCTGCAAAAAGCGTTTAACCGTTAATGGTAGTGTCCGATCGATCTGAATTTTTTGCGGCATATACCCGATGCGCAGGCCCGGTTTCGTCCAAACAGTGCCTTCGGTCGGTTTCACCAGTCCAAGTAACACCTTTACCAGCGACGACTTACCTGCGCCGTTGGGTCCGATCAGTGTGGTGATGCAGTCGTTATGCAGTGGCAGGTTTACATTGTTGAGTACCGATTTATTACCAAAGCGCAAACTGACCCCGTCTAATCTAGCCAGATCTGGATTACTCATGATTCACTCCCACGACAATCGCTGCAAAGACCTAACAGCTCGATATTCTCTTCCTCAAGCTGAAAGCCGTGCGTATTAGCGACTCGGTTAAAGCTCTCTTGGAGTTCACTGGTCTCAATTTCGGCTGCGGTTTTGCACTCTCTGCAGATCATAAATGCCGATGGATGTGGGTGTTCTGGATTTGAGCACCCAACAAAAGCGTTGAGTGAACCGATTTTGTGAATGAGCCCCAACTGATGCAAAAAATCCAATGCCCGATAGACCGTCGGTGGCGCTGAGTTAAAGCCCGCGTCAGCCAGTGCTGGCAACAACTCATAGGCGCCCAGTGGCTTATGGGAGCTCCAGACGAGTCGTAACACTAACTCGCGAATGGGAGTCAGACGCTGGCCACTCTCTAGGCAGATCGCCTTGGCGTTATCTAACGCACCACTGACGCAGTGATCGTGGTTGTGGTCTGAATTGAATGCGTCGTTGATTTCAAGCATGCTTTATCTCAATTATTGTTATATTATAACAATACACTTTCTGGTTTATAGGCATTGTACCCAATGACACACAAATTTACCGCCACTATTGCAGCGTCGTTTCTTCTAGCATCCACTCAAGCTCAGGCCGATACCGTGATGGCCAGTATTAAGCCAATCACTTTAATTGCTAACGAGCTCCTAACGAATGTTGCTAAGGTCGATACATTACTTCCAGACGGTGCCTCCCCCCATGATTTTGCGTTGCGCCCTTCGGACCGTAAACGTCTTAACAATACCGACCTACTAATCTGGGTAGGCCCTGAAATAGAGCCCTATCTTGAGAAAGTGATTGATGCCTCTAATGTAGAGCAAATGGCGATGCTTGATGAGCATGCAGAGCATGGTGAAGATGATCACAAAGATCATGAACATGAAGAAAATCATCATGACGACCACGAAGAGCATGACCATGAAGAGGAGCATCACGACGCTCACGATGCCGATGACGAGCATGAAGGCCATGATCATGCCGGCTTGCACCCTTGGCTAGATATCGAGGTCGTTGAGCACTTTGCGGAAGATCTATCGGTTGAACTTCAGCACCACTTTCCTGCTAAAGCCTCACAAATTAAAGAGAACGAGACCGCTTTCTTTGCGTCACTGAAACAGTTCGAAAGCCAAGCAAAAGAGCAACTAGAGCCCGTTCACCAAAAGGGCTTTCTGGTTTTCCATGACGCCTACGATGGCTTTGTGAATCACTTTGATCTTAACCAGGTTGGCTACTTCACAGTCAGCCCCGAACTTAAGCCAGGTGCCAAACATTTAGCCGAACTTCGTGAGACGTTGGAGCATAGTGGCGTTTCATGTGTCTTTAAAGAGCCACAGTATCGACCTGCTTTGATCGACTCGATTACACGAGGATTTGAAGTTCATGTCGGTGAACTGGACCCGTTGGCCTCCGATGTTGCTCTCGCGCAAGGAGCATACGTCAACTTCATGCAGGGCTTGGTCGATGAGTTCACGGAGTGTTTAGCTAAACGCTGATTTAATCTGCATACCCTGAACCGAATGCTTTAAAAGGCATCTTCAAACCAAGCTCAGGGACTTGCTGACCAATCCAGGCAGGAAAGGTATTACTGTTTGGGCCGGGAAAGAGAGTGTATTCGTTAGCCCAAGGGTAGCGTTTGGCTGCTTCGTCAATTTTAGGAATCAAGCGTTCTGCTTCAGCGCCGCGAATGTCCAAAATGAGCTCTGGTTTAGAGTTATACCAGTAGCGATCAGGGATATCCTGTTTGATTTGTAGGGCAGGCAATCCGCGTCCGGTGCGCCAACCGACAACGTCGTAAACGGTGTAGTGTTGTGCATTTTTCTGCTTGGTGGAGATCCATGTATGCACAGCAAAGTAGCCACGCACACCGAAAAGATCTGCTCCGTAGACCTGGATAACCGCCTCAGGGTGCTCACTGGGTAGCGGTGCGATTTCAGCACTATCGCGTTTGGCGGTTCGCCAATCTTGAGTACTACAACCAGCTAAAAAAGCCGCTATTAGAAGCGTCGCTAATGGTTTAACCATAAGTTTTAATGAGGTTTGGTCGTGTTTGGTTTTTGCATGGCCCAAGGTTTTCCATTACAGGTTTTACGGTTTGGGCAGTTAGGTAAACAGCCGCGGCAGGGAAGTGGTGCATTGTTGCTCATAAAAATCTCCTTTCAGACATCTACGCCCAACAAAGCAAATCAGGTCATTCACTATCGACTGCGCAGCCTAAAATCTGTGATTCCCAGTCATCATCAAGACGCGCTGCAATCATCTCAATGCGACTCTCGTCACACACATCGATTGGTAACTCTTTTAGGGATCCATCCGCCAAGTTGTAGCCAAATAGCCCCTCATTGGTGATAAACACCGCTTTCATCCGCTCAACCTCTAAGCCCGATAAGAAGAGATAGAGTTTGGATCGATCAAACTGGTATCGCTGATCAAATCGCCACCCAGCACTTAAGAATCCATCGCCTAGGTTTTCTGCTTTAAGAAAACCAATTTCAGGGAGAGGCTGTTCGCTTGCCAGAACTGATTGGTGCGAATGGTGATGGTGTGCATGAGCAGCCTTAGCATGGGTGCTGCCAGACAGCAGGCTAGGGTCGAGCTGACCCTGTTCGGTAAACGCGAGTGGTTTGCTTGGGGAAAAATGCTCGTCTATATACTGTGATAGACGCTCTTTATCTCCCTCATCGTAAAGATCTTGTTTATTACCAATAACGACATCGGCAATCGCAATTTGCTGATTAAAGGTCTCATGCGATGTATAGCGTTCATCTTTAAGCTTACGCGCATCAACCAGTGTGATGATTTTTTGAATCGAAAGAACATCCTGATAGTGTTCATTGGAGAGAACTTCTAGCACCTCTTTAGGGTGGCCCAAGCCAGTGGGCTCAATCAGAAGGCGATCGGGCTTCGCTTTTGCCAGTAACTTGTTCAAGGCGATCTGCATCGGCAACCCTGCTGCACAGCACATACAACCGCCCGGTACTTCCCTTATGAATACTCCCTGTTCTTCTGAGTATTGGCCTTGCATCAAGCTACCATCGATACCGATCTCGCCAAACTCATTAACCAAGATGGCCCAGCGTTCATTTTTTGGTTTGTTCTGCAGTAAGTGAACAATGGCAGAGGTTTTACCGGCTCCTAGAAACCCTGTAATGATATTGGTGGGGACAGCTTTAATCGTAGTGTTATCGTTTAGCATCGAATAAATCATCTATTGATGGTGTGACTGAGGATATTAATACCAAACCTATTGAATGTCTGTTGCGTAGAGAAGACAAACTTGGGAGATTAGAGATGTTTGGTTTATTTAAGAAAGATCCATTAAAGAAGTTAAAAAAAGAGTATGCAGAGCTAACAGAGCAGGCGATGCAGTTGCAGCGCAATGGGGATATTGCCGGCTACTCACAGCTAACCAGCAAAGCTGAGGCTACCTATAAAAAGATCCAAGAGTTAGAGAATCAATAACGCTTGGATTAGTGTCAGAGGTGGTTTAATTCTTCAGTTTTAAGCAGTGTTTCAAAAGCAGGCTTTGCGAATAGGAATCCTTGTTGGTAGTGAATTCCCAAACCCTCTAGTGTCTGTTTCTCTTCAACGGTTTCCACACCTTCCGCAATGATCTGAATACCGAGATCATCACACATCGTTTTCACCGACTTAATAATGGCAAAGCGTGTCTTTGAGTGGTCAATTTCATGGATTAGCTGGATATCGAGCTTGATCAGATCAGGCTTAAATTCCGTCAGCATATTTAAACCTGAGTACCCAGAACCAAAATCGTCCATAGCTGTCTTAAAGTCCTGCTCCTTATAAAACTCAATCGTTCGTTTCAGGTGAGCAATATCGTCGACACGCTCAGTTTCGCTGAACTCAAAAATCAACCTTTTGGGATCAATCGAATAGACTTTTGCCGCTTCAAGCGTGGTGCGAATACACAGCTCAGGCTTATAGATAGCCCTTGGCATGAAGTTGATACTGATCAGCGACTCATCGTCAAAACGCGACGCAATCTCAATGGCTTTAACTCGACAAGTTTGGTCAAAACGATAGAGGTTTTGTTTATTAACCTGTTCAAAGACTGATACTGCACCTTCGCCGTTAAGCCCCCTTGCCAGTGCCTCTTGGGCAAAAATAGTCTGATGGCGAAGATCAACAATGGGTTGGAAGGCCATAGTGAAATCAAAGCCCAACACCTCACCATTTAGGCACTGCTTACAGCCCAATTTTGAGTAGTCGATCGGTGTTATGACTTTGTCACTTACCATGTTGCATACCTAATCTGAGATTAGTTTCAGCATAGTTCAGTCTGTTAATGCCTTCAAATAAAAACCTTATTAACCACTAATTTGTTGGTAGATGGTTCGTGTATCAACAACAGCGTTGTGCTTTGCGGCCATTAGATAAAGCCCCGCCATTTTACGGTGTAAAAACAGTACATCGGCTGGTGGGGTATGCCACGCATCTGGGTCTTTACTAACACTCATACCAATCTCATGGATGCGCTTAGCAATATCACTCTGACCAAAATCATAAGGCGTTGTTGACCTGAGGGGTTCAGAAGCAATGGTAAAGATATCGATAACCGCCGCTTTGTTTGCCACATCGGTACCATTTTTGAAAAAACTAAGCACTTCTAAAGCCGCTTCAAGGCCTGCACGGTTTTGCTCAATGGCCTGATCTATGGCCTGTTTGTAGCGATCTACAAACTGAGGATCGAACTGCCTTACCGCGCCAAAATCGAAAAGAATCAGTTTGCCAGTGTCTGGGCAAACATGAAAATTTGCGGGGTTGGGGTCTGTCTGCATTAAGTTCATCTGCAGGAGTTCGGTAAAGAATAGCTCCAGCATCAACCCCATAATACGGCTGGCATCCTCTGGGTGATCTTTTAGCCACTCTTCAATGCCCACGCCCTCTATAAAGCTCATCGTCATGATGTTAGTTTCAGAAAGCTCGGCGAAGTAAGTTGGCATTATTAGATCGCAATTGATGCTAAAGTTGCTGATCTTGCCGGCGAAATCTGTCAAATGCCGTGATTCTGCGAAGTAATCAGCCTCTAAGTGAAGCTGGTGCCTTGCTTCATCAACCAATTCATCTATATCCAGCCCTCTGGGCAGTAAACCGCTTAGCCTGAGCAGTGAAATGACGTTATCGATGTCGCTGTCGATGCTCTGTGCCACACCAGGGTATTGGATTTTAATTGCTAACTCATTGTTATCCAGTGTCCGTGCTTTGTGGACCTGCCCAATAGAAGCGGCGGCAATGGGGTCGAACGAAAAGTAGTTAAACCGATCCATCCAATCACTGCCCCAGCTCGACTCAAGCGTATGTATGAGCTGAGTTTTAGGCATGATGACGCCTTGTGACTGTAACCTAGCTAGGACAGCGGCCAATTCAGGGGGTAGTAGGGTACCTGCATCCATTGAGAGTAGCTGACCTAATTTCATTGCTGCGCCACGCATACGGGCTAGCTTATCGGCTACATCACTCATGTTCTTAGGTGTTAAAACCAGCTCGTTTAAAGAGGGTGCTTCACCTTTTATCCAGCGTTTAGAGCCTTCTGTTAAGACGTTTCCTGCAAGTTTTGTAGCTAATCCGCCCATGCTTAATAGGCGTGATGCTCTGCTTTTGGGGACGGGGGAGGCAGTGGTTAAGGTTTTCTCATTCATGAAGTGGCGTACGTGAACGATAAACCTTCAGATCGAAACCTTTAATCAGGTTTGAGTAACGGTGGCCTAGAACGGCCACCAAGATGATTTAAGACGGTCGCGACAACCTTGCAGCTGACTGCCATACATTCGCGCATTGGCATCGACCTTTTTAGCAACACCAATTAACCAGGCTTTTTTATTGAAGGTCTGTTTCTTCCAGCCGCCGTGGCCTTCGTGATATGCAAGGTATTGGTTGTAGGCGTCCCATT
Organism: Marinobacterium sp. xm-g-48; assembly: GCF_013282925.1. Classification (NCBI taxonomy): domain Bacteria; kingdom Pseudomonadati; phylum Pseudomonadota; class Gammaproteobacteria; order Oceanospirillales; family Oceanospirillaceae; genus Marinobacterium; species Marinobacterium sp. xm-g-48. The sequence continues at coordinate 75,892 of NZ_WBYQ01000009.1, forward strand.
TAGAGATACCCAAAGTGCGTTGTGAGATGCCGGCGTACCAACCCATAAAGTCGACAGCGTCGGCATAGTTCTCTCGGCTTGCCCAGAATCGGCCCGTTTTACTTTTGTACCAATCCCAAGTGGAGTCCTTTGCTTGTGCATACCCGTAAGCTGAAGAGATCCGCCACCACATTGGCACCCCTAAAAAGGTATCGCGTGGCGGTGCTGCATCGTGCTTAAAGCTCGACTCCTGGCGCATAATCGCCAACTGAACCTGCATCGGAAGCCCCCACTTCTCTTCCGCCGCCATCGACGCTTTGTACCAGTCAGGCTTCTCATTAAAAATGTAACAGGCGTTCTCAACATTGCGCGGAGGCGAGGTTGCGCAGCCAGCTAGCAACAGCACAGAAAACAGAGCAATAAAACGTGTCATAACAACTCTTAATTTAAACATTTGACTAGGAGAGGCTAGCACATCTTGGTTTTGCTAGCAGCGGTAATGCCGTGATGCGGCCTTTCTAATCTGTAAATGGGTGACTCATTGTTTTATAGGAATTTGCGACTACGCTTAAATTATTAGCAAATTGGAGATTGTTATGATCATTCGCACAGTTTTAGCCTCGCTTCTCTCTATCTCATTATTGTCAACATCCTCGCCGGCGACTGCAGAAAAAGGGAAAGAAAAGCCTGAACACCACCAAGAGAAAGCCAAGAAAAATAAAGCACACAAAACAGGTGCCGCCAAGCAGGAGGCTGTCGATCAGCTTGTTAAGGAGTTAGGGCTAAAAAATCGTGGCCAGCTTCATAGGTTATTGGGCGGATTAAACTCAACTGATATCACCACCATCACAGCCAGTGATATCCCGACAAGCAAACTCAAACAAAGAGTCATGGATGGTGATCAATCTGAAGAGACAGTTGATCAAATTCGAAAACTAAACAGGGCGGCCATTACCTTGCTGGGGAAAGAACCTGCAACGTCAGAAGAGATTGCTCAATCAATGGCTGACGTTCTTGAGTTGTTTAGTGATTAGTAGCTTGGCCAACAAGAGTACTGTTATCGCTCAGAAACAAAAAAGGCCTGCAACATCTGCAAGCCTTAAAGAATGGTGCCTCGAGGCTGACTCAGTGCCTGCCTCAGGACTCATTTACTTCACTGTCACTAATAAATACAGATACTTACACACCTCTCGTTCGTCCGCAAAGGACTTTTAGTGTCTACA